>CANRPW010000065.1 GCA_947632615.1 uncultured Clostridia bacterium | reverse complement strand
ATTGGTTTGCAACGGATTGCGCCAATCACCATTTTACCGCATAAGTATGCCGTTTATAACGCCATTAGACACTTGGGAACAGCGATAGAAAATAAAGTAATAAAGACTGTTAATCATGATGTCGCTGGTTCGAGCCCAGCTGGAGGAGCCAACCACTGCGATAACCGAACAATTTTCGGTTATCGCTTTTATTATGGCGTCAATGTCAATTTCGTCGGTATCGTCACTGATTTTGCGCGTCGGAGTGAAGTTAAAGGCTATTACAATTTTATCCTCCCACACGTAGATCCTATTGACGAAATGTTCAATCAACGCTTGTTGCTCTTGCCACGTGGCGGCGGCGTTCAAGTCGAGCGATTTAAAGAAGCGGTAAAGCTGCTGTTTTGTGCATGGCGAACGCTCGGTGCGCTTTACATCTAAATCGTATTTTATCCGGGCTTTTATTTCTTCCAATTCGTTTAACCGCCCTTGCGTTGTCGGGGTTAAAATGCCCGCTTCAATCGCTGAAAGCAGATTAGATATTTTCTTGTCCGTTTCCGCCAACTGTTGTTCCAATGCTGCGATTATATCCGCATTGACGTTTAATGCGTCCTGCCGCGCGATAATTGCGTTTGATATTACATCAATCATCTTGTCGTCGCCGAAGGCGCGGGACAGCGAATTAAGAATAAATGTTTCGATAAATTCTTTTTTTACGCTTTTGTGATTACATATATGCTGTTTTTTATGCCCGGTACACATATAATATAGATATGTCTGTTTGTTTCTGTTGTACCCGCTTTCACCGTGCATACGGTGTTTACAATATCCGCAGTAGATTTTCCCCGTCAGCAAATACCGTTCCTTTGCCCGGCGCATTGCCCCGGTGCGCTGATTAGCCCGGACTTTTACTTGCACTCGTTCAAACACATCATCAGGGACGATCCGTTGTTGCTCGTCGAATAATTCCAAATCGTCATACGTATATTTACCGATATAGCGCGTATTCTGAACGAGCGGAGTTATACTGTTTTTCGTAAACGGATTTCCGTATGATGTTTTATATCCATGCTTATTCAGATAGTCGGCAATATCAGATTTACTTTCCCCGGCTAAATACATTTCAAATACCTTGCGCACTGCCGGAGCGGTCGCAGGATCGGGAATGTATGTGTTTTCGGGTGATCGCGCATAGCCGAACGGCAGGCAGCCCGTTATTTTATGTTTCTTTGCCGTTTCCCGCATACCGCGTGTTACCTTTTGCGCGAGGTCGCGGGAAAAGTATTCTGCAAATCCTTCTAACATACTTTCCATTAACACACCTTCGGGCGTGTCGGTTATGTTTTCCATAACGGACATGACGCGGACGCCGTTATTTTTCAACCTATGCTTATAAATCGCGCTGTCGTAGCGGTTACGCGCGAAGCGATCCAATTTCCAAACGAGGATAACATCAAATAAATTCTTGCCGCTGTCGTCAATCATCTGTTGAAACTGCGGGCGGCGGTCGGTCGTCGCGGTAAGTGCGCGGTCAATATAATGATTGACTATATTAAGACCGTTATTCGCGGCGAATTTTTCACAGTCGAAAAGCTGTCCTTCGATTGATTGTTCCGTCTGATTGTGGCAACTGTACCGCGCGTAAATTACGCAGCGTTTACCGTCATAATTTTTCTTTTTTGACATACAAAAAACACTCCTTTTGCTTGATTTTTTGGGAGTGCTATGGTATAATATATTTGCTTAGATATATTATATTTTTTCGCCATAGCACTTTATGGCAAACCCCTTTCGGCGTTGGCGCGCCGGAGGGGATTTTTTTATTTGTAATATTCTAAATCAATATCTGCAGGCGCGACAGTATCATCACCCGTTACAACGCCATAAAATGTATAGGCATCTCCTACATCAAAAACGTGTGGTATTTTACCATAATAGGTATGCACGTTGTATTCATTTCCGTATGTATCACAAACAATAAAATTTTCCCCATTATAGTTGTTTGCACTGTCAAGGGTTAAAGTTTTAACGCTTCCCGAAAAAGCTATTTTATATCCTTTATTCATAATTCCGTTTACAGCGACATCATACGAAGTAGTTTGATATTGCGATAGGACATCATCAGGCATGGTGAACAAATCCTTATTTTTTATATACAAATTATAGTTATAACATCTCAATATAGTATCATAGCTACTTAATGTGTATATATAATAATTACCACTATCAAATATGTCACTTAAAGCAGTTTTTGAAAAGGTATTTGCAAGAGCTTGCCCTTTATCTCTTGCCGATGAAGTATCACAGGAAGGATCAGTTACCATAAATGAAGCTGCAAATACGTCTTTTAATTTTTGTGGTTCGTCTAATGTAAATTCAATCCACCATTCATTTTGTGTGTCGGCATTATCTGTTTTAATAAAGTTTAGTTTGTAGTCGTCCATAGGTATTACGTATAAGTTATACCCTTCGGGAGTAGAAACACTATTAGTCAAATGTACGTTCGACTGCAATTCAGAAAGTGCCGTATCATAAGCGTCGTATACATTCTTAACATTGTTAGGTACAGACGACGAAACAGATGTAGATGGTGTAGGCGATGTGTCAACCCGTTGTTGTACTTGCGCAAAATCAATGTTGCTAAAGTGTTCATCAAGATTTTTCTGAACAGCGTGATTGCG
>CANRPW010000064.1 GCA_947632615.1 uncultured Clostridia bacterium | reverse complement strand
GTGTGAAATATAATGAAGAATATAGATTATGCATTGGTTGAAGAAAAACGCCCTCCTATGTATACGGCTATGAAATATTGGGGAAAAAAGCCTCACAATATTTGGGGAGCTTATATAGACACATATACAAAAGAAAACGGTATTATGTTGGATCCGTTTGCAGGCAGCGCCATAGCTGCTTTTGAAGCGGTACGGCAAGGCAGAAAAGCTATAGCTTTTGATATAAATCCCCTGACTTCTTTTATTATAGATGTATATTCAACAAAGTTTGATATAAAAGAATTTAAAAATGCTGTGGATAAAATTATAAAGACAATAAGTAGTGACAAAATCTACAATTTTTGTTTTCAAACTGTATGTAAAAAGTGCAATAGTGACCGAGCTGTTGTTCAACACACAAAGTGGAATAACGGCAAAATATATGAATACGGCGTTGTTTGCCATGAGTGCAATAAAAGATATTTAGTAAAAGATGCAGATAACCAAAATCATATTTCCCAAGAAATGGCAGATATGGAAATTCCGTTTTGGTATCCAACCGATTCATTTTATGACTCACCAAGCTTTACCGAAGCGTTTAAAAAAAATATAGGCGGGAATGATTTCAGTCATATTTGGACTAAAAGAAATTTATATGTTTTATCATATATCTTTCATGAAATTAGCAAATTGGAAAATGTCAGTATAAAAAAACAGTTACTCTTTGGATTTATACAAAGTTTGCATTTATCATCAAAGATGTGTGTTCCTCGCAGAGAAGACAGCAAACGAAGCTTTTCAACCAGTTGGGGGAGATCGGCATATATATGCTCTAAAAGACAAATGGAAATGAATCCGCTGTTGCTCTTTGAAAGCAGCTGTCTGGGAAAACAATCCGTTAAAAGCGCTTTAAGTAATATAGAACAACATATCGGGAAAGTCCCGAAGTCTGTTTTCGTTGACACAAAAAAAGATTTACTGAATGCAACAGATTTCGATATTATATATGGCATAATTGATATAAACAAAATATCCGACTACATTCCGAACGGGAGTATTGACTTTATTATTACAGATCCTCCTTATGGGGGTCTTGTGCAATATATGGATTTAAGCCAAATATGGTTGGTGTGGTTGAAAAAATATGACAACAGGTATGTTCCCGATATAGATTCCGAAATTACCATAAAGAAAGGCATTAAGGATATTACCGACTATACAGAAAGATTTACAAACGGAATTAAAAATTTATACTCAGTATTGAAGTCTGACGGGAAAGTCGTCTTTACTTTTCATAACAAAGATCTTATGGTATGGAATGCGTTTTTAAGATCTATCAGTAAAGCGGGTTTCAAAATCGAAAAGATTATTCATCAGCAAAACAGAAGAACAGGAGAATCAAATGTTGCAAATCCATATGGGACTTCGGCAAGTGATTTTTATATTAGATGTTCCAAATCTGAGTATGTAAAGCAAATCAAAACATCTAAGGATGAATTTGAGAATTTCATTGTTGACAGAGCCGTTAATATAATTAAGGCAAGAAACGAAGCAACACCGTATCAAATCTTGTTCAACGGTTTACTTTCCGAAATATCAAAAGCCGGATTTGATTTGGAAAACTTTGATGAAAATATACACTATTTTTTGGAAAAACACATTGGTGATGTATTCACTATTGAAAAGAATAACGAGCTGTACGGTCATCTTTGGTGGATTAAAGATTATAAACCCGACGAATACTCCGCTATTCCGTTAAGTGAAAGAGTAGACAAAACAGTCCTATCGCTTTTTAAGGAGAAAAAGTCTTTAACATTGGATGAGGTTTTAGGAGAGATTTTTAAAAACTATCCCAATGGGCTGACGCCTGATATAAAGAAAATAGATGAGTATATTAAAAAATACGCATATAAATCCGGAAAGAAATGGGTTTATAAAGAGAATGGAGCAATGCAATAATATGGAAGGTAAATATGATCCAAGAAATAAATTAAATGATTTGACCGGTAAGGAGTGGTTGAAACTTACAAAAAGTTTTTGGATGTCGGAGAAGTGCTCCGACGATAAAGCTGCTTATGCACATCCGGCGCCGTTTTTGATAAGAGACGTAGAACGGTTAATATCTTTTTTCACCAAAAAAGGTATGACTGTATTGGACCCTTTTATGGGATCGGGAACAACCGGTATTGCCGCATATAATTTAGGAAGAAAAGGCGTTGGCATGGATTTGAGTAATGCCTATAAGGAATTGGCGTTATCCCGTTTTAAAGAAAAAGGAATGAAGGAAGCCGATTATATCTATTTAATCGGCGATTCAACAACTGATTTAAAAATCCTGGGCGAGGCAGACTATATCGTTACATCGCCGCCATACCATAATATTTTAAAGAACACTTCAAAAGGTTTAAGAAATGATAATAGTCATAAAGGATATAGAAATGGAGCCAGACAAGGTATAGAATATTATTCTGACCTGCCTAATGATTTGGGAAATCAAGACACATATGAAGATTTTTTAAGTCTTTTGAGCAAGGTTATGCAACAGTGCTTTGATATGCTTAAAATAGACAAGTATTGTTCAATTATAATAAGCGATTTTACCGTTAATAAAGAAGAAGTGTGTGTTCAAGCGGACATAGTAAAACTGATGTGTGAAGTTGGTTTTGAGTTTGTGGGGACAACAATTTTGTTACAAGATAATAAACCGTTGTACCCATTTGGGTATCCATACTCTTATAAAATAAATCATATGCATCAAAATATTATTAATTTTAGAAAGAGGAACAAAAAAT
>CANRPW010000063.1 GCA_947632615.1 uncultured Clostridia bacterium | reverse complement strand
ATCGTCTCTAAGCGTTTCCGCTTCTTCGCGAAGCGCCTGTGCCTCTTGCCGTAACTCTTCCGCCTCGGCAATACACTCGTTATACTCGGCTGTCAGCTCATCAATTATGGCAAAGTAATATTCGCACATTTCTTCATATTGATACATCGCCTCGGTATATTCTTCCTGATACGCGTCAGCATAAGCCGTTCCGTACCGAGCGTCTTCACGGTCTAAAGCAAACTCATCGACTATATCCTCTGCCGACGAATGAGCGTTGACAATGTTTCCAAAAGCAATCGCGCCCCAACCGCCTGCGTAGCCGCCACGTCTTTGCTTGGCTCTGTTCCTTGTAGTCGTACCTTTAAAGAATGGATTTCTGCCTTGTCCCGACAGGCCCGCCTTTATATTTCCGAATATTGAGCCAAAACTCATCGGCAATCACCTCGCTTTACGCTTTAACGGCTTACCCAATCCGTAGCAACAGTTCAGCCACGCATGATATACTTCCTCTGACGGACGTTCAAAATTTGACTCTACCATTCCGACAAATCGCGTTGACACACCGCACCATTCGGCGACCTCTTTCTGTGTCTTGCCGTGCATATACCGTAAGAATTTTAATTTGTCACCGCTTAACATAAATGACTCCTTTCCTATATAATAGAGGGAGAGGGTTTTCCCTCTCCCTTATTATTCTCCGTTATCAATCCTCTGCGTGCGTTTTCTTTGCAAGAACGATACCGCTATCGTCTATAAGACCGACAGCATAATACTGGCTCGTATAAATCGTACTCGTTCTTGTCGAAGCGTCACGAGCGACCTCAACGAAAACTGATTCCTTCGGTATAATCGCCAGAGAGTGCTTCTTGATAGCAAGAATGAACTTCTCCTGCTTATTGGTGTCGTACAGACGGTCTGTAACAACAACAGGGATACCACGGAAGTAGCCGAGAATGTTGTTCAGCATAATACCGTTACCGTCAGCGGTATGCGTAATCTCTGCCGATACAAAGCCGTCCATTGCAAGGAACGACGGAACGAACGCACTGTGTATCGCTATAAACGAGAAGTCCACAGCGTTTGCGTCGTCGCCGAACATACCGATAATAGAGTTCATCTCGTCGAATGTCACCTGACCGTCATTTGCAAGAGTGGACTTCAGCGGTGTCTTGCAAGCTGCGTCGATAAGGTCTGTGTCAATCTTACGAGCGATACCGATAGCTTGGAACTCTGCCGCCTTTTCAAGAGCGCGACCGAGAGCCACAGCGTCATCGTAATCGTTGACCGCAATACCATCGGGAGCAACCATCTTTATCGTCGCCTGACGATTTTCCTGCTTCAGTTTAGACGACGGGATTGCCGAGCCAACGGTTATGTCCTTAGCGTCTCCACTGTAAACCCACGAGGGCATATTAAGCGTTTCGCCCGGCTGACCTATAAGGTCGCCGAGTACGTCAGCGGATTGAGAAATAACTACCTTGCCTTTGATTTTCTGATTAACAACGTCTGAATAGACCTCAGGAATTATCACGTTTTTGTTTACTGCGTTAGCGCTTTGATTTGTATATTCTGCCATTTGAAATACCTGCCTTTCTTTAATCGGTTAATACCTTGTCCTTGATTTCGGAAATGTCCTCTTTGATTACCGCCAAATCATCGCGGTATGTGTTCAACACTTCCACAAACTCTGAATTTGTCTGCGTCAACTTCTTGTTGGTTTCCTGTGCCTCGGCAATGACGCCGTATAAACGCTCCTCACGCGTCTCACCTTGCGCCGAGAATTTCTGAAATACCTTGTAGATGAACCACCCCATAGCACCACAGCAAACAATAGGGAAGCCAACAGTTGTCAACAGTTCTTGTATTGTGGCAATATCCATTTTGTTTCCTCCTGTCTCTCGCAGAGGTAGAGTCAGCGCTTATTTGAGCGTGTTATAAAGTTCAGGATTGCCCTGAAACAACGACACACGTTCCGCATAACCCATTTGCCGAAACTGTTCCTTAGTAACTCCCTTGTTTTTGCTGTGACCTGACGGCTTATTGCTTGCGCCCAATACATAGTTGCCTAATGCCACTCCGACATTATCAAGTGCGCTGTCAATATCGTCGCCCAAATTCAGGTACTGCGCCAACTCAACAGGAAGCCCTTTGCTTTTCATCTTGTCCGCAATATCAGCGGCGCGGGTCTTGTCGGCAAATGCCTGTTCGCGTGCTTCTAAATCAGATATGCGCTTCTCCAACTCC
Organism: uncultured Clostridia bacterium; assembly: GCA_947632615.1. Lineage (GTDB taxonomy): Bacteria > Bacillota > Clostridia > Lachnospirales > CAG-274 > JAJQCI01. Next base: position 676 of record CANRPW010000063.1, on the reverse strand, counting down.
TTTTCGGCTTCAGATTTCTCTACTGGCTTGTACTTCGCGAGTTCGGCGCGAACGTCCTTGAGCTTTTGAGCATAGTCCGTTCTTACTCTGTCCTCGGCTGACTGCACCAGTTTCCTGACTGCCGATGTTTGTTCCTCTGATAAGTTCAATTCCTCAATAGTCAATTTAATACTCCTTTCTTGGTTGCACCGACACCGCCCTAATCCGTAGTTCGGCGCGATACCCCCAAAATCGCTTGAATTTTCTGCAATCAAAAAAAGCTAAGGTGGTGTGAGGAGCAACCACCAAAGCTAAATTTATAATAAGTCCCAACGGACTTATATCCCAATCCATTCGCTATTGAACGTGCCCTACAGTACGCTCTTACGTCAACAGCGAGCATTGCCATTATAATAGGTATATAATCATCTTCAAATTACTCGCGCCACCAAATCCAGTAGCCGACATATGCACCGGCTAACGCACCTGCAATAGCGCATACTCCTGAAAAAATGTCCATAAGAATAATACTCATAATGATACCTCCTTGTATTGGTCTGTCGGTTTCTGTTTCTTTCCATACCATAAGAAGAAAAATTTTGTGACACGCTACAGTCCGCATGGCTGAGCCATTCTACGGAGCGTCAAGAATGTCGCCGTTTATCTACTCCCCCTTTCATAAGATGAATAATTTTAC
>CANRPW010000062.1 GCA_947632615.1 uncultured Clostridia bacterium | reverse complement strand
CGTGGTAAGTAATCGCAGTGAAAAATTCAATCTGTCTGAACAGACGATTGACGCAGTATCCGAAATATGTGTGCAGACGCTTTCAGAGGCGGGAGCGGATAAAAAGGATATTATCCGCATCCGCCTGTCCTTGGAGGAGATTCTCGGAATTTGGCTCGAGTCCCTAAAGGGCGCTTTGGTTCATGTGGACTGCGGGCAGAAATTCGGACGGGCATTTTTGAAAATAAGCGTGGACGGTCCTGTCATGGACGCATGGGAGGAGGATAACGAGGCATTTTTATTAAGCAGCCATATGCTCTCGCAGGCAGGACTGTCGTTTACATACGCTTATAAGGACGGAAAAAACTGCCTAATCTGCAATCCCAAGAAAAAGAAATCATCCATGGGGCAGATGGCGTTGCTTTTGTGCGCGGTTGTTCTGGCGGTAGTTTTGGGAGCTGCCGCAAGGCTTTTTCCGGCAATACAAACGGCGGCGCTTTCGGTCACACAGCCGCTGTTCGATATGATTTTGGGAGCGCTCCGCGCGGTTTCCTCCCCGCTTGTGTTTTTGGCGGTCTGCTGCGGTATCGTGAGCATCGGAGATTTGACGGTGGTAGGCAAAATCGGCAAAAAACTGATTTCGAGAATGGTTACGGGAGCATTTGCTGTAGGAGCAGTCACGGCACTTGCGGGCTGCCTGCTGTTTCCGGTTGCCGCGAAAGCGGGAAATGAGATCTCCGGCAATTTTTCGGGAATATATCAGATGGTGCTGGGGATAGTGCCATCGGATATTATCTCGCCGTTTTTGGAGGGGAACGCGCTGCAGCTTGTTTTTTTGGGTATCTGCGTTGGAGCCGCCCTTTTAATTCTGGGCGAGCGGGTATCGGCAGCCCAAAATATCATGATGCAGGTGAATGAAGCCGTACAGTTTCTGATGGGAGCGCTGGGAAAAACCATTCCGGTGTTTGTGTTTTTAAGCCTGTTTAACCTTATGCTGTCAGATTTTGACAGCGGATTTGCAAGCCTGTTCAAGGTGTTTGCGATAGCGATACCGGGGTGTTTACTGCTGACATTGTTTTATGTACTCGTGTTGGCGGTGCGTCTGAAAGTCAACCCCATTCTTCTGATAAAGAAAATGCTGCCGACTTATCTGATTTCTCTGACGACAGCTTCCTCTGCCGCAGCACTTGCGACGAATTTGGAAACGTGCGTAAAGGATCTGGGCATTCCCAAAAAGGTGGCGGATTTTGCCATTCCGCTGGGACAGGTACTTTACAAGCCGGGCTTTGTGGTCGGGCTTCTCATGCTGACTTTGTGCATGGCTGAGTATTATAACATTCCCATTACGCCGCAGCTCCTCATAATGGCGGTTTTGACGACAGGTCTTCTTTCCATGGCGGTACCGCCGATTCCGGGCGGGGCGCTTTCAGTATTTACGGTTATGTTTGTGCAGCTTGGCATTCCCGAGGGGGCGATTGCACTGGCGGTCGCAGTCAACGCGATTCTCGACTTCTTTATGACTTCCGCCGGCGTTTCCTGCCTGCAGGTTCAGGTAGCGCTTGCGGCGCACAGCGTCGGGATGCTTGACGAAAATAAACTGAAAAGAAGCAAATAAAAACAATAAAATACGGCTCAGTTTTATATGACAGAATAATTTTTGAAAAGAAAAGGAAAACGAAAGAAAGAGGTGCAAGGAACGATGTTATCAGCAGAAAAAATATTTCATATAAAGGAATCCGGCTCTACGATGAAAACGGAAGCTTTGGCGGGAATCACAACCTTTATGACTATGGCGTACATACTGATGGTCAATTCCGGAATGTTCGCGGAGCTTCCCGGAGTGTCATACAACGCAATTTATATTGCGACCGCAATTTCAGCCTGTATCGGTACGGTGCTGATAGGACTTCTGGCGAATCTGCCGCTGGCGCAGGCGTCCGCTATGGGCTCCAATGCGTTTTTTGTCTATACGGTGTGTTTCGGCTTTGGGTTAAGCTATGCCAACGCCCTGGTACTCATTTTGCTTGACGGCATACTGTTCATACTGCTTACAGTGACGGGGCTTAGAAAGAAAATATTTGAGGCGATCCCGACGTCGGTAAGGGTAGCGATCCCCGCGGGAGTCGGACTGTTTATCGCCTTCATCGGGCTCAAGGATTCAGGTATAGTCGTGGCGGACCCGTCCACCTTTGTCAACCTCGCCTCCTTCAACCTTCTTTCGGGAAACGTTGCGTGGAAGGATATCATGCCGATGCTTGTCACGATTGCCGCGTTGATAGCGATCGCGGTCCTGACCTGCAAGCGGGTAAAGGGCGCTGTACTCTGGGGTATACTCGGCGGAACGGTGCTGTACTATCTTCTTGGTTTTACCGTTCCCGGATTTTACGAGGGTTTTACAGCCAATCTGAATTTGAACCCGTTTTCGGCGTTCGGGGACTTCGGCGCGCATGCGTTTGGCAAGGTTTTTACTGAAGGCTTTGATTTTTCGGCGTATCTGGCTGATCACAGCGTACCGGAGCTTGCGGTATTGATTGCGACGACCGCGCTTGCGTTCTGTCTGGTAGATATGTTTGATACGATAGGCACCCTGTACGGCGCATGCGCAAGGGGAAATCTTCTGACCGAAGAGGGAGAAGTGCCCAACTTGGATAAAGCGATGCTCGCGGATGCCATAGCCACCACGTGCGGCGCGGTCTGCGGCACATCCACGGTAAGCTCTTATGTGGAGGCTTCCACCGGCATTGCGGAGGGCGGAAAGACAGGCATGGCAGCCATGGTGACGGGAGCGCTGTTTTTTGTCAGTATGTTTTTAAGCCCGATCGCGATGCTTGTACCGGGATGCGCGACAGCGGCGGCGCTCATCTATGTGGGAATAATGATGATGAACTGCGCCAGAAGCATAGACTGGCTGAAAACAGAGGACGCTGTTCCGGCGTT
>CANRPW010000061.1 GCA_947632615.1 uncultured Clostridia bacterium | reverse complement strand
TTTCGGAAGAAATCAAAGAAGGTTATGATACGGCGGCGGAAAAGGCACACAGTCATAGTAACGGTTCTGTTCTTGACAACATTAGCAACGAGAAGGTTTCCGACTGGAACGCCGCCCACGAACATACGAGCAAAAAGGATAACCCGCACGAGGTTACGGCAAAACAGGTCGGATTAGGCAATGTGCCGAACGTCAGCACGAACGATCAGACACCCACGTATACGGCGGCGAATGAGGTTGCGGAACTGAAAAGCGGCGAAAAACTTTCAACCGCTTTTGGAAAAATCGCAGCGGCAATCAAGAAATTCATATCGCACTTAGGGGATAAGGGCAACCCACACGGCGTCACGGCGGAACAGGTATTTCCCGATAACAGCGATACGCTGTCTGAAATTTCGGCGAAGGTAAAGTCAGACTATGATACGGCGGTGGAAAAGGCACACAGTCATAACAACAGTTCTGTCTTGAACGGAATTAACGACGCTAATGTTTCAGACTGGAATGCCGCCCACGAGCATACGGGCAATAAAGATAACCCGCATGGGGTTACGGCGAAGCAGGTGGGTTTAGGGGAAGTCACAAACGAAAGTAAAACAACAATGTTTACGTCGCCGTCATTTACAGGTATACCAACCGCACCGACACCGACGCAGAATACGAATAATACACAGATTGCAACGACGGCGTTTGTTCAAGAAGTTGTTAATGGTTTCTTATACAATGTTAGAAGTCAAGAAGTCAAGCTAATAAGAGCTTATAGATATGATGATATTTCAAACACAGATTTAAGCACACAAATAACAACGCCATTAGCAGCTTCAGTTACAACAACGTGGGGAAAGGCAACATTCGGGAAATCACACGGCAATGCGACATATAAAGATATTCAAGATCATAATTTTTATCTTTATATTAGATTGTATATTGACAATGATACTTTATATTGGGACGAATACTACTATGTTGGCAGTCACGATCAATCCCCATATAAAAATGATTATTATATTTCGTCTAATGAGGAAACTGGGGAGGTAAAACTTGCAAGTGACCGTGGCAGCGAATATCTTAGTTTAAGTTTTGATAATCCGGAGGGAAAAGAAGTGAGGGTGGACTGTTCGCCGCTTGACATATTGCTTATAATGGCAAATGCACAAAGTAAATAAAGGAGGCTGCCATGACAGAAGAAACGAAAAACGGGTTTATCATTCCCGATTATGATGATAACGCTGACATTCCAACACTGATACGGCAAAATGCTGACGCTGCGGAAGCTATTATCGCGGCGAAGGACGAAGAACAAAAGGGGTTGGAAAAGCGTATAAACGACGAGGCGGCAACCCGTGAAACTGCCGATAATGCGTTAGGGAAAAGAATAGACGACGAGGCACAAACGCGCAAGACGGCTATTGACACGCTCAACGCCGCCGATACGGTTGAAGGTTCGGTAAAAAAAATTGTAAAGGACGCAATAAATAAATTCGCGACACAGCTTACCGATAACGGCACTGTTGACACCTTCGCGGAGGCACTGCAATACATATCCGAGCATGGCGCGGAGTACGCGAAATTAGTCGGTCAAGTGACGAACAACCAAACAAACATCGGCGTTGTGCAAGGCGCAATAAATGAAATCAAAACAATAACACAGTCGCATACAACAGACATCGATAAATTAAAGACAGATCTTGCGGCGGAAAAGACGTCACGCGAAAATGCAGGTTATCTGATACCTGATAGCATTATTGACGGCGGAACATATTAAAAGGAGGCAAAAATAAATGGCAACTATTTTATTAAAACGCGGACAAGTATCGGATTTGGACAATCTTACTCTTGCAGAAGGCGAAATCGCAATCGCGTATACCGACGACGGGAAAACGGCGGCACAGCTTTATGTCGGCGGTGCGGACGGTGAGCCGATACTCGTTACGGCGGACGTTGCGGCGGCGGTACAATCTGCACTCACACAGGCGAACCGTTACGCCGACGCACAGATTACAGAAAAAATTAACGACCTCATAAACGGCGCTCCGGCAACACTCGACACGCTCAAAGAGATTGCCGATGAGATAAGCAAAAACAAGGATTTAGTGGTAGCGTTAAATTCCGCAATCAGCAACAAGGTTGACAAGGTAGCGGGCAAAGGTCTTTCCGAGGCAGACTTTACAAACGCGGAAAAAACGAAGCTCGCAGGTATCGCCACCGGCGCGAACAATTACACGCACCCGTCGTCTCATGCGGCGTCGATGATTACACAGGATAGTACGCACCGTTTTGTGAGCGACAGCGAGAAATCAACGTGGAACGCAAAGCTCGGTGCTGACAGTTCGATTGACGGCGGCACGTTTTAAGGAGGGGTACAACATGGCAAATAAAATAATCATACGGCGCGGGCATACAAACCCGCGACCTATAATCATGCTTGGCGAAGGGAATTACTTTGCCGATACGTCAAAAATCAAGATGAAAAACATAACTATTACGATTGACGGCAAGGAATATCCGGTGCAGATTATGGACGAACAGGCTAAATCTCTGCTGCGTCAGCAACAACCACGTCCGCGCACCGGGTTTGAGCGCGCTAAAAACGGCGAGAAATATCATGGTCTTGTCATTGGTTATTGCACCGAAGAATATTCGGATTGGGACAAAAACCAATACGAAAGCGGTGATTATGTAACCGACGAACAATTAAGCGACGCACGCGAAGTATCGTGGAGTATACACAATATGCTTGCGCAGTGGCAGGCGCTGCATGATGAGCCTATCAACTGGAATGTTACCGACTACAAAGGATCGCTCAAATGGAAGATTTATTGTGACTATTCGGCGACTAAGCCGCTGCTTTGTGTAAAATCAGAGAATTTTTATCGTGACGCGTGGGTAGTATACTTTTCAACGAAAGAAAAGGCACAAGACGCTTTGAGCGCATTTCACGATCAACTGATGTGGTATTACACAGAATATCTACCTCGGCTTGACACGCCGCCGATAGCAAACAAACCCTCTTGGGTTGACAGTACAAAAGCGATGAGTAGAAAGGTGGTGAATAAAAATGATTTAGACAT
>CANRPW010000060.1 GCA_947632615.1 uncultured Clostridia bacterium | reverse complement strand
CGGGTTTTCTTCTTTTTCCCGTGTTTATTTCTTGGCTTTTTCTTCTCTGTTCCCGTATTTGTGATTTTCTTCTTCAGCCATGAAATTTTGTCCATAGCTTTTCCCATGCCGTTCGTCCCGGCGTTCTCCGCCTTATGCGGGCGCGACAAATTCACCGAAACATTCTTTTCCTCTTCACGGCTTTCCGTCTTGGGAATAGGCGTGAGAGGCATAGTCCGGTTACCCCATTCCTGCAAGTCGCTATCCTCAAAAAAAGACTGTCCGCCGTCAAGAAAATCAATTCCCGCTCCGCAGTTTCTGCATTTTGCATCGGTTAATTCAATCGGTCCGCCGCAATGCTTACAATACATCCTGTATCCTCCAATCCGTAATTTCAGAACAATTATTTTATGATGCCGCCGATAACCGTAAAATTATCATTTTTCCCGTTCATTTTTAAAAGCAGACGTATCAGCATAAATTTTACCCATTCTTCCGCACTTGTTGATTTTGATAAATCTATTTCCATTTCGTTCTCAAGGACATACTCCCAGAAGCCGTCGCTGCAAAGCAAAAAGGCGTCTCCCGGCAAACACTGCTCCGGTCTGTAAATGGTGGCAATATCTCTTGTGATGCGCTCTCCCAAAACCTTTATCAGCTTGCTGCGGTCTGTGTCATTCCTTATATCGTCAAAATTCATTTGTCCAAGCTCCACAGACATTTGCGAAACACTGTGATCCTTCGTCATAAATTTCATTTCCCCATTACGGAAAATATACAGTCTCGAATCGCCGGAATTAAAATAGTGAATTAAATCATTGTCTATCACACAGCCCACTACCGTTGTACGCATTCCCTTGAGCTCGGGATTTGTTTCCTGGCGCTTTATTAAATCGCTGTTTACGCGGCTTAAAATTTCGTACAGTCCGCCGTAATTTATTTCCTTCAGGTTCATAATCTCCGGCGCAATGGTTTCCGCCGCGATTTTGGATGCGACTTCGCCGCAGTTATGCCCTCCGAGACCGTCACACAGCAGAACGGCGTATCGTCCGCCGTTTTCCTTTATGACATAATAATCCTCGTTCAACTCTCTTGAACCTGTGTTTGTATATGAAAATAAGTCTATGCTCATTGTACGTTCTCCTCTGTTACATATTTGACTTCTATCATATTTTTTGCATCGGCAACGGAGAATAATGTCGTATGCTTCAAAATATATCTCCTGCCGCTTTCCAGCCTGCTTGCTGCCGGCTTGCCGATTTCTTCGTAAAAATATACTCCGTAACGTGAGTTATTATCGGTCAGTCCGCAATATCCGTTTTCATCAATGTCAAGTATGCAATGAACGGTGCTGACTCCCGGCTCGTTTAACGGATAAACGACGCCGCATTTTGTATAATCACGACCTATAAGAAGCTTATCCGTTATTTCATACCGCTTCCCCTTTAGCGTACCGCTCAGTACGGTCAGGAAAATTCTTGTCCTTCGTTTTTCCTCAGGCTTTGGCTCCGGCTTTTGTTTCTGTTTCTTTAAAATATATACAATAAACAACGCCGCCGTTATCGCAAATATTAAAGCTTCCGCCGCCCATACAATAACAGTTATGCGCTTTATTGACTCTTCCTCAGCCGTTGTGTACTCCACACCGGATTTATTAAGACATTCCGCAATCAAACCGGATGGGATTATGTACTGTGAAAAATCAGCGTTTTCGCTCCTGAACGCATACGCGCACATTCCCGCGACGCTGCCATACTCATCAACGGCAGGGCCTCCCGACAAGGCGCGGTTAAATTCGTTTGAATATAAATATACGGTATGATTATTATAATCGCTCGTACCGATTATTGTTCCGTTATAGCGATTAATATCCAGACTGCTGAATTTTTCAAAATCGCTCATCAGATTTCCCGTACCGGAATATCCGTATACACTCACGTTTGTATTCTCGTTTACCGCCTGCTCCGATAACAGATGAAGCGGTTTTATATAATCATTATCCTCCGATAATCGCATCAGAGCTATGTTATTTTCAATGTCATAATCTATTACGTACGCCGTAGTATCATTTTCGGAGTCTCTCAGTTTAATCTTAGCCGTTTGCGGCACAGAACCGTTTGCGGTTGCAATAGTACTGCATGTCGTTACTATAACCGCCTTTTTATTGTCGTATCCTACGGCAAAGCCTGTACCATATGACTTAAGCTGCTCATTTTTTACCATCACTATTGATCTGTTCCCGTCATCCGTTATTTTTACGGAACAAGACGACGTTATGACCGAGAAGGCTGCCGTCAATAACAGCAATGATAATATCATGTATATTCTTTTCACTTAGATGCCTCCTCGTCCTCTTTTATATGTAACAAGAAAGCGATTGCCGCTTTCTTGTTACATATAATTCATCATACAGGCTGAAAATTACTCTTCCTTGTTATCTGTTTTCTCCCACTTAAAACCATCGTTGCATAAGGAGCGGAAAATCATTTTCGTTTCGCCTATCTCAAGCACGTCGTAATCCTTAAGCTCGACAGGGTTCAGCAGCAGCTGATTGTTAAAATAAATATTATTTTTAGAAACGCTCTGATAAAGATAGAATTTGTTATTTCTGTTGTCATATGTAATAATCGCGTTTACGCCCTTGGAAATTGAGCTGTCAAAATCAAGATTTACATCATTTTCGGGACCGCGTCCTATAGAATTTTTCTCTGCGTGTATCTTGAAATCCGTACCGCGCTTTGAACCCTCCAGACAAACAAGCCATCCGCGCACTTCAACAATTCCTTTATCGTTGACAATATCCTCTTTATATGTTGTCGCCGCATACTGAGTACCTACCGGAACTGTCGGAGGAACACTGTTTTGAGCCGCCGATGAATCGGCATATTGCTGCTGTGAATCAATCGGCGCAGTCTGCGGAAACATTTCCACGGGATTGGGTGCGTCTAAGGGCATTGTTACGTTTACACCGCTGTTGCCGCTGCAATATGGGCAGTGGCTGTTTTTCTCATCATCATACAAATGACCGTTCGGACATTGTTGCATCGCCATAATTAAATTCCTTCTTTCTTAATTTAAAAATTTTCTTACTACGTATACTTCCACAGTAGATACGTTAATTT
>CANRPW010000059.1 GCA_947632615.1 uncultured Clostridia bacterium | reverse complement strand
TTCTCAAACTTCTCGGCTGACGGTAATTTAGAACGGATAATTAGACGATATATGTCGCCTTCGGGAATAAATGCCGTTTCAACCTCTTGCATAATCGGATTTCCCTCTGGTGATATTCCCGTCTGTACCCCTATGCCGTATTTTACCGCATGGGGGCAATGTGCCCTAACAGCGTCTCTTGCTCGTTTATAGCCAAGCGCCGTAGCAACGTCACTTCCACAAAACATTACCTTGCCATTGTCGGTAACGGTACGTATTTCTCCAAACATATCATTTGAGAAAACCTGTAGCTCATTCATCGCCAACACCTCCCGATAAGGTATCGCCCATAGCCTTAATCCACTCTTGAATGTCACCAACAGCTTCATAAATGCCTTCAAGCATATCGGCAGTGTTGTCAATATAGTCACTGACTGTTCTCGCATAGTTAGCGTAATGGACTACTCCGTAATAAATAAGCGTCAGGGTTTCCGTACTTTGCTTGGTAGGACACTCGTACTTCTCAAAGAAATCCTCAAGCATATCCGTTAAGAAAGTCCTCGCTCTGGTTAAATTACTCTGTGTCTCCGTTAATTCATCTCTCATTCTGTTCAGTCTGACTGACAGGGCTGGCTTCGCATTTGTTTGCGTGCTATTCATTATACTTTCACTCCTTCATTACAATTATATTACAATTTTACTTGACATCTCGAAGGAGTTGTTGTATAATAGATTTACAATATCCTTCGGGATATATTAGGACGGAGATAACTTTCGCTTTGGAAGGGGAGAGTTATCTCTATTTATTTATGTCTGCTTCCAACTTGGCAATTCCACGCCGAATTGCTTCTGCACGACTGACATTCTCTTGGGTTGTATATTGTTCAAGAATGTTTTCGCTGTGCTCATCAAGACGTACATGAATTGGTTTGCCTTTTCGGTTGTCAGTTGGACGTCCTGTTCGCGGACTCATTTAATCACCTCACTTTTGTAGCCCATAAGTATAATATACTATTGTAGCCCAAAAGTCAAGGTGATTTTGGATTTGTAATATAATTGTAATAAAGGAGTGGGGAAGTGGTTGACAAACTAATGAAGTGATGCTATAATTGGACAGGAGATGATTAAAATGGAAGCGTTTATACATTTTTTTTTATCAATTTAAAGACGAAATATCTATTATTAGTGGACTAATTACTATAATCTCTGCTATTATTTGCGTAATACGATATGTATCACCCCAAAAAATTCGTCCAAATAACCACCAACAAAAAGAAATAGGGAAAAGTTCTGCTTCTGGGAAAATTAGCATTAGAACATTTTTGATATTAATAATATCATTCATAATGTGTATATGTTCTATTTTTATAACAAAGAATGGTGCTTGGAACGATCAAGATGTCTATTCACAAGCAAAAAAAGAATTATTAAATAGCAATACAAATTTTAATGTTACAGCATATAAATTAGACATGAATGGTGATGGCATTGATGAGCTTATTGCTACATATAGGAATGAAGATAAAATCAACTTACGAATCTATTATATGAAAGGCAATCAGCTTGAAATCCTTGCAGACAAAAGTGCAGCATATAATGGAGGGAACGAAAATCCAACAACTTGCTATATGATAACTGAATATGACAACAATACATATTTGCTAAGAGAACGCATTGTTGAGGAAGATAAGGTACGAAACACTTACTATACATTTACAGGAACAGAATTATTACAAAGTAAAAATATCCCTGAAGAGGGAGACTATGTTAATACTCTGCAACAGTATCCTATTGTAATTACAACAGACCCTAATCATTATTCCATTAGTGATAGTATACAACAACCTCCACAAATTTAATCTGTTGTATTACAAATACATTAAGCGAAACGATGTACAACGGTAGTTGCTGCAGAATATTGGTGTTGTACCGCCCAGTTATTCGCTATATCTCAAATGCACAGTCTCATTTTAATCAATAAGATATAGTAGCCACAAATACAACGCATACTATAAAACGGATATTCATTATTGAATACCCGTTTTGATTTCTATATTTTAGATTATTTAATAAATTTCAGCTTTTTCACTTGGCATAGTTCCCCCGCCTATCAACTTCATAATTGCATTTTGAGACCAAACTTCATTTGGTCGAATAATATCGCCATGATATTTTTTATATATTCGATACGGCTCAAATGTATTGTCATATATAGAACATATATCACACACAGAAACAAAAGATGGTATAAGTTGCAATGCCTTATAATATCGGGATACGATTTTCGTTTGCTCCACGTCATGACCGCCAATATCTACGCGAGCTTTTACTCTGGCAATATTAATTTCAGGGGAGCATGTTAATACATAAAAGCCGCGAATAAAATATCCCGCTTCTTTAGCTCTAACCAGTAGGTTAAGATTCCTTTCTGTTGACAAAACCGTTTCAAAAGAAAAATCTATTTTGTGTAACAAACATGATTCCCTTAATGTTTCGGCTTTAATGGCTGCTTCTAAATCGGAGCAATCCTCCTGCACTTTTATATCATCAGCATTAATATACATTCCACAAATGTTGCTTTGAGAAGTAATTGTGGATTTCCCTGAACCATTCGGCCCCGCAAATACTACAATCTTAGGCTTCACTGTAAACTTTTCTGCCATCGGGATATTCCATGTAAACCTTTCGTTGCTGTAAGTCATATTTTGCAATAGGAGCATTACGCAAGATGCGTTTTTGTTGCTCAATATTCATAGACTTTTTAAACTGTTGTAATACTTCTTGCTCTAAACGAAACTCAAAAGCATCACGACAGGCAGTGCGCCGAAATGTAACTTTGTGTATAAAAATACGTTTTCTCGTATTAGTTCCCATAATATCACCTCATATTTATAACACATAGTATGTTTTGTATGATATATTATATGTTAAAAAACAATATTTGCCAAGAAATAGATTTTTATCCTAAAACATACCATATGAAATTATAGTTGCTTGCTTTTAAGCCTTATTATTATAACATACTTTATCACTAAATTCAATAGTTTTTACAAAAAATTATTGCCCCTCTTATCAACCTCGGCAATGGAGGCTCACAATATACATGAAAGCGAGCGATAAGATAACTCACTGCTGGTATGTGCGTATAGCAGTCATGCTCTGCTCGTCGTCGAGCGCCTATTATCACG
>CANRPW010000058.1 GCA_947632615.1 uncultured Clostridia bacterium | reverse complement strand
TGTTGTATGTGATTTGGGTAGTGTTTCCGTTTCCGTCAGTGTGGAAAATCATTTTGCCAAGCATATCATAGGCGGCGTAAGTTGTAACCGTGGCGGAGGAATTGCCCAAAGGCTGAATACCGAAGATGTATGGTACATCAGGCGGGGAACACATTAAAACGTGTATCTTATAATGACATGAAGGCAATTGCGAATGATTTAAAGAGTATAGCTAAAGCCATAACAGCAGTTATAAACGCTTAAATCGGAAAGTGCTTTTTTAGGGTCAATATCTCGTTGTTTAAAGCTTTTGTACTATAGGCTAATTAGCGTTCAAACAAAATCTGCTGATTGCTGCATATCAACTATTAAATTTTCATATAAAGTCGATTTACAGAAAAGTCTCACACAGCCATTAATTTTATTTATCAATAATACCATTTTCAGTAAGATAGATAGATATATCATCACTTAGTTTTACAAAATTTGTGATCCAATCCGCATCTTCTTCATCAAGCGATCCCAAAGTTGCACCGTTTTCCACTAAGAACATAGTTATATCTAAATATCCATTTTGAGCAGCAACACCAAGTGGACGCTCACCGGAACCGTCTTCATAGGTATAGTATTTCGTAAAATCTGCACCCAGCTCCTTCAAATAATACAATAATTCTAAATTACCTTGTTCTACACTGTTTTCTACAGCTTTCAATAATTCGGTTTCACTCAACGTTTTATTGCTATATTTGTGTATTAACTTGACCATATCTATATCACACCATAAGAATGCATCTATATAATATTTTTCCAAACTGCTATTGTCTTCAGCGGACACATCAAATCCGTTTATGACAAAATATTCTATAATATCATTATACCCATTAAGCATTGCATCACTAAAAGCAGGCTGATTATTAATAACAGCTCCATTTTCTACCAGAAATTTGATCATATCAAGATTATTATTTTCTACGGCAATATGGACGCATTCATTAATATCTTCGGAATTGAGGCTCATTATATATTTGGTCATTTCATAGTTTTCCGATTTAACGGCATACCTCAGAGCATTAAAATATTTCTTATCTTCGGTAAAAATATAGCCTAAATTTGCGCCTTTTTCGATGAGATATTTGGCGTTCTCAAGATTTCCGGACATAACAGCTACTCGGACAAGAAAATCTTTATCCGTATTCTTATCTATAAATTTATTCAATGTGTCTTTATTGCATTCAGCTGTAATCCCATAAAGAACAATATCATTCTTACAGCGATTTACATCAGTAAAGCTATTGGTGTATGCAGCATATAGGTTTTTGTCAGGATAATCTGATGTATAGTTGTTTATGAGCAAGTCGAGAGCTTCTATTAGCTCCAGCTTGACTTCACTGTCCATAAGAATTGTAAAATTTTCAAGTTGGTTAACTATAGCTTTTATATTACTTTCTGTAACCTGTGCATTATGCTCTATTAAAGGCTTAATATAATCATATCGCCGTGCCATTATAGCCTCATCGATAGAATTATTACCTGACTTTCCAATAAAATTAACATCGGCACCCTTATCCAACAGTGAATAAAACCCATTTTCATCTCCTGATTTAATTACTTCATAAAAAACAGTTTCTCCTGAAAGATCTACAAAATTTGGATCTATATCATAGCTCAGAATTCGGTTTATAAATCTTTTTGAATGGTAGTTGTTATAACTTATAACCAAGGGCGAAACTGTTCCAAATTGCTCTGTTTCAACTTTATTTATATCCCCACCATCATTTACTGCTTCAATTAAAGCCTGTTCATTGCTGCATAATGCTGCAAGATATAGTTTTTCCGTACTTTCTTCAGAAGGTTTCGGTGTAAATTTATGGGCACAACCTGTAAGGAAAATAGTTGTAATAATAAAAAGTATAGTACATATTTTACTTGAGATAAATTTATTTGACATAGTTTTCACCTCTCAATTTGCTTTAATTATTAGGTCCATGTAAGATGAACAGTTTTATTGTTCTTTTTATCTTCACTAATAGTGACACCTTCAAATTGTCCATTTTTTACAGCATTGTAAAATGCAGCACACATCTCTGGTTTTTTAAATGTTATTTTAGCATCCATTATCAATTCTTGTGGGAGTTTATCACTGCCCATCTGAAAACCTGTTTGCCACCAAGTATCTATTCCTTCACGAGTAAAACATTTTCCAAGTTTAGTTCGTATGGTCATCATTATATTTGGATAATATTCCTCCTCAGCAACACTATAATACGAAGATTTATCTGTGTTATAATAGATACCAATTTCTCCTCCGGCTATACCTAATTTATAGTTATAGTTACCTTTCCATAATTCTACTCTCCAATATTTTTTACCATATTCAAAATTTATTGTCCTATTATCAATAACCATGTCAAGTAATGTAGAAGTATTATCATAGAAATTTGTATAACCAAACTGATTTTGTGGGGCGTTGTTTTTGAAATAAAATACATTTTGCGAATAATCGTAACCAAAAGAGTTTGTAATATCAAAATCATATTTTGGTAAATCAGCTATTACTCCATCGATCATCTCATCAAACTTAGCATTTCCCGAAAATGTGTCATACATCAAATTATATGCCGATTTTGCCACATAACAAATCCAAAATATTTTTCTTATCGGATACGGTGATAAACCTCCGCTATCAGCATAATTAATGGGTTCATTATAACAATAGGAATACCAATTTGAACTATCATTTGTCGGATCTTCGGTAATAAACCTTCCCGTATTTGAATCATAATATCTTGCTCTCAGGTAGTAGTTGCCTGTTTCGAAGTCGTACTGTTGGTCGCAGTAGCCGAACTTCATTTGGCTTGAGGAGTTGCCAAAGGCATCATAAGCGTAGGTGTTTGTCGGAGTTGTGCCGTTGTAGACAGAGATGACATCGCCGTGGGCGTTGTGCATATAGTAGTTATCGGAGTTGTCGCTTATTAGCTGATAGCCTCGGCAGTAGCGTTCGGTTATGGACTTGGTGGAGTTTAGTTCGGCGCAGACGTTGTCACCGTCCCAGAGATAGCCTGTTTCGACACCGTTTACGGTTTTGTTGGCTCTTAAGCCATCGGCGAAGTAGGTGTAGGAGGCTGTTATGCCTTTCCAACTGTTGTAGCTGCCGGCTGAGGTTGTGTATTTTGTAAGCTGATTAATGCTGTTATAGGTATATATTTTTACGCCTATGCCTTCGGAGTTGTATTGGGAAATTGCATTGAGTTTGAATATGCCTTCATTATTTATAGGGTAGGTTTCTTCGGTTG
>CANRPW010000057.1 GCA_947632615.1 uncultured Clostridia bacterium | reverse complement strand
TTCAAATTTACTTTATAGTTCCGAGGTATACTAAGTACTTAAATTAGCTTATTTTTAACCAGTCAATGTGAAGCTTTAATTCATAGATAAAAACGATATAAAAGTAAGCAATCGGTTTGCTTGAATCGTGAATGGAATATAAACGTTCGGTTTGCTTGAATCGTGAGTGGAGAATAAACGTTCGGGATAGTTTGGTCGTGAGTGGAGGTTCGGGATAGTTTGAAAATGAGGGAGGGTGAAGTAGGGGCGATTGTAACTATTTGTTACCTTATTGTAACTAATTGTAACTTGCAATTCCAGTAATATTGTAGTATTATAATTATAGGAGGCGGGAACGCACCCCCCACCATATAGGGGCCTTTATAGGGGGTTATATGGAGTTTGGTATGACTTGCATACACGGGCGTAGTAGTCGCGTAGCGCAATAAGGGCTATCCAATGGCGGCGGGTAAGGCCGGGAAGAATGTACCTTGACAACTTAATATTTCTCAGTTATTTTCCGTGCGCCCGGAAAACCGCGCGTCACGGCTTGAAAGTAGGTAAAATGAAATGTTAATGTTAATCAACCTAACCCATGGGGAATATACGGAATTGCTTGATAGTGTTTTGGCTAATATATTTACGGAGATTAATGTTGTTAGGAATCTTAAACTTGATAACCATGATGATAGGGAAACAAAACGCATTAGTTTTATGTATATAGATAGTTGCATAAGGCTATACGACAAGTTAGCTAAACAGCTCGGCGTTGCGACAATAGATGAGCTTGATCCAGTCGTAACGGAGCTACGGCATATCGGTTATAAAAATTAAAATTTGCCTGGGCTATCGGGCATACGGGCAGAAAGGAAAACATTATGAACGAATTAACCATCATGAATCAGACTTGCCCCATTTACAAGTCCGCAGAGCTCAACAAGGCCACGCGCAAGATTTTTGGCGCGGCTACTGAAATCAAGTCCAGATATTTTGAAATCGCCGCCACGATTGCGGCGGTGGCGGCGGCGAAGTCCTATGAAGCTGACGGTTTTGCCGATGTCCACGCTTGGACTAACGCCGCGTTTGGTATCAAGAAAACCACATCTTACGATATGGTTAGAATCGGCCGCGATTATATCCGCCAGCAGTTGGCAAACGGTCGTGTTAAAGGTTATGAAACGAATCTTGTCCCGGACGGCGCGCCGAATTTCACAAGTGGGCAGATTGTCCCGCTGTTGTCCTTGGGACGTGAAAAGGCCGGTGAGCTTGTGGACGATGGAGAAGTTACCCCCGATATGTCCATACGGGAGATCAAGAAAGTCGTAAAGGCTATTAAGGAATCCGAAAAGGGTGGTGAGCCTGAAAAGGAGGGCGAATCCGTAGAAGCCCCGGAAAGGGAGGAAGCATCGGAGGAAAACGCCGCCGTTATGGTCGATGTGACGGACGAAAAGGGCGGAAAATACCGCGTCCCCTATGCGGTATTAATCCTGTATAGGATTGATTAACACTAAATAATTTGCCTGACCTATCGGGCATATACGGGGAGAAAGGAAATAAAAAATGAAAGACTTCCGAAAAATTGCAAAAGACGAACTTACCTTATCCCCTCTGATGGAGGGCCGTACAAAGCTTGATTCTGACGAACTCATGAAAAAGTATCCTGACGGCGTTAAAGTTATCGGCTTTGACTTTGTTACGATTTGGGACGAAAAGAGTCAGTCCGAAAAGGCTGTTCCTGTTTTCGCCACCAATAACAATGAATTCTTCTTCGGCGGCACCGTTGCGGCAAAAGTTGCAAGTGCTTGGGGTGCGGCATATGACGGCGATATTGAAGCCGCCAACTCTGACCTTGAGAAAAGCGGCGGCGTGACTATGAAATTTTCCCGGGGGAAAACCAAAAAGGGAAATAATCTTACCGCCGTTGAGATTCTGTAAAAGACTTACCGGGGCGGATATCCGCCCCGGGTTTTAAAGGGGGTAATAAATTGAACTTGAAACAACTTGGGAAAATATGCTCGGAGCATCGCAAAAATTTGTCATTTACTCAAGCTGATGTTGGAGAACAACTTGGTTATAGTGGCTCGAATATTTGCGAATTTGAAATGGGCCGGAATAATAACATACTTATATTTATGTGGTATATTTTACACGGTCTAAGCATGACTGACGCTTATAAAGCGTTTATTAGTGAGGAAAAGAAAAATGGCTGATAATACGCAATTTAATGTCTTTGGATTTACAGTAGACCAATTATTAAACCTTTCCCCCGAAAAGTTAACCAGTCTGAACGAATCGCAATTGCGGGAAGTTACGGCAAGGTTAGCAAGAGTAGCCAACAAGCGTATAGACAGATTAAAAGATTCCGGCGCTAAATCCCCCGCACTAATCAGGTCAGACGGGAAAGAAATTCCAAAATTTAGTGAATCAAAGAGCCAATCAAAATTCAACACAAAAGTTGAATTGCGTCAATTAAGAAGTTTTTTAAAGTCTAAAACAAGTACGGTATCTGGTTACAATGAGTTTAACGCTAATGTCAAAAAGGGATTATCAAAAATCGGCGTTAATGTCTCAGATGAAAATATGCAAGACTTTTTTGATGTCCTGAATCGCATCAGGGAGGAGGAGGGCATATCGTCAAAAGAATTTCTTTATAGTGTTGCAGAGGCTATAAGCGATTCCATGAAAGATTATAGAGGGGTTGATAAAGACAAAATATTTGAAGATATTATGTCCCGATTAGATGCTATCTATCAGGGGCAGGAGGAGCGGTTTTCAAGTGAGCCAGATATTTACGACCTTTTTGGCGGCCCCGATAATACCGTGGAGGGCTTTGGACCAAACAATGATTTCTAATTTTCCGTGCGCACGGAAAAAAGGAGTTGATTACTACAATATCCCGGCATCGTTTGACATAGAAACAACAAATACCTTTAAAACGTGCGGTAAGTCCCCGGACTACTGTTATAATACTTGCAGTAATTTCTCGAATTGCGATATATGGGAGAAGCAAGCTTTTATGTATATATGGCAGTTTGGAATAAACGGTATTTGCGTGTATGGTCGGACGTGGGACGAATTTGAGGAATTTATAAATATACTTGCCGACACATTGGAATTAAGCGAAAATAAAAGGCTTATTGTGTATGTCCACAATTTATCTTTTGAATTTCAATTCATACGCAAACACTTTAAGTGGCTAAAGGTTTTTGCACTTAAAGAGCGTGAGCCGGTACAGGCGATAACATATAGGGGGATTGAGTTTAGATGTAGCTATAAATTATCGGGCTATTCGCTTGAAAAAATCGGGGAACAGCTACGGACG
>CANRPW010000056.1 GCA_947632615.1 uncultured Clostridia bacterium | reverse complement strand
GGACACAGACATGGGCGGAGTATTGTTCATAATCATAAACAGCCTGTAAAGTATCATAGCCGCATTTTTTCTGTCGATTGGCTCTTTAAGATTTAGCCCTGTCCCGGGATCGTATATACCCTCTCTGACGGCAAGCGCTACCTCCTTCTCAGCCCACTCGGCAATATTGCCTCCCGCAAAGCTCAGATATGTGTCGATTTTATCGGGATATAGGTATCCGTTTTTTTCGCTGATTGTTCTCGACGCAAGCGCTATTACCTGTTCGCCCGTAATTGCTTCGTTTCCGCGGAATGTACCGTCGTCATACCCTTTCACAATTGATTTCTGCTCCGATGATGCAATGTATCTGTAATTTTCACTGTCAACATCGGAAAAGGTACATACCGCTTCATCGTCAATGGCAAACATCATTCTGACAAGCGCCTGCGTGAATTGGTATCTTGACAACGTTGAAGTCGGATGAAACAGTCCGTTTTCCGGCTCAAGATATTGTCTTACTGTCATAAATTTGATTACATCTTTTTCATAGTCCGATAAGCCGTCAATATCGTTAATGGCAATGTCCGGTTCCGAAACGCTGTACTCTCCCGAATATCCCGTTGTAAATTCTATCAGCTTCTCGGCGTCATCATACTGTCCGCCCCAGTTTTCCTGATGATTATTGAAGAAAATATATACTGTACTGTTCGGAGTATTTGCCGGAATCCCAATCCCGACATCTGCGGCGTATTTGTTCACCATTCTGCCTTCTCCGTCAAGAAAGCGCACGGAATATGTGCCAGAATGCTCCTGAAGCTGTATGCTGAATATTCCGTAGTCATTGTATATTTTGTTTATAGTGTCTTTTGACAAAGATATATATTCGTTTTTCCCTTCAATAATAAATCTCGTCGTCCCGATGTCCCTCAGCTTTTCAAGGTTGGATTTCGTTATTGTTATGTTAGCGTATGAGGACAAATCCATACCTTTTATAATCACGTACAGATTTGTATTCAATGCTCTGTTCAGCGTAATACCGTACTCGCTGAGCAAAGCGGTATATCTCTGTATTTCATTTGTGTACGCCGCATCCTTGTTTTTCACGACTTCACCGTCAATATCAACAGAATTATCGGCTGCCATGACCTCTGTTATCGAAGCTATGCCTGCGGCGTATTCTATATAATCCGCAATGTCCGACAAATCGCCGCTGCTTAAAGACTCCGCATCCGCGTCCGACAGGATATTCTCAAGATATGCAAACAAATTCCTTTTTCGAAACGCTTTATCATAGTCTATATTAAAGTCTTTTGCATAAGCGGGAATGACAGATATAATATTTATGATAATAAGTGCTGCCGCCGCGATATGTTTTAATACATTCTTCATTATACCCTCCCGAATCAGTCGGTTATTTCAAAGCCGCATTTCGGACACTTTGTGCCTTGATCCGCAATTTCATTTCCGCATTTTATGCAGAAATTTCTGTATGCGTGCTGCATACCGGGGTATCTCCGTTCGCTGAAGGTAAGCGTCTTATTCGCTTTGACAGGGGTTACGACAACTTTTCTCTTTGACGGCGCGGTCGTTAAAAATTGACACATGACGCCTGCCGCAGCCACTATTATCATCAGCACATATATCAGTACCATGGGAATATGAAAATTATCGGGGTTCATGCCTATCATCATCCATGCCGCAACAGATAAAACCGCAGCTCCGGATATTGATGTGGATACAATGATAACGGGTCTTACAAACAATACCGACAGTACTCCCGCGGCTACCGCCGGAGCTATGGCTATAATATATGACTGACTGAGCAGCAAAGCGGCGAGATATGTAAGCGTTCCCGTAAGCAAAAATACTCCGGCAAGATAGAATTTATACGCCAATACGGCAACTCCCACTCCCAAAATCAGAGACGCGCATACGCTGACCGCAGAGCTTCCGAACGCAATACCGACGGCAACTCCTATAGCCGCACCCAGGAAAAATCCCCACACGGCAATCATAGCCTTTCTCGTCTTAAATCCGGCAAAACATTCCACAGCCCCTATCAGTATGAGCAAAATCTCGGTAATAATTTGTACGCTTACGGGAATACCCTCTATAAACATTCCTATCAATCCGGACATATATCAAAACACTCCCTAATCAAAGTTTTGCTCCGCATTTGCCGCAGTAAACGGCATATGATCTGTTTCTGTATCCGCACGCACATATTTTTGCGTTTGTAGGGATAGGCTCCATTCCGTAAGGATAATTTATCCGCAAATCCGAATGAGGGTTCTTGCTGTTTACCGAAAAAACAATACTGCCCTCCGGAGGCATGCCGTTATATTCCATGCTGTCCTGTCCCGCCTCCGGCGCAGTTGGTGTAACATCATTAAATCTGTCATAAAACTGTTCATTCGCTGCCGCAATTTTGCTGTTGATTTCGGATATTGACGCGCACAATTCCATCATCCCGCCCGATGTCAGCTCATTATCGATGTATCTGTTAAAGCACGCGCAGCCAAGTTCGGTTGCCTTTTCGTTGAGCATTTCACTGTACCTGAGCAAATCATCTTCTCTGTTGTTTACTCTTCCGCTTGTCATGTTAAACGCATATGTGCGCATAACATTAATCGTTGTTTCGTATTCCGATATGGAATTATTGCCGAGAGAGAGATTATAACAAAGATATCCGAGTTCCTTAAGTCGGTCCATACGCTCCTTTTCAAGGCTGTTCTTTATGTTATCTGTCATATTTTTCTCCTAACTCTCCGCTGTTGTACAAATATCTATTCTCCCTTAATCCATTATCAAAGCATACGCGTATTACACATTTATTTTCCTATAGCGGCGGAAAGAGACATGCTGTTCAATTTTTCAATTTTTGCATACATATCCGGACGCTCCGCCTTAATTTTATCAATGTGTGCCAAAAATCCGTCCCACATGAGCTTAGGCGTCTTATACTGACTGTATGTACCGTACAGGCATTCGCCCTCTACAAGACCAAACAAATAATCCAGTTCATCGTCCGTGTACACCGGAACCAACGCGTAACCCTGTGACACCTTCAAATGATCTCCGTTATTAAACTCAAATGCATCCTGCCACCATTTTGTATATTGTTCAAAGCCGTTTTCTCCGTTCAATTCTGCTTTTATGGCATTAGCCGCATGGTAGCCGCATAAAAACGCTCCCTGTACCTCTACCTCAACAAACGCAGCCGAATCGCCGACAGCAATAATATTTCCCCTGCACGGATTCATCATCGACATATACGCCTTGACCATACATCCCATTTTTTTCATAAGCTTCGCGTTCGCGAAATTTTCCTTCAATGGGCTGTCGGTACTCATAGCGGCAAAAATGTCGTCCGGTCTGTTCTTTGCATCGCCCGTAACGGTGACCTCATATATGCCGTCTCCGTACAGGCTCGGTCCTATTATGATAGCCGCGTTCGATTTATATGCTCTTCCGTAATATAAATTCCAGCTGTTGTCCTCCACTCCCGTTATTCCGCTCATAATATATTTAACCGTCAGAGCGCTTGCTATGTGAGGTCGGTTTTCATTTAATCCGAATTTTGCGCACATGGCGGCGTTTGCGCCTTCCGCTATAACCAGCTTCTTGCCGCAGACTGTGCTTTTTCCGTCCTCACTCTTGATTTCAACTTCAACATATTCACCGTTGTCCTTACCGCCGCAGGCGCTTGTGCCAAGCATAAACTCAACACCCATATCTTTACAAATGGTGTAAAGCTCCTTCAGCATATACTGCTTGTCAAATTTATAAGAAAACGGTTCTTTTCCGTTCTGTCTTGCAAAACGCATTATCTTATTCTTTGGCGAGTGGTAATATTTGTTATAAACCGGCACAAGCTTGCCGCTGTACGGAACCTTAAAACCACTCTTTGGGAAATTCAGATAACCATCCTCGACCTCAACGCCTTCACCCTCGTAATCATCGTCTAAAATAAACTGCTGTGAGCAAGCGCGTGTTAATGTGTCATATGATTTCTTTGCCTCAATCACTACTGCGCTCAATCCGTTCTCAACCGCCGTTTTTGCTGTAAGAAGTCCCCCCGGACCCCCGCCTATAATTACTACGTCCTTCATTTAACTACCCCTTTCTTATGATTTATTTCACTTGGAAAATAAATTT
>CANRPW010000055.1 GCA_947632615.1 uncultured Clostridia bacterium | reverse complement strand
TTTTGAAGATTTCAGCAAACAGTTAAAGATATATAATCGGAGAGATTACAATAATTTCCCAATGAGACCTTTAGACTAGAAAACCCCTAAAGAGGTATTGATGAATTATGGCAAGCAAAGTGTAACAAATGATTGACAAACCCACATTTTCACAAATCTTCCAATGATTTTTCTGTGATGTCAATAGATGTGACCCATTTTTTCGTACCGGTTTAACTAGTGCTTGCCTTTTCTTTACTTCTTGTGTTATGTACTCACAGCATAGCCAATGTCAAAGCCCGCCTGTTCTAAGTCCTGAATGCAGATATAATTCAGACTTTCGTTTAATATTCTGTTTGCCTTGTATTCCTTTCCGTTTATTTTAACAGTGATTTTTTCTACCACGTTTTCTGCCTCTTCTTCAAGTTTAGAGTTGTTCTGTTCTTCCGCAAGCTGTTTTTTGAAATTTACCCAAGCCGTATTATCTCTTACAAAGGGTTCGGGACACATTTTCTTCGTCATATCATAGTGCCTGATTACGTTTGTAAGGGGGATATTGTATTTTGCCATAAGCTGATTTTTAACAATATGGTGTTTTTTGCAAAAACTACAAGCAAATAATAGTCATTTTTTATTTTACCATAAGTTTAAACCGGACTATAAAAATATATCCATAATTTTAATTAATATCTGCTTTCCCATGGTTCTCTATTATTTATCAATAAATCCACATATCTTTTTCAGAAATAGATTGAATCATTTCAAGGACAGTTGTATTATATCTTTTTATTTTTAATAATTCTTCTGGCGAGTGTACTTCTGTACTTTCCTTGTAAAACTGGCAAAAAGAAATTACTTGTTGACCATTTATTATTCCCTGTGTTATAGAATACATATTATCATTCCATTTAAATTCAATCTCGTGACCTGCTCTGATATAATCAAGTAAGGTTTGTTTATTCATTTATTAATTCCTCCTTTTGGTGGAACATCTCTTATGGGATTTCCGCTCTTATCAAAATGTATTTTATGTTCATGGGGAACACTTGAATGAATTTTAGGATTTCCATGATCTGTATAATCAATATCCAAATAAGCATTTCCCATAGAGTTAAAATATCGTTCTGTTTTAAGTTCTCCATTATTATATACTCGTATTACAGAGTTGGGAAGACCGTCCTTTATTGGGATAGCATGTAAATCAATAGCATTCTTTATATAATACACAACTCCAACAGAATTTGAATTGGCGGTATTATAATCTTTCCCATTGATATATGTTTTTGTGCCAACGGTTCCATTGAAAAGTCCACTGTTTCCTTTACTCATTATCTTTCCTCCTTTTGAAAACTTCTGCGGTTTTAGCGGGAAAGACAACGATGTTTATACCCAGATTTTTCAATTTTTCAAAGCAGGAATATTTGGCTGAGCCGTAAACAATTATTGTGTGAGGATACAGCCTTTTTACCATTTCATCAAGACCGTCTTCAAATCGTTTTCGGTCTATAAGTTTTCTTGGGCTACCACCGACTGTGCCTATTGCAATGATACTGTTTTTAGGAATTCCAGCAAAACAGTAGTTATAGGTTTCAGGTGTTCCCCAACGGACATTATTTATAACCTCTTCGCCTTGTTTGCCGTAGCAATATCCGAATGCTCTCATACGGTAGGTGTTGTAGATTTTGAGCGGCTCGGGAAAATCCTGATATGTAGAAAAATCCGGAGTTATAATTCCTGCAAAATGCTTAAGTATTCTAAAAGCAAATTTATAATTAAACCAAATTCCCTTTGTACTGTCAAATTTATAATCATCTGTATAAAAACATACAAACGCAGGATTATTAAAATTCTTGTTTTTGCGTTTGATCTCTTTGTTATAAATACAGCGAGCTTCTTCATAAGTAATAATTTCTGTGGGAATACTTTTCGCAGTAGTAGGGCAATAAGGAATGTCATGCTCTTTAAAAACAGCACCTTTAACCATAAAAGCCTTCCATATATCATGACACCCTTTACGTATTGTTGAAGATTTATATGTATTTTTCATTAAAAACACCTCCATAATATAAGTTTTTTAATTTTAAATAGATATACCTTATATTTCCGAGATGTTTCATGAATTGCTTAGGTTCAAATAAAAATATTCGGAAATATAAAAATTAATAAAAATTATCAATAATTCGGATTATTTTTGAGCAAAATAAACAAAAATATAATTTTATTCATCGAATTATTGACTAATATTCCGAATAATGTTACAATTGAATTGCTTAGGTTCGAATAGTAATATTCGGAACATTTTGCTGCAAGAGTAATTTTTGATTATTCTTGCAGCTTTTCAATTAATGATAAAACTTTTCATAGGCATCACTCCCTCTGAAATTTTCATACTTTACTCACTCCATTTGTACATAACATTGTGCTCAGTGAAGTCTGTCCACAAAAGATATTCTTCTTTTCTTAATCTTCCAAGTACAATAATAGGAGGAACAGTTGCTTTTTTTGCACATTTTTCAATATATTCCCACTGGTCATATAAACCGGATTTAATAAATTTGTTAAATATATCAGCAGGAATAAGTGTATCTGCTGCGTATTTATCAGCTTTTGCTTCCATTTCATTTGAGATACTGTCAAAATCAACAAAACGAACATTTAAGTCTCCATTTATGATGTGACCAATTTCATGAAATAGAGTAAACCAAAATCTATCGGCAGCACCACCTCGAATTGTAAGACAGAGCATAACCGTATTTTCATCAGTTTGTTTTATAAATCCCTGCACTGGAGCTCCTTTGAAATGATGAACTACGCAAAAGATGATACCACATTTGGCAAATATTAAAGTTAACTGTTCCAGAATATAATTAATTCTGTTGCTATCTGAGGCAATAAGATTTTTTATATCAGGAATTTTCTCGATCAACTTGTTTTTGTCAAACCTTGAAATTTTAAAAGTATCTTTTACTCGATTTGACTGTAATTCGCATATTTTTTGCCATGCAAACAAAACGTACGGGTTTACCCTTGAATTCTTCCGGATTTGTGCTCTATAAGCAGCATTATAATTGATTTTTGGTATATCTGCAAGGTTGCTAATTCCAAGTTTTTCACGAAACTGTATCACTTTGTCAGGTATACTCTTTGCTGGTTGTATAAATTTATGCTTATAAAGATAATCATAGATATCTTTCAAATCTTTTAGGATGTTTCTTTCTTCGGATGTTATATTGTTTTCTTCTTCAAAACGCAATATCTCCATATCATATTTTGCCTGTAGATCAAGCCAATATGCAGGCTCTTTTCCAATAGCATAGTATAATTTTTTTGCAAAAGAGGTTGATATAGGTTTGATTCCATTTATAACTGTACTGATATGCTTTTCAGTTACACCTGTACGAATTGCCAATTCTTTTTGTGTCATTCCAACCCTTTCAATTTCATCAAGGAGAAATTTTCCGGGATGCTTTACTTTGATAGTGTTATTTTCCATAGTAATTCTCCTTTCAAAAATATGAACCATTCTGGTAAGCGTTTTTTTAAAACCCATTTCCTCTGATGTTTATTATATCATTAGTTAATTTCTATGTCAAGGAAATTTTTAGAACTTAAAATTTAAAAATTGTTGAAGCCCAAAAAATCGGTTACACCTTTTATCATATAATAACAACATATCTTCATCAATTTAAAGATTTTCTGCAATATCGGGAATATCTATGAACTCGACCTTTTGTTTGGCATGGTCTATTGATTTATAAAAAGTAATATGGTTATACTCTTTCAGACAGGTTTTCCATATAGACAAAACATTTAAAAACATTTTACCGTTTTCTGCAATCAGATAACACTTACGGTTTTTGTCAATGTAGCATATTGGAGCATTGCTTTCTAAATCTGAAATTTGCCCTATAGTTCCTATATATCCACCATTACTGTCAGTTGCCATAATATCAACTTGTGGAATAGTATAAAAATCAATTTTGGGCACATTATCATCAAATATAAAATGAATATCATATTTATCGGCAATTTTATTATATTCTTTATTTTTATCTGAAATGGGCATAGCATAAATCGTTGTTCCGGCATTAACTATATTGATATCTTTTGCAGATATACCTATACATCTATTACCTGTTCTATCAAGATATAATGTTTTCATTTTAAATACCTTCCGTTAATTCCACTTTATTAAATCTAACTAATGCAGCATACGTTTCACCGTAAAAAATTCCCCTCGGGAAAACCTCTCCGAGGGGAATAATAAATTCGCAATAATTATCTCTTTGAGAACTGGGGTGCGCGACGAGCTGCTTTGAGACCGTATTTCAATCGTCTGAGCGATGATTTTCCTTGATATTCCGGGCTTTTTTGAGCCTCGGCCCCTCGGTTGTCCTA
>CANRPW010000054.1 GCA_947632615.1 uncultured Clostridia bacterium | reverse complement strand
TCATCAACATTAATACCGTACATTTCCTGCATGGTCTTTTGAATATCACGTGTTGATACACCCTGTGAATACAGAAATATCACTTTATCCTCTATGGATGAAATGTCTGTCTGATGCTTCTTTACAAGCTGCGGTTCAAACTCACCGTCGCGGTCACGTGGAATTTGTATTTCCATCTCGCCCATACTGCCTTGTACAGTTTTTACAGAATGCCCGTTACGGCTGTTGGTTGTCTGTTTGTTTTTGTAATCGTATTTGCTGTAGCCGAGCTCATTGTCTAATTCTGCATCAAGTGCTGCTTGAATGGTTTCGGCTGTAAGCATTTTTACAAACTCATGGACGTCATTCATATCCTTGATTCCGTATTCTGCGATTAACTCCCTCAATTTGCTATTGTCTTTTCGTGTCATAATTTAAAACCTCCTTCATCAGTTATTTCTATTTTACCTGATGTTGGAGGTTTACACAATATTTTATTCACTACCATAAAATACAAAAAGAACGTATCGCGCGATACGTTCTTTTTGTATTTACTTTAGCCGTCCAGTTCCTCAACGTCGTCAAACATAAAACGAACCGCACATTCCTCATAGTCAATGTGATAATGTCCGCAGTACCAGCGATCGTAGTCGAGCCGTTCCTCTATCGTGTCGAGCCATTCCTCGGTTGATTTGTCGACCGTGCTCTGATCCAAGCCCGGGATAAAAGCGTGTGTCGGCTCGTACTTTTTCGGGCACGTATGCGATAAAACAAAATCCACGCTCCAGTTTGCCTTGTCAAGTTGACGCTCCACACGCTCCTTGATTTCCTTCGACGGCTGCTCCGTATCAAACCACGGCTCTCCCGACATGAGACGCGCATACTTGTCCACGGAATACGCGCCGCCTATCGCTATCGCCGTCCTGCCGTCAAAGTCGTAAATCTCGCCGTCAATCGCGAACAGCAGATTGGGGTATTCCTTCTCGTAATATACAAGTCCGCCGTGCCACCGCTTTATCTCGTACGAGTCTATCTCCGACGGGCGTTCCTCGTGGTTGCCGTGTATCATAAACAGCGTTATCGGATAGTCGCGTAATTCTTCTTTAAGTTCCTCGTCCGATTCGCCGAGATAGTAGTTTATTCCCGCGTCGCCAAGGATTATCATTATATCATCGGGCGTTGTCGCATATTCCACGCAGGCGTAGTAAACCTTGTCAAAATATCGGTGCGTGTCACCGGTTATGTATATGCTCATTTTGCCCTCCCTTCATCAGGCTCATTAATTTTTCAACTATTGATTTAACTCCTTCTTTTTTTATCGGAAGTGAAATTTCAGTGGGTTCCGTTTGATTAATTGCGTCTTCTGTTTTTAACTTTTGTTTCTTATATCCATCGGCTGCGGCGTTATATGCATTGATCATATCGGAAGGATATTTATATATTCCTATTTTATCAAAAGCCACATACGCATCGCCGCTGTTGTTAAATGTCTGTAAGGAAATACAGAATGCATCTTTTATGTTTTCGGAATTTTCTTTATCCCTAACAACAACTTCAATCCATTTCCAAATCGAATTATTAAATTCTTTGATAGATTTGTGGTTGTTATATTTGGGGCGTCCTGCTCCGCTGGTATGGTTGTAATATCCATTTTCGTTTTTACTTGGTGTTATAACTTCAAATTGAGACTTTCCTTCATTCTTGAGATCTTCTAAAGTTTTTGCAATAAATTGCTGTTGCTCCCTGCGAACTTTTATATAATTATTACGTTTATCATTAAAGTCCTTATCGTCATCCTTGTATGTCTGCTCAATCGCCGCAAACAGCAAATCATATTTATACACCGGTAAATCAACATTTGTGTTAACCATCTCTGTTATTTTGTCAAACGACAAAGGAACGCTGCCGTCATACTCGCAAACCCCCAATCTATCCATTAAAACATGAATATTGTCACTTTTCTGATCCTTGTCATATGCCTGAAGAGCAATATGATATGTTTTCTCTTCCTTGTCTTTGTCGTTATCCTTTCCTATTTTAACATTTATTCCAAACCAATTATCATCAGCATAATCATAATCGTATACATCCTTCACAAGAAATCCGAAAGAATCGTTACCGGATTTCTTGATATCCTCAAATTTTTCCTTGATTTTGTTCTTCTGTCCCTCGCGAGCGCTTTTGTAAGCTTTTTTTGCGTCATTAAACTCTTCCTCCAACGCCTGTTCATCAAAATCCTTTTCGCACATTTTAATTTCCTCCTTCTTCTTTCTTTTATCTATTTTATCATGCCGCAGCCTACAATGTCAATATTCCTCGTTTACTGTTCATTCCGCTCCGCAAGGCGCTCGAAACGCTCCTTTGTCATACGATAATTTACGAGCCGCAGCATGCCGTCAAGCGCGTATTCCGAAACAACAACCGGCATAAGTATTCCTTTTTCGTCGTACTCAAATCCGATTTTTTGCATAAGCGCCCGTGACGGCTCGTTTTCTATCCGAACGGAAGCGGTTATTTCACGAACGTTGATGCTCTCGGAGTCTTCCTTGAGTAAGCCGCAAAACGCGCGGTCAAGCAGCACGTTGACCGCTTCCAAGGCGTAGCCTCTCCTGCGGAAATTCGGATAAATATATATTTCCGCCTCATAAACACCGTCTTTGCGTTCGGTGAGCCCGATATATCCCACGCTTCCGTCATAAATTTTCATATCACCGCCCGGCATATCATGTATCTCTATATCAAAAAATAGCGGATCGGCAAGGTCTATCTGCGCCAGCGTTTCCGGAGTGCATTTAAGACCGTAATACATTTCAAACTCATTCGCATTAACAACCTCACGCTTCAATATGTTTGTCACAAACGCCGCTCTGTCTCCGTTATCCGCGCCGCGCCCCAGACTGCGCAGGCAAATTCTTTTTCCGATTAAATTCATAACGAACTCTCCTTTATGTGAATATATGTACTCATTCCGGCATGCTCTCCGGTCCCGCCCTGATTTGTTTTTGCATCATGATCACTCCTTCAAAAAAACCTCCGTAACATAAGTGAATTTTCCGTTTCACTTATATTATGGAGGATTTTATGTTCAAAATTTTGAAGACAAGAGAATTATTTGTATTTTTCCTGTAATTTTTTTATTTCGTCCCGTATTTTATCGCGAATTTCCTCGTCTTCTATCTCAACGTCACCGGCATACTGCATAGCCCAATGCACTATCATGGAAGGAGATGTCCTGACCTTCACGATATCGCATCCGTCTTCGCACGGCTTATCCGTTTTCTCGTAATGATCCCCGAACCAGTCATGAAGAATTGTGTAGTCTGTATTACGGATTTTTATGTGAATGTCCCTCGGCTCGTCATACGCCATGTAAAGATGCTCCGCCATGTATTTCTCGGGGTTCCAATACGCGTTGCTGATTGGAAGTCCCTCAAAGGCGTATACGTCAATAGAGACGTTTTTCCCATTTTTGTCCGTAACAAATTCAATATCTGTCATAAGATCCACACGGTAGTGCCGGATACGCTTGTCGCCCTGTTTCAGACCGATACAATAGTAATTGTCGTGGTATACCGCCAGATGATACGGGCTTAACGTATGAATGTAGTCCGATTTTGGCGTTATTTCATGGTCGGCTGTATAGCAGTTGAATTTGAATTGAATTTGACATAAGCCGTTTATTGCCCGTTGAATAAGGTTTATATTTTCGGAAAGCCGACGCTTGTCTTTAATTATTTTTCCGCTGAATCTGCCGTGCACCGCCGTGGGACTGAATTTCAGCTTGTCACCGTCAAGGAACGGCGTATTGTAATATACGCTTGCGGTCGATACGAGCTTATTGACTATACGTTTTTTCTCCTCGGCGGAAAGCATATCGGAAAGGCAGACGATCTGAATAAGTCTGTCCAACTCCTCGTAGCCGAACAAATGCGCGTATGAAAAGTTGGTTATGGCAGCCGCTTTCTTTCCGCCTGTCTTGTCACGCTTGGCTTTTAAGCGGTTTTCCTTGTATCCCTCGTATTTTATTTTGTACTGATCCTCGTTTTGCTCGCTGTACTCAGTCGGATTGACCTCGGAGAGAATTTCCTCGATCGTGCTCGTAAGCGTGTTGGGCGCCTCAATCGACGTTCCGTTCTTGTATTTTCCGATACGGTAAGTCTGAAGATAACGGCGCAGCTCATCCTTTGACAGGCTGTGTTCATCGTCGGTGAGAAGGCGCAGAATGTCCAGGATTTGCAGCACGCGCCGTTCCGCGCTGTATTTACCTTGGTCGGGTGCGTCGCCCACGGAATACCTTTGTTCCTCCGCCGATGCTAAGTCCGTATCATCAATATCCTTGGATTGCTTTGTCGTCTCAAGCGAACTCAAAATAAATTTAACTTCCCGCGACATTGCTCCGTCAATATAATAAGTCGCGTAAGTCAAAAATTCTCCCTTTTCGGGGTCGTAATTGCGAATTGCGGACAAAAAGCCTTCCCAGCCCGTCTGAAATAACTCGTTTTCGGCGTCCTCCTTACGTGCTTCAGGCATATTAAGCTTTTTCAGATGTTTCCACGCACGATCATGAACATAGTTTTCAAATTGGTCATACAGCCTTTTCCACGCCGCAATATCGCCGTGCTTTGCTTTTTCGATTGCTTCCTTAATCTCCCGGTTTGTCATATCTTTTTTCATATCTTTGTCTCCCCGCACCGTTACAGACGGTGTTCTACTGCTGTAATTTTATCATACCCGTATATCTTTGTCAAACCGGATTGACATATATACTCACGTGTTTAGTTATATTTATACACTCAAAAAGAGCGTATCGTTGTGAACTGCCCCAGAATATACAGACAGTACAAAAAAGAGAGTCTATGGTAAAATATTTCCATTCAAGCAACATACTG
>CANRPW010000053.1 GCA_947632615.1 uncultured Clostridia bacterium | reverse complement strand
TACATATGAAGCGATACTCAAAGGAAGAAGCCGTTACAATCGTGACGGACAGCGCATTGAAATACAAAAACAATCTTGCCGGAAAATCCATAATGTTCGTTTTTGCCGACAGAGACCGTATATCATACATGGAAACAACCTTTAATTCGTTCAATTATCTGCACCTTACGGGGCTGAAGGTCAAAGCGATCAGCGCAAAGGATTTCTTCAGACGCTGTATAAACAGGAAGCTCAGTACAAAAGATTTTGAGTTTGCTTTAGACGGAACGACGCATTTAAAGCTCGGAGTGCTGCCATCCGTAGTCAACAGTGATTTATCCGCAAGAATGTTAGGCAGTTATAACGGCTCAAATCCCGTGCTTTATACTGAAAAGCTCGTCGGAGGCGTAAAGGCTTGTGTAGGATTTGTGCGGACTGCAAAAAGTTATGTGCCGAATACGATATTAAACCTTGACATACGCGATTATGTTGACGCTCCCGCGAGGATTATCGCCACATACAGAAAGCCGCAGCAAGATAGGCATTATTCCGAATGTGTGTACAGGGCTAAAAATGTTGATTGGGATATGATGAATTACCCCGATGAGATAGCATACCTAAAGGATTTGGTATAAGACACCTCTGTATGAGGTGTTTTTTCTTCATATATAATGGGAGTAACAAATCGTTAACCCCTGCCGTAAAACACAGCATAGGGGCAGCTATGGCAGATTCAAACCGAGCCACCCTTATTGTTACTGAACCGGTAACAGTTATTTTTAGCACATAGCAATTCCTTTCCCCAAAACGGGGGTGCGGGTAAGGGGGGATGGTTTACACTTTCCGGCTATAAACATTCCTTATATAAGCTACCTGTATAAAAATCCTGAGACGTTCCATTTCACTTTGATTAAATCTCCGAGGCGGGTAAATGGATGAAAAATGTTTATTTAGCTTCTAAAAATATCTTGACATTACAATCTAAAAGTTGTATAATGAAAATACAATCTAAAGGTTGTATTTTTAAGAAAGGATGGCTATTTAACATGAATAAGCAAAACTTCATAGAAAGTATTAAAAAAATACGCAAAAAGAAAGGAATATCACAAGCTACCCTATCGGAGAGCACTGGTATTTCACAACAAGTTATATCAAGAACAGAGCAAACAAACAGTAATCCTACACTGGATACTTTAATTTCTATTGCTAATGCTATGAAGTGTGATATACTCTTTGCCGAAAGCGACGCGTATATTAATTTACAAACCAATAGAGAATGGCTCGATGAAAAATCAAATCTAATAAATCAAAAGGCAGAGGTACAGAATAGCATAAAAGAATTGCAATGTGATATAAACAAAGCGCCTGAATCACAGCAGGCACAAAGAGCAAGCAAAATATTAGAACGTTATAAAGCAAGCCTTGCAAAATTAAATAATCAGCTTGAAAATTATAGAACCGGAACAGTTGCGCAATTTTATAAAAATTTACAAAATAGTATAAAGCACGATTATGGCTATGACCCAGAAGATGATGTATATTATGGCTATGATCTTGAAGCTGGTGAATATTATGAATATGATTCTGAAGATATAGAAGAAATAATTGCGGAGGTCAATAAAGAAACTGAAGGATTTACATCCAGTATTACCAATTTAGCCGAAGAAATTCAGGACATAGAAAAACAGTATCTATATATTAGCTATGATTTGTTTGAATGTATAGAAGCGTGCAAAGACTTATGTGCCATTCTTAATAATAAACAAAATATAATTGAACTTAGAGTTATTAAAAAAATCAGTGATACTTGCGGTGCAACAAAAGAGGCTATAGATGAATTAAGTATCGATATGAATAGTATAAGCAGCACGGTGGAAGAAATAGCAGCCGTAATTGAAGAAAATCTTTAAAATATTATACAACGCTCTTTCGCAAGAGCGTTTTTTGTTTGCGTATATGCGAACAGAATACAACTTAAAAGTTGTACTATGCAAATGAAGATTCAGGACCCGGAAAAACCTATATCGTCAATGAAAATAGTCTTTACTTGATCATCTTGTCAAGCAAGCTCCTGACAACATAGTTAATCTATTCTATTCATATATATTTATTCCTGTATCTTCTTTAGAATATTCCTTTATCAATTCAGACAATTCTTTAAGAAATTTTTCTTTTTGGGGTCTGTCTCTTTTTTCTAATTCTATAATAGGCATAGACATATATGCTAAGCTAAATCCTAAATCCCCGTTCATATTATATGAAATTTGTTTTAATCTCCGAGTACCATATGGCTTTGCCGCCAAAAGTACAAATTTAAATCCATCTATAATATTTTGCAGCGCGACTATCATATCGGGTTCTAAACCTTCAAAAGTATCTTTCATATTATCTTGCGCCATTTGTTTTATTATCCTTGTAGGTAAGAGACCATATAATTTTAGTTCATCATATGCTTTGTCATGTGGGTGTTCTTCTTCGCCCAATTTGTATAATGAATATAAAATTACTTCTGCTATTACACGATGAATTGATTTGACGTTACCATTTAATAAATTTTCTATATAATCAGCAGGAATAACCAATTTGATAGCAGCAGCGTCAATGTCAAAATTTTTATTATACCAAATGTTTTCAGGCATAGTATTGAAGTCTTCCCAATCAGCAATATCGTTGTTAGCATTGATTTCCTTTACTAAATCCGCGACCGCTATATTTTTTTTGCTTGCATAATTATTTATATTTGATATAAAATCTATAGATACAGAATGTTCCAATAATAAGTCATCTATATTCATTATGGCAAACTTGGTTTCATTACTATAACTACTGTAATCTTGTGAAAGCTTTTCTAAAAATAATTTGAGACCATTATCGGATCCCTCAATATAATTGCATAATTGAACCAAAAAAAGCCCGTCAATTTTTTTAATACTGCCTTTTTCTAATTTTGTTAAATAGGATGTAGATTTGCCAAACTCCTCAATAATTCTCTTTCCTGTTATCCTATGGGATATTCTAAAATTTTTTAATGCTATACCAAGCTCTTCGGTTACGGAAACCGTTTTAAGGGTAAACATATCACTCAATTTATCTCACCTCATTTTAGATTGGCAATATTATAACACAAAAAATCAATAAAGTCAATATTTTACGAAAAAATTTCTCTTGAAATTTATAATGAATAAAAAACCCATAAAAATTAAAAGAGTAAATAATTACCGATTTTTTTTACAGAAAAGTATTGACATACCAATTTAGATATGCTATACTATGTATATGATAGGAAAACAAAAAGGACACTATTGGTGTAGTGTCCGAGACAATACAGATTAACATTGGCGTGCTAATCTGTAGCCGTTTGAATAATCATTGGCGTGATTATTCGCATAACGATAACATAGCAATGATATAACCGTTATCTCTACTATGATTATATCACAAATTTTTAAAAAGTCAATACAAAATGGTAATTTTCAAAAAACCATTTTTATCTTGCTATGGCTATCACGATGGCGGCATTATGCGGTCTTATCAGTGGTAGCTTTTTGCTTCCATATAATAAGATATATTTTTTCAACCCAATCATCAGTCAAAAGATAGAATAATAAGACAAGGAGGTACTTGTGAGTACAACAAAAGAAACTACCTATTCTATGGATAGAGAAAAAGCAATCGTGGTATATTTATACCTTGCACAAAAGTATAAGGGGAACACCAGCAAAATTCAATTCAGCAAATTTGAGCAAGCATGGAATGATATGTTTGTCCCGTTCCTTAGACGGTTAGGGCAGGAGCAACAGAAAAAGCTGCTCGGCAAGCAGAAAGCCGAATTTAGGTTTGTGTGTGACAAATTCGCCGAGATGCCCTTAGATGAAGTTAAGGAATATAGAAAACAGTTCCAAATCTACGACGGAACGACTATTCCTTACGAGTTGAAACAGCTTGCAATAGCAAAAGGTGTTTTCGTAGCCTTAGCCTCAGACCCCGACACACACCTTAGCGGGTTTGATATTACCGTAAAGGATAATCGCACCAAACAAATATACAGCCTATTGCAAGTGCCTTATACCCTAACCGAAAGCGAAGCAAGGCAAAAATTAGAGTCGCTTCCGACGAAAGCTGAATTAAAGGCAAGGGAACAAACATTAATGAATTTGCTTGAAAGCGATGAACCTGTTGAGAAGAAAGAAAAAGCTGTCAGTCGGTACAAGGAGCCTTATGCCACACACAATTTCAAGAAGTTTATGAACACATACACAATACACCAATGCAAAAATAAACAACTGACATTACTATGCGTACAGCTCTGTCAACGCGTTGGAATAAAAAATCTATCGAATAACAGAACTATAGAATATTGCTATTGCGAGGGATCCGGAAAGCGAGAAAAAACAATCAGACGTTCCAAGCGTGGCGGCAAACGGCGAAAGAAATCAGCGTGAATGTGAAGCAAAAGAAAGAATAATGTAATGTGACATATTTTTTCGTCGTCCACTATCGCTTTAACAATAGAATAGAAGAAGGAGGTACATATGATTACAACAAAATACGACAGAAATTTGAGAGCAGCCTGTCAGCGCAGGGGATTAATTTTACGCAAGGTACGAGCGCCAAAGTATTATTGCCCTGACATTAATGACGGCTATCAGATTATAAGCGCGTACAATGGGTGTATAGTCGCGGGAACAAACTTTGAGCTTACTCTTGATAACGTCCGCGACTGGCTCAATGAGTATGACGCTAAACAGTAAACGAAAGTAGAATAATAAATATAGGGGACGGTGATATCATGTTGCGCTGTCCTCTATATTGAGAATTATAGGAGGTTAAAATTTTATTGCAAAAGAAAACAGAACTATCATATAGCGATTTTGCTACATATTTGCCTGTATATGATTTTGACGA
>CANRPW010000052.1 GCA_947632615.1 uncultured Clostridia bacterium | reverse complement strand
CAAAAATAGTATAATATCCTCCTATACTTGATTTGGTCTACACAAAGCTGTTTGTCTACAACATTGGGTACACTTCAGATTGAATTATTATCTAAGTACATATCTTTCTTTCCGCTAAAGGTATAATAAGTTAATTTCTTACGTTTTCCGGCTTCAACAGTTACATCTTCTGCATTTCCCCTACCCATAGCGCTTTGAACAAGCGTTCCGTTTAATTCTGCAATGCTGGGGAAGGTTATTGCAGCGTTGCTGTTATTTTGAACATCTATTTCCGCATACCAGTTATATGACCCGTTTGTTGGTATTTTAAGCGTAAGGGAAATATCATTTTGTGTTAATTCCTGTGTGCTTGTAGGTGGAGCTTCCGCTGATGTGTTAGACGAAATAGTTACCGTTTTTGTATCTCCGTTCCAATCAACCTTTGCATTATAAGCTTCTGAAATTGCTCTGACGGGAACAAGCGTTCTGTTATTTATAACGCACGCCGGAGAGTCCAGAATAACAGCTTTGCCGTTTACATACATTGTATCACTGCCAATGGCAAGCTGAATGGTAGTGTTTCCCTTTGTCGATGTAACGGTGTTCGTTTCCTGATTCCAGTCAACGCTTGCACCGAGCGCTTCAAATATGGCGCGCAAGGGAACCATTGTTCTTTCATTGATTACCTGCGGCGGAACATCAAAGGTGATTGGGGAATTATTTAATATTACAGTTATATTATCTGATAAGGTTGGTGTTGAGGTCGGAGCAGGCGGCGGCGTTGGGATAGACTGATTGTCCGAACCATAAGCGATGCCAAAATCACTTAGCGTTACACCAGTCTCATAAATTTTCAGATATTTGTCAATATACAGCAATCCTTCTTCAAACATATCAATTGACTTCTGTTCGGAAGATTGAGGCACATTATACGAATATGTTTTGTAAAATCTATGTGTAGATGAAGAAAATTCACCGCCCAAAGATTGTTCGTTCCCAACCACTGGTATCGCCCTGATT
Source organism: uncultured Clostridia bacterium (assembly GCA_947632615.1). Classification (GTDB taxonomy): domain Bacteria; phylum Bacillota; class Clostridia; order Lachnospirales; family CAG-274; genus JAJQCI01. Next base: position 4,160 of record CANRPW010000052.1, on the reverse strand, counting down.
AAACCGGTTGGTGCCGAATCTTCGTGCAGGATTACTGTTGACTGGTACGTGCAAATGCCATATTCTAAAGTATACAGCAAGCCGATATCTTTTTTTGCGTGGTCAAAACTAAAATACACATCAGAATTGTCGTTTATTTTCTCAATAATTGCATAAGTATCAAACTTGGATACGTATTCGCCGTTTTGTATTAAAAAATTCTCTAATTTGTTGTAATTAAGAGCAATTTGAAAAGGCGTCACAGATATATTGTTTTCTTCTGCTGAGATGCTAACAGGCATAAACGCGCATAGAATTGATAATGTAAGTACAATACTTAAAAATTTCTTTTTCATCATTGACTACTTCAGAAGCGACGTCTACTGGCGGCATATGTTTCCACTCATATATTAAGTCATCACGTGCTTGTTTTGCCTGAAGGGCAGTCTTAAAGTCATGTAAAATTTTATCCTTGAGCTTGCCGTTACTGTCTTTGCGCTTTGCTCTGCACGCCCAAGCTTTTCTTTTTTCTTCATAAAAAACTCCTGTGTATGGTTTTTTCTTATTGCGTTTTGCTTTTTCTTCTTTTAAAGTATTCCTCGCTTTACTTTTTTCAAAGCGCTCCTTAAACCCGGCCATTGTATTCCCTTCCTTCTCTATTCTTCATAACTATTATTTTCTAATTTTTAGTATACCGCAATTTTTTTGACATGTCATTTGACAAATGTACCAGATTAAAAATATAAAACTTGGCATCATTTACATTCATTGTACAGCAAACTCCTGTCATTGTCAACAATGACAGATAATAAATTTCACAGAAAATTCGTCAATATGCACAACGAACGATTTGTTGAGATTTCAATCACGAGAAAATTGTGAAACAAATCAGCACGCTTTTTTTGATGCACAGCAAAAAAATTTCGTGAAAAATTACTCCAAAAAAATGACAATTATTTATGTAAATTAAGGTATACCCATTATTTACGCCTGAATTTGGACGTTCTGATGTAAAAATAATATTGAAATCTGGAAAATTTGACAAAATGTAAACCATCTCTTGAGTTTTTCTTGACGAATGGAAAAAGGAGAGTTATCATGACCTTAATTAAAGAGAAGGGAAGGACTACTATGAAAATAGGTTATGTTAGAGTGTCTACCATAGAACAAAATGAGGCTCGACAGTTGGAAACCATGAAAAAGTTTCAAGTTGAAAAGGTATTTTCTGAAAAAATCAGTGCAAAGGATGTCAACAGACCAAAACTTAACGAGATGCTTGAGTTCGCAAGGGAGGGGGATATTATCTACGTCCACGACCTCTCCAGGCTCGCCCGTAGTACAAAGGACTTACTTTCAATCATTGAAACACTGAACTCAAAAGGTGTAGGTCTTGTCTCCAACAAAGAGGACATAGACACCCAAACCCCCACAGGACGACTACTGCTCACAGTTATCGCCGCCATAAACACATTCGAGCGTGAAAACTTATTAGAGCGACAGCGAGAGGGCATAGAACTTGCTAAAAAAAGAGGGGTTTATAAAGGCAGAAAACCAATTAAGGTGGACAATTTTGAGAAATTCTATGATTTATACACTACCCGCGAAATCAATAAATCACAAATGGCGCAACAACTCAATATATCACGCCCCACTCTTAACAAACTGATAAAAAAGTATACAAGCACTCTCAATGGTTGAAAACTCCAACCATCACGCCTTTTATAAAAAAGTTAACATTATTTATAAAAAAAGTATAATTCTTTTATAAAAAAGTTTACATTGTTTATAATACCCACTTTTTGAGTGGTGGGCTATGCCCACGCTACTGGATAATATTATTTATTCAATACACACAATAAACCCCCAAACCCACCAATACAAAAGGTTATAATGGGTGAGGGGTTTATTTGCTGAGGAGGGAAGGGTTGAGGTTGAGTGCGGTGCATAGGTTTGTACCGCTTTTGTTATGATTTGCTCTATTTGTTGTAATCTCAGCATAAAAAGGCATTTTATATTCCTATTTGCTGAGTTTTTGTAATAACAGTATAAAAACTGATATAAGTCATAATTTTTTCCTCTTATTTTAGACGTTTTCCATCACGTCCATATAACCCACTGACACTTTTATGCCTCGTTTTCCTTAATTTTTATTTTTATCTAATTTACCCGCTTTTTACTATACTTTTCCATATTTTTATGCACTCCAGAAATTTTATACAAAAATCCGCAGCTTTTAAAAGGATAGGGGGTTGCATACGCAACCCCCTATATTATGCAAAAAATCTTCAACTTTATCTTTAAAAAATGCAATAAACCCTGTGATCGCGCAAAATCAAACTGACCCAATCCATATTGACGCATAGTATCCATACAGCTCCAAGATAAAATCTTATACTTATCCCGTGAATGGCATCAATACATAGTGTTTTATGTTTTATATTAACTCATCAAAAAAAATTAAAATATTAACACAATAATATTTTACTTTCTATTCCTTACCTATGACTAATTATGCATAATCCTCAATGCTCAAACATGTGATACATTGAGGATTATATAGCATTAAGTATTGTTGTATACTCTTATCGAGTATTTTTGCCACATGGTAAATCTCGTAAATTATCACATGATTTACCTGCCATCATCGTAACCGCGCTGCTACATTTTGCAAACTCTTTCGATGAAGTAGTAGCGTTATTTACAATTTTCATTTAAAATTACTCCTTTCTTAAATATTTTTTCTTTATTCTTTCCACTAATAGAAATTTTATATTTCGACATGCATGCGAACCCTTATCATGGTATTCCCAAACACAACCGCCGAAACATTGTGGCAAGAAACAGCAATTATAACATTCGGTTTCTGAAAATGGGTCTCTCCCCATATATTTAGCTATTGGCGCTTCATTGTCAAGGTGATTTGCATCTTGTAGCGTTCCGATTTGCCATTCGGAATGTCCTATATCATTCAAACATTTATATATATTACCACGTGGGTCAATTACAAATGTATTTAATCGTTCTGCAGCACAGCACCGTATACCACATTCAAAATCAAACAATCCATCATCTTGAATATAATTAGAATATAATATTTTATATTCCTCATGGGTAAAGCATTGATTCCTTACAGTTCTACTTTGGCAATCTTCTTGAGTAACTGCGGCACAGTAACAAGTAATATTACGGTAGTTTGCAAAATAATTTTTAACTAATTTGAATGATTCTATATTGGAGCGGTCAATATTAACGCGTACCACAATAGGAATAGTATTTGATAAATTTCTAATATTTTTAACTATCGTTGCAAACGTTCCACTCCCATCTTTTAAAAATCTTCTTTGGTTGTGAATATCTTCCATTCCATCAATAGTGATTTGAATTTTAGATAATCCTATGTTTTTTATTATATTCTGTTTTTCTTCATCAAGAAGATAACCATTACTTATCATAGAAAAGTTATATTTTGCATTATATAAATCACATAATTCTATGATTTTCATAGAAATTTTTTCAATAATATCAATACAGAGTAATGGCTCACCGCCGTACCATGTAACATAAAGTATTTTAACATCTTTGCTAAGTAGATTCTTTATAAAAAATATTATTTGCTCTTGTGTGCTTTCATTCATCACGCCGTGTTCTTCTGTTTCATAACAATATGGACATGCAAAATTGCATTCCAATGTTGGACAAATCGTTAAATGGGCTTCGCTTTTTTCGTATTTACAATAAAAATACGTATGTCTTAATAATGCGATTTCATCCAAATTAGAATCCACTAAAATCCCCTGTTTATTAAGCGCATGTTGCACATCAAGTGAAAAATAATCAACATTTCCAATACGCAAAGCTTCATACTCACTTTTTTCTAAAATAATCACAGCGCCTGACAAGGTATTAGTTATACACCAACCGTTATTATCAGCAATATATAAATTAAATTGAGATGTTTTATACATTTATTTTTACCTCATTAGATAGATATATGTGTTTACCTCTTTTCTTTATTTTACAGTATTTATTCTCTTCTGTCAATTCCCTTTTATGATTAGTTTATAAGCTGTCGACTTATTTTGGGGGATTAGTATATTTACCTACTCCATATTGGTCTCATGGTATCCATACTGCTCCAAAGCATAAGTTTATATTTACTCGTTGGAGATACCAACACATGA
>CANRPW010000051.1 GCA_947632615.1 uncultured Clostridia bacterium | reverse complement strand
CTACAATTATCAGCGTATTCAGCTTAAAACAAAACTGACACCGCTTGAGATGCGATGCCAGTATGTTGCTTGAATGGTACTATTTTACCATAGACTCTCTTTTTTTGTACTGTCTGTATATTCTGGGGCAGTTCAATTTTTAAAAATCGGTTAGCTCTTTTGTGCTTTTTTAGTAAAATACCATAGATAGGTTATGTCGTCGAAAACTATTTTATTATTGTTTTCATCGGACACTACAATACCGTCTATAATGTATTCCCAACAATAGGTGTTGCCTTGGATAAACACACCTTCCAGCGGGATATGATGACATTTGCATAAATTCATCTATTATTCTCTTTGCAGTTGGAAAAGTGTCTACAAGGTCGCTTAAATCCTGCGACGGGCATTCGTTGCCATGTGTACATATCGGTGGATCTCTCCGAAAACCGACAGTAATACCCTGTGTCAGACGATGCAACTTGCATATAAATAATTTTCGCCTATTGCAATCATAATGCAACTACTACAATATGTTATGACTATAGTATATCATAAATTTTTAAAGAATATCAAGATATAATAAATAAATTTGTGTGTGTGGGTGAACATAGTGAACAATCGGCTGAAGATTCAGGATGTGGTAGGTTTGTAAATCACTCAAAATGCTTTCAATGAAAGAAGGAAATCTTCGAAATGGTGTTGACATTATTTGCGCTTCGGAATATAATATATACGATTAGAGTGCATAATTATGACAATATATTGGCAATAGAGGCGAGTTGATAAATAGGGCATATCGCAGAAACGTGTTGCCGATTTTTACTGCCTTGATTGTGGCAATCAATATGAACCAAAAAGCAAAAAAGTATTACAGAAAAGTAAAATAATGAAGTGAGGATAAAAGTATGCAAGTAAGTTCAAATCTTTCAGATACAGAGATAAAAGAATTACAGCAGAAATTCTATGAGTATTTTGAGACCGGATATGCTTTCGAAGAATTTTTAAAAGAATATTTGCTAAAGATGGGGCTTGACGAGGTTGAAGTCACACAACGTTCACGGGATGGCGGGGTTGATTTAAAAGCTATCCGAAAAGGTGTGGGGGATTTTAGTGATGTTGATGTGACGAATTATTACGTTCAGGCTAAATGTTATAATTTAAATCACAAAGTGAATGTTCATGATATCAGAGAACTAAAAGGCATAACGCCGTTTGGGCATAAGGGAATGCTTATAACCACGTCATTTTGTACAAGAGATGCTGTTGAAGAATCAAGAAATGATCCATCCAAACCTGTTGTTATAATCGACGGCAAAGCTCTTGTGACAAGCTGTGTAGATAACGAAATAGGTTTTTTGTTTAAGCCTGTTTTCAGCACGAGCCAGATGAATTTGTTTCTACATAAAAATAACAACACAGCTGCGGAGGACAATGACAATAATATATCATTTGACAACAGTAAAAATTATATAGAGAAGACAATAACGGCTAACGACATCAGAGCAAGAATTGTGTCAATTCCGTCGTCGATTATTAATCAATTTTCGGAAAGACAGACAAGTGTAGATGTAAATGTGAACGACGAGAAAACATATCATTTCAGCATAAACCGGCCGAGAAATTATTTTGGTGGAGTCACTTCATTTTTTAAGGATTATAATATGATTTCAGATGAAGGTGTAATAGTGCCGAAACAATGTAAATGGTTTTATAAGAAAGAGGACTTAATGGTATATTTGTATATTGAATAATTCCGCAAAATGTGATATAATAACTATATAAGAAGGAGTGTACTATATGAACTCATTGATCAAATGGCCTGGGGGCAAATCCAGCGAAATCGACAAAATTGTTCCACATATTCCCGAATATAAACGATATGTTGAACCTTTTTTCGGCGGTGGTGCGCTGTTTTTTTATCTTAATCCCAGAAGTGCTGTTGTCAACGATATCTCAAGCTCTCTGATGGAATATTATGAACTCATCAAGTCACAGGACTTGCAGTTAAAAGAACTTATGTTGTGTTATAACAACAGCTTTTCAAATCTTTTTTCAGTAAGTTCAAAGAACTACTCTGACATACTTAAAATGTATACCGACTTGAAAAGCGGCAGAAAGAATACGACTGATATTGAAAAGCAATTGTATTTATTCACAGACAGCATAGCTGATAAAATCAATTCAGGCTTTTCTGAAAAACTGCTTCTTGATGAAAGAGCATTTACCGACCGACTTGTCAAAATGACGGTTGATAAGATGCAAAGGACAGTTAAAAACGAGCAAAAAGCTCCATTTTCAGAAGAAGACTTAAAAAATAATCTATTAACGGGATTTACAAGCGGATATTACATGTATTTTAGAGATGTATTTAACAACATTCAACTCAAACGAATAGAAACACCATCGAAACAGTACAAGGCGGCTAACTTCTGCTTTATCAGAGAATATTGCTATGGTTCAATGTTCAGATACAATGCAAAAGGAGAGTTTAATATACCATACGGCGGTATGTCATACAATTCCAAGAATTTTCGCGCCAAGATCGACAGTATGTTCTCAAAGGATATTCAAGAAGTTTTCAGCAGGACAGACATACACTGCTCGGATTTTGAGGTTTTTTTTAGTAATGCCTCGCTGACAAGTGACGATTTTATGTTCCTTGACCCGCCGTACGATACTAATTTTTCTGACTATGAGGGACGGAACTTTACACAAGCAGACCAAGAAAGATTAGCTCACTCGCTCAGAAAAACCCCTGCAAAATTTGTCCTTGTTATCAAGAACACTGACTTTATTCAATCGTTGTATAAGGACGGTTTCAATGTCCTTACATTTGACAATCAATATACATACAATGTAAGAAGCCGAAATGAACGTAAGGTTGAACATTTAATAATAACAAATCTCCCTGCCAAGAAATGACAGGGAGATTTGTTATTATCGAGCCTTAAAAATACAATTTTCATAAGATATCATGTTATGAGGAAAGTTCTTATGACAATTCAGATTTCGACACTTCTGTTCATACATAGCCTCATTCGGTCTTGTCTTTGAAGGACTAAGATCGTAATCGGAAAGTTCAAACGAAGAACGCACTCTACGCTTAAACTCATTTAGAGATATTTCGCCTTCTACATTTAAAATTACTCTTAAAAAATCTATAAGGTCATTTTCAGTTATTTCCTTCTTCATCATTCTCACCTCCATTCAAAGACTTCTGTATCCTTTTTTCATGATATGTTGATAGTTGTTGCTGCAAGCACTAAGCTCATCCATCCAATATTTTGAAAATTTAGCCGCTTTAGGAGAAACTAAAAATTCTATTTCATTTATAATCAAAATATTGGGTAAATATTCATACGAATCCATATCCTCATCGTAGTCAATTGCATACAGATCCCAATGTGCGTTAATAAAAGGATCAATAAAAGCATAGAAGAATAGTTCAGATGTTTCTTTATAGCGCCCGTCCAAGTGTTGCCCTCGCCGTCTTTATCATACAAGGTCGCAAAGTATTCACTATTTCCGTAGGGGCGAACCGTGTTCGTCCGTGAGCCTTCCCCCTTTGCTTCGGCGTCCATTTGGCTCAACAGAAAATTGTTCATTTTGCGCTTGTAATTTGCGCCGAGGTCGTCTTCAATACAGTTTTGTAAGTTTGGAAAATTCTTCAATTACAATTTTCTTGATTGTATCTTTCATAATTAAATCCCCCTGAACAGTTCTGAAAGTGAGATGCCAAAACCATTGGCAATTTTTTCAAGATTGATAACGGATATATTTCGCTTACCGTTTTCAACAGAAGCAAAGTAAGTTCTATCCATGCCGATTTTCAAGGCAAATTTCTCTTGACTTAAGCCTGTCTGCTGACGAAGCGCTTTAATTCTGTTCCCGACCTTCTCTTGCACCATATATGTCACCTCAACACAATATTACCAAATTGGCGCAAATATATCAACGGATTATAAGCAACAATATTGCTTGCCCACACAGAAATGCAAAAAATTTCTTCGCGGATAGGTTTGTAAGTAGTTCAAAATGCTTTTAATAAAAGACAACCTCAAAACGATATTGACATTATTCATGTTTTGGAATATAATGTATATGATTAAAGCTATAATTATCCTCAAAAGTCAAGTTAGTTTATCAATTATTTATGAAATAAAGTGATACAAATGAAAAAAGAAAACAATAAAGAACAGAAATTGACTTATTATGAGAGAAACAGATTTGAACGTAGTAACTATACATTAAAACATGCAGAAAAAGTTATCATTGAGATCCGTAAAACTCATGCTGCAGTTGTTGATTCCTATTATGAAAAATATCCGTTTGAAGAATATGAAAGTTACGTGATTTGTGTCATGAATTATAAAGGTATTTTTTACAATAGGCGGGAATATTCCGATTGCTTTAGCGTGTCTGCAATCGCATATATGTACAGCATAAGCCAATGCGCATACCGTGGGTACGACGGCAAACATGTTAAAGCGTACATAAAGAAGCTTATACCGATATATATCAATTGTCAGTTAGTCATTTATGATGACGAAAGGAATTTATGTCAAACAAATAATTTCAAGCAAATTAATATTGACGATGAAAATTGGATAGGGAGAATTTGAACTAAGAGCTTCTGTTTTCGTGGCATGGGATTGAAAAATTTGGCGGTTTGTGGTATAATTATTTCATATTCAGAGAAAGCGGAGAAAAAATGGTTGGAATATATCTAAGCGGAACGGGGAACACAAAGCATTGTGTTGAAAAAGCAATCTGGCTGTTGGACAAGACCGCGGCAACCGTACCACTGGAAAGCGCGGACGTTATAGAGCATATAAAAAGCAACGACACTATAATATTCGGTTATCCGACGCAATTTTCAAACGCGCCCTATATGGTCAGGGACTTTATTAACAAAAACCGTTTGCTTTGGAAAAATAAGAAAATACTGTGTGTTGCTACAATGGGCGCCTTCAGCGGCGACGGTGCGGGCTGTACGGCGCGGCTTTTCAAAAAGTACGGCGCGGCAATTTTGGGCGGCGTGCATATTAAAATGCCGGATTCCGTCTGCGACAGTAAACTCCTGAAAAAAAGCGTTGAGCAAAATCGGGAAATTATCAGGCAAGCCGATAAAAAGATTGAGTTTATAGCGGAGCGAATCAAACAGGGTAAATATCCCAATGAAGGCATAACGTGGGTTTCTCATATAGCGGGTCTTTTCGGACAGCGGCTTTGGTTTTACAAAAAGACGGCAGGCTACACCGATAAGCTGAAAATAAGCGCCGGCT
>CANRPW010000050.1 GCA_947632615.1 uncultured Clostridia bacterium | reverse complement strand
CAGCCGCACAAAGCTGAAAAACCGCATAAAATCGCGGGTTTCTCGTTATTAGTCCATAAATATCAGCAGCATTGGCATAAATGCGTTTTACAACTGTAAGAATTTGCAAGATGTGTATATAACGGATATAGCAAAATGGTGTGAAATTGATTTTGCCGGTAGTAGTTCCAATCCAATGTATTATGCCTATAATCTGTATGTAAATGATGTATTGACAACGGATTTGGTAATACCGGATGATGTTACAAAAATCAACAAATATGCGTTTTACGGCTGCGGAGGTTTAACGAGCGTTACCATAGGCAATAGTGTTTCAAACATTGATGAATATGCGTCTGGCAGTTGCAGCGGTTTGGAAAGAGTAGTCATTCCTGAAAGCGTAGCAGAAATTGAACCCTATGCATTCGATAAATGCTCACATCTGACAACCGTACAATATTGCGGCAACTCGGACAAATGGAATGATATGTATATTGGCAGCGGTAATGATTATTTGAAAAACGCAGATATTGAATTTAATTATGTAATGGAATAAGAAAAGAGGTGAGAGAACATGAATTCACTTGAAATTATTATAAATGTTATTATAAGCTTGATTTGCGGCTTTGTATCAGGTTTAGTTGTCTATATACTGACTAAACGAAAAGAGAAACAAAAAGAAATATACAATTATTGGTATAATTTTCTTTTTGACACATTGAAATATTGTGAAATGTATATACCAGTAGAAACAATCAAAAATATAAAATATGTAGATAATAAAAACGGTAAATTTCACGATGCTATACAAAACATTTTAGACAATATCAATCCATACGGACATGAAGACAAATACATGTCCGATAAGGAGATTGAAATATTCAACAATTTTGAGATTGCTTTCAAAGAATTGAATAAGTGGAAAAATAAACAGCATTAAATTATCCACACAGAGGCGGCAAGCAAGCCGCCTCCCTTTTTATATAATAAAAGCCTCTTGCGGCGGTGTTATAAAATATAAAAAATCCACTCCGCGGCGGAAAGAAAAGCCGTTAAAGGGGGGCAGCTTTCGTGATTTTTCAGCAAATACTCTGTATATTCGAAATAGGCGGTTCATTTGGCTGCTAAAACAGCGAAAAATTTATGTATACTTTTCTGGACAAAGTTTTTAAAAATATCCATAGCTTTTTTCATAATAACTGTGAGAGAGATAACTATATTGTATATAATTAAATTTTAGATGAAAGAAGGGATATACGTTGAATAAATCCAAAACCATTAGTTTTCGTGTTGATGAAAACACATACAATAGTTATTCAAAATTAGCCGCCGCCAACAGACGTAAATTAGGCGATTTCATTAGATTACTTCTGGAGGACAGCGTAAAGAAAAGAGGTGAAATTAATGTACAATAATACATTTGAACGCGATAAGGAAATCGGAAAATGCGGCGAACAGATAGTATATAATTACTATCGCGGTTTAGGCTATAATATTATTGACGTAAGTGAGGATAGGGAATATTAGTTGCAGGATATAGATTTTCTGATTGACGGAGTAGGCTATGAAGTCAAAACACAGACTTGCCAAATGGAAGGAAAAATCTGTATAGAACTAACCGCAAATGTTGAAAGAAATTATAACGGTTGGTTTAACACTACATCTGCCAAATATCTTATTTTCGTTGACAAGCTTAACGGGGTTTTATATAAAGTCCGAACGGAGGATTTACGCGAATATTACTACAAAAATAAATAGTATATCCAAATGATACCTCAAAATAATGATTACAAAACAAGCATTATCGCTTTTATTCTGATAGAGAATATAGCCGATCTTATAGAAAGGATTGAAATAAAATGACAGAAAGAGAATATTATGACAAACTTGCGGATTTTCATCATAGAAATTTAAAAAGAGCCTTAATTCCAAAAGAAGAATTTAGCAGTAAGGAATTTTTTGATTTTGTGTAGGAATAGCGTGATTTTATGCTCGAATATCAAAATCAGAAGTAGGAAGAAGCAGAAGTGCAAAAGCAGATTGAAGAAGCCGCATATAAGGCTGCTGAACAAGCGATTTCAGACTTGCTCAAAGGCTTTAACAGTAATATTAATATCGAATTATAAAAATCGCCCTATAAGCGTTAAAATACGTTTATAGGGCATTTTTCTTATTATAGGCGTTTTCTGTACGGCGGTAATTGCCAATACGCAATTAAAAAATAAAATTGTAAAAAGGCGGTTTTTTCTCTATTAGCTCAGGTCTGTTTGTTCCTTTTGCTTCTGGACTGCGGATAGTTATTACTACATCATCTGGCTTTACAGATTTTTTTACGTAATTATTTATATTCTTTGTGTTATTTGTAATATTATTTATTTCTATATCCTCCGCCAATATAGGTTTTACGTCTGTCGGTACGCTTTGTCCGTCTGCCGTAAAGTCGATCATCTCTGACGACACATTTGATGATGTTCTGTCACGTGGAACAGGCTTTTCAAAAAATTCGTATGTATTACCATGCACATGTTTTAAATAACCTTTATTTTCCAATACGCGGAGTTGGTCGTAATAAGTAGAACGCGGAATTCCTATAGCGTTTTCCGCCGCGCGCTGTGACAATGCTAAATTAAAACCGTCCGCATTAGACGCAAGATACAAATACAATCTTAAAGCGTGCGCTCCTAAATCTCGGCTTGCCGCCATCCAGTTTTCATTTTTAATACCGAGAAAATCAGACTTTACCGCCTCTCGGTTGATTTTTATTATCCTCTAATTAGGATAGGTATTAGGCATATTTATAGCCTCCTTTTTTAATCATTATTGAAAATCTTTTTATCGATTTTCTATAATTATTATATAAAAAATTTTTTCGTAAAACAATCAAGGGCGAATTATGGACTGTTTGAAGTATTCCGTCACGCGGCAGCCGCAAACAAAAAGAGCCTATTCCGCGGCGGAATAAGCCCTAATTGTTGTTGTTCATTTTTAACTTTCCCCTTTATGCAGCCTTTTTTGCATATTTTTCTACATCTGGCGCGGCTAAAACAATAGTACGTTCTCTTTTGGCTATTGTATTCGGTACTTCCTTATAGTCTGGAAATTGCGCTTTAAACCAGTCGCAAACATATTTATACGGACTTGCTAATATCTTGGATTTTTCCTGTACTAATTTAAAGCGCTGCTCCAATTCATCCGCGTTATCAAATGTGCTGATAAACTTTTCCATATTAGCGTATGTAAAACGTTTATTGTAACGCGGTTTTGTTTGAACCCTGCCGGATTTCACAATTAGCTGAAACTGTGGAAAATCTGTCATGATTGCTTTATATTTTTCATATTCTTCGCTGGCGGTGTCGTTCATAGCTGCCGCAAACTTATAATTTACCGTTATTGTGCTATCAGCAAAATTAATCTTATATCCTTTATTCTTACTCATTGTCTTTCACCTCTTTTCTTTACGCTGCCGGTTTAATATCCACTACTTTTTTTGTCTCTGGATTTTCCGTATCTTTAAAAACTGTACTTTCCTTATAATTTGGAAAGTTTTTATCAAACCATGATAAAATATATTCATACGGATTTGTTTGTACCTTTGACTGCATTCTTGTGTTTTCGAATTCTGCAAGTAATTTTTCCGAATTTTCTTGTGCCAGTATGTAGGCTTTGATGTTTTCATAAGAACGATTTTTGTTCTTGTTAGGCTTTCTATTGAAAGTCTTAATTTGCATTTTGGCTTTTGGTATAACTTTTAACACTTCTTGCCATTTGTAAAATTCGGATGTTCCGAATATACATGCTTTTCTTTCAAAAGCCTTTGTAACCTGTACTGTCTCATCGTTTAAAATTTTTACTTCGTTTCTCATAGTGAAAAACTCCTTTCATTTAAAATTTTTATTTATTTTTTAGAGCTTCCTTATCGCTCTTTCTGATATTATTATAGCACGCTGAAAAAAATAAGGTGTACCATTAATGGCACAGGTTGAATTTTTTAAATTTATTTTTTCTTGTTCTGATTTATCCTGTTTTGTTCCGTTTTGCTCTGTTTTGTGCTTCTTTATTCTAAATTGTGACGATTTATATTAAAATAACGCGACTTGTTCAGCCGCGTTACAGATTATTTATATAATTTTATACTTTCCCTTTTAAATTCGCGCAAAATGTTAAATTCTTCAATATCTTCTCTTATATCGCTTACCAACATATTCAAATAATTCTGTGTTATTTCCAGACTGCTATGCGATAATATCTTTTGCAGCGTTACCACATTACCGCCCATCAAAACCCATTTTTTTGCGAAAGTATGACGGTATCGGTGTAAGCCTGTTTTCTCTACACCTCTTGATTTATTGTATTCATACATTTGGTGATAAAGCGTGCTTTTTGTAAGCTGCTTTCCGAATACGTTGCAAAACAAATAATCCTCCGGCGCGCCGTTTCTATATTTTAAATATTCCTTTAAAATCTTTATAATATCGCTGTTTAATGGTATTATAAGCGGTTTTCCGTTCTTTGTCGCATTGATATTTACCACATCATTATCAAAGTCAATATCTTTTATTTGTATATTCATCAAACTACGCTGCCTGATACCAGTTGAAAGAAGAAAATTAACTATTACCCAGCTTTTGTATTCCGTAAAAGAACAGTGCTGTAAATTCGGTTTTTTCAAAAGCCTTATTAATTCCGCGTCGGAGTATGTTTCTATTGGCTTTTTATCTGCTTTCATAAGCTGGACTTTAAATGCCTGTAAATATTCGCGGCGCATAAAGAAATTTAATATTGTTTTAAAATCTCTTGAATATGTATATATACTCATACTGTTAAGATTTTTATTATTTCTTAATGCTTTTATAAAACTATCAAATGTTTCTTTTGTTATGTCTCTTATATACATATCCCCATCAATATACTTTTGTATTTGCCTTATACTGTCCCTGTAGTGCTTGATTGTTCCGTCACGTAAATTTCTTGCGCAGCAATTATCAAGGTATTCCTCACATCCCTGTGCAAATGTTTTGTCATTTGGTACGAACATTTTGATTTTTCTCATTGATTTTATCCCCTTTCTTCATAAAAAAATTAGACACATCATAGGGCTTTTGCTTAAAATGATGTGTCTAACTTTTATTTTTGCGTTTTTGTTTCCTTCGCTTTTGAAAAATCAATAAATGTTCCGAAAAACCTTATTACTTCATCGCTTCCTCAACGGCAACCGCCACCGCAACGGTAGCTCCGACCATCGGGTTATTGCCCATGCCGATAAGTCCCATCATCTCAACATGAGCCGGAACTGACGACGAGCCCGCGAACTGCGCGTCGGAGTGCATTCTGCCCATGGTGTCGGTCATGCCGTATGACGCGGGGCCCGCAGCCATGTTGTCGGGGTGCAGCGTTCTGCCTGTGCCGCCGCCGGACGCAACGGAGAAGTACTTCTTGCCCTGCTCGAT
>CANRPW010000049.1 GCA_947632615.1 uncultured Clostridia bacterium | reverse complement strand
CAGGAATGGATTGGAGGATTGAATAAAAATGAGCATTAGCTTTAAATACACAAACGGACAGGACAGGGATTTTATAATGCTTTGCCACAGATTGGACGATTTTTTGAATGAGCTTGTCGGCGGCGAGGAAAACAGAGCTGAGTATGTGCAATATAATACTCTTGACGATATTCATGACGTTGTTATGGCATACGATAATGACTCGCCCGTAGGCTGTGCGAGCTTTAAAAAGTATGATAATGAAAACGCAGAGGTTAAACGCGTATTTATCCGCGCGGAATATCGCGGCAGAGGCATATCGAAAGAACTTATGAATTTATTGGAGGCAGCAGCGAAAAAGCAGGGATATAAATATTTTGTTCTTGAGTCCGGCGAGCCGCTTGAGGCGGCTATGGCATTGTACCGCTCAATCGGCTATGAGGTTATCCCGAATTACGGTCCGTATGTCGGTATGCCGGAATCAGTGTGCATGAGGAAAGGATTATAATATGAAAGATAACAGCATCTAGGAATATAACGCTAATGAATTTTGGGTTAAGCAGATGGGTGAACCTGCGGAGTGGGCGAAGAAAATCAGGGAAAATCCAATCAAACAGCTAAAGCGGTATTCGGTGTATTTTGATACATACAATGGCGTTAAAATCGCGCACATATGCGGCTCGTGCGGCAAGAAAGCCGTTCCGCTCGCTCTGCTTGGCGCGGACGTGACGGTTTTTGACATTTCGGAGGACAACAAAAGATATGCTCTGGAGCTTGCAGATGTCGCCGGAACGCGTATAAATTATGAGGTATGCGATGTTTTGGAAATCGAAGAAAAATATTACAACAGCTTCGACGTTGTTTTCATGGAGGGCGGCGTGCTGCACTATTTCCACGACATTGACGAGTTTATGCGTATCATGTATCGCCTGCTTAAAGGCGGCGGGAAAATGATATGCAGCGATTTTCACCCGTTTACAAAAATATCCGACATATTAAATCTGGAACAGCCCGCCATGAGCTACTTTTCAACGGAAATCTTCAATGGAGAAATGGCGCACGCGAGATTTTTTGACGATGAGATCCGCAGTAAAATGCCTAAATGCAGTTACAGAAAATATACCGTGAGCGAGATAATTAACTCGATCATAGAAAGCGGTTTCGTTTTGAAAAGCTTTGACGAGCACCCCGCATGGACAAACGAAAATGTGCCGGGTGAATTTAATGTTTTGGCGGTTAAAGGAAATTGTACTGAAAATAATATAAATACGTATCTAATATAATTCATTATTTAACATTGTTGAGCATTAAGGTAATATTTAAACGTTTGGTAAAAGCTTTTTTATGAGATATGTCTTAAATTTTTGTTTTTTTGTGGGAAATAACATAAAAATACGTATTAAATTGTAAAATACTCATTAAGCTCTTGAAATATTATGTTTTTTTTGGTATAATAATATCATATTAAGTCAATTTAAGATAATGCAAGACTATAATTTTATCAAATACGGAGGAAGAGAAAATGAGTTTGATTATTTCAGGTGTTGGATGTAGCTTATTGGCGTCTGTTATTTATGATATTTGTAAGATTTTTCTTGGAAAATTTCTTTGCGAACAATATAAGCTGTCCGTAGATAAGATAAGTGAATTACTAAAAGAAAATATTGATGATAAATTTGAAATCCTATATACGTCTGGAGAGTTTAATTCTTTTTTAAAAACTCCAGTTTTTGAGGATACCATAGAAAATTATATTATATATAAAATAACAGGAAACTGTAAGGGAAATATAATCAACTTAAAAAAGACTACAGATGTGATTGTAGAAAAAGACATTATCACCTTTTTATCTGAATACTTGCTAAAGGAGTATTATAAAGAAACATTAAGTATTCCATCAAAAACCCTTGTACGTCAATTTTTTGAGAAATTTTTCCAGTTATCAACCGACTATATTGTTTCATATCTAAAAAAAGATGATAAAGCGGATGTTTATCTCATAAATAGACGAATAGATATTGCACAGCAAAGTATATTATTAAGGATAGACGAAACAATTGAGATTATAAACAAAACAATGAGATGCGAGTACATCCCCCCTGAATCCAAATATGAAGAATATGTAAATGAATATCATAAAATTCTCCAAACCAATAATTCACGGGCTCACGTGTATCTTTTAGATACATTTGATTTTTCAGAGTTCTATGTTCCGCCATTTCTAAGAGAAATTTCACCAAAACAGGAAAAACATGAATACTTAGAATGGATGAGACGGGACTCAATGTATATACGAAATAATTTTATTATCGACCAAGAAAATTTTTTTGATAATTGGAAGCATATTTTTGATTATAACCACATAGTCTATGTTACAGGAGGTGCAGGATACGGCAAATCTTTATTTCTTAAAAAGATTATAAATGATTTCTGTAACATGAATATGTTAAACTGTTCTGAATATTTAGTGATTTATGGTGATTTAAAATCTTTCTTTGTAGAGGGGGATGAGCCTATTTCAATAGTAAAGTTTTTACAAAAAAGTATGCTTAAAGAAACACTAATGGATGAAAGCAAGATATCTATTGAAATGATAGAGTATTATATTAAAATGGGCAGATGTTTAATTTTATTTGATGCATTAGATGAGGTTGAAAAGGCAAAAAGAGAAAATTTACATAAGAAAATAATTGCTTATTTTAAGAATCAAAATCCTAATAATAGAATATGTATTACATCTAGAAATAGAGGATTTATTCCAGAAACAGATGTGGAGGCCTTTGATATTTTGCCATTGAATAGAACGCAAATAGAAACATATGTAGATAATATAATAAAACTTGGAAGATTTGATTATTCAGATAAAGAGATGTTTCTTGAACAATCAAGTATTCTAGTGGATAAAGGATTTTTAAATAGTTTTTTGGTTTTATCATTACTTATCAATATATATAAAGCTGAGCGCGAGCTTCCTGAAAACAAAATGGAGTTATACCAAAAATGCTTTGATTATATAGCATATAGAAGAGAAAAGGAGAAGACCAAAGAAAAATTTGACTGGGATTTAATTTCATGTATGATGAAAGATAATACATTTATAGAGTTAGCAAAGATGTGTTTCCCTAATAATAGTGATATTGGGAAAAGTGATATTGTTGATATGCTATGTAAAACTTATGGTGGAAAATATACCTCTGAATCAGAAGCAGAGCGTGCCGCGGAACATTTTTTGGCCTTCTGTTCAGACAGAACAGAGTTGTTTGTTCCAGCCGCCGGCGAAGATAGGTTTAAATTTTTCCATAGATCATTTTTTGAATATTTTTATTCTCAATATATTTTTTTAAGAATAAGGGAAGTAGAAGATGTATATAATTCATTAACACAATTTGATGTTGACTCTGAGGTTTTTGAGTTAACTTTCGCTATGATGAAGCAAAAGGATGAGTTTAGATATCAAGAGTTAGTGGAATATATTTTTGACCAAATAAATACAGAGACGAAAATAAGAAAGCGCACATTTACTGCATTTAACATTTTAACATTGGGAATGCAAGTAATTGATGATAATATATATATATGCAGATATGTGGATTATTTAGTGGATAATAGGGATAGGATAACAAGGTATATTAATCGTATCCAAAATCAACAGATTATTTATAATATTATAGTTAGTAATGATAAATTGATTGATAAAATTATTGACGCATATGAAGATAATTCAAAATTCAGAATCATTCAGAATTTTTTAGATATGTTCTCTAAGATAGCTTCAACAATAAATAGTAAAGACTATGAAAAGCTGCCAGAAGACGAACAGAATAAATATATTATACGTAGATTTTATTATAGATATGCTGATAGCAGTTTTTATCTCCGTATCTATTATGAATATATGGACTATACTCATTTATTAGTTAATTTTTCTGAAAGTGATTTGGAAAAATTATTTTCTATGTTTAATGTAACAAAGCAATCAATAGAAAAATACAAAAAATTATTATTAAATTATCAGGCATTAGACAAAGAAAAGCGAGAAGTAATCCAGAGCATATTACTAAACAAATCAAATAAATACGAAATGTCAGATTTGATAAAGAATTAATATAATCACTATATGTATATCAATACAATTAAATTTGGCAACAATATGGCAACAAAAAATCAGGCAGCCAAAAAATAATGAATAATACAGGCAATGTAAATACTCTGTGACAAATCACCCATACAAAATAGTTTAAGTGCGATTTGTCAGGAGCGAGTGGGAATGACCCCAAAGACTTGAAACTCCGTCGCCGCATCTCAGCGGTGCGGCGAAGGGCGGCGGTCGGCTGACCGAAGAGTATCGCATCCGGCGGCGATCGGCATTCGCAGCTGGTTCTCGCGTGATGTGACAAATCGCCATATGTATGTGGGCTCCGGCGCAGGTACTGCTGCTTCTGCCGTCATAGGCATAACAACCATTGACATTGCCATTGAAGCGGTCATCAGAGCCGCTATAATCTTTTTAAGCTTCGACATTTTACATTTCTCCTTTCAATTTGCTGTGGTACGAGTATACGTTCTGCAAGAAGCGTCGTTATATTGAAGGCGTAAGGGCGAGAAAAAGTCCTTCATATTTATATAACACACGCTTCCAACACAACGTACACTCGCCCTTATAAGATTTAACTTTGTTTATAGTCTAAAGTAAAACGACATATGTTAAACCATTGGAATCATCCCCTTTATAGAAAATTTTTATAATGAATGTCAAAAAAAGACATATTTGTAGTAAAATTACAAATTTAACATTAAATCTAAGTAAATGGGGTAGTAGGAAAATTAAAAAAAGAGAAAACAAAAAGGAAAGACTTAAAATAAACTTTAAATCTTTCCTCGAAATCTAAATTCAATGAAACATCCCTTTTATATTGTTCCTATCATCCATAAATTTAGACTTAAAGGGCAACCGTTTTCTGTTCTCTTAAAAAGAATAAAATTCGGCTGCTTTCAACTTAATTATAAAAGGTTTTGAAAAAAGAATATACTTCTTTCCTCAAACAATGCTTCATATATATTTATTATATCACATTAAAAGAGAAAGTCAATAATTTTTTTTAAAAAGATTAAAAAAACTTTATTTATTTTTTATGAGCTTTCATATAAAAAAAAGAGAAGGCAGCGTGAACAGAACCAGTAAAAACGTACAATAGCAAAAAAGAGCCTCCTATGGTATAATATAAAAAACCATAGGAGGAATTTTTATGAAAAGAAGCTATAGGCACATGCAGGAATATGAAAAAGAAATTATTGAACTTCGGGGAAAAGGTTTCAGCAGAAAGGAAATATGCGAAAAATTCGGTTTCACAATCAAACAATATGAAAACTTTATCAATCGATACAACGCCAAACAACGCAAGCTTGCAGCCGGTATCATCCCGAAAAAGAAAGGCAGACAGCCAAAGGATTATG
>CANRPW010000048.1 GCA_947632615.1 uncultured Clostridia bacterium | reverse complement strand
GGGGGGGGGGGGGGGGGGGGGGGGGGGGGGCGAGGGCTAGGGAAAAACGCAAGGAGGGGACAAGCCTGCTTGTCCCCTCCTTGCGTTTTCCCTAGCCCTCGCCCCGCCGCCGCTTTGGCACCGCAGTCCGGTGGGAACAAAGTTTATTTTTGTATTGATTAAGGGAAAAAAATGGGGTATAATTAATTATTATATAAATTATTACAAATCGAAAGGTTACATTTTAAGCCAAATAATCAAAAAAAAATAAGTCTCCATGACAATCTTGTATATCGCGCGTATATTGCGCAAGCAAACAATGGGACATTGTCGAATACTAATTATGAAGAGAGCTGAAACGACAAAAAGGGGATACAGTCCTTAGGCTGTGTCCTCTTTCTTTTATATGAATAATAAAAAAAATACCCAAAAAGATATATTTTTTTAAAAAAGTGCTTGACAAATCCTCAATAGTGGTGTATACTATAAACATAGAAACAAGTAATACCCATTGAAAAGGAGGAACAAAGATGTACAAAAGAAATTGGAAACCATCAAAATCAGCAAAAAGAGCATTCGCAGAAAAAATGAACGAAATAGAAGCATTCTGCTGCGAGCATGGTATACATGCAAGCGCTTCAAACGACAGCTACTACTTCACCCTGAACGGTATACATTACCGCGTAAGTAACCACTCTATAGAGACAAGTAACAGCAGAGCTTACGACTGGACAGGCACTCAGGTCAGAGACAAGTACCACGCAGACGAAAGGGATCCCGATACTGTATATATACACGCAGGCAAGACCCGCATCATCGAGATTTACGAAGACCTGGCAGCAGGATACAAGCTGGACGGTCGCGGCAACAGGATTTAAAGTAGCATTTATTATTAATAAACATACAAGGAGGAAAACATCATGAAAAAACTTCAAAACAATTTAAACAAACTCAGAAACAAGGCCGGGCTTAAACAGCTTGACCTTGCTGAAATGTCGAAGGTAAGCAGCAAGCGCATCAGCGACTATGAAACAGGTCGCATAGACTTCACCAACATGACGATATCGACAGCCTTCAAGCTCTCCCAAGCTCTCAGCACTACCATAGACGAGCTTGTGACCGCCGAGAGTCAGCCCATCAGCTGGAAGTATGGAATATTCGAAGCAAGCACAGCAATCTCCGTGCCCGGTGGTCGTGATATTCAGAGTTTCCGCCTCGTAGGCGATGACTTATGGCGTGTAGTAGAACGGGATGAGAACATAGACAAGCCTATATCAGTCTTTGAAACGAAGGACGAAGCTCTGAAGGCTCTTGAGAACTATGAAAGCCAAGAACTTATTTATGACTCATATATTAGCGGAAAGATCATTGAGTACAAAGTAGTTTTCGTGTCAGAGCTTGAACTGCTCGATGATGACCGTGTCTGTGACCTTTCAGCCTATGCCAACGGTGATGGCTGGGCTATCGCTCCGGTTCCTGAACAAACACATGTAGACCTTCTCGCATTTGAAGAGGAATACCTCGACATAATAGATGCCTATGTTGACGTTTCTAAGACAGACACAGATACACTCAAGAAATCGCTTAAACTGTATGAGGTGGGACTGGGAGACGATCAGGAAGGCATCAAGCTCATCTACGACAAGACAGATGAAGAAGACTTCATCTCTGACGGTAGTGACAACTGCGACACAGTAGTGGCTATCGTTAAGAAAGATATACCCTTCGATACTTCCAAGCTTGAAAAAATATCAGTAATAGACAGCACTGATAAGGGTGATATCACCATTTATGACGCTAGTCGTGAAGAATATGTTACTTCAATCAGTGGAAAATATGAACTCTACAGAAGTTCAAAAAGTCCATTCGGGGCGGCAAGTGGTTATCAAGGCTCTTGGCTTATGGTTTTTAAAGAAATCTAATAAGTTTTTATCGCATCAAAAAAACAGGGACTATAAAAAATAGCCCCTGTTTTCATTTGAAAATAAACTTACTGCCTTATAATAACAGGCTTGTCCTTGTATTCGATCTCCATATTTCCAAGAGCAGAGCAAAAGTCTCTTAGCCCAACTATGTTTGTGCCGTTGATATTAATCCCCTTTACGGTCTTTATCTCTCCATCAATTTCTACAGGAATATCCTTCAGCACAAGCTCAAGCCCCGGAGTCTTTGTCTTTTCGTCATAGGTGACTCTGAAAAGACCTGTCTTTTCCAAGTCACGTACATATATATAATTCCTACTGTCCTTCAATATCCTGTCCATTTTGGTATTCTTTCCGGCAAGGTTGAAATCGGTCTTAGTTACCATTTCGTCGTCATCC
Source organism: uncultured Clostridia bacterium (assembly GCA_947632615.1). Lineage (GTDB taxonomy): Bacteria > Bacillota > Clostridia > Lachnospirales > CAG-274 > JAJQCI01. Next base: position 3,658 of record CANRPW010000048.1, on the reverse strand, counting down.
TCCTTTCTCACAAGCATAGCCTTGAAATTCTGCCATTTAATAAGCCTGTCCTTCGTTACGCACCAGGGGTTAGGACAGACCTTTCCTGTAACATGATGGTGCATAATTACTCTGTCGATAGGGATATTGTATTCTGCCATAAGCTGCTTAACAAGCTCTGCGGTATTATTTACAGTCTTATCCGTCAGATACCAGTCCTTGTCAGTCGCTCCGAGGCTTTTCTTATTTGTCTTGTTGCTGCACATTTCAACGGATATACTGTTGACATTGGTGCATTTGCCGTAAAACTTGCCGCCCTCTGAGGTAGTCATACTGCCGTACTTACTTCCCCCTACAGCCCAGCAATACCTGTTTCTTATATCCCCATTATACTGCACTATAGTTTCATCGTCTACTATGTAGTCAGCTGAGCCGCCTGCCGAAGGATTTTTAAACCACTCCACAGTATTTGCGGCCGACCCTGCCTTGCTTGAAACACCCGCAGTATAGTGTACCACTATGTATTTGATACTCCTGCCTTTGCTATAAGTAGTGTTATTAGTGCTATAACATTTAGTTATCTTCATTTACTCTCACCTCTCTTGTCAGATACATCGGACGTGTTCGGACAGATTCAGTCCGAACGCGTCCGGCGTGTCCGAATACGTCCGACGTATCTAAACGTATCCGAACATATCCGGTTATAATTGAACAAATTTATTCGACCCCGCCCGTTTCGACTATATCTCAATACCTCCGCCCAATAAATCAGGTATTAATTTATCTCTCAGTTCACTAAGCAGTCTGTTTTCCTCAGTATTCAACAGCATTACATGATGTTTCCATAAATTCATCACAAGCATAAATACCTCTGATATTTCCATCTTGCTGTTATTTTTAAACGTCAATTCGTTTTTGTTTTTGGTGAATGTTATGTAATCATCTTTTACAATTTTTAAGTCAAGGCATTCAGGCAGCTGTATTTGCTGCTCTTTTTTGTATATTTCAACATCAAAGCCAAATATATTTTTGGCAACAGTTTCGTTTATAACGAGCTTGCAGGAATTTCTTTTTTCGATAACTCTGTTAAGGTCCTTGATAATATCCGCATATGTCCTTCTTTCCGATTGTGTATACTTTATGTCAAGGTATTTTGTCGGAGCAAATGAGTACTTGTTTTCCCTCACAGCAGCAGGAGAAACAGTTTTTGAAAAGGTCTCTATATTTTGTCTGCCTTTTATAGCATTAAGTACCTTTTCTATCTGTTTGTCACTAAACCCCTTATACTTTTTTTTGTAAATTCTGTTGGTATGCGCCTTGCCGCCATACTGTCCCTTTTGCTCTCTTTCATATTCTGTATATGTATGTGACATATCAACAAACGAAATATCCGTCGTTGTTTTATGCTTATTAAGCACCAAGATATAAACACAAATGGTTGTAGCTTCAAACATATTTTCGGGACAGCCGATAACAGCTTCAACATAGTTGCCCTCTATAAGCCTTTTCCTTATGTTGATTTCGTCCTTGTCTTCACTTTCGCATACGCCCATCGGAAGTATATATATACCTTTATCCGCTTTTTCAAATCCTGAAAGAACAAAAGCAAAGTTTGCATTTCCTTTCGGAGGAACTCCCAATTCACAAAACCTCTGCTCCATCTGAGCAAACGGCGGTATTTCCCACTTTAAATTATAAGGCGGATTGCTTATACATATCATTCAGACTTCCTCCTTTACCACATAAGAAAATTTGTGATTTTTTTGTCCCGAATGTAAAACATACTTTTCATAATCCTCACATTTTAACACATCTCCTCTGTAAACTATTCCCTCAATATTCCTCACTGCCAGATTAAAAAGTAAAAATGGTATAGCCCTTTCGTCAAGCTCTCGGCATATAAATCGAGAATTCTTATTCCTGTTCCACTGTTGTATGCTCAGACTTCCACACCCTGCACACATATCATATATTTCTCCAGTTGTTTCGCCAATAACAGGAGTGTTGGCTATCAGACCACTTACTAATAAACCTAAAGATTCAGGTGTAAAATCCTGACATTTTTCTTTTCTGTCTGCCATATAATACTGAAAAATAGGTTGTAAACTATCACTGTTAAGATTTCCTATTTCCTTGCAATATCTTTCGTACTTTCCAATGTCGTTTGACATTACAGTGTCATACAAGGCATTTCCCAAATCTTTAATGTCAGTAATTTCAAATATAGACATTATGCTGTCTTTAAGCTCGGTTAGTTCCGTTCTATCCATTGTTATCTATTCACCTCGCAGTCACCACATTTTAAATCAATCATTTTCTTTATTCACCGCCGTTTTTTAAGCTGTCCAGATATTCGTCTGCCTTGATTGCTTCCTGCGTAAAGCTGTTGTTTTTCCACCAAGCCCAGAGCGATGTGCATATTGTGAAGGCAAGGCTTATAAGCTGTGTTATCTGCTCGTCCTCAATAGGTAGGGGAGTTATACCAACAACTGTTAAAATCTGATTTACAAGCGCTAAAATAAGTAAAACTGTTCTGATAATAGTTCCGTTTGAAATATTCATGTGTATTCCTCCTTAAAATGTAATTTTATAAAAATGAACTCTCGTCCATACACTTAATATAGACCTGTTTAATCCTGTCTATAGTAGCCGCTGCTATGTTGTTCTTAAATTTGGGGTGGCTGTCGCAGTAGTCCTCATACAGGGTAATGTCCGTAAGAATTTGATCGAAATGCTCCTTGCTGTGTCTCACATCGTGAAGTATCTCGTCTCCGAAATGAAGTATATGTGTTCTGCATAGAGCTGCTTCCCTCTCGTCACACTCACTCCGAAGGGTCTGTAAGTCCTTATCCAGCTTATCGACCTTTTCTATAACCTCTCCGTTTATGGCTCTGCCAAACCTCTTTGCGAGGTAGCTCCAAGGGTTGACTTGTATAGGAGCGATTTGCAAAAGGGTCATAGCTGCCGCTGTTATACCGCCGAAACAGGATATTATAGCGATTATCTGCTCTTCCATAAAATCACCCTGCTTAGCCATTGATGGCTTCTCTTATATATGTCTTCTCTTCTTCAGAGAGCTTGACGTAGCTCGCAAGTATGGTTTCAAGCTCTTCTCCCCTGCCAAGCTTTACCCTTATGCCCGCTATTACTACTTTTAACTTAGTTTCGTTTACCATCAGTAAGCACCTCCTATTATGTCTGCCGTAACCTCGTTGAGAGTATCCATGCCCGTGTTCAGATCGGTTATCTGCTCGGTAATAAGGTCGAGCTGCTTTTCGGCATATGTCTTTTCAAGAAGTACGACCTTCATTTGATAAATAGTTTTAACGGTAGTTTCGTCTGCATTTATTTCCTCGTTGTTAATTTCGATTTTGTGGAGAATGGAGAAATCCTTATATATGACTTTCTTCTCGCCGTCAGTGATGGTAAGCTGCTCAGCGTTTGCACCGTCCTCACTGAGCTTTAAAACCTCATCAGCTGAAACCGCAGCGCTGTCAAAGGTGATCACAAGGCTGTTTCTGTCAGCTCCCATTACTCTCTGATACATCTCCATAAAACCCAAGGCTTCAAGTGTTTTGCCGTTTTTAAATTCTATTGTCATGTAAATAACCTCCTACTCTGAATAATCGGTCGTTGTAATGTCGCCCTTATAGTCGATAGTTTCCTTTGTATTAGTGTC
>CANRPW010000047.1 GCA_947632615.1 uncultured Clostridia bacterium | reverse complement strand
CCTTATGGCGCGAGGGCTTGGTAAGTGGTAATGGAAAAATCGGTGCAAATGTGTACGGCGGCGCGAAAAGAGAAAGCATATTGATAAATCATTCCGCTTTATGGTCGGGAACAGAATGTCAACCGCTTCCCAATGTAAGCGACAGTCTGACAAAAACGCGTCAGGCAATGGATAACGGAAATTTTGGGGCGGCAAATTGGATTTTAACAAATGCGCTTAAAGGAAGCGGATATGATAACGAACGAGGTTATCCGCTGCCACTTGCGGAGTTTAATATGTCCTTTTTAGGTTTTACAGGCTTTTCCGATTATCTGCGCTCTGTCAATATGGAAACAGGCGAGGTAAGCTCGCAGTTTTGTGAAAAAGACGTCTGGGTAAAAAAGGATTTATTCGTATCACGAAAGGACAATATAATAATTCTTAGAATACAGGCGGATAAACCTATATTAAACGCCGTATTCTCGTTGGATATTCCAACAGCGAACGATGCCTGCGACATTACATATCAGTATATAAAAGAACATAGCCGTACTGAAACCGACGATAATATTATTATTTATAAATCTCTTAATACAGATAAAAAGCCCTACGGTGCAGCGGCAAAAATTGAGAGCATTGATGGTTATATTAAAAGCGAGGAAAGCGGTATTAAAATAATCTGCGCGTCTGATATTCTTATTAAAATAAAAGTATCTATAAATTGCTATCCTAATACGGACGAGCTAAAAAAAGAAAATGGCAGCTATGAATATTATCTAAGCCGTCATATTCCTCTGCACAGCACATTATATCACAGCGCGGAGCTTAACTTATTTGAGAATAATAATCTGTCGAATGAGGAACTTATGTTAAAAGCGTATAGCGGCAAATCTCCGAATGAGCTTGTTGAAAAGCTATGGAGGTACGGACGGTATCTGTTTATATCGGGAAGCGCGGCGGACGGACTTCCGTTTTCGATGTACGGTTTATGGTGCGGAGATTATAAAGCTATATGGAGCCATAATATGGCAAATGAAAATGTACAGATGATATATTGGCACGCAAATATAGGAAATCTCGCCGAACTTAATAAATCATTATTTGAATATTACACGAGCAGAATTGACATTTTCAAAGATTGCGCTAAAAAACTCTACGGCTGTAACGGTATATTTATTCCGGCGGGAACAACCCCGAATATGCCGCTGCCTTGTCAGCTTGTGCCTGTAATTATGAATTGGACGGGCGCGGCGGGGTGGCTGGCGCAGCATTATTATAAATATTATTCCTATACAAAAGATACTGAATATCTGCATAGCGTTATTCTGCCGTTTATGAAAGCGGCGGCGGATTTTTATGAGGATTTTATTGTGTTTGACGAAAGCGGACATATAAAAATATATCCGAGTGTTTCGCCCGAAAATACGCCTTTGAATTTTATTCCGAGAGATAACGCCGATATGCCGCACCCTATGACCTGCGCTGTTAATTCTACTATGGATTTGGCAATAATTAAAGAATTGTTTACAAATTTAATTGAGCTTTGCGGTGAGTGTAACATATACGGTGAAAAGCTGAAAGTATGGGAAAATATAATCAGTTCAATTCCCGAATACGGAATAAACAAAGACGGAGCAGTAAAGGAATGGCAGGACGATAATTTTGAGGATAGATATTATCACAGGCATTTGTCGCACATATATCCTGTTTTTCCGGGAGATGAAATAACAACTAATGATAATATTATATCTGCGTTTGAAAAAGCAGTTGATTTAAGGGATATGGGTGCGCAAACGGGCTGGTCACAAGCGCATATGGCGTCAATATATGCAAGATTTAATCGCGGAAACGAAGCAATGATGTGTTTGAATAATCTCACAAGAAGTTGTATGCAGACTAATTTTTTCACGCTGCATAATGATTGGCGTCGAATGGACTTGTCTTTGGAAATGGACGCAGACGCGCCTATTCAGCTTGACGCGCTTATGGGATATGTAAACGCGGTACAAGAGATGATTTTATATTCCTCAAATAAATTGATAAAACTGCTTCCGGCTATAAGCGACAATATGCAGCACGGAAAAATTACAGGCTGGCGCTTTGTAGGCGGTATTATTGATATGGAATGGGATATACAAAAAAATATTTTTAGGGCAGAATTAAAAGCAACGGAAGCGTCTGACATAGAAATTGAGCTGCCTTTATTTTGCGCGGATAATATAATATGCAGCGGTAAAAACATAAAATCACAAAAAAGCAGAATACTTAAAGTCAGATTTAGAAAAAATGATAAGTTGATTTTATTAAACAAATAACAAAGATAGTTTATTGATGTACAGGAAAAATGAAAGGGATAAAAAATAAAAAACACATTGATAAGTCTTATAAAAAACGATATTTCTCAAAAAAATAGAATTTGAAAAACAGACTGTTGCACCTATCAATGCGAATTTTGACAGTTTAACAGTAAACAACAGGAAAAGCGTTATATTATGTGTCTTTATGACGGCAGATATGACGCTTTTTTGTTTATCTGCAAGAAACGATATTTATACTCAAAAATTTTTTAATCTCTCTTGCAAAAATACTCTAATCTTAGCTTATAATATCTATATTTGCAACGGTAAATTATTTTTGGGGATTATCCCGACTATTCGCTATCCATAGGCACTCCACTTTTGTAAAAATATCAAATTAGGAGGTCGAAATATGGAATACGAAAGTTTAATAATTTTTCCAAAAGTGGTTGTTTTTAACATATTAAATTCCGTTTATTATATTGAGAGGGAAAATAAAGACGCTGACTTTCAAAATCGAGAGGAGGTAGTCTTATGAACTCGACAAAGCAAAAGGATATTCAAAATAAGTTTTATAAATTCTGTACAACAGTATTAAAAAATGAAATTTGCGACGTGTATCGTGAAAAAAGCAAAAATCACATTGTAACATTACCGATTGAATATGTTAGGTCAATACAAACGAATGATGAATATTTTACAAACGATAATGTATTTTCCGTAAACGGCTATATTGTTAAAATTTATAATAATCATTTAGCCGAAGCAATACGGCAGTTACCGCAGGACAAGCAGTATATTATATTGCTCGCATATTTTATTGGTATGACAGATGTTGAGATAGGAAAAAGATTAAACACTATACAGCAAACGATTTTTAAGCGGCGTAAAAGCGCCTTGAAATTGTTACAGCAAATATTATCAAAGGAGATTATGTAAAAAATGCAAGACAAAAATGTTAATGAAATCCCGCTTTCTATTATAGAAAGTGCTATACAGGGCGAGGACGCTTCATTAAGATATGTACTGTCATATTTCAAAAATTACATAAACAAATTGGCAACAAGAGTAATGACAAATGAATATGGCGAAAAATATTATTATGTTGATGATGATATAGTTGCAAGACTTGAAGCAAAATTAGTATTCAGCATTATAAATAATTTCAAAATAGAACGCTAACCGAATACGGGGAGCGTTCTATATCACGCTCCCTAAAGTTTTATCCGATACAAACGCATTATTCGGATAATGCACTTGTATGGGCTAAAATCCCCATTGTTCTTTGACAACTGAATAATTTATTTATCTGATACTTTACAACAATACCATATTTTCAGCGGTGCGCCAAGACGATATATTGAGCTTCTACCGTACAATAAAAGTACGCTGCACACCTGCATATATTCAAGCGATAAACACAGTTGATAGGCATATACAGTTATTATACGCCGATATGGATATAGGATTGTTGTAATACGCCCCGCATTGAACGCGTCACTGCATTGTGCGGCAGGTCATAGGAATGAGCTGGATTTACCATATCGGAAATGCCGAAAGCTGTCGGCAGTCGGATAAATATTTATAGATTGGGCTTCGGTGGTGGATTAACATAAAAATTATTTATGGAGGTTCACTTATGAATGACACAATTCAAAACTCAAAACATAAAAACATTTGTAATGATAAATCCCTTGACGCTGAAATTACATATCAAGTCAACGGAACCTCATTTGTTGTAGAACCGATATTCAAGGAAAAGTCCTCTGACACATTAGGCACTGTTTTACTGCGTCTTATGACGTCAAGTGAATAATTTTTACAAAACAGGCTGACAGACAGTGAAAAGCGCGGTATAATAATATTGTAATACTGTTTATTTGACTGTCTGAAAGGAGGACTTATGAAACGGTCAAATAACAAAAAGAAAGAAATTACAGCAGCTTTATATGTTCGTTTAAGCCGTGATGATAACTTAGAGGGCGACAGTTACAGCATAGCCAATCAAAAGAAATTATTAACTAAGATTGCAAAGGAAAAGGGCTATACAAATTTATTGATTTTCTGCGACGACGGCATTTCGGGCGTTACAATGGAGCGTCCCGGATATAAGGCTATGATTGAAGCGATTGAAAACAATAAAATTTCAGCCGTCTTTGTAAAAGACCTTTCAAGATTAGGACGTAATTATATTGAGGTCGGCAGACTGACAGAGGATTTTTTTCCTGAATACGATATACGTCTTGTTGCCGTATCGGATAATATAGATACGCAAGAGGGCGAAAACGAGCTTGCTCCGATAAAAAATCTTTTTAATGAATGGTATGCGCGTGATATAAGTAAAAAATGCCGTGTAACTCATAAGATAAAAGGCAACGCGGGTATTCCGCTTGGATTTGCGCCGTATGGATATATGAAAGACCCCGACGGCAGTAAATTTTGGGTTGTAGATGAAGAAGCTGCGGCAGTTGTACGGCGGATTTTCAATATGACGCTTAACGGTTACGGAAGCGAACAGATAGCGGAAATATTAGAAAAAGAAAAAATACTTACGCCGTCCAACTATTGGATAAGCAAAGGTATAAGACGCGGCGGCAAGAAACGCCCTGATAATCCGTATAGCTGGAACAGCTCAACGATTTACAATATTCTTAATATGCAGGAGTATTGCGGCGACGTACTGAATTTCAAAACTTATTCAAGGTCATATAAGAACAAAAAGCGTATTGATAATGACCGTGAGAATTGGGCTGTATTCAAAGATGTACATACGCCTATTATTGAGCGCGCTGTTTGGGAAAAGATACAGGAAAAACGAGGAAAGACACGCAGACGTAAAACAGCAAGCGGTGAAAAAAATATGTTTTCAGGTTTGCTTGTATGCGCCGATTGCGGAAGTAATCTCGGTTTCCATTTCAACCAAAAAAATCACGACATAACCTATTTTAATTGTATGGGCTATAATCGGGGAAGCAGAAAAATCTGTAATTCCACACACTATATCCGTACAGATTTCTTAGAAAAGGTTGTACTTGGTGAAATTCGGCGCTTAACAAAATTTGCTACTACTTACGAGGACGAGTTTGCAAAAATTGTTATGGGTAATTCAATCAAGACGGCGGAGCAGGAACGCAAGATGAAGCAAAACGAGCTTAACACGCTTCTTTCCCGCGATAAGGAACTCGATATACTTTTTGAAAAGATTTATGAGGATAATGTTTCGGGCAAGATTAGTGATGAACGCTTTGCAAAATTATCTGTAAAATATGAGTCAGAGCAAAAGGAAATACAAGAACGCGCTCAGGAGCTCCAAAATGCCCTTAAACACGAAAAAAGCAAAGAGGTTACAAGTGATATGTTCTTGGCTTCTGTTCGCAAATATACCCGTGCTAAGAAGCTCACAGCGCGTATGCTGAATGAGCTTGTAGAAAAGATAGAGGTTTATCAGGCGGAAATCATTGACGGCGAAAAAGTACAGCGGCTTAAAATTCATTATAACTGTATCGGCTCTATCGAGATACCCGACCTTAAAAAGCTCCCAGAAAACAACGTACAAATAAACACAAGACAAGGCGTAGACATAAAATATGCCGCTTGTGCGTGTTAAGGGGGTGTTGTAATGGGTAAGCAGAATATAAGAGTTGCGTGTTATTGCAGAGTTGGAAACGCTGAACAGCTTAACGACAGGTGCGAACATCAAAAATCAAATGAATATGCCGATAATAACGGTTATATTATATCTCAAATGATTTGTGAGCATAGAAGCGGTATAAAGCCTTGCAGCGATATTTTGAAACGAATTTTACAAGATACGCATACAAGACATATATTAGTGCCGACTATAAGCAGTCTTTCAAGAAGCATAGACACACAACTTGAAATTATGAAACAGGCAAAATATCATAATAAAAAAATAATCAGTACAGACGGAAGCTATGAGAATTTTCAAAGACAATTCCGCTATACTGAATGAAAAAAACAAAATAAAGAAAAAGTGTTCTTATTGGAACTCAAATCCAATAAGAACACTCCAACTGGTTGCGGGG
>CANRPW010000046.1 GCA_947632615.1 uncultured Clostridia bacterium | reverse complement strand
GTTATCAGGAGAGAAGGAGCGGAAGATATATTCGTTTATTCTTCATCGCTTGAAAACCGTAAGTACCTTACGCCGGGGAAAAAGGTAAGGTTTACGGCGACAATAAAGCCTTCGGGAATTGACGCTGACAAGGTAACAGAGCTATGAAAGCAAAGAGCATTAAAAGCATAAGGAAAGACTTTAAGGACAAGGGTATTTTTTACACGCCCGAGGCATTGGCTCTTAAGATTAAAAGCTATGTAGACATCGAGCCTGAGAGTGTATATGACCCCACCTGTGGAGCGGGAAGCCTTTTGAGAGTGTTCCCTGATGATGTTAAGAAGTACGGACAGGAGCTTGACGGAGAGCAGCTAAGGCTTATTGATCTCCCGAACTTCACAGGATATGAGGGAGATACTCTTGAAGATGACGGCTTTAAGGGAATGGTATTTGACTGCATTGTGGCAAATCCGCCTTTCAGCGTGAAATGGAACGCTGAGAAGCTGCAGGAGGATGTGAGATTTAGTGCGGCTCCTGCTGTTCCGCCGCCGTCAAAAGCTGATTGGGCTTTTATACTTCATATACTTTATCATTTGAGCGATGAAGGAGTAGCTGTTGTGCTTGTATTCCCGGGTATACTTTACAGAGGGCAGCGCGAAGGCAAGGTTAGAAAATGGTTTGTTGAAAATAACTATATTGACAGGGTTGTAAACATACCGGGGAAGACATTTGAAGATACTTCCATACCTACCTGTATTATTGTCCTCAAGAAAAATAAAAGAGATACCAACATACTTTTTGAGGACGGAGAAAGGACAAGGGAGGTAAGTCGCAAGGAACTTGAAGAAAACAATTATACTCTAACGCCGAGTACATATTTGCCAAATGAGATTGTAAAAGAGGTTGTTGATATTGACAAGCTCAACAAGTCTATAGTTGATATGGTTCTTAAACATGTGGAAAATACCTTTATACAGATATATAGCCTGAAAGACATTTCTGACGATAATTTCTATTTAGACAAGCTTATTACAGGGCTTGAAGAAATTTTGGTGAGGTATAGCAGTGAAAGGACAGAAAGGAGGGATAATTCATAATGAGTTTTGACAAAAACAAATGGCAAAGGGAGCAATACGTCAGGCGGAAGTCAGAGGGGATATGTGTTTGCTGTGGGAAGAGAACACCCGTGTCAGGGAAGACCGTCTGCGAAGTGTGCAGGCAAAAGGCAAGGGAACGTTGGCGGGAAGACTATCAGTTTTACAAAAATAAGGGCATTTGCGTAAGATGCTGCAAGAAGAAAGCCGAACCCGAGAGGGTTCTTTGCAGGGAGTGTCTCGAAGATATGAAATATCGTCAAAGGCGTAGAGTAGCCCGGAAGGCGGAACTTCTGAATCTAAACCTATAAGGAGGAATGTTAATGTTTGGTGAAATCAAAAATCTATTAAATCAGATTTTAAGAAAGAGGGCAGGGTATACGTTTGGCATTTATATACGCGAAAACAAGCTGATTGTAAACGTTTTTAATAATAATGGCAAGGTGGAAATAGATTATACCCCTATAGATTTAAGCAAGAAAAGCGCGGCGAGAAAGATAAAAGAACTCAGCGCGCTTATAGGAACGCTGCCGAGTGACAAGAAAGCTTAGTAAGGGAGATGATGTAAATGGCTTATTATTGGACTTGTCCGCATTGCGGGGCGAACCTTGACCCCGGGGAGAGATGCGACTGCTTGAAGGGTTTAAAAAAGCCCTTTCGCGGTGAAGAGATGAAAAATGCGAAAGGACTTAACAAATCATATAAGTTATTATACACCAAAGAAAGGAGGGCTGTCAAATGAAATTAAGTATTAAAAATTCGCTGAAGCTGGCGGAGATCGAAGGCGTTGAGCTTGTGTTTGAAAGAGAGCTTTTAAAGGTTCTTGAAAATATCAGAAATTTAAACACTGACCCCAAGAAAGCAAGAGAGATTACTATTAAATTCAGCTTTAAGTCTGTTGATGACAAAAGAGAGGTTGTTCTTATGGGCATACAGGCAAACAGCAAACTTGCACCGTATGAGGGCGTAGCGACTAACATTTATGTTGATGTGGATAAAGAGGGAGATGTTCTTGCTGCGGAAATAAAAGTCCCTGAGCAGGTAAGCTTAGAAGATTATGAGGAAGATCACGGCAAGGTAACTAATTTTAATTCTTACAGAAATAAGTTTAAGACAAGCTAAGGAGGAAACACATATGATTAAGGAAGCACTTCAGTACATAGTGGGGCTTAATGCTCCTAAGTTAAACACCGTAGGCGAAAAGACCTACAGCGACAAGCCCCTATATATGATAGATGAAAAGACGGACGAGTTAAGAAAGAGGCTTGAAAGAGTAAATCTTATGGAGAAGATAAAGCCCTATCCGAGCGAAATAGTTTTTTCTACACTTACTTCTTTTGTAGACTTCATAAAGGCTGCTTATAAAAAAGATGAAAGAGGAGTTTGTTTTATAGAAAATGTTGAATACCCCTCGCTTTATGTCCACATTGAAGATTACAAAAATGTAACTCTTTATGGAGGAACTGATGAATTTGGCATACGTACTGATATAGCCAAGTGCAAGTGCAAAACACCTGAGTTTAAGTTTAATGAGTTTTTGGAAAAGGAGCAGCTTATAATAGGACTTCAGAGCTTATTTGCGGACAGCTCCGACAGGGACAGTCTGTTAAAGATTTTAGGAACTATTAAGCAGGAAAATGTAACTGTAAATAATGATGACGGCGTAACCCAGAGCGTAACTACCTCAAAGAGCATTGTAAGCGGCGAGAATGAGAAGATACCGAACAGGGTATTGCTTGCACCCTTCCGCACGTTTATAGAGGTGAGACAGCCCTATGGTGAGTATATTGTGAGGCTTAAAGAAAGCACTCATCCGTATAAAAAAGAAAAAGAATTAGTGGCAGGACTTTTTGAGGCGGACGGCGGTGTCTGGAAGCTTGAAGCTATAGAGAATATAAAGAAGTATTTGGAAGAAGCTCTCGCAGAGCTTGATATTAAAGTTTTTGCTTAAAAATAAAAGAGCCACTGCCCTATAAAAGGGATCAGTGGCTCACCTAAAAGCAATTTTTATTGTAACATAGAAATATTTATTTTGCAAGGAGGAATACACGTGAATCTTTATGAAATAACAAACGAATATCTGCACCTTCAGGAGGCTATGGAGAATGAGGAGCTGACGGAAAAGGAATATGCTGATATGCTTGAGTGTATGGATTTTGAGCTGGAAAATAAGGTAGACGGGTACTGTTATGTTATGAAAAATATCGATGCCACGGCAAAGGCTCTTAAAGCAGAGGCGGACAAGCTTAACGCCAGAAGAAAGGTCTTGGAAAAAAGGCTTGAAAGGCTGCAGAAAACACTTGTTGACAGTATGAAGGTTATCGGGAAAGAAAAAATCAAGGGTCAGGTTTTCGGCATAAAGATAGGAGCAAGACCGTCCGTTAAGATTCTTGACGAGACAAGGAAGTTTTCCGAAGATGTGAATAAATATGTAACTGTTAAGACGGTGACGACTAGGGAGTGGAACAAGGTAGCCATTACTGAAGCTATAAAGTCAGGTGAAGTTCTTGATTTTGCTGTGCTTGACAGGAGCAAGCTTCAAATTACTACAGGATAAAACATTCAGATGAAATTAGTGTGAAAGGAGAATGAAACTATGAGTAATGAAATTACAGGAAACGACAAAAATATCCCTACAGTAGCAGATACGAATTTTCCTATATTGCCACGGAATTTAGATGCACAAATAAATCAGGCAATTCAGATGAGAGAGTCCCTCGATACACTTTTTCAAAAACTACTCGTTCAAGGAGTGGATTATGATCGTATAACGGGTACGGACCGTCCTACGCTTCTTAAGCCGGGGGCTGAAATGCTGTGCAAGGTTTTTAATCTTGCCCCGGGGAAAATGGAGGTTCTTGACAAGGAAACAGACTGGGAAAAAGGTATATTTTCTTATACTGTAGGAATGCCGCTTATACATATATCCAGTGGAGCAACAGTAGCTTACGGCATAGGAGCCGCTACCAGCTATGAAAAGAAATACCGCTACCGCAGAGACAAAAATACAGGTACCTTAATTGAAAATAACGATCCTGCCGATAATATGAACACACTTATAAAAATGGCAGGTAAAAGGGCATTTGTTGATGCTGTACTTAAGGCTACGGGAGCAAGCCGCAAGTTTACACAGGACATGGAAGATTTCGGGACAGGTCAGTTTGAAACAGCAAGTACAAAGCAGATTGATTACATTAAGAAGCTTTTTGGAAATGTCCCCGAGGCACAGGTTATGGGAGAAATATCACAGATAATTGGAAGAGAAGTAGCCAATTACCGTGATATTTACCGCTCAGAAGCAAGTAAAATTATAGATGCCAAAAATAAGCCTGCCAATTACGCAAATCAGAGTAGCCAGCAGAAGCACTTCTGCTCAGACTGTGGGGCAAGTATAACAAATGCCGAAAACAATTACAGCATTAAGAGATACGACAGACCCTTATGCCGTAAGTGTCAGAGCATGGTAAATGCAGCTTTTAATACGGCATTAATAGATTCGATGCAGGAAAGTGCAAAGCCGGCAAATGCAACACAGCCGGCTACGGAACCGGAGACCGCAACGGATTTATATTCTGATTTTTCGGAAGACGACCTGCCGTTCTGATGAACTGAGGCTTGACGATGGCAGAAGCATTTTGCAATTCCGAGGCAGAGCTTCACCATACGGACAGGATAAGCATGGGATTTGACAGAAAGAAGATAAGCCACATAGGACTTAAGGCGCAGGCTCTCTGCAGGAAGCACCACTCAGAGGCTCACGCCCTAGGGCAGGCGGCATTTGATGAAAAGTACCATATATACGGAATAGAGCTTGACAGTAAGCTTTGCAGTATATATGGACAAGGCAGGGAGGTGTAATCGGTGTCTGATATTGCAATCAGATATTATTCAAGGGACATAGGATTGCAAAGGGACAGAAAATTCAGAAGATTAAGACTTAAATATGGCTATTGGGCAATAGCTGTATATGAGATATTGCTTGACCTTATATATGCCGATAAAGGGTATTATATTGTATATAACGATAATACAAAGGAAGATGTTATATACGATATTTACAACGACTTACAAGGAAAATATCAACAGTCAGCCGAGACAGTGGAAGAGATTATATCAGGTTTGGTGGATAGTGGTCTTTTTAGCGTATGCCATTTCAAACTTGGATATTTAACCTCACACCGCATACAGGAATTTTTTTACAGGTATACCGTAGAGCGAAAAAATGTTAAGGTTGACCCAAACATATGGCTTCTCACAGTAGATGAGATGAAAGCTATATCTGTCCGCAGCAGTATTCTGTCTTTTTTTGAAAATCAACCGAATTTAATCAAAAATCGGTCGGAATCCGATGAAATCCAACCGAAAAACACTACAAAGGAAAGTAAAGGAAATAAAAGTAAAGGAAAAGAAATAAAAAATACTTCTTCCTCCGAGCCTTGCTCTGACGGCAAAGGCTCAGAGCCACAATCCGCCAAGGAAAAGCCTGTTATTCTTATGCTTTTAAACACGAAAGAGGAATACCCGATTTATAAAGCAGATGTTCACGAGTGGTCAGAGCTTTACCCGTCCGTAGATGTTCTGCAGGAGCTTCGGAATATGAAGGGCTGGTTACAAGACAATCCGAGAAGGCGCAAAACCAAAAGCGGCATAAGAGCTTTTATCGGGCGATGGCTCCGGGAAGAACAAAAGAAAGTCAGTGCATCAAAAGGCCAGCCCTCTTCTGGCAATAATTTCAAGAATTTTGAAGAAAGAGAATACGACACCGAAGAACTTAACAATTTAGCTCTTGAGCTTTTAAAGGGGGAAAATGAAGAATGTCAAGATTAAAGACTTCTCAAATTAATAAATGCAAAGTATTCCATTGCGACAGACGCGGAGGACAGTACTGCTGCTCCTACTGCGGTCATAAAAAGACCGGCTGCCGCAATTCATGCCAGAACAGCCCCCGAAAGTGCGGGTTGTTTGTAGAGGGGTAACAAAATGAGAAACAAAACTCACAGAATTAAGATTTTGAGCGAATTTGCGGACGACGTTCTGAAGGGACAAAAGACGTTCGAGGTGCGGAAGAACGACAGGGGCTACAAGAAGGGAGACCACGTTATTTTTGAAGTTATTTCAAGGAGTGGAGTTGTCTGCCAACAACATCCGCTTAACTACAGAGAGTTCGAGATATCTTATATTCTCGGTGGCTGGGGCATAAAGAAGAGATATATAGTTTTGGAATAAGGGAGACAGGAGGAAGCAGAATGAAGATCAAGATGAAAGAGACCGTGCGCCCGGATTGGCCGTTTATTTTTCAGAAACCAGACAATGTGCTGGTGGCTGGCCAGATTTACGAAGCTACCCAGAACAAACACGGAGCGGTGTGCGGGATTTGCGAGAACGGAGAGTTGCTGGGCGTGAAGCCCGGAGAATTTGAGATCATAGAAAGCGAGAGACAGGAGGCAGAAAAATGATCAAAACAAAAATAGAATGG
>CANRPW010000045.1 GCA_947632615.1 uncultured Clostridia bacterium | reverse complement strand
AAAAATTACACCGCAAAGGCACACTTTTTAATTTTTCCTCGGCTTTGTATCAAAATCTGCATGATTATATCTATGTATATCATTTTGATTTTGCCAAGATAAGTTTCCTGCAAAAGCTTTAAGACTTCGAGGTTGTCGCCTTCAATATAAAGGTTTTCCGTATTGTCAAAATCTACGCTTTCTTCTCTGCAGGGACGTAGAGTTTTATTGGTAGGTGCATTGGCAAGAAATATGGACTTCTTTTTATCCGGCCAAGTAAATTGATAGCGCTCCTCACGTCCTTCAACAACCCTGCCCGAAATCTCCTGCATAAGGACGTCCTTATCAATAGCACGCTCCACTATAGCCTTGCCTGTTTCGTCATAGCCTGTTATGGTTTCAGTCACTGCATTTGGAAATAATTCCGCCAGCTTTCTGAAATTCTCATCAGCCTTATCTGCCGTCTGCATTTTTAGTTTATCCATTTTAATTATCCCCCATTCTTTGGTATTTTTCTACGGAAATATCTGCTTTTTCCGTTTCTATATTTTATTTAATTCCTTTTCCATGTCCCTTATACGGCTGACAAGCTCAAACTTCTTTTTAGGCTGTTTTTCTACTCTTGCAAGCCTTTCAAGCTTATCTATCTTTTTTTGGAGTTTTTCTCTCTGTTCATTTTTGCTTATCTGTTCGTCAAGACTGTTTCCCTGTTCCACAGTAAAATTGCCTATCTGAATAATAATATTCTCCCATACGCTGTCAAGGTCTAAGCCTTTAAGCTCCAGAGAAAGGCTCTCCTTTGGCAGCCACTCCGTCTGCATAAGCTTGGCATGATAAACTGCAAGCTTTGCCTCCTCTTCATATTCCAGTACCATTACCATATTCTGAGGAATCAGCTTTGACAAGGCTATAATATTTTTCTCATCAAATTTTTTGTGTTTGAGAATTACGGACAATACAAAAAAGGATTTAATTTCCGTGCCAACACTCAGATTAACCTTTGAGGCAGAAACCTCATTAACGATATATATACGGGAAATATCTCTGTCCATTTTCTCTTTGGCTGTCCTGTTCATTTGGAATTTTGCGTATATAGCGCTCTTCGGGAGCTGTTTGTTCAGCTCCGTTTCTTTTGGAAGTCCAAGCATAATCTCACCCCTGTTTTACAACCAAAAAACATATAAGCTCAAAATCATCAAGCCCTTTGATTTCATTGTCAATAAAGCTGACCTGTCTGCCGCCAAGGAAAGAATCAATGTCACTTTCTCCCTTTACATCAATAATCGAAGAAATAGCAGTTCCCAGTAGCTTTGACAGCTCACTCATATCATATCCATCCTTAGTCTCCTTATTGAACTTACGGCAAAGCTCAGTTATTGCTTCTTTTTTCCCTTTGCACAAATATCTCATTTTGTCAAGCAATGCTTTTGGTGAAAGATGGTCACAAACAACCTCTCCCTCATTTGATACATAAACCATATAAAAGGGGTGCAGCCTGTTCTGATTATTTATATTCACGCTGTCAGAGCGGTTTTTAAGCACATATATTACCCCTGCAGGCATTTCTTCATTTGCAGGAACAACTGCATGAAGTCCGAAAGGAGTTTTGTCGAGGTCATCGTGATGCTTTATATACTCCAGCAAATCCAGCCTGAATTCATTAAGTCCCAAATCCATAATTGAAATTCCGTTTGTCATATCTTCAATATCAACCACTTCGTCCCGCAAACGCTTAAGCTGAATTTTGCGGTATTCCAAATCGGTTTTTTCCTCATCACTCAGTATATTGTCGTCACCTGTGGCAGTCATATCCACGATTTTCATACGTGTTTCAACCTTTGCCTTAAGACTTATATAATCATCAAGAGATACATCGGGCCAAAAATTCACAAGCTGTATGTATTTATTATGGCTGCCTATACGGTCAATACGCCCGAATCTCTGAATAATTCTTACGGGATTCCAGTGAATGTCGTAATTTATAATGCAGTCGCAGTCCTGTAAATTCTGTCCTTCCGAAATACAGTCTGTAGCAATCAGAAAATCTATTTCTGTTTTATTATTCGGCATAAGAAGCTGCTTGCCCTTTGAAACAGGCGAAAAACAGGTAAGCACTGTGTTTAAGTCTGAGCGCAGTTTCGGCACGGTTGTTCTTCCTTCAACAGTACCTGAAACCATCGCCGTATGCAGACCGTAGATCGATGAAACAAATTTACTTACATGGTCATAAAGATACTTTGCCGTATCAGCAAATGCCGTAAAAATAATAATTTTTTTATTGCCCTCATTTATAGGATTATTCTGTTTATCTCTAATTACTCTTAACAGCTCCTGAAGCTTTGAGTCATGCTCGGGGGTTATATCCTCCATCATTTCAGTCAGAAGCTCCAGCACCTCAGCATCTTTTGAAAGGCTGTCACGCCACGAAATATAATCCATATCACCCAGCTCTATTCTGATATTCCTGCCGAAAGAAAAAAGAGTATCCGCATTCTGATCTTCACTGTCGAACTCATCAATATCCGAAATATCACACATATTAAGCTCCACACTTTTTGATTTGTCATATCTGTCTATTGCTTCAATCGTTGTTTCAATCATATGTCTTATTCTCATAAGAGTAAGTCTGAAGGAATAAACAGAGCTTTCCAGACGTTTCAGAAGATTTATTGCCATAAGACGTCTTATGCCCTGCTCTCGATTTGCCTGAGTAAAGCCTACATTAACCCTGTTGTCCTTAAACAGCTCCGAATATTTGTCCGCCTTGCTCGGAAGTATAAAATGGGACGGAGTATAGATTGTAAGATTAAGGCACATAAGCTGTTCAAAAATCTCATTATAGTTTATTGCCGACTCCAAGTCCGTAAGCTTAGGTCTGAGTGAAACAGGGGGCAGCCTCTCGGGGAAAGTTCCTATTTCGGTCATATCATAATATTTCTGAATGTGCTTGCGGGAACGGGCAATAGTCACGCTGTCAAGCACCTCAAAAAAGTCAAAATCCAACATACTGAGCAGATTTTCCGTGGTTCTTTCTTCAGGCTCCCATTTACTCCAAGCTGTGAAAGCTCTCTGTGCATTCTTGAATATCTCGTTTATGGAGCGCGTAGTGTTAAGCTTATCGTCAATAAACTCAGCGTTTCCCTCATAAGCAAGAACCAACTGATTTTTAAGGTCAAGAAATCTATTATTGACCGGCGTTGCAGACAACATCAGAACCTTTGTCTTTACTCCTGCACGTATAACCTTTTTCAAAAGCCTTACATAACGGTTTTCTTTTTCGTCTTCATCGGGATTTTCCACAATCTTGCCTCCGTTACGGAAATTATGGGATTCATCAATCACGACGAGATCATAATTACCCCAATTCAGTCTCCCCAAATCAAGACCGTTTGAATTTCCTCTGGTACGATTAAGGTCTGTGTGATAAAGTACATCGTAGCGAAGCCTGTCCTCGGCAATTATATTGTTTACATAATTGTCCTTATAGGTGTTCCAATTGTTTGCCAGTTTTTTCGGACAGAGTACAAGTACAGATTTA
Source organism: uncultured Clostridia bacterium (assembly GCA_947632615.1). Taxonomy (GTDB): domain Bacteria; phylum Bacillota; class Clostridia; order Lachnospirales; family CAG-274; genus JAJQCI01. The sequence continues at coordinate 3,491 of CANRPW010000045.1, read as the reverse complement.
TTTCTGTTCTCATAATATTTAATAACCGCAAGGGCTGTAAATGTTTTTCCAAGTCCCACGCTGTCCGCAAGAATGCAGCCATTATATTTTTCAAGCTTATTAATAATCGCCAGTACAGCGTCCTTCTGAAAATTATAAAGTGTTTTCCAAATCCTGCTTTCCTTAAATCCCGTTGCTTCATTGGGAAGAACATCTTCGGATATATCCTCGAGAAATTCATTGAAAATATTATAAAGTGTCACAAAATATATAAAATCGGGAGAGTTTTCAGCATATGCCGCCGAAATATTTTCAATTATCTCTTCCGTAACATCCTGAAGTTTCCGTTTGTCATTCCACAGGCTCTCGAAAATATCCATATATATTTTTGAATTGGGCATTTCTGTTTTCTGAACTATGTTGTAAGCGTTGTTTCCACGTTCACAGCCCAAATCAACTGTTGTAAATCCATTAATCGGCATATAGCTCTTGTCATCAAGATTTATAAAGCCCATCATATTTTCAGACGTAGTATTGGATTTAAATGTTACCTTCTGTCTGATCCACTCCGCACACTCCTTGGCAATAGCCTTCTGTGTCAGTTTATTACGCAGCTTTATCTCAAACTCTGTTCCATAAATACTTCTCTCACGGTTCAGGCGAGGAATATAGAACTCACGCTTTTCCTTCTCCGTTCTCTCTTTAACGAATGTCGGAGACGTAAAAATAAAGCGCAGTTCATCTATTTTCTTCAATTCCTCCTTCAGCTCCTGAAAAGCATAAATGGAAAAACAAGCAGCCGCAACAGACAGCTTACTGCCTTCCTTTATTTCATTTGCCAAATCATCCTTCAATCTTTTTGAAGTATTATCTATAATTTCCATATACTAACCCAAACCTTTTATTTGCCTTGTTTTTCGAATAAGCAAATTTGTGTTATATTAATTATACACTTTTACATACAATAAAACAACAAAATTTTCGCCATCCTCCCCTGATCCGGAAGACAAAAACATCCGGAAAAATTGCAGACTGCTCCCGTCTGCAGCTTGCTTGTGACGGTTTTTGAAGTATCGTACCGTTTTAGTCTGCCAATGTTCCCGTTGTTTTGCCTATAGTGCTTTAAACTGCGCTTAGGTACAGCACAGCTGAGGCTGACTCAGGCTGTATATATATGGGAGAATTTAAAGCCTATGGTTGTATTCACGACTTTAACCCATCTTAAACTCCAATAAATCTGAAACGCCTGAAAAGTAATAAGCCGTGTTATATTCGTTATGCAATTCAAATATGATTTTCTGCCGGATTTACAATATATGTTCAATCATCTGGTCGACCTGACCTAACCGATATGGCGGCAGATTGACAGGCAAAATGTTTACATGCTGTTCTTTGGCACCTCCGGGGCTGATGCTTTGGTAACGGAAAACAACTCCAAGTATACCAACCGAATTATTAAACAGCTTAAAACTTTTAAAAAAGCTAATGGTATGAATGATTCTTATGACCCCTATATAGTCACTTACATATCCACGTCTTCCCACACTGCCACCCAAACCCCGGCAAGCGTGTGCCGCTTAACCCAATAGGTTTTGTTTTCTTATTTGCTGTCCACTTTTTAACTATAGTCCATTTTGTCTTGCTTCTGTCCATGCTTAATATAATTATCATTTATATATAATTGTGCCATATAAAATACAAAAAGCCCAGTATTTCTGAGCTTTTTGACAGCCTGACCACCGGCTAAGCCGATGGTCTTGATTACAATTAAAATGCGTTAACAACTATTAATCAAAATATAGATTTATTTTTTTATAAGCATTAGCTGTTTTTGCATCTAAATCATTAAAATTATTCGTAAAGCTTTGCAAACTACCATTAGGACTAATAACTAAATTAACAAATTCAGTGTACAAATCATAATATTCATTTAGTTCATCATAAGCTTCTGCATATTGTTCCGGCGGATTTTTCAATTCTTTCATTTGGCTATTAACCTTAATTTGATTTGCTTCGATACTTTCTATTCTATTCTTAAAGCTATCGTCAGCAAAAAGATTGGCTAATGCATCATTAAAATCCGAAGCACCTTTTGTATATATATTTGTCGTTATGTCATATTTATCATATATTGCGTTATACCAAACATCATGAATTAAATTCCCGACACTTTCAGCTTCGCTTGCTCCTGTAAGCATAGTTGAGGATGCTAATTGTAAATTTGTATAGTATGTTTGTGCGTATTTTTCTGCTTGTTTGTTTTGGTACGCCTTTAAACCGAAAACCAATATGCCAACTGTTGCTACAACTACAATAAATGAAATCCAAAAAGATTTCTTTTTAAATAATGGTATGCTGATTTTTGTCAGTTCAACTTGTTGTGGAATAACTTTTTCATCTGCAGTCAGCTTGTTTACAGCAACCGGACAACCGCAATTGGGACAAATTGTAGCTTCATTAGGAATGATTTCGCCACAATCTTCGCATATTACCGAAGGCAAATCAGCTTTTCCGATCTTATCTTCAGCAGTAAGCACATAGCCGCATTGTGTACATGTAAAAGCTTTATCACTAATACTTTTTCCGCATTTTGGACAAACAATAAGTGCCATATTTTAACACCCTCTCTTTATGTTTTAGATAATATTATATTATAACATTTTCCATTATTTGTCAATATATATCAAAATGAACGCTACGTGAATCTATTTTTGTAACAAAGCTGAAACATCAATAAGTTCAATAAAACAGCGAATGAATTTCTCTGCAGACTGTCAATAAACCTCTATTCCCATTTTTAAGTATGGGTTATTTTCAAGAAAATTTAATTCAAAACAACGAAAAACTTCAAAACCACACGAATATGTGGATAAATATTTGCAACTGCTTCCTTTATTTTCGGAAATTTCTCTGTAACTTTATCATATAACAGATCAAACGTGATGCTGTCATGAACATTCCTTGGTGTGACAAAACACCCCAATACATCCGTATTTATCACCGTTGTTTATATGCTGTCTTTTCCTCTCCGTTAAACGGCTTCTTACCACCATCCTCTCTCTCCTCGTTTATTTCCTCTATAAGCTGTTTCTTGTAAACCTTTGCAACTCTGCAGGGCGGAAATATTTCATGAACAGAAGTGTTCCCAAAGTGTTCCCAAAACCATAATTTATTTTAATCAGGCAAAAAATAAAAACCTGAGAAATAGCTTGTTTCTCAGGCTTTTTTGAGTTGCGGGGGGAGGATTTGAACCTCCGACCTTCGGGTTATGAGCCCGGCGAGCTACCAGACTGCTCCACCCCGCGATAGTATTAAATTAAAGAAATGGGCGGAGGAGGATTCGAACCTCCGAAAGCGTCGCTAACAGATTTACAGTCTGCCCCCTTTGGCCACTCGGGAATCCACCCATATTGATAATTTTGAAATATAAATTTCAAGAGCCGATGAAGGGAATCGAACCCCCAACCTACTGATTACAAATCAGTTGCTCTACCGTTGAGCTACATCGGCAG
>CANRPW010000044.1 GCA_947632615.1 uncultured Clostridia bacterium | reverse complement strand
CGGTTGATCCCGAACGTGTATTGTTAGCGGTGTCTTATGCGTTCAGCGGCGATCATGAAGAATTAAACTTTTTCAGCGACAACGATCAGACATTGGCGCAGCTTGATGATATATATACCATGCTCGGACGGTTCGGATATGAGATGTCGGACGAGGAAAAGGCGTTGCGGGACGGTACACATGAGCTATTCTCGGAGGCGGAAAAATGAAAAAAATAGATAAAAATTCGTTCGGGTGGCGTCTGCACGAGGCGCGCCGAAATAAGGGACTGACGCAAAAGGAACTTGCAAAGCGTATATACTGCCATACGACCGTAATAGCAAAATGGGAACAAAACGCACACAAACCGTCGTATGATTTTATTGTGCTGCTGTGCAAGGAGCTTGACGTGTCGGCTGACTGGCTATTGGGGATATGACGGAACGGAGGCGGCGGAATGAATAAAGCACTTATGAGCAGCAACAAAGATGATTGGTGTACCCCGCAGGATCTATTTAACAAACTCAACGCGGAATTTCATTTTGACTTAGACGCGGCGGCAAGTGATATAAACACAAAATGCCCGCGATATTTCACGAAGGAAACAGACGGGTTACAAAATTCGTGGGGGGGGGCTTACGGTTTTTTGTAATCCCCCGTACGGTCGGAATGTTATTCAGTGGGTGCGCAAGGCGGCAGCAGAGGCGGCGCAGGGTGCAACGGTCGTTATGCTGATCGCCGCCCGTACTGACACGATTTTCTTTCACGACTACATATACAAAAAAGAAAACGTCGAAATCAGATTTATAAAAGGGCGGTTGAAATTTACCGATGAGAACGGCACAGCAGTCGATCCCGCGCCGTTCCCGTCTATGATCGTTATATTCAGACCGCCGAAGGAGGCGGGAAAGTGAATAAAACAGAGCTACTTAAAAAAATACAAACGCTTGCAAATCGCGGCTACAACGGCGAACGTGACACAGCAGCTCGGAAATTGGACGAGCTGATGAACAAATATAATATTTCCGCTGACGATTTATCGGGCGAAAAAACAATACGTGAGATACACGAATATCACGGACACGAGGAGGAACAATTACTTGTACAAATAGCCTGCAAGGTTGTAAACGTCCGCGGCGGTATATTTTATAATGTCCAAAACTTCTATACAAGCAGGACACTTTCAACAAAATTAGGGATTGAAGCGACAAAGGCGCAGCATATAGAGATCGAAATTTTATTTGATTTTTATAAAAAGCAATGGAAAAAAGAAAAAGATTTATTTTTCCACGCGTTTATTGCGAAAAACGAATTACACTCTACTGTACCGCCTGACGAGAATACCGAAAGTGATTTGACGCCGGAAGAACAATTAAAAATTATGGCAATGGCACAGGGAATAGACAAGGAACGCCCCCTGCGTCGATTGGAGGCGGCGAAATGACTAACTACGAAAAAATTAAGGCTATGAGTACGGCGGAAATGGCGGAATATATTTTCAGCTTGGGGAATGGCAGAGAATATTGTCACGGGCATTGCGCCTATCAAGACAAAGACGATTGCCCGAATGACGGTGGCAAAGATTGTATTTATGGCGTGATAAAATGGCTTGAAAGCGAGGTAAAGAATAATGGCTAAATATGCAGCAAATACAAACGTATCAAGCGAATTATCGCGAATTGAAATTGAAAAAACACTGATACGCTACGGCGCGGAAAATTTTTGTTATGCTATGGCGCAAGGTAAAGCGGTTATCGCATTTACCATGTACGGACGGCAAATAAAATTTATTCTTACGTTGCCGACGAAAGACGAATTTCGGCTGACACCTACGGGGCGGCAGCGTGCGGAAAATTCACAGTACGAGGCGTGGGAACAGGCGTGCCGTCAGCGGTGGCGTGCGCTCAACCTTGTTATCAAGGCTAAATTAGAAGCGGTCGAAAGCGGTATTTCGATGTTTGAGGACGAATTTATGTCTAACATTATACTGCCGGACGGCGGAACGGTCGGCGATTTTATGAAACCGCAAATTGAACAGGCATACACACAGGGGATAATGCCCGCGTTGATACCAATGTTGGAGGCGGCGAAATGACGAGATCAGAAACAACAAAATTACTGTCAAAGTTGACAGAGAAACATATCAATCCGAATGATGATAGCCGTATATATTGGGCGAAGGAAATAACATTTGACTATGCTACAACGCACGCTATTAGAGTAGACTACATGCAATTCAAGCCGATAAATAATACAGTTTCGGGAATAGAAAAAGGCGATTTTTATTGTTTTGAAGTTAAATCGTCAGTTGATGATTTCCATTCAAAAAACGGTCACAATTTTATCGGCGATTTCAATTATTACGTAATGCCGGAGGACGTTTACAACGCCGTTGAAGCAGAAATCCCGTATGGAATAGGTGTTTATATCCCGACAACGAAAATGAATGAATTGCGTGTAATCAGATATGCGCGTCGTAATCGCGTTCGTAAGCGGTCTTTAGCCGAAATGCTGTTTATGATGTATAGATCCGCCGCGCGGGATATATGCAAAATCAGACGAAAAAAAGCACAGGAGGCGGCGGAATGAACACAAAAGCGGTTTTAATCAGTATCAATCCGAAATGGTGTAAACTGATAATGGGCGGGCAAAAGACTGTTGAAGTCAGGAAATCGCGCCCGAAAATAGATACACCGTTCAAATGTTATATATACTGCTCACTTCCGGGAGCGAAAGAATTTTACATGGAATTACAAAACGGTGTTGATAAATGGTACGAGGAAAAATGGTACGAAAAACGGGGCAAAGTCATAGGCGAATTTGTATGTGACAACATCATTGAGGATTGGACAGGCGGACATAACACGGCATTGTACAGGGACGCGGCGTGTTTGCCCGTTGGCGAAGCAGCGGCATATTGTACACAATTTCCGATGTACGGGTGGCATATATCAGATCTAAAAATTTATGACACACCGAAGGAATTAAGCGAATTTAAGCAATACAACGGACATTGTTATTATGAACATTTGGGCTTTGCCATACCGAAAAGCTGTAATGAGTGCGACGGGTGCAAAGTAACGCGTTCGCCGCAAAGTTGGCGGTATGTTCGGAGGTTACATAATGAAAATCGGGCTTATTGACGTAGACGGTCACAACTTCCCAAATCTGCCGCTGATGAAGCTGTCGGCGTACCATAAGGCGCGTGGCAATAGTGTTGAGTGGTACAATCCTATGTGGAGCGGGCATTGTGACATTGTATATATGTCAAAGGTATTCAGTTTTACGCCGGATTATCCGTATTTCATCAATGCCGATAGAATTATCCGCGGCGGGACAGGGTATCACATACATCTTGTTGACGGTACAGAGGTTTACGACAAAAAGAATGACATACAGCTTCCTGCAGAAGCAGAACACATATATCCCGATTATAGTTTATACCCGGAATTTACAAAAGATACTGCATACGGATTTTTGACGCGTGGGTGTCCAAATAACTGCGGATTTTGCCATGTGTGCGCGAAAGAGGGCTGCACAGCGTACAAGGTTGCGGATTTGTCGGAGTTTTGGAACGGGCAAAAGTATATAAAACTCCTTGATCCTAATTTACTTGCCTGCAAAGAACATCTTGACTTGTTGCGACAATTACTTGACAGCGGCGCATATATAGATTTCACACAGGGACTTGATGTTCGACTTATAAATGAAAGCAGTCTAAAACTGATAAATGGGCTAAAAATTAAGGCGTTACATTTCGCGTGGGATAATCCTCGGCAAGAATTAAAAAGTAAATTTCAATGGTTTATAAACAACTCAACAATCGGGCATTGGAAACTTGGTGCGTATGTACTAACAAACTTTAACAGCACACACGAGCAAGACTTATACCGCGTGTACACATTACGGGATTTGGACATTGCGCCGTATGTGATGATTTACGACAAGGAACACGCACCGCGCCGGACACGACTTTTGCAACGGTGGGTAAACAACAAAAAAATATTTAAAACCGTAAAACGGTTCGAGGAATATGATCCAAAAATGGGTTAGGAGGTATAAACGTGAAAATAAGATTTGGCGATTTAAAATTCAAAAACGGTAAAACAATAGCCTCGTATGCGCCCCGCTGCATTAAGGGTGACTGCGTAGATTGCTCAATAAAAGACAAAGACGAATGTTACCTTTTGCCGGATTGGCAATACGACAACACCGATAACAACCTATTGAATTATGAAGTTGAGATCCCGGAAGCACACAAATTTACAAAGGTTTATATCTGTTCGCCGTATCGCGGCGACACGAAAAAGAACGCTGCGGCGGCGATTGAGTATTGCCGTTACGCGATTGATAAAGGCGTCATTCCGATTGCGCCGCATATCTATTTGACACAGTTTTTGAATGACGACATACCCGAACAACGCGAATTAGGCTTGCAAATTGGCTTAGAAGCTCTTGCGGATTGCTCGGAAGTATGGGTTTTCGGGGACTATATTTCAGAGGGCATGAAACAAGAAATCGTGACAGCTTTAGAAGCGGGGCAAAAGGTAGTAATCAAGCACATACCCGCGGCGGAGTAATGGTGGTGAAAAAATGCAAGTGGCGATAATAAATAACCGAACATTCCTTTCCGGCACGCCGGAGGAAATAGTCTTATACGGTAAATTGGCGGAATTGTCGGGACAAATAACAATAAAACCTCGGTTAAAGGAAATTGAAATTGACGTAGAAGAAATCATAGAACAGTATTTAAAGCAAAATCAGAACGGAGGCGGCGGAAAATGGCGAATAAAAAATATGTGATCATGCGGCGGCAATCTCCCTATACGCGGAACACCGTATGCCCGACGGTTGCGGCAAACGACAACAAGGCGATAAAAGCATATCAAAAACGCGGTTATAAAATCATTGGGCGTGTCAATAGCAACGAGGGATTTATACCGGATTATGTGGTAATGGATGTTATAAATAAACGAAAGGAGCGGGGAACATGAAAAACATTGACGTGGTATGCACGATAAAGGAGCGGTCGCAAGTGGAAGGAGATCCTATCCGCGTTAAGAACGACATAAACAACGACAGCATGGTTATCATCGAGGCGGGCGGCAAGGAGTACAAGGTTGACGGCGAGGAATTAAAAATGACGGTCAACAAATGTATGCGCTGGAATTAGGGCGGTGAGCGGAAAATGCAAAAACGGAATTTGACGAGGCAGCAGAAAATATTTGTTGCATCGCATGGCTTAAAGCCTGAAAACTGGTACATAGTCAAAGAAACAGACGAGTATTATCAGCTCGTCAGCAAGCTCGGCGCGACGCGGCTGTTATGGAAGGACAAGCAGTGATGGACGCACGGCGCATAGCGGAATTGAAACAGGCGGCAAATCGGCTGTCGGATCTGTTAATTGACGACGTTAAAAAATTCGTCGCAGAGTGTGCAATGCTATACAGCGGCGGAAAGTACACCAAAGTGGAATATCGCCTTATCATCAACTTATGCGACGTATACAGCATGGTAAAAACGGGTGATATGAGCCGCGCGGAAGCAATCGAAAAGCAGCGCGAACTACTACGAGGCGAACGAGTTTCTACTATATAATACAATCAAAATCCAAAGCGCCCACATGGGGCGCTTAGGGGTTTATACGTAATCTTAATAAATCGACTATAAATAAAAGGTGGATAATATGAGGAAAAGAAAAGGCGGGCGCACGATACAGAGGGAACGCCGAATATACCACGGTAATTATTTAGATGTTCATGTGTTCCCGGTATTCAGACAGGCGGGCAAGAGAAAGAAACGGCAACGGGCAAGCTCGGACATTCAGAAAAAACTAAATCAAAAATATAGGGAAAACAGATTGACATATTTAATAAATCAGAATTTTACACATGATGATTTAGAAAATGGATTGGGTTTTGATGATGAGCATTTGCCGGACACATACGAGGGTGTACAAAGAGCGGTACGGAATTATATTCGTCGAATTAAACGGCACAGAAAAAAACTCGGTTTGCCGGAGCTTAAATATATATATGTCATTGAGAGGGGAAAAACAAACGGACGGTGGCACGTACACATGATTTTAAGCGGCGGCGTGGATCGTGACACGTTGGAAAAAATGTGGGGGCAGGGTTACGCACATACATACAGGCTTGATTTTGACGACGAAGGATTGAAAGGACTTGCACGGTATAAAGTCAAAGAGCCGGAAACAGAATTAGAGGCTATCGAAAAAAAGGTGCGGCGTTGGGCAGCAAGTAAAAATTTATCCCCGCCGAAAATCCCGAAAGACCGCGACGGGTTCATCAGCAAGCAAACAACAAAGGATATTCGAGAGGGCAATGTTACGGAACGCGAAATAGAGCGGTTATATCCGGGTTATACAGTCACGACGATTGAGCCGCTTTTTAATAATATAAACGCGGGCGAATATTTGACAATTCGCTTGCGCCGAACAGAAACAAGCAGAACGACGAAGGAGGTATTTAAAAGTGTCAAACGCAAGGAATGATTTACCCGTTGCAACGGAAAGCGAGGAACAGCAAGCGTTATTCCGTTATTGCGCCGTGGAAATGGGGCGTTACCCGGAATTAGAAATGCTTGTACATACGCCGAACGAGGGCAAGAGGACGAGGGCAACGGGCGGACGGTTGAAAAAAGAGGGGTTGCGAAAAGGTTATCCCGATATTACGCTTTATTTACCGTCATGCAATTATCACGGCTTGATGATTGAATTAAAGCGGCGGCGCGGGAGTAAGAAAACGCAAGAACAGAAGGGCTGGATTTGCAATTTGAATAATTATGGCTATGCGGCAGCATTTTGTTACGGTTGGGAGGACGCATGGAAATTCATTCAGGCATATTTGGACGTTCGGAGAGTTGAGGAGTTCGGCTTAAGAGGCAAATGTCAAGAAATTGTTAGTGATTACATTTTAAGAAGTTTGCAGGAGGCGACGGAATAATGATTGACAAGACGAAAATATTTCCGCTAATACTGATAATTCTGCAGGTGGCGGCGGCGATCCCGTGCGCAGTGGCGCATGATTGGCGGAAAATGATTTATTGGTTTGCGGCGGCAGTGTTGAATGTGGCGGTGACGTTTTAATGCTTGAATTGAACGGGTTTCGCCAGGGCAATATGCGAAACAAAGAGGTACGCATACACCCGACGCAAAAGCCGATCCCGTTGTATGAATGGATCTTGCG
>CANRPW010000043.1 GCA_947632615.1 uncultured Clostridia bacterium | reverse complement strand
CACCCACCCGCCCCATCGTGACCCCGGTACCTTATCGGATTTCACTTTAAAAAAACACGCCCCCGAAGGAACGTGTCATTAATTTTACTTTATTCCGGCAACCCTTGTTCTGATTACACCGTTTACCTTTGCCGTATTTTCGGCAGCCTTGTTGGCATCTCCATCAACAACAAAAAGTGCATAGCCAAATTCGCCTTGTGTTTTATATTTAGAGCTTATTATATGAGCAAACTCACCAACAGCATTTGTAATTGCCTCTATCTTAGCATTATGAGTAAATACGCCTACTCTTGGAAGATCATCATCCGATGGGTCTATGTTGACTCTTGGGAAGTTTACAGAGTTGACTATATTGCCGTTTTCAAGGTAATCCATCATTTCTTCCGCAGCCATAACAGCACAGTTGTCTTCTGCCTCGGGAGTAGAAGCGCCAAGGTGTGGAAGAGTGATAACATTTTCAACGCCTATTACTTCCTCATTGGGGAAGTCTGTTACATAGCAGCCTACACGACCGTCAGCAAGAGCAGCCTTGATAGCCTTATTGTCAACAAGCTCGCCTCTTGCAAGGTTCAATACCCTTACGCCCTTCTTTACCTTAGCAAATTCCTCTTCGCCAAGCATTCCCTTTGTTGAAGGAAGGTAAGGAACGTGGATGGTTATATAATCAGATTCTCTTATAAGCTCGTCAAGAGATGCTCTCTTAACGTCTTTATCTACAAGCCAAGCAGACTTTACAGAAAGATATGGGTCATATCCCATAACTTCCATACCCAAAGTCTCGGCTGCATTTGCTACAAGCACACCAATAGCACCAAGGCCAATAACGCCTAACTTCTTGCCGTAAAGCTCAGGTCCGCCAAACTGTGACTTGCCCTTTTCAACCTTTGCTGCCGCATCATCTGTAAGAGTCTGAGTCCAGTTATAACCGTCTATTATCTTTCTTGAAGATATAAGCAAAGCTGTAAGCACAAGCTCCTTAACTGCGTTTGCATTAGCGCCGGGTGTATTGAATACTACAACGCCCTGCTCTGTACATTTGTCAAGAGGTATGTTGTTTACGCCTGCTCCGCATCTTGCTACTGCAAGAAGAGATTTTGGAAGCTCCATGTCGTGCATTTTAAAGCTTCTGAGCAAAATACCGTCAGGATTTTGCTCGCTGTCGCTGTGTGTATAATTTTCGGTCAGGGTATTAAGTCCTTTTTCCGATATCTTGTTTAAGGTTAATATTTTATACATTTTGTCCTCCGATTATTTGTTTTTTACTTCAAAGTCCTTCATAAAGTCTATAAGGGCTTTTACACCTTCAATAGGCATAGCGTTGTAGATGCTTGCTCTCATACCGCCTACTGTTCTGTGACCCTTAAGGTTTACAAGACCTGCCGCTGTTGCTTCTTTTATAAACTTAGCTTCAAGATCCTTATCTCCTGCTTCTGTTACAAAAGGCACATTCATAAGAGAACGATCCTTAGGAACGACTGTTCCCTTGAACATAGAAGAATTATCAAGGTAGTCATAGAGAAGACCTGCCTTTTCTTCATTATACTTCTGCATTTCCTTAACTCCGCCGATACCCTTGAGCCATTCAAATACAAGCTTAGCTATATAAATAGAATAGCAAGGAGGTGTGTTGTAAAGTGAGTCGTTGTCAGCGTGGATCTTATAGTCAAGCATAGTAGGTGTTATAGGCTGAGCCTTTCCGAGAAGGTCCTCTCTTGCTATAACTATAGTTACACCTGCAGGGCCTACATTCTTCTGTGCACCTGCAAAAATAAGTCCGTACTTGGATACGTCAACTACCTCGCTCATTATGCAGGAAGAAAGGTCTGCTACAAGAGGGACTTTGCCCGTGTCGGGAAGTGTTGTATAACGTGTACCATATATAGTATTGTTCTGACAAATATAGAAATAATCGGCGTCGGGTGTAAATTTGCTCTTGTCAAGGTCGGGTATATATGAAAATACCTTATCCTCAGAAGAAGCTACAATATTTACCTCGCCGTATTTTTCAGCTTCAGCTGCTGCCTTTTTAGCCCACTGACCTGTCTTTACATAGTCAGCCTTCTTAGAGCCGTTTAAAAGGTTAAGGGCAACCATAGCAAACTGAGTTGAACCGCCGCCCTGTACAAACATTACCTTATAATTATCAGGTATGTTCATAAGCTCTCTGATAAGCTTTTCAGCGTCCTTGATAATGTCGTCATATGCCTTGGAGCGATGGCTCATTTCCATAACAGACATACCTGTGTCGCCATAGCAAAGCATTTCCTTCTGAGCTGTTTCAAGAACAGATAAAGGAAGCATTGACGGTCCTGCCGAAAAATTATAAACTCTTTTCATAGTAGTATATCCTCCCAAAAAATTTCGTATATAAAAATAACGACTTTATTATACTACATTCTTTAATTTCAGTCAAACGAAATATTGCATAGATATTTTTCTTAACGGTTGACTTTTTTGGGCATAAATTATATAATAAATAGGCTGTTTAATCATATTTTTACAAAATTCTAAAGGAGATGGCTATAATGCTCCCCAAAGACCCGGTTATGCTTTTAAGTTATATAAATACTAAGCTTAGAGATAATTATTCATCCCTTGACGAGCTTGCAAGGGACATTGAAGCGGATAAGCACGATATAATCGAAAAACTCAAAGCTATAAACTATGAATACGACGAAGGGAAGAACAGATTTGTATGAAAACAAAATATGACCTTCTTGCAAAAGCGGCACTATTTTCAGCAGCGCTTATATGGGGAATTTCATTTGCCATATTAAAGGATGCTATCACAGAGCTTCCTCCTGTATTTACAATAGGCGTAAGATTTACCATAGCCTTTATAGTGCTGTCTTTATTATTTGCCAAAAAATATAAGCATATAAATAAAGAATATATAATTCACGGCATTTCCTGCGGCATGCTTCTTGGCATAGCCTACGGCGTGCAGACAATGGGGCTTGACGGCACAACGCCCGGCAAAAATGCCTTTCTCACCTCAGGCTATTGCATTATTACCCCTTTTCTTTACTGGCTTATAAGCCGCAAAAGACCCACGGTATATAATGTGACCGCTGCCTGCGTATGTATGGTAGGCTTCGGTCTTATTTCTCTTGACGGCGACATAGGTATTTCAAAGGGCGACCTTTTATCTATACTCTGCGGCTTCTTTTATGCCCTGCATATAGCATATGTTGCTAAAGTATATGGCAAAAAAGACCCGGTGCTTTTTGCAATGCTGCAATTTGCAACAGGCGCCGTTTTATGCCTTACATACGGTCTTTTATTTGAAGATGTGCCTACAAGCATACCCACGTCAATAATACCGCAAATACTGTTTTTATCTATAGTTGCCACCGCATTAGGGCTTCTTCTTCAGACCATAGGTCAAAAATATGCAAGCCCCTCGGCAGCGGCTCTTATAATGAGCTTAGAGTCGGTTTTTGGCGTAGCTTTTTCTCTTATATTCTACGCAGATGAAAGGCTTACCTTAAGGCTTGTTATGGGCTTTGTGTTTGTGTTTGCGGCAATAATCATATCCGAGGTTTTGGGAGGTGAAAAGAGTGGAAACAAACAAAGTTCTCTTAAAGGGCAGACCCAAGGATGAGAGCGGCAGGCTTCCCAAGGAAATAAAAGCCTACGACCTTCTTGACAGACTTAATATAGAATACTTCAGAGTAGACCACGAGCCTACGGCGACCATAGAGTCCTGCCTTGAAATAGAAAAGCTTTTGGAAACTGAAATATGTAAAAATTTGTTTCTTACAACCGCAAACAAGTCTAAATTTTATCTCTATTTCGTACAGGGGCATAAAAAATTCAAAACCGCATACGTGTCAAAGCAAGCCAATACATCAAGGCTTTCATTTGCCTCGGAGGATTATCTGGAAGAGCTGTTAGACTTAACTCCGGGTTCTGTGACGGTTTTAGGGCTTATGAACGATAAGGAAAACAGGGTGAAGCTTCTTATAGACGAAGACATACTCTCTCAGGAGTACATAGGTCTTCATCCCTGCATAAATACATCAAGCATAAAAATAAAAACCTCTGACCTTATAAATAAAATATTGCCTGAGATAAACCACGATTATATAGTTATAAAACAGGAGGCGGCGGAATGAAATATAAAATCGTAGCCTGCGACTGTGACAACACGCTTATTACCACAGAGGGATATCTGCCCAAAGACAACATAACAGCCATAAGAAAAATTATGGATATGGGCGTGGAGTTTGTTATAGTCAGCGGCAGAAATGACCTTCTTCTCACAGACATAGCCGACGAAATAGGCGGAAAGGTAAATCTTATAGGCTGCAACGGCGCAACCATAAGAAATCTCCAAAAGGGCGTTACATACAGAAACGAAACCATACCAAAGGAGGCTCTTGCGTTTGCCATAGACTATTTCAGAGAGAATAATATAGAGTTTAAGGCATATACTCTTGAAACGGCATATTCCCGCGGGCTCGACCTGGGGGATAAGCTTGAAAGGCTTACAGGTGTAGCCTACAAACAAGCCCAGGATTTTGACACAGAATATGTGACAGACACCGAATTTTTAAAGGAGCTGGACGTTTTGAAGTTAGTGGTTGTGGACGAAAACAGCACCGTCAGAAAGATACAAAGTGACCTTAAAAAATCAGAGGGTTTAAACGGAGTTCTTGCGGCAGATGTGTGCCTTGACTTTATATCAAAAAAAGCCACAAAGGGTTCGGCTCTTTTGTGTCTTGCTGAAAAAATGGGCGTAAAGCCCGAAGAGATAATGGCATTCGGAGATTCGGAAAACGACATTTCTATGCTTGAGGTCGCAGGACTTTCAGTATGTATGGGAAACGGGGCCGATGAGGTCAAGCGTATTTGCAGCACTGTGACCAAAACAAACAACGAAGCAGGAGTAGCTTATATGCTTAACAAGGTATTTGATCTTAAAATGTATTGAGGTGGAATATGAAATTAGCACTTTGTCAGACAAATATTATATGGGAAAATAAAAAAGAAAATTTTATAATAGCCGAAAAATTTATTAAAGAAGCCGCCGAAAACAAGGCAGAGCTTGCTGTATTTCCCGAAATGAGCTTTACGGGCTTTACAGTAAATGTAAAGGATATGGGCGAAGCTTTTGAAACCTCACAAACCGTTAGCGTAATGAAGGCTATGGCAAAAAGACATAAAATTGCCATTGGCTTTGGTATGATAGTTTCGGAAAAGGGCAAAAATAAAAACCGCTTTGTGCTTGTTGACAAAAACGGCGATATGTTGGGGCACTATGACAAAATACACCCCTTCTCATACAGTGAAGAGGGTAAATATTTTACAGGCGGAGATAACATTATAAATGTTAAAATAGGTGATACATCCATAGCTCCCTTTGTATGCTATGACCTGCGTTTCCCCGAAATTTTCGGAGCAGCGTCCTACAACTGCGATCTGCTTTTAATAATTGCCAACTGGCCTGCAAGCCGCATAAGCCAGTGGACTCACCTGCTTCGCGCAAGAGCCATAGAAAACCAATGCTATGTGGCAGGCATCAACCGTACGGGAACAGGTGACGGACTGATCTACAACGGAAGATCGGCTGTTTTTGACTGCTACGGAAATTTGATTGTAGAAATGGGAGATAACGAAGGAGTCGCATATTGCGAAATAATACCGGAAAATGTAGTCTACTTCAGAAATAAATTCAGAATGAAGCAAGACCGGAATGAAGAACTTTATAAAAGACTTTTTGATAACATCTCTAAAAAATTGCCCTAAAGGGCTGCCGCTCGCCTTTCAAACCGTCTAAAGACGGTTCTGAAAGGCGACGGCGTGGGGCGAGGCGAGGGGGAGAGCGCAGGGGACGGGCAAGCCCGTCCCCTGCGCTCTCCCCCTCGCCTCGCCCCACGCCAGGAGTCTTTCAGCCTATACGGAAGTATGAGGAGATTTAAAGTTTTTCCATTTCTTCTGCTATTTGGCTTTCACAGGAGCGCATTGCAAGTATCGTCCTTTCAAAAAGAAGGTTAAGATCCCAACCAAGCATTTCTGCTCCGTTTTTAATTACATCTCTTGAGCAGCCTGCCGCAAAGCTTGCTGTCTTAAATTTTTTCTTAAGAGATTTCACTTCCATATCCTGCACACTTTTTGAAGGGCGCATAAGAGCTGCTGCCCATATAAGCCCTGTAAGCTCATCAGCGGCATACAAAACCTTTTCCATCTCATGCTCAGGCTTTATGTCTACAGTAATGCCATAGCCATGACTGCACACGGAATGTATTATATCATCGCCGACTCCTCCCTCTTTTAAAAGCTCAGGCGCTTTTATGCAGTGCTGCTCGGGATATTTTTCAAAATCTATATCATGAAGAAGCCCCACTATTCCCCAATATTCAGCATCCTCTCCATAGCCAAGTTCATTTGCATACCATTTCATAACGCCTTCAACAGTCAGTGCATGCTGTATGTGAAAATGATCGGAATTATATTTTTTCAAAAGCTCAAATGCGCTGTTTCTGCTTATATGTTCTTTCATTTTTAATACCTCCGTTAAATTTTTTTATTATTATACATTTATTTTATATTTTAGTCAATATTGGGTATAAATAACAGCATACACGGCAAAAATCTGAATAGAATAAATTTCAGCGGCACTTAAAAATTTTGGGAGGAATTTTTGTGAATTTAACTGAAAAGGAATTTTTACATTACATTAAAAGATTTGACTCTGTTCCGTTCCGCATCATAATAGATAACAAAAATTATATTTTAGGACACAGCGAGCCGGAATTTACGGTGAAAATAAATGAGCCGCCAAAAATATCCAGTCTGCTTTCGGGCACTTCTTTAGCCCTTGGTGAAGCCTATATGAACGGTGATATAGAAATATACGGAGACCTGTATAAGGCTCTGCGCTGCTTTTTGGGTCAGATAGGCAAATTTTCTTCTGACAACAAATTACTTAAAAAAATATTATTTACAAAAACCTCGCGCAAAAATCAGCAAAGGGAGGTTTCCTCACACTACGACATAGGAAACGATTTTTACAAGCTGTGGCTTGACGAGTCTATGAGCTATTCCTGCGGCATATTTCAAAATGAAAACGACAGTCTGTATGATGCACAAAAAAACAAGGTGCATCACATAATAGAAAAGCTGGAGCTTAAAGACGGCATGACTCTTTGCGACATAGGCTGCGGCTGGGGCTTTCTGCTTATAGAGGCAGCCAAAATGTATAATATCGTAGGGCTTGGAATAACCTTAAGCCACGAGCAAAAAAAGCTGTGTGAAGAAAGAATAAGAGCCGAAGGACTGACAAACAGGCTTGAAGTGCGGCTGATGGACTATAGAGAGCTGCCGCACTTAAAGGTAAAATTTGACCGCATCGTAAGCGTTGGAATGCTCGAACACGTAGGGCGCAAAAACTACAGGCGGTTTATGGAAAGCATAAAAAAATCTCTTAAGCCCGGGGGAGTGTTTCTCCTCCATTATATAAGTGCACTACAGGAAAACCCCGGAGATGCTTGGCTCAAAAAATATATATTTCCGGGCGGCATGATACCCTCCCTCAGGGAAATAATAGATATAGCCGGGGATCTGGCATTTTACACCATAGATGTAGAAAGCCTGCGCCGTCACTACACAAAGACCCTTCTTCATTGGAACAAAAACTTTCAGGCTCACAAGTCTGAAATAGAAGCTAAGTTCAACAAGGAATTTGTTAAAATGTGGGAGCTTTACCTGTGCTCCTGCGCTGCTGTTTTTTCAAACGGCATAACCGACCTCCACCAAATTTTATTTACAAACGGAGTCAACAACAGCCTGCCTATGCTGCGGCACCACTGATTATAAATAATACCGACCAAACTGCGAGTTGAAGCCGGAGCTGAGGAAGCCGAGGCGGCGAGGGGCGAAGCATCAAGGGGAGGGCAAGCCCTCCCCTTGATGCTTCGCCCCTCGCCGCCTCGGCTTCCTCAGCTCCGGCCCCATTGGTCCGCCCATTTTTTAGCGCCGTAGGCGTTAAGAAATGGGTGGGGCATAAAAATCATACGTCGATAGTTCCATCATCTCTGGGTATAATAATAGCGAGTACAATATATATAAGCACAGCCGTTCCAAAAGAAAAGATAGCTATTAATGCATATATTACCCTGACTATGGTAGGGTCTATTCCAAAATATTCCCCTATTCCTCCGCAAACACCTGAGATCATAACATTATTAATTGATTTTTTTAGTCTTTTCATAAAATCACCTCAAAATTTGAAAACGCTGCGCTGCCGTGGGCATTTATCCTATCAACACGCAGACCGTCAAAGACGGTCTGCGTGTTGATAGGATAAATGCCCGCGGGGCGGGGCGAGGGGCGCTGTCAGAAAAACAGCTGACGGGCAGCTGCCCGTCAGCTGTTTTTCTGACAGCGCCCCTCGCCCCGCCCCGC
>CANRPW010000042.1 GCA_947632615.1 uncultured Clostridia bacterium | reverse complement strand
CGGGGCGAGGTGCGAGGGGACGAGGGGGAAAAGGCGAGCGCTGCGCGCTCGCCTTTTCCCCCTCGTCCCCTCGCACCTCGCCCCGCGGCTCGCTTTTTTCAGAAATGTCAAAGACATTTCTGAAAAAAGCGGGCAACCTCTTTGGCGGAATTCTTGACTTTTGAAACGTATTTATATATAATTGTCTATAGTGATCATCATGCTTTAATATGGGAGTTTATGCTTATGAATGACATATATAACAACTTAACATCCATTTACGGCGAAGCGCCTGTTAAAGAGCCTGCAAGACAGCTTTATTTTATAGAAAAATGCCGTAATATAATTGAAAATGAAGAAAAAAGACTTGGCAGAAAGCTTAAAAAATGCGTATGCACCTTTGGTTGTCAGATGAATGCTCACGATTCCGAAAAAATAGAGGGAATGTTGGGCGAAATGGGCTATATTGACAGTAAGGGCGAAGAGGATGCGGATTTTATCATATACAACACCTGCTGCGTAAGAGAAAATGCTGAAAATAAGGTTTATGGCAATTTGGGAATGTTAAAGCACTATAAAAAAACCAATCCCAATTTAAAAATAGCCCTTTGCGGCTGTATGATGCAGCAGGAAAGCGTTATAAAAACCGTTAAGGAAAAATATTCTTATGTGGATCTTGTTTTTGGAACGCACAATCTTTACAAGCTGCCCGAGCTTCTTTACAACTGCCTTTCTACGGGAGAAAGCAATATAGAAATTCTTTCGGCTCACGGTGATATAGTAGAAGACCTGCCTTCCGTAAGGCATTTTAAATATAAGGCTTCAGTAAACATTATGTACGGCTGCGACAATTTCTGTTCCTACTGCATAGTGCCATATGTAAGGGGACGTGAAAGAAGCAGACGACCTGAGGACATTATAAATGAAATAAAAGCACTTGTTGATGACGGCGTTGTTGAGGTAAGTCTTTTGGGTCAGAATGTTAATTCCTACGGCAAGGGGCTTGACTGCGACATAAATTTTGCAAAGCTTCTCCGAATGGTAAACGACATACCGGGCATACTTCGTATAAGATTTATGACAAGCCACCCCAAAGACCTTTCCGACGAGCTTATATATGCCATGAGAGACTGCGACAAGGTTTGTCCTCACATACATCTGCCCTTCCAGGCGGGTAATGACAACATACTTAAAAGAATGAACAGAAAATATACCAAAGAGCAGTATATCGCCCTTACGGAAAAGCTTAAAAAGGAAGTTCCGGGAATTGCCATCACCACCGACATTATGGTAGGCTTCCCCGGAGAATATGACGTAGAGGATACTCTTGACATAATAAGACGTGTAAGATTTGCAGGGGCGTTTACATTCATATATTCTAAGCGTACAGGCACACCTGCCGCTGTAATGGAGGATCAGGTCGACCCTGATATAGTTAAAAAGAATTTTAACAGCGTACTTGAAACGCTCAACCCTATAATTTACGAAATAAACAAAGAAAAGATAGGCAAGACATATAAGGCTATGGCTGAGGGTGTTTCAGACCACGACCCCGAGCTTTTGACGGGCAGACTTGAAGACAACACTCTTATACACTTTAAGGGCTCAAAAGAGAGCATTGGCAAAATAACAGATGTAAAAATAACAGACTGCAAGACCTTTTATGTTTTGGGAGAGGAGATATAAATAATGAACGATATATTTACAAAGGCAAGAGAGCTTGGCGATATGCTTGCAGACAGCGAACTTTTTAAAAAACTTGAAAAGGCAAGAAATGACTTTGACAACGATATGGAGGCAAGAGAGACCCTTTTTGGCTATAACGAATGTCACCGACGTGTAGAAAAACTTATTTCTGAGGGCGGAAAGGATCAGGAGGCTCTTAAGGAGGCAAATGCTGCCCTCAGAGAGGCGGCAGAAAAGCTCGACAAAAATGAGATCATAAAAGAGCTCATAACCTTAGAACAACGCTTTAACAATATGACAAATCAGGTAATAAATATAATAAAAGCTACTGCTTTCGGAGATGATGCCTGCTCAGGCGACTGTTCGGGCTGCAGCGGCTGCCACTAAATACGGAGGTGTTTTAATTGCCGGGCTACACTCCTATGATGCGCCAGTATCTCGATATAAAAAACCAATATAAAGACTGTCTGCTTTTTTTCAGACTGGGCGACTTCTACGAGCTTTTCTTTGATGATGCTAAAATAACATCAAAGGAGCTGGGGCTTACACTTACTTCAAAAGCCTGCGGTACGCCCGAAAAAGCGCCTATGTGCGGAGTGCCCTTTCATTCCGCTGACACCTATATAAACAAGCTGGTAAACAAGGGCTATAAGGTGGCAATCTGCGAGCAGACAGAAGACCCAAGAAGGGCAAAATCTCTTGTTAAAAGAGATGTTATAAGAATAATTACTCAGGGCACTCTCATTGACGACACTGCCATTGACGAGGGCGTAAACAACTATATAATGTGCCTTTACATTACAGACAAGGCCGTGGGGCTTTCAGTGTGTGATGTATCTACGGGTGCTTTCCTCACAAGCTGTCTTGAGGGCGACAACAAAATAATTGACGAAATAGCAAAGCACTCTCCCTCTCAGATAATAGTAAACAAAAAAACCCCTCTTTGCGATGCCATATATAATATATTCGGCATAAAGTGTGAAGAATATTACGGCTGGGCGTTCAGTGTTTCAGATGCGGGCATAAGGCTTTGCAATCACTTCGGCGTTATGAATCTTTCGGGCTATGGGCTTGAAGGCGACGAAATGTGTGTATGTGCTTCGGGAGCACTTTTGGAATATCTGTATGAAACTCAGAAAAGCGAGCTTTCCAATATAAGAACACTGAGGAAATATTCCGACTCCAACTATATGATATTGGATATTTCTTCAAGAAATAATCTGGAGCTTACAAAGACACTCCGGGATAAAAATAAAAAAGGCTCTCTCCTGTGGGTGCTTGACAACACAAAGACACCGGGCGGAGCAAGACTTATAAGAAACTGGATAGAACAGCCCCTTATAAACATAGAAGACATAAGCAAAAGACAAGACGGCGTAGAAGCCTTTAAGGAAAACGTAATAGACCGTGAGGAGCTAAGAGAATATCTTTCTGCCATATATGACATAGACAGAATTATGGGCAAAATAGTATATCTTACGGCAAACGCCAAAGACCTTAACGCCCTTAAGGTCTCACTTAAAAATCTTCCCCATATAAAGCTGCTTCTTGACTGCTTCCCCTGTGGCTATATAGACGAGCTAAAAACAGGCTTTGACTGCCTTGAAGACATATATTCACTTTTAGACTCGGCAATATCTGAAAATGCCCCATTTTCACTAAGAGAGGGCGGGCTTATAAAATCAGGCTACAGCGAAGAGGTAGACAGACTCAATGATGCCAAGAAAAACGGCACAAAATGGATATATGAGTTTGAAGCTAAGGAAAAGGAAAGAACAGGCATTAAAAACCTGCGCATAAAATTCAACAAGGTTTTTGGATATTCTATAGAGGTAACAAACTCATACGCAAGCCTTGTGCCCGATGAATATGTCAGAAAACAGACCCTTTCCGGGGCAGAAAGATATATAACTCCCGAGCTTAAGGAAATTGAGGACGTTATACTTGGCGCCGACGAAAAGGCAGTCGCTCTTGAATACGACCTTTTCTGCGAGGTAAGAAATAAAATAGCCGCAGAAATAAGCCGGATTCAAAAGACTTCGGAAACCTTGTCTATAATTGACGTGCTTTGCTCTTTGGGTGAAGTCGCCGACAAAAACAGCTACTGCCGTCCCGAGGTAAATAACGGAACGGTGCTTGACATAAAGGGCGGAAGACACCCTGTAGTAGAGCTTATGGGAACAGAAGCCTTCATACCCAACGACCTCTATATGGACTCGGAAGATGACCGACTTCTTATAATCACGGGTCCTAACATGGCAGGCAAATCTACATATATGCGCCAGACTGCCCTGCTTGTGCTTATGGCTCAGATAGGCAGCTTTATACCTGCCTCATCTGCAAAAATAGGCGTATGCGACAGGATATTTACAAGAGTGGGCGCTTCAGACGACCTTGCCACAGGTCAGAGTACCTTTATGATAGAGATGACAGAGGTGGCAAACATATTAAACAACGCCACAAGCCGCTCCCTCCTGATACTTGACGAAATAGGCAGGGGCACATCCACCTATGACGGACTTTCAATAGCAAGAGCAGTGCTGGAATATATAGCTGCCAAAAGACTTTTAGGCGCAAGAAGCCTTTTTGCCACACACTACCACGAGCTGACCGAGCTTGAGGGCAGAGTTGAAGGCGTTAAGAATTACTGCGTAGCCGTTGAAGAACGGGGCGAAAATGTAATTTTCCTGCGTAAAATAATTAAGGGCGGCACAGATAAAAGCTATGGCATACACGTTGCAAGGCTTGCAGGCGTGCCCGAGAGAGTGCTTAAGCGCGCAGAGCAGATACTCAATTCACTTGTAAAGGGCGCAACAGTATCTAAAGGCAGAGAAAAAATAACCGAATACAGAACCGAACCTAAAGTTGAGAAGCCTAATAAAAAGGTATCTATGTACGAAACCGACCCCATAGAGCCTATGGAGCTCAGGTTTGATGAAGACAAGGAGTCAGGCTTGCTTATAGAAATAGCCGAGCTTGACACCGACAATATGACACCTATGCAGGCGCTTAACAAACTAACTGAAATAAAAAGGAGAATAAAGGATAATCTATGAGCAGCATACATTTGCTGGAAAACAGCCTTATAAACAAAATAGCGGCAGGTGAAGTCATAGAACGACCTGCATCTGTTGTAAAAGAGCTTGTTGAAAACTCCATAGACTCGGGCGCCGCCACCGTCACAGTTTCTATAAAGGACGGAGGAACAAGTCTTATTTCCGTCACTGACAACGGCTGCGGCATACCGCAAGATGAAGTAAAAACGGCGTTTCTTCGTCACGCCACAAGCAAGCTGCAAAAATTTGACGATCTTGAAAATATACTCACCATGGGCTTTCGCGGAGAGGCTCTTGCAAGCATTGCAGCAGTTTCTCAGCTTGAAATGATCACCAAAACAAAGGACGAAAGCACAGGCACAAGCATAAAAATAAACGGTGGGGTAACAGAGGATGTAAAGCCTGTAGGCTGCGCCGACGGCACCACCGTGCAGGTTAAAAATATATTCTACAACACCCCTGCAAGAAAAAAGTTTCTTAAAAGAAACTCTACAGAAGGCTCTTATGTGGCTGACGTTATAAACAAAATTGCCTTGGGTCACCCCGAAATAAGCTTCAAGCTTATAAACAACGGTGTTGTGATAATGCAGACCAACGGAAACGGTGACCTTAAAACCACAGCCTTTGGCATTTTGGGCAGAGATTGTATAAGAGCCTCTCTCCCCTTAAACTCCGCAAAGGACGGCTGGAAGCTTGAAGGCTTTATAGTAAAACCCGAAATAGCAAGGGGCAACAGAAGCTATGAAAGCTTTTATATAAACAAAAGATTTATAAAAAGCGATCTTCTTAAAAAAGCTGCGGAAGATGGCTATAAGGGCTATCTTATGGGCGGCAAGTTTCCTGTTGTGGTGTTAAATCTTACGCCGCCCCCGGGCTGTGTGGACGTAAACGTACACCCTACAAAGTCAGACGTGCGCTTTAACGATGAGAGCTTTATATTTGATTTTATATCAGGCGCAGTGTCTAAAACTCTTAAGGGCGAAACCCTAATACCCGACGCAGCAAGCCCCGATTTTTCGGAAATGTCGGGCATAAAGCCCATAAAAGCCGAAGAAATCACCATAGACCTCGATGCTATGCTTGATGAAATAGAAAAGAAGGAAGCTGAGGAAGAAAACAAAAAGGGCTATTTTGATATACGCCCCTTAGAGCCCGTTTCTCTTACGCTTAATGAGCCCAAAGCGCCGGTTGCAGAAAAGCCCGTGCAGGAAGAAAAGGTAGTTCCTCTCAGCATGGTAATAGATCATATTGAAGAAAAGGAAGAGCAGGAGAAAAAGGCAAAAAGCGAAGGCGAGGCAATTCTTCCGCCGACTCCCAAAAAGAAACCTTTTTTCCACAATTACAGAATAATAGGACAGATATTTTTTACATACTGGCTCATACAGCAGGGCAACGAGCTTTATATAATAGACCAGCACGCCGCCCATGAAAAGGTGCTTTATGAAAAACTTTCCGAACGCATAAGGGCGCGCAAAGTATCATCACAGCTTCTTTTAGAGCCTGTAAGCATTACGGTAACACTTAGAGAAAAGCGCATAATTGAGGAAAATATGGAGCTTTTCACCTCCATAGGCTTTGAAATTGAAGCCTTCGGAAGAAACACCTACTCTATAAGAGCAGTACCCTTTATTTTTGACGGAACGGCAAACCCTGTTTTCTTTACAGAAATAGTAGATGCCCTTGAAGCGGGCAGAATAAAGGACGGTTTTGAGCTTAAGCAGGACAAAATTGCACAGATAAGCTGTAAAGCCGCAGTAAAGGGCAACAATGTATTGAGCTATCAGGAGGCACGAGCCCTTATTGAGGATCTTCTTAAGCTTGACAACCCCTTCAACTGCCCCCACGGCAGACCCACTATAATAAAAATATCTAAATATGAGATAGAAAAGAAATTCAAAAGAATACTGTAAGGAGATGAAATAATGATATATATTCTCTCATATATCCTGAATACAGTGTGCATAGTAATAGTCGTTACCGTACACGGCTTTTTGACGGCGCTCACCTCTGATCTTTTGGGGGATAATACCTCAAAGAATATGGTAAGCCTTAACCCTAAAAAGCATGTAGAACCCTTGGGCTTTTTGTTCATGCTGTTTTTCAGGTTCGGCTGGGGTCAGCCCGTAAAGACTACCTCATATTATTATAAAAATAAAAAAACAGGGCTTTTGCTTACAGGAGTCATACCCATAGCGGCGGGAATAATTTTAGGCGTTGCCCTTATGGGGCTGTCGGTGGCATTAAGCCAAATTACGGCTGAGTGGATCGGATATGCAGCATATTTTATTCAGCTCTTAGGTACGACTGCGCTGCGTTTTGCTATTTTCAATATTATTCCCATATATCCTTTAAGCGGCAGTAAAATAATAACGGCGCTTTTAAGCCCCAACGGCATTGTTAAATATAATCAGATGGAAAAAATATTTCAGATAGTGCTAATGTTGGTAATAATAATGGGAGTTTTAAATACGCCATTCTTTATGATAGAACAATTTGTAATGAATATTTTTGGGTGATGGTATGGACGGTATAATTTTCAGACTGGAGAATTTTGAAGGTCCTTTAGACCTTCTTCTCCACTTAATTGAAAAAAATAAAATAGATATAAACAACATACCCATAGCACAGCTTACCGACTCTTATCTTGAATATCTCGATATGCTTGAAAGCATGAATATGGATAATTTAAGCGAATTTATAGTTATGGCTGCCACTCTTATAGAGCTTAAGTCAAAGCTTCTTCTTCCTCCCGATGAAAGTGAGGAAGAGGAAGAAGGTGACCCACGTGAGGAGCTTGTGCGCAGGCTTATGGAATACAAGCAATATAAAGAAGCCGCCCGGGACTTTGCAGGGCGCTGGGAGGAAAGCGGCGCACCCATATTTAAAGACTGCGACAATGCACTTAAGGAGGAAATTCTTAAAGGAAACGATGACAAAAGCATTGACGATATACTAAACGGCGCAGACGGCGATATGCTATATAAAGCCTTTTTAGAGGTAATGAAGCGCAAGGAACTAAGAGTTGACAAAATAAGAAGCGACTTTGACCATGTAGTTAAAGACCCGTTCACCGTTGAAGACAAAATGACCCACATCAAAAACGCCCTGAGCGTAAAAGGCAGTCTTGAATTTACAGAGCTTTTCGGCAAAAGAAGCTCTAAGTCGGAAAAGATAACCACCTTTCTTGCCCTTTTGGAGCTTATGAGGGCAAAATTTATAGAGGTATCCCAGGATAACACCTTCGGCAGGATAATGATATCAAAGAAAGAAGGCGGAGAAGATGAAGATAAGTGATATGGAAGGCGCAGTTGAGGCAATACTTTTTGCAGCCGGCGAAAGCGTTGATGCCGCAGATATTGCTGCCGCCATAGGCGAAGACAAAGACACAGCCATCTCATTGGCAGAAAGCCTGTCTATAAAATACACTTCCGAAAAAAGAGGAATAAAAATAATAAGAATAAATGACAGCTTTCAGATGTGTACAGAGCGAAGATATTTCGATTATATAGACAAGCTCTTTAAGCAGCCCAAAAAGAAAAATCTTTCAAGGGTGGTTTTAGAAGTTCTTGCAATAATTGCATACAAACAGCCCGTCACAAAAGGCGAGATAGAGGCAATAAGAGGCGTAAACAGCGATCACGCCGTAAACAAGCTTGTAGAATACAGACTTGTGTGCGAAAAGGGCAGACTTCAGACCCCGGGCAGACCTATACTTTTTGGCACTACAGATGAATTTTTAAAGCTCTTCGGCTTTTCATCACAGGGCGAGCTTCCCGAGCTTTCATTGCCCCAAACAACCGCCATTGAGGAAGCAGCAGCAGAATTAGAGAGCAAGGCTTTGGAAAATAAGAATAATAATTGATATTTAAGAGAATAATAAGGCAATAAAGAAAGCACACGTTCCGTGGGGGAAGCAGGCATCAATACCGCCTTTGGCGGTATTGATGCCTGCTTCCCCCACGGGCGGGGCGGGGCGAGAGGGAAATCCGCAAGGGGAGCGGGCAAGCCCGCTCCCCTTGCGGATTTCCCTCTCGCCCC
>CANRPW010000041.1 GCA_947632615.1 uncultured Clostridia bacterium | reverse complement strand
TATGTTCCGTACTGCATCGAGCCGTCGCTCGGCGCGGACAGAGTGGCGCTGGCGTTCCTTTGCGAGGCGTATGACGAGGAACAGCTCGAGGGCGGCGACAGCCGCGTGGTTCTGCACCTGCACCCCGCGCTCGCACCGGTAAAGGCTGCGGTGCTGCCGCTGTCGAAGAAGCTCGACGAGGGCGCGACGGCTGTATATCAAAAACTGGCGAAAAAATACAACTGTGAGTACGACAATGCCGGCTCAATAGGCAAGCGTTACCGTCGTCAGGACGAGATAGGCACGCCGTACTGCATAACGTTCGACTTCGACTCGCTCGAGGACAACGCGGTGACAATCAGAGAAAGAGACAGCATGGAACAGGAGAGAGTGAAAATTGAGGATCTTGAAAAGTTCCTTGATGATAAATTAAATTTTTAACGTATTTTTAAGGGGGTAAATGTTCCATGAAAATCATTGACGAGTTTAAGGAGTTTATCGCGAAGGGCAACGCGATGGACATGGCGGTCGGCGTTGTTGTCGGCGGCGCGTTCACGGCGATAGTAAATTCGCTCGTAGGCGACATCATCACACCGTTCATCGGCTTTTTGGGCAGCCTTGTAAAGAAGGGCGCCGGAGCCGTAGGCGCGGGCGGCGCGGTTGACAGCGCAAACTCTATGGCAAGCTGGGTAATTCCCGGTACGGAAATCAAAATTGGCGCGTTTATTTCGGCAATAATCAGCTTCCTGCTTATCTCATTCGTCATTTTCTGCATCGTTAAGGGCATAAACACAATGAAGGACAAGATGACAAAGAAGGAGGAACCCGCCGAGGAAGCTCCCGCGGGACCGACACAGGAAGAGCTTCTCGCCGAAATCCGCGACCTTTTAAAGGAAAAGAAATAATTTAATCACATAAAAATATCCGCCTTTACGGTGGCATGACATAAGACAGTATAATCAATAATTTTATGGCAGGCTGTCGGACAGGGTATAAGAGAAGGCATATCGCAATTCATGCAAGCGACATGCCTTCTCTCTACATATATTACCACTTTAAGATATTTGAACACCGAAAACCGCACAAACACTTATTTTTTAGGAGCAAAAGCGCCAATATTCAATACTAATGTATAGGTATATTCCCTATATGAAAAATAAGATTCTAAATGTCCACGCAATATATGTATTTTTCTAGTGTCTACTGAACCACCTCAATAACTTCACCATAAACTTTTACTATATCATCTTCGGAAATTTTAAAATCATTATAATCCTTATTTAAAGAAACAAGCCATTTTGTTCCGTCTTCTCTACAAATCTTTTTTTTACAAAAGACACTACCATTATAAAAAAATGCACCTATTTTCCCGCTTTCTATATCATCGCACTTTTTAATTAAAACAATACTTCCGTTAGGAATTTTAGGTTTCATGCTATCGCCTTCTATTCTAAGCGCAAAGTCACATATTTTGTTATCAGTATAATAATCATCAGAAGACATATCATCCTCCAAAATATCATTGCCAATACCGGCAGATAAGGGCAAATCGTATAATTTGATCTTTCGCTTTATAACATTTGTTGCAATTGGCTCTGTTGTTTCTTCATCCTTAATATCCTTACCTTTAAAAGAAATATTTTTAATGATATTGTCCTGCCATTTTTTTATGTCTTGTACAGCTTCTGGTAAGTAGGCTTCAATGTGTCCATGATTTAGAATATACATAAAGCACAAAATATCTTTTGCTGTGCGTTTCTTTTCATCATCCGATATAAATTCAAAGAAATCCTTTCGCTCATAGATATTGTATATTTGTTCTTCAAAGTGGCTTTCTCCGTTTAATATAAGTCGATACATAAGATTCTCAAAATAAATAGAATAATCACCAAGAGCACTCAAAACATTAGGTTCATAGGAAACATTATCAATACTTTTTTGATATATGAATGTAGAAAATGCCTCCAATACGCGTCTCATTGTATTACCGATTGTTATACTATCAGTATTACCTTTAATAAAATCATATATGTTTTTCATGCTGCTGCCATATTCATTTGGCTTGAATTTTAATGTATCAAGTCGTCCTTTCTTTAATTCTTGTAGAACAGGTTTGTTTAGGGAATATTTCGCATTCCCCTTTCTACTATCACGTATTTCATTAACAGCTTTTTGTATATCAAAAATCGTTGTAAGATCATGTGAAAAAATTAAAATCTTGCTTTTTGGATTCCCGCCTACAATCATATTAATACTATATCTTAAAAGTGATGATATTCCTACCTTATTCTCAAAATCAAAGCTTGAAACCGGATCGTCTATTACAACAAACATCTCTTTGCTGTATAATTTAGAAATCTCTTGGTTTGATGCTATGTAGGTAAAGAAATAACAGAGCGCAATTATATTACGTTCCCCTGTAGATATGTCTTCCGGTTTTACATGGCGACCGTTAGATTTAAGATAATATTTATCATTCTTGAATTCGATAGAAAGCCGATCCTGTGAATAAAAAACATAGCTTAGTGCATGGTTAATATTCTTTGTTGCCAACCCTTTTTGTGATTGACGCTGTTTTAAACTACCTAATTTATCTATAATATTTTGGCGATTTTCTTCCTTTTTCTTTAGTTCTTCTTGCTTTAATGCAAACTCTTCATTCTGTTTTTTATAGTCTTGTACTGCTGACTCTATCTCAAAATATGCAATAGCTTTATTAATCTCAATCAATTTTTTTTGTAACTGCTTTTTGTCCTTTGCTGCTTTGTTAAATGATACGCGTTTATTCTCAAGTTGCTCCAGTAAATTGTTAAGAATGATGATATTTTTTTCCAATTGATAATTAACATTCTCAATAGGCTGATAAATATTGCCTCTTTTCTTGATAATAAGATTTTTGTATTGTAAAATAATATTTTCACAAATACTTTTTTGTTTAATTATTGCCTCTGTCAAATTCTTATCCAAAGCAGAATATCGCTCATAGTTGTTATTTAGCTCAGGAAATGAAATGCTGTTTAATTCTTGTTTATGATTTTCAACATCTTTATTTAATACGCGTTCAATACTTTTTATTAATTCATTTTTATATTGTTCATCTAATGGTTGATAACAATAAGGGCAAAATTCAACATTTTGATTTGTGAATTCCCTATGAGCATCTTCAACATACTGTTGTCTTCCGTTTGTAATAACAGAAAATATTAGTTTTTCTCTGTCCGTGAACCTTGTTTCTTCTATTTTTCTTGATAAGATCCCACATATATCATCATCTATATTTTCTTTGAAGTAAATCTTATTTATTACATCTGAATATTCATTATTAGGCGCGGAAACAGAAGAAAACAGATCCCACTTTTCTTTATATTCAGATTTTAATTCCGTTTCGGTGTTTGATGGAGATAATTTTAAAAACTCATCTTTTATCTGTTTTGTTACAGCTGTGTTTTGTTTGTTATCTTTTATTTTTGCATCTGTTTCCGCCCATCCTCCAGTTCTTTTTAAAGTCCTCTCTATTATATTCATATAATGAAGTGGACTAAGAGTATTATTCTCATCTTTGTATAGTTCACATTCCTTGCTTGATTTTTCAATGTCTTTATTGGAGTCAATTAACAGTTCTTCATATCTATCAATTTCGGACTGTAATTCAACCTGTTCACCCAATAACACAATAGTGCCCAAACCATCATCATTAATTTTTATATTTTCATCTATATATTTTTCATTAAAAACAAAAACGTTTTCAGATTCAGAAAAATCAATATGATTGCCATTTCTGTCTAGCAATGATGCAACTAAATCCGCATTATCATCTCTGTGAGCGGCAATGGCAATTCCTTTAGATATGGTACTCTTTCCACTACCATTTTTCCCATATATTAAAGTAATTTTATCTTTATCATCCTTATAAAATGGCAATATAGTTTCCTCTTGAAAACACTTTCCTTTTATTGATAAGCTCCTTATTGCCTCAATCATAAATATAACAACCTTTCATTAAGAGTAATTCATTTTATACATTATATGACTTTTGGCGAAATTTGTCAACAAATACATAATATTATTATATTTACAATTATATTGGATTATATCATATAATCAAACTGCAAACAAGCGTATCATTTGCTGATACACATGTTTATAATCTATATCACCAAGCTACTATAAAAATATTTATTTACTGTCTTGTGGTAATTTGTCTATTGGGAATAAAGTGTCTTTGATTTTACTACTCTTTTAATTGAGAGTCGATAAAGTAATCATCTCAGCAGAAATTTTTGATTAAAGAATTCGCATAAACATTTATTTCTTTAATGGCAAAAACGCTAAAATCTTCATACCCCTTATGTTTATATCCCTACCCTTGAACTCACGGTTAAAACTTTATACACAAAAATAATCGTATAATGGAGAAAAACTGTAAAATTAAAAATTCAGCAATAGAAACGCTCTAGACAAATAGTTATCCGTTAGAGCGCTTTCTGTTTAAAATCAATAACTTTTGCAAATCAAGAGTCTAAAAAATACTTTTAAAATCGAGGATTGCTTTACCATATATAAATCATCACGTTTTCTGGCATTATAAAACATGAGCAGACCTTATAGGAACATCACCGACTTCAGGAAGTAACTTTCCTTCAATATACTTATCAAGTATTGATAAGCACGGAAACATTACAATCCTATCATCATCTTGAAATTCAATTTCTAACGGTTTTGAAGACACGAATAGAAAATGAACCGTTATTTTCTCTGTATTATGTATATTTAAAA
Organism: uncultured Clostridia bacterium; assembly: GCA_947632615.1. Classification (GTDB taxonomy): domain Bacteria; phylum Bacillota; class Clostridia; order Lachnospirales; family CAG-274; genus JAJQCI01. Next base: position 4,312 of record CANRPW010000041.1, on the reverse strand, counting down.
ACGCTTTCATCTTTTCTTTTTCTTTTAAAACCAAATCATACCTTGCACGACAACGGTCATAATATCCATTTTTCTTAAATAATTTTTCATAATCAGAAATTACGCCACTACTATTCAATGAGTCAGAAAAAAACTTTGCCTCTATAAGATATAATTCCTTCGTTTCCGGGGTATAGAATACAATGTCATAATCTCCATAATTCCTTTCTTTGCTTCCAAAAATCCTATCGTATTCAACATTTTTTTCATCTATAGATGGTGTATAATGAGAGTGCAATTTTGTTCTTATAATGTCTATAAGTTTATCTGATAATTCCTTATTTCTTCCTTCAATTGCAGATGTGAGAAAGTCCTTAGCATTGGAGTAACACATCCCACCATTTAAGTATATGGAGCACCATAAATGCTTGGCTTGCTCTATAGCATAATATGAAATATATATTCTATTATCTAAACATATAAATGGCCTCAATTCATGACGAAATTTATTTGATTTCATAATCCAAATGATGGGTTCATTCTTCTTTTTTTGTGATACGATTTTTTCCTTAGTAAGAACAAAAGCATCAAAAAACTTCTGTGGATCTATATATCCTTGACTATATTTTTTAATCTTAGAAATAAAATATTCCTTATTTGTCACAACTACAGCATACTTGCCATTATGTAACGTTTCTTTTTGAAAGGTGCTCATCATCCTTAATGAATAAATGAAATCTATGCCATATGTGTCAAGGAATCCTTTCCCAAATATGCTATCATTCGCTCTTGAAAGTTCATTATCTTCAATTAGAATATTTTGATTTCCCGTTATTGCAGTATTGAAGTATATAACTGGATGGTATTGTATTAATGTAATAGGAACATCATCATATGGCTTAACAACTATACCTGTGTATAATTTCTGCGAATCAAATTTTTTGCTTAATGATATAAGTGATAAGGCTTGTGACACCAGTCCATATATATACATCTCCACGAACAATTCATTGTTAATATTAAACGATTTATCTCTGCAACCACAAAAATTGTTGCCAAGAAGCACCACATTTTCTATCCACAAATTTACCGCATCAATGACATTGCATGATTTGTTTCGATTTTCCTCAAATACATCTAAAATTAGTTCATCCTGTATGTTTAGTTCAGATAATTTTTTCCTCACTTCCTTCTGTTTAATATAAAAACGAAATGACTCATCAAGTATTTTATATAGATCTTTAAGCACATAACAGACTTTATCTCCCATAAGCTGTGAAACCATTTTGTTTTGTATTCTTTCCGTTATTTTCTGCAAATATTCTTTAGCCTCTTCCCTTGAGGTTATTTCAATATTATCATTGCCAAAATACTCCTTATATTTCTCTCTGACCACCCTTTGAGGAACAGACATTTCCAACCAATACGGTCTTGTTTCAAATATATATTCCACTAAAATGTGCCTCCTTTTTATCCTTGCTATCATTAAGTAGGTCATCTACTAAATTTGAAAATTTGTTTTACAGAAATCTTCTTGTATCATCTGTACGTTTTTAAGCCTTACAGTCAAATCTCCACTCATCTTAATGAAGAATTGTATATCGTTGCCACTTCTTTATTGAAATTTATCCGTGGGAAAAAACCTTTACAAACATTCATCCGAAAAAGTGCTTAACTCCTGCTATAAATCCGATTTTATCCGTCATCTTGCATGTAATCGCGCAGGATGGGTTGTCGCTAGCTACGGAAAGAACAAGCGTATTAGGTTGTAAGATGTTTTGGATGGGTGCACTCAATCGCGAATTGTGGACAATCTCAAAAAGAGAATAATACCTAGTGCGAATAGTCTGTCATCAGCAGTAGGTTTTTCATTGAGTATTGCCACGTGATGAACGCTGTGAACTGCCTCAATCCTTCAAAAACTTTGCCTTCATCTTACAGGAATTTTTATATCCTTCCAATCGGAAACATCGCATTGACCCTTATCATTATGCCCCACAGTAACCACGGTGCCGTCTGATTTTAAACCAACAGTATGATCGTCCCCTGCCGAAATCGCTACAATATCCTGCCATCCAGAAACAAAACATTGTCCCCAATCGTCATGCCCTACGGCTACAACTGTGCCGTCCGATTTTAAGCCAACCGTATGATCGTCCCCTGCCGAAACCGCGGCTATATCATTCCAGCCGGAAACATTACATTGACCGTATTGATTATCTCCCACAGCAATAACAGTGCCGTCTGATTTTAAGCCTATCGTGTGATTGTCCCCTGCCGAAACTGAGACTATATCCTTCCAGCCGGAAACATCACATTGACCGTAGTAATTATATCCCACAGCGACTACGGTGCCGTCTGATTTTAAGCCGACCGTATGACTTCCCCCTGCCGAAACTGAGACTATATCCTTCCAGCCGGAAACATCGCATTGACCAAGATAGTTACCTCCTACGGCAACCACGGTACTGTCCGATTTTAAGCCTATTGTGTGATCGTCCCCTGCCGAAACTGAGACTATATCCTTCCAGCCGGAAACATCGCATTGACCGTTTTTATTAGATCCCACAGCGAACACGGTACCGTCTGATTTTAAGCCGACTGTGTGATAGTACCCTGCCGAAACCGCGACTATATCCTTCCAACTGGAAACATCGCATTTATCATTATTATTGTCTCCAACAGCAACTACGATGCCGTCAGATTTTAGACCGACCGTATGAGAAGCTCCTGCCGAAATGGTTTCGAACGAAGCAATCTTAGCAATCTTATTCCACAATGATTGACTTTGTTGTCTGGAGTCCTTATAATTCCCCGATTCAGAAAATAACGTTGCTGCCTTTGCATATTCACCTTGTTCCAATAATGCAATCGCATTATTGTATTTTATATTAGGAATTATAACCGTATTCAAAAGAATAATAAACGCAATCACAACACAAAGAATCGGCGCGGCAATTATGGCGGTCTTTGCGAGAATTTTTTTGCGTGCCAATGCTTTTTCCCGCGCAATCTTCAACCTTTGTTCTTCTTCCAGACGCTTTTCTTCCGCAATACGTTCCTGCTCCTTGCGTTTTTCTTCTGCAATACGCTCCTGTTCCTTCCGCTTTGCTTCTTCCTTTGCAAGCCGTTCGTCCATTTTTGGCTTCAGGAAAGACTTGTCAAGCGCGTCAACAAGCGTTTTAATCTCTCTGTGACATTTTGAGCAGGTTTTGTCGTTTTCCAAATTGATTGCTCCGCAGGTACAAAGGAACAGACCGCCCGCCGATTCCGGAACATATTCGCAGGGTTCGCCAACCTCAATGGCATATTGCTTCTGCACTTCGTTGTCAGAAAATTTATCTTTAAGCTGCTGTCGCTTAAACGGTAGCTGCGTCCATTCGGCAGCCGGACTTTGCCATACCGTTCCGTCCTCAAATACCGCCTGAATAACGCCGGCTGAAAATTGCCGCGTTGTGTTATCCGCAAGATATATAGGCTCCTGCGAGCCGAAATCCACACCGCGTCTGATAAAAAGATCAAGATAAGAATATTCATCTATTCCTTTAAGTTCCGCTCCGCCTGGTTCAAAGGCTCTGATATGTACTTTACAAGCGGTCAGCGGTGATTTATAAAGATTGCGCAGCTTTAACTGCGCGAGAATTTTTCCTGTTACATTATCCTTTAACAACGCTCCCGCCGCAATCATAACCGGCGCGCCGTCAAGATAAAGATTTTGCGGAAGAACATATAATCTTGTATATCTTTCACTCATTTTTTCACCTCATTAAAGCTCCGGCAGTCTGTCATCGTATGACTGTGGCTGTTCGGTCGCAGAATTAGCCTGTGACGAATTGTTCGAGGACACATTTTTTCGATCCGGAAGAGCAATTACCATAGCCCAGCCTACCGCTCCCAGAAAAAAACACCATGCAAAATATCCGCTGTGACCCTTTTCTTCTGCGATTGATTCAAATTTTTGAGATATTACCGCATCAAGCACTAAGTATATAATTGCTATAAACACTACCAAAACTGCAATCACGTCAATTCCCCCTTGCATTATTTTATATAATATAGATGATTTATCAATATATAACATTTTATCATATATTGGTAAAAAAGCAATAACTTTTAATAAATTATCCGACTATTTTTACATATCAGCCTAAACCTATTCTATCGGAGGGGCAACGCATTCGTATTTCTGCCCTCAAAAATATTGCTCACTATGCGGCTCAAACGTATTATAATTCAATCATAAACTCGTTTTTTATAAAAGTGTTCATCGTACTAATTTTTGTTGCAGTATTGATTTCTAATCATTGTTTAATCTAATGTTGGCACGATTTTT
>CANRPW010000040.1 GCA_947632615.1 uncultured Clostridia bacterium | reverse complement strand
CATCCGTCATAAGCATATGTATAATTCTGAGTACCGTTATTTGTAGACATACAGGTAAGATTTCCTGCATCGTCATAGGTATAACCGACAATCTCATTTTCTGTGACTGCAGCAATAAGTCTGTTTTTGAAATCATAGGAGTAAGATATACTTGCTCCTCCCAATACATGTTCTCCTGTAAGATTACCTGCACTGTCAAATTTCTTCTCTATATCAGTATAAATTATATTGCCGTTGCTGTCAAGACATAGAGGTGTTTTTGTTGAAATTATATTTCCGAAGCAGTCATAAGTATATGTTGAGAAATAGCCTTTTGCATCTGTATATTTTGTCATTCTGCCAAGCATATCGTATTCAGCAGAAGTTTTTATTTGGTTTGTACCGCTGCCGCTGACAGTTTCCGTAACATTTCCGTAAACATCATAGGCATAGAAAGTATCGTATGTTTTGTTTCCGCTTATGACGTTTGAGGACTTTGTTACATTTCCTAAAAAGTCATAAGTGAAATTTGTTACATTTCCTCCCTGATTGGTCATAACAGTTCTGTCCATGAGGTCATTTTGGGAAATATTTACAATATTGTCACAGTTTGAATCTCCGTAAATGGTTTCAGTTGTTTTCCAACCTACAGAATTAAGATCATAGGCATAAGTCTTTTTGCTGAGTTCGTTAGATTGATGGTCATTGTCAACCACAGTTTCAGAAAGAAGCCTGTCTTGACTGTCATAGGCATATCTTGTGAGTGCGCCGCCTTCTTTATATGTAAGTGGACGCATAAGGCTGTCGTATGTATAACTGCAGTATTGATCGCTTCCCCTATGAATAGTTGTCAAATTCCAAGCAGCATCATAGGCATAGTCAACGTAGGTGCCGTTTTCGTAGGTTAAACGACAGCTTGGTTTAGTGTAATTATAGGTGTAGGTTTTGCTTTTTGCAGTGTTAAGGTCGGCTTTTTTTGCAGCGTGGGTTTCTTTGGTTACGTTGCCGTTTCCGTCATATTTATATGATGTGAAATTGCCGTTTCCGTCCTGTATGAGAGTTATGTTGCCGTTTTTGTCATATTCATATCTGACAATGCTTCTGCCGAATAAGTTTTTGTCGTATGTTTCAACATACACAGGTTGTGCCGAGATGGGATTTTTCTCAGAGGCTTCTTCGTCGTCGGCATATTCGTAGAATGTATTAACGCACTCTTGTCTTTCGGATTCCATATTTGCCCATTCATATTTACCGTACAGTAGATAATTACTATAGTAGTAATATTTTGTGTATCCTTTAATTTCGCCATTCAAACAGATATATGTTTCTTGAATACACTTGTTTAAGTAAACTCCCGATTTGGATGTAAAATGTCCGCCGCTGCTGTCATATAAGAGATTGTTTTTAATTGTTACGGTTTCATCAGAGCTTCTTTTGTAAGATGCTTCTGTTTCAAGCCAATAGTGATGTATCTTTGAATCAGTTATTTCTTCGTCATATTTATGGGTTTCTTCATAAAGAACACTCCCCGAACCGTTTTTTATTACATAGCTTGTTATGTTTCCGTAATAATCATATTCGTATTCCTCTGTTTTGGAGATGGAAGTGCCCGACGGAGATGTTGTGGTTGTTTTAACTGTTTTTGGATAAGGTATTCCGTAATGTCTGTAATTATCGGTATCCATTTCGTCCGCATATGTATAATCTACCGAAATTGTTGTTCCGTCATTATAGCTAATGCTCTCAAAATCCAGTCTGTGCATATAGTCAAAGTTTCGACTGTGTCTGGCATTTTCTGATATGACGGTAGTACTGTATTGAAAATCATACATATCAAGTGTTCTCTTAAGTTTGCAGGACCACATTTTTCCGCCCTTGAGCAGTGTATCGAGAGCTTCTCCGCATGAAGGTCTTGCGCACACAAATTCTACGTTTCTATCGAATTTCAACCAAGCCTGATGATCATTATCATTTTCTGCATATTTTCTATATTTTCCTTTTTTCTCGTATGTGTGCCAGTATTTTATGGATGTGTTTGCATAGGTATAGGAGTGGAGCCGGTATTCGTAGCTTTCTTCTTTATATTTTTTTCCTCCGTATTCAATCCACTTTGAGACAATTCTCGGATAATAAAGTGTTTCATCTTCGTTGTTGAATTTTTCGCAGCTTTCTACTTCTGCCGTTTCATAAGTATATTTATTGATCATACCTGTAGGCGATTTTATTTCCGTTAGAAGGGAATTTGTATATCCCTTGCCGCCGCTGCTGTCGTCTGCAAGCTGAATATAGGAGTAGGTAGTTGTCTGACTGTTTCTGTCTACTGTACTTAAAACCGTTGTTTTGTCTTTTTGTCCGCCGTCGCTTCCTTTATTTATGGTATAGCTTGTCTGATCAGGAAAAGTAAATTGCAGGTAATCTGTGGACTTGGTAATATTAATTGAATTGCCCAATGTGTCGGTTATATAATATTTTCTGTCAGTATCCGAGTAGGATAATGAAATTGTATTTCCAAATCTGTTTCTTGTGGCAATCCATCTTCCTATATTGTCAAAGTAATATTTTGTGCCGTCAATATGTTCAAGGTAATATGCGCTTTCAGGGCTTGCGGTATTGTTATAATCCATAGCAATAAACTTATAGCTGCTGTATGAAAGAGGCAGGGAAAATTCTGATATATTCTCGCCGTAAGGTCCTGCATAGTTTCTGGCGGTCCCTATTTCGTAAGAGCTTCCTTCGGGAGTCACTACATATTTAATTCCTTTTCCCGAATCAAGGCTGTAATACTCTCTGTCAAGCAAATAGGGGAATGACAGGGACCAATTCTCACCCACATTAAATCTGTCTCTTTCTATAATATGCGGAAGTCTTGAATTATTTTTGTAAACAAGATATAAATTAAGGTCAAGACCGTTTAAGCCCTTTATGCTGCAAATAGTGTTCTTTACCGTAAGCTCTCCTGTATTTACATTTACGCTGTCATTTATACCGTTTGTATTTATGTTAGGCCCTGTTTTAAATTGGGCATCATCAGAAGTCAGACTTCCGCCGTGATTTAATGAAATAGTGCTTATACCCTCGTCCTCTGAGGTGCTTTCGTTTGTCAGTCCGATTTCTGATTTGACTTTATTTACGAGTTTTTCAAGCTCAGCATTATCTAAATTATTTGCTGTTAAATATTCGTCAATATCCACTTGTGTCGCCAAAGGCTCTGTGGCAGTCTTATTGTAAATGTAATTATCCTCATCGGCATTTTCAGTGACATATATTTCATTCTTGATTTTGGATATATCAAGTATTTTAAGTGAAGAACCGCTTGTCGTATAATCTTCAATTTTATAAGCTGAGGAAATTGCGGATACTGCATCTGAGCTTATGAGCTTTGATATAATATAGGTATCTACAGCTTCGTCAGATGTATTTCCGTTTATCATAAGAGATGCAATTTGAGGTTTTATTTTATTACTTGTCAGTACCGGTGAGGCATACTCGTCCGCTCTGAGTCTGCCTGTTTCTTTCAGAGCTTCAGTTTCACTTCCGTAATTATTTATCATATTAAGAGCATCGTTAAGAGATATATTCATGCGCTGCATTATAATTGCCTTTGGCGCTGACTGCTCTATATTAAATCCTGCCGCTTCACATTCAAGCATTGTGTCTTCACGAAGGCTTGCCTCATCAAGAAGCAAGTCTCGTTGTCCCTGTGATAAAGAAGAGTATTTTTTTGAACCGGAAAATAATTCGGCTGTTTTATCAGACATCAATTCGGAGTTTACTTTAAAATCAAGGGCACCGGCGGAAACAGTAACGTCATTTGAAATAATAACAGTGCCGGAGGTTGTTGTTTCATCGGCAGCTTCATTATTTTCGGAAGTATTCGCTTTGTCGGCTGAAATAGCTTGCATACTTGTAATACTATCGGCAGTAAACCCAATATAATCATCCGCCGAGGTTTCTGTATGCTCACCATCGGTTATTTCCTCTGTTTCTGAAAAATTAGGCGTATCAAAAGCTGCATATACAGGCACTTTAGGTATAATCTCAAAGAATAAAACAAATGAAATAATTAAACTGATATGTCTGTAAAGCTTTTTATTCATCATAATCCTCCTTTCTTATATACGTTAAAACGTATATTATCCGAACCGCTTTTTATAGAATAAAATTTTACGGAGGCAATAATTCCGCTCCAGTTTTTTTGCTCTGAATTATCAAGGGATATAACGGCTTCGCCGGGACTGTATTCCACACATTCATTTACATTATTGCCATCTAAATCAGGACCCAATGTGATGTTGTATATCCTTAGGAAATTGTCGTTATAGCTTATTGAATATAAATATTGATTAAGAGCCCGGATATTTTCGGCGGTAAAATATAAAGTTATTTCTTTGTTTTCGGCAAGGCTGATTGAATATACATTACTTCCCGAGGTGTCTGTGTAATCTGTGTCATTAGTCATAACATTATATATTCTTACATTGTCATTGGAATCTGATTTTTTTATGCCGTAAATATAAATATCTTCCATGCAGTCCTCATATTTACAGGAATATAGCTTAGGTTCATTTGTCAGATCAAAGCTTTTATACACATATCCGTATTTATTTGCTATATACAGTTTATTGTTGTTGCCTTTGGCTATAATTGAAATGAGGCGCAGATCGTTTCCGTATTTATGGTTGCTGTTTGGCATGGTAAATACTAATTTTGCCGATCTTATGAATGCATTGTCTGTGTACATGTCAAAGGCATTATTGTAGTCCTCAATAGGATCGTAAACCACCTGAGACGGGCGATATGATGAGTATATATTAAAATTTTCGGAAGTATAGTCGGTAATCTTTTCTCCGACATTTATTTTATCAAAATCGAAAACGCAGTCATCCGTTGTTTTTGAAGTTAATTTTTTTACGGCTATCTGATATATTCTTATTTGACTGTCGGTTGATCTTAAAAATATTTTATCTCCCGGTCCGTTATATCTGAATCTGTAAACTCTTGTTTCATCATCAACATTAATATATTGAGAGGGTAAATCTATGTCAGGTTTACCGCAGTACTTATTCGTAACCAAAAGGGTTCTTACAGCACCTTCAGAAGGTACTTTAGCTGTAACATATACATATGAATCCGATGCAACTTCAAAGGCAACGGAATTGTGGCTGCTGCTGCCTTCGCCAAATAAAGATACATTATAATAATATTTAAAACCCTCCGGTGTCTGAACGCTGTGCTTACCTACATTTACCGTATTTGATTTTGTGGCATAAATATCAAGTCCGTTATAATATGTTTTATTGTTTAGTGTGCCTTGTATTTCCTCATCAGAAAAATCCCAGACTCTATCCTCCGACAATTTACTGTAATAGCTTGGGTCGCGGGGTTTTACACATATACGATATATTCTTATAGAGTCCTCGGGGGCATATAAGTACAGCTTTCCGGGCTTCCCACTGTGGACTATATGAAAACTGTTCTTTTGGGACATTCTTATAATTTTTTCGGATTTATCGCTTTCGGAATATATTGCAAGAGGTCTTGAAAAATTATCATCATTTGATTTGGCGAAAATGTAAATATCGGTAGTTCCGCTCACATAAAAGCTTACTGATTTTTGATTCAGAAAGTCGGATGTCTTTTCAAGCATTATAAAATTATTTACTTTTTCGCCCAAAATGTCGTTACTTGCACTGTCTTTTCTTGCAATGACGTGAGATGACAAGGTCAATCCGTTTACCGTTGTTTTTTCTTTAATTTCATTCCAGTTTGATGGCATTATATCGGCAAAAGTTTCATCATCAAAATTCCACACAGTATCTCTGTCGGACTCTGTAAGGTAGGAAATACTTGATTTTGACAATATAACTTGATAAATATTTATGCCTCCGGTGTCATTATATATGCTGTACTCATCAGGCTTGTTAAGATAAAAAGATACATATTGAAGTTCATTTGATTTCTGTTCGTTATACTTTGTAAGCTCACAGTCGTTATATTCTTTCTTTTTGCCTGAAACCTTAAGATATTCTTCATTTGTAAGATCCGTACTTGAAACTCTCACCAAAAGAAATACATAGCAAGGTTCTGAGGTAAATAATTTTATTGCTCTGTTCTTAGCTGTACCGTCATTATTCAACCCTGCTGCACCATTGGTGTCTATAAAATTATTAAAAGTATATCCGTTATAGCTTTTTATACCCCCCGTTGCTAAACATACATCCTTTCCCGTTGAACCCGACGGTTTCGGCAAAATAAGAAGTCCGTCCAAGTCGGTTTCTTCCTTATATGTAGTTTCGTTTTCGTATTTGTCCATAGTCCATTTCTTTTCGCAGTAATAAGACGGTAAATAACCGCCTAAATCTCTTATTTTGTTTTCAAGCAGGCTCCTATCTTTTTCATCAATTTTTCCGTCACCATTTAAATCAGCGTGACTTAATGTTTCATCATCAAAATCCGAATTATTATATATTATTTGATATAATAATGTTAAATCGTCCTTATCAATATTATTATCGGCATTAATATCACCGTTTTTATAATATAAATGAATATAGGCAAAACCCATAGAGCCTGTAACACAATATATATAATATGTGTCAGCTTTGTCGAGATAAATTGTATGTGATGTAATGGAATTGTGAACAAGATTTATTGTTTCAATCAACTCTCCGTTGCGGACTATATTGGCGGTTACATCCGTAACATCAGAAGATGTACCGTAGGCAAGTATGTCAATATAACAGGGCTTTTCTGCGTAAAACTTCACTGCTCTTTTTTGCGGCACATAATTACTTCCAAAAGAAGCCGCACCGTTTGTTTTAAGAGCTTTTGAATAAGTTTTCCCTTCAAAAGTTCTTTTGCTTTCAACAACTGTAAGCTCATTTTTTCCTACGCTTTCCAGACCATTATATTCTGTAAAATCACCAATGGTCATATCCGAAACATTCCATTCTATATTATAATCAAGTTCATCCATGTCCGCACTGTATGCAGTAATACTTATTATACCAAACATAAAATAAAAAGAAATAATTGCCAATAAAATAATTTTTATTTTCATAAATTCATCCTTTCTAAAACAAAAACAGCAATCCCTTTTCAAAAAAAAGATTTGCAAAAAAAGTAATTAAATCGAAGAAAATTATAGCATCATAATTATAAAACCATCTCCCTCCATAATACCCCCTATAAAATGATTATATAAACTATACTCAATGTACTTTTTATCATTTATTATTCAATTTTAAAACTTTACCAACATTAGTGATATATTTTATAACCAAATGTAAAATGATCAATGAACATAATTTTGACGTATTATATTTTCAAAGAAATAGGCAGTATTCTTCATTGATGAAATAAAATCTAATATTTGCATATAATATTAGATTTTAAAACTACGTGCAATACCTATTATAATAGTACGGTAAAATAACACTGCTGTCAACCGTATAAATAATAATCAGAATAAATTATTATATTACACAAATCTGTTTATTTATTATAATCAATATTTATCATAATCATAATCCCAAATTTCAACCCTTCTATGTAGGATTTCTATCGGTAGAATTTAGTTAGTTTGTCTTGGGACAGCTACAGATTTTCGAGGAGAGGGGAGTCTCCGTACTGTTCTTTTAGCTGTTTTTCAGCTTTGAGGTAATCCTATGTCAGTTTTCTGAATTCTTCGTTGTCTGTGTCTTTTCTTTCAAATGGGTTTATTTCGCCGTAATAGAGCTTGTTGAGTATGTTTTTCATCTTTAATCCCTGCCTTTCGGCAGACATATTATCATATATGTTTGGGTTAGGGAATATGAGGAAAGCACAAAGATGAGGGGGGGGTATTCCTGTAAGATATAAACAAAAGGTCGGATTATGGGTTTTACATAAAAATGAATTATTTTCGATTTTCTACATTTGCAAGTCCGGAAGGAGAATAGGGGGTCAAAATGTATTGTCGTTTACATTGTATAGAGCCTTAAAACACACTAAAGGGCGAAATAAAAATAAGGGCTTTGGTATTTGAAAAGCCCTTATTTATCGTGTTTTTTGAGTTATTTTCTTTTGAGCAGGACTACGGTTTCGATGTGCGTAAGAACAGATTTCACATACAAAATGGCGTAATTATGTGGCAAGCTATACAATTTGGCGTAATTAAACATTTTGGCGTAATTTCGGTCTATGGAATATTCTGTTGTAATTTAGCAGTATTCAATCTCTGATCCGTCAAGAAATTGTATAAAAATATTTTTGTTTTCATAAATCGTTATGTGGCCGAGAGTGCGGAGAAGGTGGGCTGAATTTTATTATGTGGTCGGCTATTTCTGTTAGCTTTAAGAAGTCCTTTGTTCGGTAGGTTGTAAGGAGATTGTTGTCCTCGGCTTGTTTATGCCACTTTTCTTGGCATATTGAGATGTTGTATATAAGGGCATTTCAAGCTATTATGAAAACCTGTTCTAAGGTGGATTCTTCGATGTGACGGTTTGTTAAGACTTGAACGCCTTTTACTCTGTAGCGTTCGTTGCACTGCCATGCCTGTCTTGACTTCTTTCCGTTTATTCATGTTTTTCTGCCGAAGGGGTTGTCGCATTCGTTGTAGACAACCTTGCTTAAGAATGGATTTGTTTCGGCTTATGTATATATCAAAAATTCTTCTTACGATTTTAGCTTGTTCTTCGCTTATAACAAGCTTGACGTACTCGTTCTTATAATAGCCGAGCAGAAGCTTGGTTGAAATAGCGACCATACCTTGTTTGAACCATTTTTGTACAGACCATATTATATATCACTTTGTTTGCTCGATAAGTTGAGTTAATTGTGTAAAAATGGGCAGATTTTGTTTGTGGCTATCCTCTGAATTTAAAAAAGGAGTTGATTTTAAGTCGGGAGTATTGTATAATTATATTAGTAAAAGAAGAAGCGGGTACGGGAATACCCACTTCTTCCAAAACGGCACCCACTTTAAAGGGGGTTTGTCGGCGAAATAACTCATGTAGGAATTTAACCTACAAAATTAGACCGCTTTCCAGTTTGCGATTAGGGAGCGGTCTTTTTCATTACGACAGGTACGTCTTATATTTTAAAGCTATGTATCGTATATCAAGCAAGAATTGCTTAATGGCGAAGAAGCCAAATATGATATCAAATGTTGTCATAAGAGGCTTCATCTCCTTTACGGAAGGCTCGACCAACCACTCTTTAGCAAAGTGCCTGAGGTTATTATACAATAGAATTTGTTGAAAGTAAATGACAAACTTACTTATTTTTTGCTACCATTGGCTGTTCTGCGGTTTTTGTTATAACCTAATTATCGGATTTATTCCACACTTGAATTTCTGACTGCATCGGTAAGCTCTCATCTTGGCATAATTTCTTTACGTTTATTTTATCAGTGATTTTTTTACTACATTTTTTGCCTAAACTTCTCTTGGTTTTGTATTACTCTGTTTTTCTGCAAACTGCCTTTTGAAATTTACCAAGTCGTATTTTGCCATAAGTTGTGTTAACTGTTCGCCATAAATAGGCATGGGATTTATGCCGAAAAAGACTGTATATCTAAAGTTGTGGTGAGAGGGGTTGTTTCTGTCTTAAAATCTAAGGACACAATGTTGTTGTAATTAATTAAAATACAACAATTAAGATTGCAAATTTTGATTTTAAAATAATATTTTTGTGGGTTTGTCAATCATTTGTTACACTTTGCTTGCCATAATTCATCAATACCTCTTTAGGGGTTTTCCAGTCTAAAGGTCTCATTGGGAAATTATTGTAATCTCTCCGATTATATATCTTTAACTGTTTGCTGAAATCTTCAAAA
>CANRPW010000039.1 GCA_947632615.1 uncultured Clostridia bacterium | reverse complement strand
TACATCAAACCATATTTCGGCAGCATGGCTCTGCGAAAATTGAACAGGGAAATTTTACAGTCTTTTGTGTGTTCGCTGTCAACATTAGCACCGTCTACGGTCAAAGGAATATTCTCTTTTATGCGTAAGGCTCTAAAACAGGCGAACAAAGAGCAATATGTCGCTCCCGTCTGGCTCGATATTGAATTGCCAAAGGTCAGGCGAAACGAGGTTGAGGTCTTTACGCGTGAGGAACAGAAACGTATTGAAAACGTGCTAAGTATTGAGGAAAATCCGAACGACATAGGGATTTTGATTTGTCTGTATGCAGGCTTGCGTATTGGCGAAGTCTGCGGCTTAAAATGGAAAGATATTGATTTCAAAAGCGGCGATATGTATATAAACAGGACGGTTCAGCGCGTGACGATTGACGGCAAATCGGTTTTGCGGGAATTGCCGCCGAAAAGCGAAACATCTCGCAGAAAAATCCCTATACCGCCTTGTTTGCTTGCAAAGTTGAAAACCGTTCATAAGCTGCGGCAATCATCATATGTGCTTCATACCGACTGCCACCTAATGGACACACGAACATTCCAATATCAGTACAAGAACATACTGGAGCGTGCCGGAGTGAGATATGCAAACGCTCACACCCTGCGGCACACATTCAGCGTTCGTGCGCTGGAGCTTGGATTTGATGTAAAAACGCTGAGTGAAATTCTTGGACATGCAGATGCTACGATTACACTTAGGACATACGCTCATTCTCTTGACGAGCATAAACGAAACAGCATGGCACGGTTCGCACAAATCGCATAATAACCGTATTTTTTCTGGTCAAAACTATATAAAAGTAGCACTATTACTTGGTTTGTTAGGTTTTTTTCGTAAAACACTATAGTTTTGCGAGAAAGAAAATGAGATGATAGTTGTAAATAGGTGGAAACATAATGATATATGGAGCTTCGTAGGTGTACTGTTAATATTAGTATTGTTAGCATCAATTACTCTGACTAAAATTATCAACGATACCAAATCCAACAATGTGACAAAAAATGACGAGACCTACATTGAGGCGGTGAATGATATTACATTTGCAAGAATGGCACTGGAAACGGCAGTATTAAAAATAGTAACGAATTAAAAAACACTCTTCACAAGCAGAAATATATATTCACGTTTTATTAAAAACATTGCGAAGTACGAGCGGAAAGGATAAAGTATTACTATGACATCAATTACCAAAACGGAATTTGAGCAAGTATACAGAGATTACTATTTGTTAGTCTATAAATATATATTCAAAAAAACAAATAATGCAAGTGTGGCTGAGGATTTGGCGAGCGATATTTTTTTCAGAGCTTTTCAAGGTTACGGAACGTATGACAGCAAAAAAGCATCCGTTAAGACATGGCTTTTCAAAATCACAGAGAACAGACTGAAAAACTATTACAGAGACAGGAAAAACACTGTCGATATAAAGGATGATGTGGCTGCCGATATCGGGTCAGACAATATTATGCTTGAGGCAGCCTTGCTGCAAGAGTGTAGAAACACGTTGGCCGAAGCGCTTAATACACTATCTGAGAAATACAGGAAAATAATCGTACTGAAATTCTTTTACAACAGGACAACAGAGGAAATAGCCTCTGAATTAAATACCACAACCGGTAATGTTCGTATTATTTCAATGAGAGCACTTCAAAAACTATCAAAATATTTTATTGATAAGGGGTTAAAATTGGAGGATTATATATAATGAATAACATTTTCAGAAAATCGGCATTAGAACGCCTGTCATCACCGGAGCAGCTTGACAAAACGATTGTCGTGACGGCTCCTATGTCATGGTTGGCTATTATCGGGGTCGCAATAATAATTATTGCCTTTATAATATGGGCAATTACGGGTACCTTGCCGACGACTATGACTGTTAACGGAATAATCGTAAATGGATATGATTCAATGACCATACGTTCGGCAAACGCAGGTGAATTGACCGAAAGCGTCTTGACTGCGGGCAAAACAATAAGCCGCGGCGAATACATAGGCAAACTTAAAGAACAAAACGATGAAGAATTTGACATTAAATCTACGCAAAATGGTATTGTTACAACAGTATGTGCCGAACCGGGAGATATGGTTGATAAATATGATATTATCGCAAAAATTTCACCGGATGCAAATAACGGCAATGTGGTCATGGTATTTTTACCTATTGATGCGGGGAAAAATATACAAGCCGGCATGTCAGCGATTGTTGCTCCTGTCTCCGTTGATACACAAAAATATGGGCATATGGAGGCGGAGGTTGTCGGAGTGGACGACTATGTTATATCAAAAGATGAAGTTGCAGCCATTGTCGGCAACAACAGCAGTTTGACGGAATATATTTCGCCCGATATGCCTTTAACAGCGATTGCATTGTCGTTGAAAGCGGACGAAACAACCGTGAGCGGATATTATTGGACTGCTGAGAAAGGAAAGCAATTAGATATAAACGACGGTATGCTTATGGACGTCAGATTAATAATAGATGAAAGTGCGCCTATATCTAAGTTGCTGCCTATTTTTAATACGGAGGCAAAATAAATGAATGATAAATATGTCAAAACACCTACGGTATATCAGATGGAAGCAACAGAGTGCGGCGCAGCCTCGCTGTCAATGATCTTTTCATATTTCGGGAAAAACATGGCTTTGGAACAAATGAGAATAGAAACGGGAGTATCGAGAGACGGCTGTAATGCGGGAAATATTATGCGGGCAGCAAAAAAATACGGTTTGGAATGCCACGGATACAGAAAAGAATTGGAAGGATTATTTGAATTACCCACTCCATGTATTATACATTGGAATTTTAATCATTTTGTTGTGTATGAGGGAATAAAGCACGGCTATGCGTATCTTAATGACCCTGCTGTTGGACGAAGAAAGCTGACAATGGAAGAATTAGATGATGGTTTTACAGGCATAGTTCTGACATTTGCGATAACAGATAAATTTATAAAGGAAAAAAAGAAAAATTTATTCTATTTAAATATACGGGAAAGATTAAGCGGTCAATATTCTTCTGTTATAAAACTGATTTGTATTGGACTGCTGCTTGTTATTCCGGGACTTATGATTCCGGTAATGTCACAGATTTTTCTTGATGATATATTAACTGGCGGCAATATTGAATGGTTCTCCGGATTCATTGTAGTTATGCTATCGGTAATTATTCTGAATAGCAGTCTAAACTTTTACAGAAGTTTGATTTTACAAAAGTTACAAACCAAAATGACACTTATTTCTGCCCACAAATTTCTGTCACATCTGTTCCGCCTTCCTATAGGCTTTTTTGACCAGCGTTATGCGGGAGATTTAGCCGGAAGAGTGGATAACAATAATAATATAAGCGTTTTTCTCGCGGGAGATCTTGCTGAAACAGTCTTAAATCTGTTGGTAGCCGTATTTTACCTGATTTTATTATTAATCTATAATCCGGTACTGACTACTATAGGTGTTGCAAATTTGGCTATCAATATTATCGCGGTTCAACTCAGCTCTAAAACCATATCAAGTATATCGATAAAGCTACAACAAGATCAGGGAAAAACAATGGGTACTGTTTATGCGGGCATAAATATTACAAGTACACTTAAAGCATCTGGTACAGAAAATGAATATGTCAGCCGCATATTGGGTAACTACGCTAAAAATATTACTATCGAGCAAAAGCTAAACAAATTGCAGAATCTTATGAATATAATTCCGCAGGTATCCGAATCAATATCGACAATTTTGGTACTAATGATAGGAGGATTATTTGTAATTCGTGGGAATATGACCATAGGTATGCTTGTAGCTTTTGGATCATTACTCGGTTCATTTACTCAGCCGGTTAATGCTCTTGTGGGTTTTGTAAAAAAGATTCAAATGCTGAAAGCAGATATGAACCGAGTTGAGGACATATTAAACTATCCTCTTGACAAAAAGTTTGAACACGGTGAAAAAATACATATGCAGACTAAGCTTTCGGGAAATGTGGAATTAAAAAATATATCATTTGGCTATAGCAGACTTGCTCCGCCGTTGGTAGAAAAATTTAATTTTAAATTAAACAGCGGCAATTCAATAGCATTTGTGGGTGCTTCAGGTTGTGGCAAGTCAACAGTTTCAAAATTGATAAGCGGTCTGTATCAGCCGTGGAGCGGAGAAATTTTAATGGATGGGATTTCGATAAACAATTTACCGAAAAGTGTTATATGTGCGAGTATTTCCACGGTAAGTCAGGATATAACTCTTTTTTCGGGGACAATCAAGGATAATCTTACGATGTGGAACAACGGGATTCTGGAAGCGGATATGATACGAGCAGCTAAGGATGCTTGTATACATGATACAATCACTTCAAAACCCGGCGCATATGACTTTGTGCTGACGGAAGGTGCCACAAATATGTCTGGAGGGCAGCGTCAGAGACTTGAGATAGCGAGAGCGTTGACAACTAATCCTTCAATATTGATTATGGACGAGGCAACAAGCGCTCTTGACCCGATAGTAGAAAAGCAAATACTGGATAATATAAAGCGGCGCGGATGTACCTGTATTATTGTCGCTCACAGATTGAGTGCAATTCGCGACTGCGATCAAATAATTGTTATGAACCGCGGGAAAATAGCTCAAAAGGGAACGCATGAGGAATTAGTCTCAGAAGAAGGCATATACCGAACACTGATTAAAAATCTATAGGAGTTACAGATATGGAGAAAAAACTACAGGGCGGAATGATGTATATAAGCGAGAACAATACGGACACATATAAGGTTAACAAAGGTACCATTCTTGTTTATATTGTTCCTATAATCAACGGGCAGAACGGCAGACGCGCTTTCATTTATGAAGCCTCAAAAGACGAATTGCTTCCTTCATTTAATTATACGGATTATGAGGGTCAAAAGTGGGCGTTTGGATTTGTTGCTTTGGAAAAAGCAGTTTTACAAATTGAGCGTAACAGTATTACTGAGATGCTGAAAGATGAATTTGCTCGAAAAACTAATATTCGAAGCTACGAGAATGAAGGCTATGAAGACGGATTGGTAGAACAATATAAGCTTAATATCGTTAAGGAAGACGGTTTTATTCACAAGACAAGACAGGAGCAAAAGCAGGCCTACGAAAACAGTCTTTATATCATCTATAATCTGTTCAATAAAAGAAAAGCGGAGGCAGAAACACAAAACGGGAAAAATCCGCTATATGACGCTACAGAATATTTATGTAAAAAAAATCACATAAAAATTGCTCCGATTGAAAAAATAAACGAGAGTTGCGGCAGAAAGATGACTGTTCCCGATATTGCCCGATTATCACATTTTATATGCAGAAAAGTTATGCTGCCGGAGGATTGGTATAAGACGGATTCTGGTCCTCTGATTGTTTTCGACCATGAAA
Organism: uncultured Clostridia bacterium; assembly: GCA_947632615.1. Taxonomy (GTDB): domain Bacteria; phylum Bacillota; class Clostridia; order Lachnospirales; family CAG-274; genus JAJQCI01. Next base: position 4,577 of record CANRPW010000039.1, on the reverse strand, counting down.
CGGGAACCCCATACGCTTGCTTGTCAAAAAATGCAACTCAATACTATATATATAATCCCATAAATAAAAAACGATCGATATTGACAAAAGAAAAAGCAGCAAATATGGCGTTAGAGGCATATATGATATACCGTCCGTTTACGGAAAAAGAAATTGGGATAAGTGAAATCATTAAATTTGCCGTGCAGAGTGTTAAAGTAAGGGACTTGCTGCTAATGCTTGTTTTGACTCTTATCGGATCGCTTATTGGGCTGTTAACTCCGATTTTAAATCAGAAATTGTATGATACATATATACCAATAGGTGCGACGGATACGGTTATTCAAGTTTGCTGCGTAATATTGGCATGCGCAATCGGCAATATTGCCTTTTCTGTGGTTAAAAGCCTGGCTTCATTTCGGATGCAAAGTCACATACAATATGATGCGCAAAGTGCGGCTTACGGAAGATTGTTCAATTTACCGGAAAGTTTTTTTCGAAAATATGACAGCGCAGATCTGGCTCAGCGAGTAATGGGTGTAAGCGGATTTATGAGCAGTATATTGAGCATATTATTCGGTGCAGTTCTTTCCGGGATATTTTCGCTTGTCTATTTGTTCAGAATGTTCGGATATTCGACATTTCTGACAATAATATCAATTATTATGCTGGCGATGTATGCTGTAATGATTGTATTCTTTTCGCTGAAAACCATGAAATATTCGAAAAAAAGCATGGAATTAAACGGAAAAACACAATCGGTAATGTATCAGTTTTTGAATGGAATATCCAAAATAAGAATTGCAGGTGTTGAGGACAGAGCATTATATGAGTATCTCAAACCGTATACAGAAGAATGTAAACTTGGCATGAGAAGCGGAAAAATAAATATATTCGCCAATACGGTGTCATTGGCTGCTAACAGTGTATTTTCACTTGTACTGTATTGCTGCATGATTAATAATGGTATAAATATTTCGATGGGATCATTCATAGCGTTTACCTCTGCCTTTGGTTCGTTTGCGGGCTCAATCCTGCAGGTCGTGAACAGTTCTCTGGGCGTATGTCAATTAAAACCGTTATATAACAGATTAAAGCCGATTTTTGAAAATGTACCCGAATCGGATGAGAATATGGAATTGCCGGGTGATTTGAGCGGAGACATAGAAATCAGCAACATTACTTTTGGATATGATGAAGATAATCCTGTCTTACAAAATTTGTCTGTACATATAAAAGAAGGAGAATATGTAGGCATTGTCGGCCCGTCGGGCTGCGGCAAATCAACACTCCTAAAATTGCTGCTCGGATTTGAACATCCGCAGAAGGGGAAAATATACTATGACAGAAAGGATATTGAGCGGCTTGATAAGCGTGAACTGAGGAAAAAATTCGGCGTAGTTTTGCAGGACGGAAAACTTATATCGGGCAGCATATACGAAAATATTACCATAACTGCGCCGGAGGCTGATTTGAAACGTGTAAACGAAATTGTGGCTGAGGTCGGATTGGGCGATGATATAGCTATGATGCCAATGGGACTTCACACCGTTGTAAGTGAGTCGAGCGGCACAATATCCGGCGGACAGCAGCAGAGGATTCTGATTGCAAGGGCGATTGTCGGAAAACCCAAAATATTGTTTTTTGATGAGGCAACAAGCGCATTGGATAATGTTACACAGGCTTTGGTATGTGAAAGTCTTGACAAATTAAAATCCACTCGCGTTGTTATTGCTCATAGGCTGAGTACCGTCATAAATTGTGATAGAATAATAGTACTTGATAAAGGTACAATTATTGAAGAGGGCAGCTACGCGGAGCTTATGGAGCGACACGGATATTTTTATGAGCTTGCAAGCAGACAAATCGCATAAAAAATAATATTTCTGTAACACTTTGGCTTTATGTGTGTATATATCATTGAAATCGCAAACAGGAGTGGACGGATATGATTGATATAAACAACTATCCCAATATTGCTTCAGTGTTAAGACGTGTGGCTCAGATGCAGGAATTATATAGAAAAGATTGTGAGGACGATCTTGACCGTGTTATTAATGCTTATCGTCCCGGAAATGAGGAGCTATCTGAAAGCGAATTGGAATTAGCGGCAGCGGCTGCAAAAGAAATTGAAATTCCGGAATATTTAAAAAATAATAATTTTTAAGTGTAACATTTATAAGATTACGGTGTATAAGATTAAGGAGTGACAATGATGGATAACAAGGAAAAGATTGACGAATTACTGGCAGATTCGGCTTTCAAAGAAAAGCTTGAAGCCATGAGTGATAAAGAGATTAAAGATTTCTTTGCGCTGAACGGCATTGCCGCTGATGTGGAGTCCGCCTCTGGAAACGAAATTGATGAAGCAGCGCTCGAAAATGTTGTCGGCGGCAGTTATATCCGCGATTTATGGAGATGGATCAAGGTAAAAGGCAGAATTATAAAGGTAAAAACCGCAGGCGGGGGATTTGATGGCGGCGGTGGCGGTCACGGCTTTTGATTTTGGGAGATTTGGCTATGAATGATATAGAACAAAGATTAAAGGAACTTGATAACGATAAGGAATTCCTTTCCGAGTTAGAAAAAGCAAAAACAGATGATGAACTTATTGAAGTATTCCAAAAAAATGGCATTGATTTAACCAAAAAAGATATAGAAGATTTCCTCAAATCGGCGGCAAAAGCCGAGGAACTTAGTGAGGAAGAATTGAATGATGTATCCGGCGGGAAATCCGAATATTATAAATTCAAATTGTTATGGTACGTTTATAAAAAGCTGAAATTTCTTAATAAATGGCAGTTTTTATAAAATAAAAAATTATTAAACAAATACAAGGAGGATAAAATGATGAACGAAGAGAAAAAAATCAAATTGCAAGAACTTGATAAGAATGAGGAATTTTTAAAAAAATTGGAGTCTGCAAAATCATCTGCTGAAACAATAAAGCTTTTTAATGACTATGGTGTTCAGATTACGGAAGATGAACTTGGGATAGCAATGGAAAGTCTTGGACAGGATAAAGAATTAGATGAAAAACAACTTGATAATGTTGCAGGTGGATGGGCTGTTGAGGTTATCATAGCAGGTTGCCAGATGATACCAAGTATATTAAAGTGCAATAAACATACCAACTGGGGACGCAATGGAAAGAAATGCATATGCGGATATCATTTGTTTTTATGATAAAAATGATATTCGTTAATTGAAAAAGATACTTAGTATAGTCTGTTCAACAAGAGTAAAGTTAATTAGAAGTAAAAATAGTCAAATATATGCCTTTTTATCATAGATAGAAAGGCATATATTCATGTAATGAAATAAAATGAATAAGTTAGAAAAAATAATAGATAGACAATCGCAGGAGATTTTGACACTTAAGAAACAGTTGAAATCCTATGAACAATACATAGCAGAAAATCAGGCTATGCGGTCGGAGCAGGTAGTTGCTGAACAAATTCAGCGCAGTATGCTCCCGACATTATATCCGGCTTTTCCGCAGCATCCCAACATAGACTTATATGCTGATATGGATGCCGCAAGAGAGGTCGGCGGTGATTTTTATGACTATTTTTCCGTAGATGATTCGCACATATACTTTGGAGTGTCGGATATTGAAGGAAAAGGAATACCCGCGGCAATGTATATGGCCGTAACAAAGACTATGATAAAGCTTAGACTTCAATCCGATGATGATATTGAATCCGCGTATAACGAGATAAATAAACAGTTGTGTGCTTCATCCATGCAAAAGCGATTTATAACATCATGGGGAGCAATCCTGGATACTAAAAGCGGCAGTATGCGCTGCATTAACGCGGGGCATAACTATCCGATCCTGCTGAAAAAGGATGGAACGGTTGATTTTATAAAAGAAAGATCAGGACTGCCTATTGCGTCATATGTCTCTAAAAAGAGGAATTTGTCATATAAGTGCTTTGAGTATACGCTCCACGACGGTGATATTTTGATACTTTATACTGACGGTGTAACGGAAGCGCATAACCGCTCGCAGGAATTGTTTGGAGATAACCGGCTTATTGATGTGATAAAAACATATATGGCTGATTATCACAATATGCGTGAGCTAACGGCATATATTCGCAGACAGGTCATATCGTTTATGAATCATGCCGATCAGGATGATGATATTACTTTGCTGGCGATAAGGTTTTCTCAAATAAAAAATCAAGGGTAGGATAAAAACCTACCTTTGATTTTTATGTGCAGTCAATATTTGGAATTACATACAAAGAGGGTAGCGCGTAAAGTTTTGTGTAAAGTCCGAACATCAGGGAAAACCCAATTTACAGGGCAATGTTCACCCTATCCCCAAAATAGACCATTAAATTGTCTAAAATCATACCCCAGTTGCGGATCGGCATCGTCCATTTATCCACGATTTGCATGGTTGTTAAATACAAAAGCTTCATCAGAGCGTCATCGGAAACGAAGGCGCTCTTGGTTTTTGTCACCTTCCTCAACTGGCGGTTGAAATTTTCAATGGCGTTTGTGGTATAAATCAGCTTGCGAATTTCCGGCGGGTATTTGAACATAGTGGAAAGTTCATTCCAGTTGACACGCCAGCTTTTCACACC
>CANRPW010000038.1 GCA_947632615.1 uncultured Clostridia bacterium | reverse complement strand
AAGCCCCTCGCCCCGCCCCGTTCGCCCCGCCGAGCCGCCCGCCCCGGTCAAAGCCCGTCACGCCTTCGGCGTGACGGGCTTTGACCGGGGCGGGCGGCTCGGCGGGGCATCAACGCCTTTTCAGGCGTTGATGAATTTGCCGTTAGGCATAACCTTAACTTTGGAAGTCTTTACGGATTTTTCAAGGTTTTTATTAGCCACCGACAGCATAAGCTTTATACGGTTGAGCTGGTTTACCTCGCTTGCTCCGGGGTCGTAGTCTATTGCCACTATGTTGGAGAGTGGATATTGTCTCTTAAGCTCTTTTATAATACCCTTGCCTGTTACATGGTTTGGCAGGCAGGCAAATGGCTGTGTACAAATATTGTTAAGCACGCCGGAGTGTATAAGCTCTACAAGCTCTGCCGTTAAGAACCAGCCCTCTCCGGTCTGATTTCCCAACGAAACTATAGGCGCTGCCAGCTCGCCCAAAAGAGCTATGTCAGCCGTGGGCTGGAAGTGCTTGCTCTTTTTAAGCGCCTCCTGCATAGGCTTTCTTGCGTTTTCTATAAACTTTATTGCAAGTGTAGTAACCACCGTAGTCGTATGCTTAAAGCCAAGATACTTCTCCTTAAATATGTTGTTATAAAGTCCGTATAAGAAGAAGTTAAGCAGGTCAGGCACAACTGCCTCAGCTCCTTCGTTTTCAAGAAGACCTACAATGTCGTTGTTTGCCGTTGGGTGGAACTTTACAAGTATCTCGCCCACAACGCCTACCTTTGGCTTTATCTCCCCTGTTCTTGGTATAGCATCAAATTCTTCGACTATCTTGCGGCAGTTTTTCTTAAACTCGCTGCTCTTAGGGTTTATAACAGCCTTTTCGCATACAGCGTTCCATTTTTCATAAAGCTTGTCAGATGCTCCCTTTTCCTTCTCATAGGGGCGTGTTGCATAAAGCACCTTTGTTAAAAGGTCGCCGTAAATACAAGCCTGAAGCACGGAAACTATCATTTTGTAGTTGTATACGTTAAATCCCGGGTTCTTTTCAAGTCCCTGAGCCGATACGCTTACAACAGGGATCTGAGGATATCCTGCCTTTTTCAAGGCGCGGCGTATAAAGCCCACATAATTTGAGGCTCTGCAGCCGCCGCCTGTCTGACTCATAAGAAGGGTCGTGTTGTCGGGGTCGTACTTGCCCGAATTAAGAGCCTCTAAAAGCTGACCGACTACTATAAGCGCAGGATAGCAGGCATCGTTGTTTACATATCTTAAGCCTATGTCTATTGCCTTTTTGTCTATTGCAGGCATTACCTCAAGGTTATAGCCCGAAGCCCTCATGGCAGACCTTATCAGCTTAAAATGATATGGCGCCATCTGAGGCATAAGCAGAGTATGGTTTTTCCTCATTTCCTTTGTAAAAATTACCCTTCCTGCTGCCTTAGCTGCTTTTATAGGATTTATATTTTTGTTCTTTCTGTCCTCTATTGCCGCAAGCAAGGAGCGCACTCTTATTCTTGCAGAGCCTAAATTGTTTACTTCGTCTATTTTAAGTACGGTATAAATCTTTTTTGCTGCTCTTAATATGTCCGAAACCTCATCGGTGGTTATAGCATCAAGTCCGCAGCCGAATGAATTGAGCTGCACAAGCTCTAAATAGTCCTTCGTGCGCACAAGTGAAGCTGCTGCGTAAAGTCTTGAGTGATAAGCCCACTGGTCGCGCACATTAAGAGGACGGGGCACTTCTCCCAAATGGGCTATGCTGTCCTCTGTGAGAACTGCCACATTATATGCTGCAACCATCTCGGGAATACCATGATTTATCTCAGGGTCGGTGTGATAGGGTCTGCCTGCAATAACAATGCCGGACATTCCTGTTTCCTCCAAAAGCTGAAGAGTCTCCTCACCCTTGCGCCTCATGTCATCTCTGTAGGAAAGCTGCTCCTCCCATGCTGCATCTGCCGCTGCCTTTATTTCCTTTTTAGGAATATCGGGGAATTCCTCTCCCAGTCTTTTGATAAGAAATGCCTTGTCATTTAAGCTGAAAAAGGGATTCATAAATACTATGTCGGGAGAATGTATTTCCTCCATGTTATTCTTTATATTCTCAGGATAGCTTGTAACTATAGGGCAGTTATAACAGTTGTCTGCATCCTTTATCTCCTGATGTTCGTAAGAAATGCAGGGATAGAATATAAACTTACAGCCCTTGTCTATAAGATATTTAACATGTCCGTGTACAAGCTTTGCAGGGTAGCAAGCCGACTCGGAGGGTATAGACTCTATGCCAAGCTGATAAATATCCCTGTTGGACTTAGGTGAAAGCATAACGTGATAGCCTAACTTGGTAAAGAATGTAAACCAGAAAGGATAGTCCTCATACATATTAAGAACTCTCGGTATGCCTACAACCCCTCTCGGCGCCTGATTTTCGGGCAGGGGTATATAGTTGAACAGCCTTTCGTATTTATACTCGAACAAATTGGGAACACAGCTTGTAGAAACATCCTTTCCCAAACCTCTTTCACAGCGATTGCCCGATACAAAGCGTCTGTTTCCGCTGAATTTGTTTATAGTAAGCAGACAGTGATTGCTGCAGCCCTTACATCTTGTAAATGATGATGTAACCGTGAAATTTTCAAGGGCTTCGGGGGTTATGGTAGTAGTTTCTTCGTTTTCGTTATATTTTTCCTTAGCTATAAGAGCCGCACCGAAAGCGCCCATTATACCTGCTATGTCGGGGCGTGTAGCCTCTCTTTCGGATATAAGCTCGAAAGCACGAAGCACGGCATTGTTATAGAAAGTTCCTCCCTGAACAACTATCTCATCTCCAAGCTCCGAAGGATCGGTTATTTTTATAACCTTCTGCAGCGCATTCTTAATTACGGAATAAGCAAGACCCGAAGAAATATCGGAAACCTCTGCTCCCTCCTTCTGCGCCTGCTTTACTCTTGAGTTCATAAATACGGTACATCTTGAACCAAGGTCTATAGGACTTTTTGCATAAAGAGCCACTTTTGCAAAGTCCTCCACCTTAAGAGAAAGGCTTTTTGCAAATGTTTCTATAAAAGAGCCGCAGCCTGCCGAGCAAGCCTCGTTAAGAAGCACAGAGTCAATAACTCCGTCCTTTATTCTTATACACTTCATATCCTGTCCGCCGATATCAAGTATAAAATCTACCTTAGGATTGAAAAATGCCGCTGCCTTATAGTGAGCAACCGTTTCTATCTCCCCAAGGTCAAGTGTAAGAGCCGCCTTTATAAGCCCTTCACCATAACCTGTAACGCAGGATTTGCCTATCTTTACACCCTCAGGCAATATCTCATAAATGTGTTTAAGCTCTCTCATAACCACCTGCAAAGGCGCGCCCTCATTTCCTGCGTAATATGAGTGCAAAAGAGTGCCGTCCTCGCCTATTATAGCAAGCTTTGAGGTTGTAGAGCCTGAGTCTATGCCTAAGAAAACCGTTTTTCCCTTATAATCTTTTATATCGCCCTTTTCAACAACTGCCAGTGCGTGTCTTTTCTCAAATTTTTCGTATTCTTCTTTTGATGAAAACAGAGGCTTAAGACGATTTATTTCCATTGTAAGGTGCTTTTCGCCCTTTAAATTTGCTATTAGCTTTTCAAAGGTGAATGTCTTTTCAGGGTCAGCATTAAGAGCCGAACCAACTGCGGCAAAAAGATGAGAATTTTCTGCCTCTATAACGTCCCCGGGTTGAAGTCCCAACACATCTATAAAACGAGCCTTAAGCTCCGTAAGAAAGTGCAGAGGGCCTCCCAAAAAAGCAACCTTGCCTCTTATGGGCTTTCCGCAGGCAAGTCCGCTTATTGTCTGAGCCACAACTGCCTGGAATATAGAAACGGCAAGGTCGGGCTTGCTTGCCCCATCATTTATAAGCGGCTGTATGTCAGACTTTGCAAAAACACCGCATCTTGCAGCTATTGGGTATATTACCTTGTAAGACTTGGCATATTCATTAAGTCCTATAGCATCAGTCTTAAGAAGTGTTGCCATCTGGTCTATAAAAGAGCCCGTGCCGCCTGCGCAGATGCCGTTCATTCTCTGTTCTATTCCACCTGTAAAATAAATTATCTTAGCATCCTCGCCGCCTATTTCTATGGCAACGTCCGTTCCCTTTGCTTTTTCTTCTATGGCAGAGGCCACCGCCACTACCTCCTGTATAAAGGGTATGCCTATCCAATTACCAATAGACAGACCTCCCGAGCCCGTTATCATTGCGGAAAACTCACCCTCAGGGCAGCCCTTACGCGCGTCCTCCAAAAGCTCTAAAAGTGTCTGCTGAATATTTGAAAGATGTCTTCTGTAATCTCCGTATATAAGATTGTTATTTTCGTCAAGACAAGCAATTTTGATTGTCGTTGACCCTATATCTATTCCAACCTTCATTTTATTCATATGCCTTACCTCTTTACATATTTACCTTACATGTTTTTATGCTACCCTTTATAATAACACACAAATTGATTTTTTTCAACATTTTAATACGGGTTTGAAAAACTTATCTTAATTGTATTTGGTTGCCGGCCGGCGTGCGGGAGCGAAATATTTGGTGAAAACCAAATATTTCGCTCCCGCACGCCGACCACCGGGGCGGAGGCAGGGCAAAGGGGGCAGCTCCGCTGCCCCCTTTGCCCTGCCTCCGCCCCGGTGGTCGGCATTTTCGCGAAATATCGCCATTCGGCGATATTGTGCGAAAATGTCGGGCAGCCACCTTTACCCGAAAGACTTATCAGGCCTTAAGTGATTTTATAAGATCCACCATTTCGATTGCAGATAGAGCGCAGTCATAGCCCTTGTTTCCTGCCTTTGTGCCTGCTCTTTCAATGGCCTGCTGAATGGTGTCTGTTGTCACTATGCCAAAAAGAACAGGTACGCCTGTCTTAAGAGATGTCTGGGCAATGCCCTTAGATGTTTCGGCGCATACAAGGTCATAATGGCTTGTCGCCCCTCTTATAACTGTTCCAAGACAAATAACAGCATCATACTTTCCGCTTTCAGCCATCTTACTTGCAATAAGAGGAAGCTCAAATGCTCCGGGCACCCACGCAACGGCTATATCGTCATCTGCTACGTCATGTCTTTTAAGTCCGTCAAGAGCGCCGTCAAGGAGCTTAGATACTATAAACTCGTTAAATCTTGAGCATACTATACCGACTTTAATTCCCTTTGCAACCAGTTTTCCTTCATAAATTTTCATTTTATTTTCCTCCTTTAATTAAAAATCAAGATAATGACCCATTTTTTCTTTTTTGGTCTTAAGATAAAATTCGTCGTTTTCGTTAGGTTCTATTTGTATAGGCACTCTTTCGGTTATCTCAATACCATAACCCGAAAGCCCCGTTATCTTCTGAGGGTTGTTCGTCATAAGCCTGAGCTTCTTTACTCCCAGATCCACAAGTATCTGCGCCCCTATGCCATAATCTCTTAAGTCCTCGGGAAAGCCCAAAGCTAAATTAGCCTCAACCGTATCCATACCCTTGTCCTGAAGCTCGTAGGCTTTCAGCTTATTTATAAGCCCTATTCCACGACCCTCTTGGCGCATATACACAAGAACGCCCCTGCCTTCATCATTGATCTTTCTCATAGCAGCTCTGTACTGCTGACCGCAGTCGCACCGAGCGCTTCCCAAAGCATCTCCTGTAAGGCACTCGGAATGTACTCTGCAAAGAACTGGCTCTCCGTTTGCAACATCACCCTTCACCAAAGCAACATGGTGCTCTCCGTTTAATTTATTTACATAGCCATAAATTGTAAACTCACCAAAATGAGTAGGCATATTTGCCTTTGCCACACATTCAACCAGCTTTTCTCTTTGTATCCTGTACGCCACAAGATCGGCTATGGTTATTATTTTAAGCCCGTGCTGCTTTGCAAACTTCACAAGGTCATCACGTCTTGCCATTGTGCCGTCTTCCTTCATTATCTCGCAGCAAAGCCCTACCTCCTTAAGCCCTGCAAGGTGGCAAAGGTCAACTGTGGCTTCTGTGTGACCTACACGCTTTAAAACTCCGCCTTCTTTGGCTTCAAGAGGAAACATATGCCCCGGACGTCTGAAGTCCTGAGGCCTGGCATTATCATCCACCACCTTAAGGGCAGTAAAAGAACGCTCGTAAGCCGATATGCCCGTTGTTGTTTCAATATGGTCTATAGACACAGTAAAGGCTGTCTCGTGATTGTCTGTGTTGTGCTCCACCATGGGTTTGAGCTTAAGACGATGAGTATATTCCGATGACATGGGCATACAGATAAGCCCCTTGGCGTAGGTTGCCATAAAATTCACCGCTGCCGTGTCGGCAAACTCTGCCGCCACAATAACATCTCCCTCGTTTTCTCTGTCTTCATCATCCACAGTGACTATCATCTTGCCTTTTTTGATGTCTTCAATGGCTTCTTCAATAGTATTTTTAATAAATTCCATAATAGTCCCTCCCTCAAAAGCCGTTTTCCGCAAGAAATTCGAGGGTAATGTCGTCACTTGCCCCGGGCTTTTTGTTGTTAAGAAATTTCTCTGTATATTTGCCTATAATATCCGTTTCCAAATTGACTATATCCCCCGGCTGACGGGAAAGCAAAGTCGTTTCGCTTCCCGTATGAGGTATTACCCCTACACGAAATGAGGTTCTTCCCACATCCATTACCGTTAGGCTTATGCCGTCAATGGCTATAGAGCCTTTCTCGACTATATAATATAGCAAAACTGCTTCAGCCCCTATTTCAACAACGGTAGCTATGCCCTCTTTTGTAAAGCCGACTATTTCCCCGGTTCCGTCAATATGTCCCGAAACGATATGTCCGCCGAACCTTCCGTCCGCCGCCATTGCCCGCTCTAAATTTACCAAGCTGCCGGGTCTTAGCCTGCCAAGAGAACTGCGCCTCAAGCTTTCTGCCATTACATCTGCCTCAAAAAAGCCTTCCTCCACCAAAACTGCCGTAAGGCAAAGCCCGTTTACTGCAATGCTGTCGCCTATTTTTGTTCCCTCGGTGACCTTCTTAGCCTCTATGCGAAGCCTTGCAAAATCCCGTCCGGCGTTTATAAAAACTACTCTGCCTACTTCTTCAATAAGCCCCGTAAACATCACATCACCTCATATTCCAAAAGTATGTCGTCCCCTATGGGGCTGACCTTAGGCGCAGAAAGCTTTACGCAGTCGCCAAGCCTTTCTATGCCCGCTCCCCCTACGGGAGTTTTTGCCGAAGCTCCGCCTAATATTTTAGGCGCTATAAAAACAAACACCTTGCGGCAAAGCCCTTCCTTCATTACGGAAAAGTTAAGCTCTCCGCCGCCCTCAACAAGCACACCGTCTATTTTAAGCTTTCCAAGCTCCACAGCAAGAGCAGGTAAATCAATGTGTCCTTCCTTTTCGGGCACATTTATAATTTCAACACCCATGCTCCTAAGGGTATTTTTTTTGTCCTCGTCATCCGAAGCCGTTGCTATTATTGTCCTGTACTCCCCGGCAGTCTTTGCAATATTGCTGTCACGGGGCAGGCGCAAATGTGTATCGCAGATTATCCTTATAGGACTGGGGCAGCCTTCAATTCGGCAGTTGAGCATAGGATCATCAGCAAGCACAGTATTTATACCTGCCATAATGCCCTTATATTCCGCCCTCATTTCATGAGCTCTTTTTCTTGAAGCTTCGCTGCTTATCCATTTAGAATTACCGCTTACGGAGGCAATTTTTCCGTCGGCGGTCATGGCGTACTTGCATACAAAATAAGGCGTTTTTGTTTGTATATAGTGGAAAAACGGCAGGTTTATGCTGTCACATTCCTCTTTAAGTATGCCCGTATGCACCTCTATGCCATGATCTCTCAATATAGCATTTCCTTTACCGTTTACAAGGGGGTTAGGGTCTTCTGAGCCTACAAACACACGCTTTATGCCATGTTCTATAACAGCATCCGTACAAGGGGGCTGCTTGCCGTGATGACAGCAGGGTTCTAACGTCACATAAAGGTCTGCCCCGTCGCTGGGCTGCTTGAGGTTTGCAAAAGCATCCCTCTCGGCGTGAAGTGTGCCATAGCTTCTGTGATAGCCCTCGGCAATTATTTTGCCGTCCTTTACAATAACGGCTCCTACCATGGGGTTGGGGCTTACCAGGCCCTTTCCCTTAAGGGCAAGCTCTATTGCCCTTCTCATAAAAAATTCATGTTTTTTCATAAAAATCCTTTCTATCTTTAAAAAAGTAAGCCCGATATGGGTTTTCTTTGTAAAAGCTTGCTATACCGCTTTCGGGGACAGCTCTGCCAAAAGTTGTTCATTTATTCAAATAAAAAACCGACAGTTGTATAGCTGCCGAAAAGAGCAGTTATATTCCTGTCGGGGAAATTTGTGTATCAAAATAAAGATCTGCCGAAGCAAATATTATCCTCTTCCATCCGGACTATAACCGTCGGCCCCGGAATTTCACCGAGTCAGCCAAAAAGGCTCGCGGGCTTTACCGCCGATAAGGAATTTCACCTTTCCCCGAAGATAAGACCGTTAAGAAAACGATCCTTAACAGTATTATATATCATAGACAAATCAATTTCAATAGTTATTTTATTGTTTTATTACATTTTTAAGCCCGGTTTCGTCAAGGCGATAGGCGGTCCACTCTCCCATGGGGACAGCGCCCATTGAAAGGTAAAAATCTATGCTTGGCTTGTTCCAGTCAAGGCAAGACCATTCCAGCCTGCCGCAGTCACGTTCTGCTGCCGTTTCAGCCACCTTTTTAAACATAGCCTTGCCAAAGCCCCTGCCTCTATAGTCGGGATGTATGTACAGATCCTCAAGGTAAATGCCCGCCTTACCTAAAAAGGTAGAAAAATTATGGAAAAACAGGGCATAGCCTATTTCCTTTCCCTCATATACGGCAAATATCACCTCTGCCTTTTTATCCTCAAAAAGATTTTTTTCAAAAAGCTCTTCCGTTGCAACAACGTCCGCCGTCATATTTTCATATTCCGCCAGCCCCTTTATAAGCCCGAATATCACGCCGCCGTCGCCCTTCGCTCCGGCTCTGAAGGTTATTTCACTCATAATTTTCTCCTTTACAATATAGCCAAATGTTCTAAAATTATCTTAAAGCCTATTGCTATCAGCACAAAGCCTCCTGCCCGTGCAGCATATTTTTTAAACATACCGCCAATAAACCTGCCTATGTAAACTCCAAAAAACGGCAGCACAAAGGACACCACTCCTATTATTACGCAGGCTGTAAATATACCCATTTTAAGCTGAGCCATAGCAAAGCTTATGCCAACAGCAAGGGCATCTATGCTTGTGGCAACAGCAAGCATCACCATGTGCGGCACAGAAAGCATTTTTTCTTCAGTAATACTTTCATCCTCGTCTTCCGCACCGAAGGTCTCCTTTATCATATTTCCGCCTATAAGCACAAGCAGGACAAAGGCTATCCAGTGGTCTATCACCTCAATGCTGCCTCTGAATACATTTGCGCCGAGATATCCAATAAGCGGCATTAAAAACTGAAAAAAACCGAAATAACCGCCATGAATAATACCATGCTTTATTTTAGGCTTACCAAGTGCAAGTCCATTCGTCACAGAAACGGCAAAGGCATCCATAGCAAGACTTAACGCTATCAAAAATATTTCAACATATCCCAAAACAATACCCCCAATTTGTCATTTTCTGCCGGTTAGCGGGGGCGAGGGGAAGGGGCGAAAGCAAGGAGCAGGGCGTGCCCTGCTCCTTGCTTTCGCCCCTTCCCCTCGCCCCCGCGGCCCCCTGCCGAATAAACAGCCTATGGCTGTTTTTCGGCAGGGGGCAAATTCAGGCTTTTACATTTTATCACACCGGGCTCTTATTGTAAATACTATTTTACTTTTCCTTGGGGCTGAAAATCACTGCCGCCAAAAAAGCAAATACAATGGCGGCGGTTATGCCCCCTGCGGCGCTTTTAAGTCCGCCTGTAAGCGCCCCTGCAAAACCTCTGGCATCAACCTCTGCCATAACACCCTTTGCAAGGGTATTTCCAAACCCCGGCAAGGGGACGGATGCCCCTGCCCCTGCAAAGTCTATAAGCTTGTCATACCAGCCAAGCCCTCCAAGAAGACAGCCCAAAACCACAAACAAAACAAGTATCCTCGCCGAAGTAAGCTTCGTCTTGTCAATAAGTATCTGCCCAATAACGCAGATACCTCCACCTACTATAAAAGCCTTTACATAGTCCACAGCTTACACCTGCCTTTCTATCATTACAATATGACAAATTCCCAAAATACTCTCCCCCTGTGCAACGCTTGAAGGGTTCATAAGCGCTCCCGTTGGCATAAATAATATTTTGTTATATTCCCCTGTCAAAAGCCTTTTATATATCATAGAAAATGTGATTGCCGAGCAGGCGCAGCCGCTGCCCCCTGCGTGGGTGTCTTGCTTGTCGCTGTCATATATAAGCATACCGCAGTCCCTGTGTTGCTTTTGAATGTCATAACCCTTTTCCCGGAGGAGCTCTATAAGCAGCTTGCTTCCCACGCTGCCTAAGTCCCCGGTAAAAATCCTGTCATAGCTTTCGGGAGCAGCGGAAAAGTCTTTAAAATGATTTAACAATACATCGGCTGCCGCAGGCGCCATGGCCGCCCCCATATTGTTGGCATCGGTTATGCCAAGATCAACTATTTTGCCTGTTGTTATGCCTGTGATTTTAGGCTCGCTTCCCTCGTCGGAAAGTACAGCCGCTCCTGCTCCCGTCACCGTCCATGTAGAAGTCTGAGGGCGCTGATTTCCAAGCTCGGGAGGAAAGCGAAACTGTGCCTCTGCCGCACTGAAATGGCTTGATGCCTCACACATCACATTTTTGCCGCAGCCGCTGTCTATAAGGACTGCCCCTAATGAAAGTCCCTCCCCAAAGGTGGAGCAAGCCCCAAACAGCCCGAAAAAGGGACGTTTAAAGTCTTTCACACCAAAGCAGGAGGCGGCAGACTGATTTTGCAGATCTCCTGCCAATATATAGTCAATATTATTTAGGCTTAGCGCCGCCTTCTGCGCAGCTGTCTCAACAGCCTTTTTTACAAACTCCGTTTCGGCCTTTTCCCATGTTTTTTGCCCGTAAAGATTGTCGTTTACAAGTATGTCTATATACTCTTTTAAAGGTCCTTCCCCTTCCTTTGTGCCTGCCACGGAGGAAACGCTTTTTATATTTACTCCATTTTCAAATTTTAAAGATGTCAAACCAACTTTTAAAGCCATATATATCTCCTATCTCACAAAATAATATACTATGCCAACAAATATAGAGGTCAGTGTACCGTAAAGTATAACAGGACCTGCCACGGTGAAAATTTTAGCCCCCAGCCCCATTACAAAGCCCTCTTTTTTAAATTCTATGGCAGGCGCCGTAACGGAATTTGAAAACCCCGTTATAGGCACTACCGACCCTGCCCCTGCAAAGCGCCCTATCTTGCTATACCATCCCAGCCCCGTAAGCAGTGACGCTATGCCTATCAATATTACGGATACCGCCATGTTCCTCTCCTCGGTGACAAGCCCGTAAGATGACAGCACATTCATCAAAAATTGCCCTATACAACATATTATGCCACCGCCAATAAAGGCTTTTATGCAGTTTTTTACTATAGGGCTGTTTGGCGAAGCCTCCTTCACTAACTTGTCGTAGTCCTTATCAGATTTTACAATTTCTCTTTTTGCCATAAAATAACCTCCTTACATATAATAAAATCCGGGAACAAAATAATAGAGCAGCGACCCTGTCAGCTTTCCCAGAGCTATGGCGCACACAAACCACCTTAATCCCTGCTGAAGTCTTGCCCTCCTTGTAAGAATAGGGATTATATTAAGCACCTCCGCCAAAGATACTGCCAATGAGCCATAAAATACCCCAATGCAAAAGCTCAAAAATATAACAAGGGGTCTGCCTATGGGCAAATAAAAGTCAAAATACATATCGCAAGCGCCTATTATGCCCCCGGCAATTATGGCTTCTTCATAAAGCTTTATATATTTTTTAGTCCCTGATTTCTGCGCAAGCCTTGGCACAACTCCTATTATCGCAATAAACGCCACCACCGCTCCCGCAACAAACAGCCCCGAGCCAAACCCTATTATAACGAGCATAGCCCAACCAAACAGCATTACCCCTCACCGCCCTTTTTATTAAGCGTGTCTATAATATTGTCGGTCACTTCAGACTCATAAACAGACATCTCCACCTCTATAGGCGTAGGGTCGTCGGTTAATTTCTTGCCGGAAAAATGATTGAAAAACACTATTATACCCACAGCCAGCCCTATTGAGTACGGCAGGTCTATAAGCATAGGGTTTTCTATCTTTTCATTGAAAAATATATAATAATAGTTTTCAAACACAGTAGCTATCTGCGCATCCGAATGAAAGCTCATTATCGCCGTAGCCGACCCCGCCAGAAGCACAATACACACAAAAGCCACCTTCACCCAAAGCCAGGCTGCGTTCTGCTTTTCTTCCTTAGGCGAATACTCTATAATCGTGTCCTGCTCTCCCAAATTATTTACAGTGTGCCCCGGCAGGGCAGAGTTTATCTTCTCCACTATATCAATAACCGATATGAGATAGTTTTTCTTCTCATCTCCGTTAAGCTCCAGCAGCCGCAGATTTTCGACCTGTCCCTTAAGTCCGCCCTCAGCAAAAACATCTGCCACGTCCTTTACTCTCACCACCCCTGCCCCGGTTTTGTTTGCCTTCTTATCAGGCTTTATATAAATATCCATACCAATCACCTTTTATATATTTTTACTTTAAAGGCAAAAATTATTCATACACAACACATATATAGAAAATTAATATTTTGCAATATACACCCTATGTTCGGTCTGCCGACCAAACCGCGGTTTTGTCGGGGGCGGGCGAGCAGGGCAAATAAAAAAGGGAGGGCTTCGCCCTCCCTTTTTTATTTGC
>CANRPW010000037.1 GCA_947632615.1 uncultured Clostridia bacterium | reverse complement strand
TGGTCTGATATTGTAGCTGTTTCCGCGGGAGATTTAAACACAGTAGGACTTAGGGCTGACGGTTCTGTTGTGGCTGTAGGTAATAATGAGTGTGGGCAGTGTGATGTGTCTGACTGGTCTGATATTGTAGCTGTTTCCGCAGGATTAGCTCATACAGTAGGGCTTAAAGCTGACGGCTCTGTTGTGGCTGTGGGTAATAATGAGTGTGGGCAGTGTGATGTGTCTGACTGGTCTGATATTGTGACCGTTTCCGCAGGAGGTTTATACACAGTAGGGCTTAGGGCTGACGGCTCTGTTGTGGCTGTGGGTTATAATGATGATGGTCAGTGTGATGTGTCAGGCTGGTCTGATATTGTGGCTGTTTCCGCAGGAGTTTTAAACACAGTAGGACTTAGGTCTGACGGCTCTGTTGTGGCTGTGGGCAATAATGAGTATGGGCAGTGTGATGTGTCCGACTGGTCTGATATAGGAAAATAATAAAACTGATACATAAAAACAATTATATTTGATTACATGCTTTAAAATTTACGGCTGTAAATTTTAATCTGTGTAAATGAAATTATAATTTTATTTTGGGGTATAATAAATATACAGCCAAACAGGGCAACACCGAGGAGCGAGCCGATGCAGATTGTATGATATACGGCAAACAAGCAGCGATATTTTTATCGCTGCTGTTTTTCGTTTGTCGGTATATTTCTGCTGCATTGATAGTATATATAATTTTCTGTTCGATTTCGTATACGAAAAAGGCGAAACCACTCTAAAATACAATGTAGTTTCGCCTTTCACTTAGTTTGTTTTATAGTTATAAACGGTTAAATATTCAGACTCCAAAGATAGATATATTTTATTTTATGCTGTATACTGCTGACTTTGTATAAGGATCCCAGTCTACGCCTACGCCCATGGCATTTCCCAAAGCTCTGAAGGGTATATACATTCTGTCGTTCTTTATTTCGGCTTTTACGCCGTTTTCCATAACAACGGGCGTGCCGTTTTTGTACATCAGGTTGCTTCCTGCTGTAAAGCTGAGGGTATTTCCGTTAATCGTTATAACAGCTGTTTTGGTGTTTGAGTTCCAGCTTATGGCGGAGCTTGTATCGGCGTTTTCAAGACTTCCGCCGCTTATGGCAATAGCCACAATGCGCAGAGGAACAAGGGTTGAACTGCTCTCAGGCTGTATATAAGGCGCTGCGTCTGTAATATACTCTCTGTCGCCGATCTTAATTATATTTTTTCCTATATATATTCTGATTTCCTGTGCTAAAGTCTTTTCGTTTTGTTTAGCTTCTTCTGTTTTTTCCGCCGCTGAAGCTGTTGATTCTTTATCTTTGGATCTATCTCCCGAACCCAATACAGCCTTTCTTGAGGAGTGTCCGCCGCCGGATGAGCCTCCTGAGCTTGGGGACGGGGCAATTGTTTCGGCGCTGCTGCCCGTTTCTGTCTGGTTTTCGGTGCTGCTCTCGGTTTCCGTAACTTCCTCAGTGCTTGTTTCACTGCTTTCTTCCGAGCCATAGTAGGATACTCTGAAGCCGTTTTCATTTGCCCAGGTTTCGGCATAAGAGCCTTTTACCACATAAAAAACAATATTTTCGCTGTCACAGCCCTCAAACGCATAATCTCCTATTTCCGTTACGCTATCGGGAATAGTTACCTCTGTAAGACCGGAGCATTTGTAAAATGCGGAATATTCTATGGAAGTAACTCCCTCAGGTATTGTTATCTTTGTAAGGCTTGTACATTCACGAAATGCCGATGAGCCTATATAAGTTACACCGTCCATTGTTATGTCTTTAAGACTTGCACAGCCCTCAAATGCCGAACGCTCAACAGCCGTAACGCCGGTGGGGATAATTACAGACTCCAGACCGACACAATTTTGGAACACACCTATATCCATAATTTCCACAGTTTCGGGAATGGTTATATTTTTAAGGGCAGCGCAACCCTTAAAAGTATAATTACTTATATATGTAACCGTATTGGGAATAGTTATATCCGTAAGACCGCTGCATCCGTCAAACAGTGAACTTTCTATAGTTGTAATTCCGTCGGGAATTGCAATTTGTGTAAGCCTGCTGCAATTGTTAAATGCCGCCGTCCCTAAATAAGAAACATTGTCGGGAATAACTATCTCCGTAAGACCTGAGCAGTCGGCAAAGGCACAACTGCCTATGGATGTAACGCTGTCAGGAATAACTATATTTTCAAGACTTTTACAGCCGCTGAAAGCATAGTCACCTATTTCCGTAACACTTTGGGGAATTACAACGCCTTTAAGACGTTCACATTTTCTGAATGAGTATTTGCTTATTGTCTTTACTCCGTCGTGTATTTCCACATATTCCGCTGCAACAGGAACACATATTATTTCCGTTTTGGCTTTATCGTACATAACTCCATTTTCTGAGGAATACACTGCATTATTTTCGTCTACGTTTATGCCTGTAAGACTGACACAGCCATTGAATACAGAATTTCCCACAGAGGTTACGTTTTGGGGAATGTTTATTGATGTAAGGCTTTTGCAGTCAGAAAAGGCACTGTCCTCTATTTCTGCAACGCTGTCGGGAATAGTTATTTCAGCCAGATTTGTACATTGTGAAAATGTATTTGCCTTTATAGTATCAATACTATTCGGAATAACTACCCTTTTCAGATTTTTGCAGCCGTAGAACACATAGCTGCCAAGCTCAGTGGTACTGTCGGGAATAACGATTTCTGTCAGAGCGGTACAGCTTCTGAATACGGAACCGCCTATAGTGGATACATTTTCAGGTATGGTGATCCCCGAAAGTAAAGAGCAGCTCCTGAAAGCAGAATCCCCTATATATGTAACATTTTTCGGTATGGTTATATCTGTCAGCTTGCCGCAGCCCGAAAAGGCATAGTCACCTATAGATGTAACTCCCTCAGGTATGTTCGCTCTCACAAGTCCGCTGCAATTCTGAAATGTATGTCCTCCAATAGAAGTAATACCTAAAGGAATTGTTATTTCCGTAAGCCCCCGACAGCTGTCAAAAGCGTCATCTCCTATTGACGTAACGCTTTCGGGTATTGTAATTTCTGTAAGAGAAGAACAAGACCTAAATGCAGAACTGCCAATATAAGAAACATTTTCCGGCACGGTAAGCTTTGCAAGGTCATTACAGCTTTCAAAAGCAGAGTCCCCGATATAAGTAACACTGTTCGGAATATCTATGCTTGTTAAAGACCGACAGCCATAGAACGCATTATCGGGTATTTCATTTTTCCATCCAAACTCATAATCATATCCTCCGCCTATAGGTCCTGCTGTCTTAAAACCACAGCCGGCGAATGCACCGCTTCCGATATCTTTAACATTTTCCGAAATGGTTATGTCTGTCAGCTTTTCACAGTATGTAAAGGCATCTTCGCCTATGTAAACAACTCCCTCAGGTATGTTCACTTTTACAAGATTGCTGCAATACTCGAATGTATATGATTCAATAGAATTAACTCTGCTTGGAATGTTTATTTCCGTAAGACTCTTGCACTGGGAAAAAGCGCCCTCTCCTATGTACTCAACGCTTTCGGGTAATGTGATTTTCGTAATATTGCCGTGTTCAAATGCTCCTTTTCCTATGGCTGCCACATCGACCTCGCCTATTTTACTCGGTATAACAGCACTTGATACCTCCCGATCAGCACCCATTATTGTTCCTGTGGATTGGTCAAAATATATACAGCCGCCGATTATATTTTCGTCCTTATATTCAATATACTCATCTTCGGTTTCCTCGCCTGAAGTTTCCTCACCAGAAGTTTCCTCACCTGAAGTATCCTCGCTCGGAATATCCATGCCGGGAATGTCCTCACTCGGAATAACCTCCCCCGGAATATCCATGCTCGGAATATCCCCACTCGGAATAACCTCGCCCGGAATATCCATGCCAGGAATATCCCCACTCGGAATAACCTCCCCCGGAATATCCAAGCCTGAAATATTATTGCCCGAAATATCCTCGTCTGAAGTTTCCTCATATGAGGCATTTTCATCAGAAGTATTCTCACCGTCTGTTGCAGACAGAACATTATCTTCCTCGGCAAAGCATAAATTAATGCTTGCAAACGCCATTATAAGAGATAAAATTATAGCTGCCATTCTTTTCATTTTCATATAGCCGCCCCCTGAAAATTTATTTGCTTTAATTGAATTGTACTATATAAGTAAATCTTTTGTCAACAAAATTAAATTTTTCTAATAATAGAATTTATGATTTGACATATGGGAAAAAACTTTATATAAAATAAAAGTATAGGTGTATAAAAGTTGGTTTCTTATTACAAAAAACAATATTTATTGCATTTATATTCATTCCGAAAAAGGAGGATTAAATACAGAGAACAGATACAGTTTTGCCGAAACAGCCCACTACAGTGAAGCTCAGGAAAAATCAGAGTTAGCTCCTCTCGGACACAGCTTCGACATATGGACAATAACCTCAGAGCCAGCGCAAGGTCAGACAGTCACAGCGGAGCGTGTATGCAGTAACAACAGCGAGCATAAAGAATAACAAAAAAGGCAGTTGCAAAAACCCTGCGTCTGCCCTTTCTTTTTGTCATTACACCATTTCAAAAACATATTTACTTTCGACAAAATCTATTGTATAATAACCCAAGGCACTTTGCTAAAGAGTGGTTGGTCGAGCCTTCTGTAAAGGAGGTGAAGCCTCTTATGACAACATTTGATATCATATACGGCTTCTACGCTATCAAGCAGTTTCTGCTTGATATGTGGTACATAGCCTTAATAATAAAATGTAACCTGTCGTAATGAAAAAGACCGCTCCCTAACGCAAATGAGAAGCGGTCTAATTTTGTGGGTTTAAAACCCACTAAATAAAACTGCCGACCAACCACCTTTAAAGTGGGGTGTCTTTTTGGAAAGAGTGGGTATTGGTAGTACCTACTCTTTCTTTTTCTAATATAATTATACAACACTTCCAAATCAAAATCAACTCCTTTTTTAAATTCACCCAAAAGTCTGCCGCCGAAATAATACATACATTTATACAATTTACTTGACTTTGAAAGTGAGTCTTTTTTGTTGTAATAAATATTACTGCGTGATATAATTAAGCAAAGTATTATTAATTATGCTAAAATGAATGACCTTGATTGAGGAGGAGTATAATTACCGAATTGCTCTACCCAATTCCTAAGTTTAATGGAGGACTGAAATGGATGGAAATATATCTATTAAATATTTACAAAGCTACATAAAGCAAAAGGACTATAAGCCGGAAATGTTAAAGGACTATTTTTTAAAACTCGCAGAAGAAGTAGGAGAGCTTTCCCGAGCAATGCGAAAAAATCTTAAGGCGCAAACCTTTGAAGAAATTAAGGGAACTATTGATGAAGAATTGTGGGATGTCATTTACTACGCTATAGCTATCGCCAATTTATATGATATTGATTTGGAATATGTGATCAAAACAAAAGAAAAAATGAATCAAACCCGATATCCATCATCTGCCACGTTTAAAGAAAACAGATAAATCGGGAGTTAAGGAGATGATTAAATGGCATTTAAGCTGAACAGTGTCGTGCCGTGGGGCAGAAATATGAAAGAATATGCACTGATGTTTCGGTTGAATGAAAGTGACCTGTCAAGAAAAATTGCAGATTTCGGAGACGGTCCTGCGTGTTTTAACTGCGAGCTGACAGAAAGAGGCGGCAGCGTAACTTCATTTGATCCGATTTATCAGTTTTCTAAAACAGATTTAGAAAAACGAATTGAGGAAGTCAGAGTTATCGTTATGCAGCAAATGAGCGAGAATATGGATAACTATGTATGGAAGAATATCAAGAATTTAGATGAACTTGAATTTACTCGTATGTCTGCAATGAGAAAATTTTTATCTGATTATGAAAAGGGAAAAGCGGAGGGACGCTATGTATTTCATGAACTTCCAAATGGGCTAATTTATGACGATAATCATTTTGACATAGGACTAAGTTCTCACTTTCTGCTGATGTATACGTCTTTAGGATATGATTTTCATATTGCCTCAATGACCGAAATGCTTCGTGTATGCAAAGAAATCAGAATTTTCCCCATTGTAGACTTAGATGCTAATAAGACAGCTTTAACCGAAAAGATTATAGACCATTTCAAAAAAGACCATAAAGTTGACATTGTGAAAACGGAATATGAGTTTCAAAAGGGAGAGAATAAACTTTTGATTATTAGAAAATAATTGTAAAATTCCTATTTGTAAAGATAACAGCCATTATGTTGTTTCTATCTTAAGGAAATCTCAATAATCAACAGCCATTCCGACATAATTCTGCCCGGTTGACAAAATTCCATAAAAAGTAAAAAATCCGAGGCAACACCAAAGTCAATAAACTAATTGTGGATAATTGATTAGGTTTTTTCATAACAAATAAAAACGAAGTCCGC
Organism: uncultured Clostridia bacterium; assembly: GCA_947632615.1. Classification (GTDB taxonomy): domain Bacteria; phylum Bacillota; class Clostridia; order Lachnospirales; family CAG-274; genus JAJQCI01. The sequence goes on along the minus strand of CANRPW010000037.1, from coordinate 7,313 downwards.
TTCACAGGTGCAAAACGGACTTTATTTTTATTTTGTGTCAAGTGAAAATTCGACGGTGACGTTTCCGCTGCCGAGAGCTTTTTTGAGGTCGGCGGCATTTACATTTTCTATCCTGCCTATGGGGGTTAGACTCCAGGAATTTGTGTCGTAATAAATAACAAGGGTCCTGCCCTGATAAAGTATTATATCTCCCGGCTTCGTGTTCATAGGCACATTATTCTGAGGGAGCGTTCTGCCAAGGTCTGCGCCCTTTTCCATATTTGCATAGTCGCTCATATCAAGAGTGAGGGGCTTATCCTTCATCATTTCCTTTAATGCCTCCACAGAGGAATTATTTTCAAGAGTTGCCGTGAACGTTGCACCGCCCGCTTTTATAGTCATTTTCATATCTGCGTTTACCTCCTCTTTATTTTCTGATACCCTTTCTACAGTGGTCTCCTCGGTTATTTCCGTTGTCTGAACATATGCTTTACCTTTTGTCTTTGTGCCTGCATAGCACGCAGATGTCATTAAAGCCACAATGAAAGATACACATAATACTGCTCTCATAATTTCCCTCCTTTTATCATGCACAGGTACGGCATTTGAAGGACTCTTTTCTGCCGGCTATCACCCTGCACTTTGCATTTTCATCGTCCATTATAAGCTCTCCGAACTCAGGCACACATATATATCCTGCAAGGGGATTTTTTATGCTGTCTATCTTTGTTGTAATTGTTGCCTCTACGCAGGATTTTTCAAATGCAAGATCGGTATCTGTCATCTCGCAGTCTATAAGCCTTAAGTCCCTGCAATAGCAAAATGGCTGAGTGCCCGATATTTTGCAGTTTATAAGAGTAAGCCCCTCGGAATACCACCCAAGATATTCGCCCTTTATAACGCTGTTTCTGACAGTTATGTTCCTGCCGTGCCAAAAAGCGTCCTTAGTATCAAAAACACAATTTTCAAAAACGGCGTTATTTATATACTGAAACGAATATTTGCCCTTAAAATCAACATCTCTGAAATCTATGTTTTCGGAGCGCATCATAAAATATTCGCTCTGAGCACTCGTGTTCTCCATTTTTATATTCTTTGCCGACCAGCCGAATTCCGAAGATATTATATCGCAGTCCTTTATTTTTATATCTCTACATTCACGCAGTGCCTTTATGCCGTGGAGTCTGCTGTTTTCTATTTCTATATTCTCCGAATACCACAATGCTGCTCTGCAATTCTCTGTAAGCTCGGAATTATTTATATTAACACCCTTGTCGTGCCAAAAAGGATAACGGAGATTGAAATAACAGTTCTGAACCATTATATCGCTGCTTTCTTTTAATGCACTCTCGCCGTCGGCAGGTCCTTCAAAGCGACAGTTTCTGAGCATTATTCCCCTACTTTCGTAAAGCGCCCTTTCCTCATCAAATGTTCTGTCCGTGATAATATCCATATTATAGCCTCTCTTTCACAAAAAATCATTCATTTCCCGCAAGCCTGTATACAAGATAATCCAGGCAGTCTATCTGCCTTTCCCCCTCGTGTACCTTGTCAAGAAGGCAGCTCCTCTGTATGTCCAGCTTTTTCATAAGCTCTTTTTTTCTTCCTCTTTTTATGCAGGAAATACAGCTGTCTATCGTTTCAGGACTGCAGCCCGCATCCTTCATATTCTGCACCGCATCTTCAAGGGAATAACGCGGCATAATATCCGTCATACCTATCACCACCGTATCTTTATTCTGAATTTATTATATTACCAAAAAATAAAAATAGCAAATACTTATAAATAATAGATTTGTATAGTTGAAACCTATTGAAATCTATGTTATTATAATAGCAAAAGGAGTGATAATATGGAAATCAGAGTATTGCAATATTTTTTGGCAGTAGCAAGAGAGCAAAGCATAATAAGAGCGGCGGAAACCTTACATCTTTCTCAGCCCACACTTTCAACACAACTGAAGGCTATGGAAAAAGAGCTTGGAAAACAGCTTCTTATAAGAGGGACAAAGGGTTCAAGAAAGGTCACTCTCACAGACGAAGGAATGATACTCAGAAAACGTGCCGAAGAAATACTAAGCCTTGTGGAAAAAACCGAAAGGGAGATAGCTCTCTCCGATAGATATATAGTGGGCGATGTGCATATAGGCACAGGAGAAACCGATGCAGTGCGCTTTATAGCAAGTGCGGCAAAAAAGCTTAATGAAGAATATGAGGGCATACACTTTCATATATCCAGCGGCAACTCAGAATTTGTAACAGAACAGCTTGAAAAGGGACTTATTGACTTCGGAGTGGTATTCGGCTCTGTTTACAATTCTAAATTCAATTCACTTGATCTGCCTTTTAAAGACAGCTGGGGCGTGCTGATGAAAAAAGACTCCCCTCTTGCGGAAAAAACAGGCATAACCCCTGAGGATCTGTGGGACAAGCCCCTCATAATATCCCGACAGGCAGACAACGGCGCTCTTACAAAATGGATGGGAAAAGAAATGTCCGAACTTAATATAGTAGGAACATACAACCTCATATTCAACGCCTCCCTAATGGTAGAAGAAGGACTCGGCTATGCCATAGGTCTTGACAAAATAATAAACACATCCGGCGAAAGCAGACTTTGTTTCCGCCCCCTCTCTCCCGAAAGAAAAGACGGCATGAGCATAATATGGAAAAAATACAGAGTGCTTACAAAACCTGCGGAAAAGTTCATACAAAAAATAAAAGCAGAGCTGTAAATCTGCCTTATATAAGCTATTACAAATACATTTGAATTTAGATAAACAGAAGCCTCGTTCCGACATAATTCTATTTCGCCAAATTGTTTAAATTACGCAATTTTGTATGTGAAATCTATTCTCAATCACATCGAAAACGGAGTCCTGCTCAAAAGAAAATAACCAAAAAACACGATAAATAAAAACTTATCAACAACTGAGGGACTGTCGTTCTATGAATATATACATATTTACAACAGTCCCTTTGACAAACATATTTGCTATCTATGATTATAACTGTCTTTTATATTTGTAATTTAAATTTTAAAATAACTGCATAAATAAGCTCCGATTATATTTGCTAAAGCCGAGCCTGAAAATTGTATTGAAAGATCTTTTATTATTGAGGCAATTCCTTTAATGTCATGCTTCCTGCTGAGTTTTTCTATTGACTCAACTGCTTTATATTCCTGACTTTCTTCTTTCAGTCCTTTTTTTATTGATCTAAGTTCTTCATCAATACGAGCAAAATCAACATTCTCAGAACCTTCATATACATTTCTTACAGCTGAAGAATTATTTTTAAAATTATTATTATATATATTTATATTTACCATTTTTCACATCGCCTCATTTTTCATAGAGATTATCAACAGCAGAGGAACCGTTATCGAATGTACATTCTTTGATATTGATAGTTACATCCCTTTTATGTATAGGATCTCCAATGATTTCAGACATAGTCTCAACTACCTTTTTCATAAATGCTCTGTCATTAAAAATAATTGGGAAGACGTTTCCGGAATTAGTAATAATCGTTAGACGTGTCATTTCCTTCGTTTCCTGAACAGAAAAATACCATAAGCCAATCCAAATTGCTCCTGCAACTATTAGAATAGCAGCAGCAAATAAAGCTTTTGTAAATAGCAAAACTCCTATTATGATTAAAACTGCACTTAATATCGGAAATTTTTTAGGCTCAATATCTGTAGTGCTGAACAAAGAAATATTGCTCAACTGAATGGTAGTATCTTGTATTTCAAGACTATTTCCACGTATTTTCAAATAATCGGTTTCTACGCTCCTATTAATATTAACATCCTTTTTCATAAATAAATTCACTCCCTAAATATCATTTTCATATTAAAGCAATAGTAAAATTATTAGTGTGTTTAAGCCTCCTTTACCATAAATTATAAAATAACGGTATCAATGTAATTGTGAATTATATAAAGAATACCATCGAAAATAATATATTTATAAAGCGCACAATATACAGAGATAGCGTTCGGACAATATCCAAAAAATAAAATTATATGATTTATATAGTTAGTAAAAATATATATCGTATTAACCCTATTAATCTATATTGCCACTTATAATTATATCATAATTTATATATCATTTCAACAAATAAATGCAAGGTTGTTGAAGATTTGCAAGATAAAATAGCTTCAGATATAAACGCAAGGCGTTATACAATAAAAACCCGACTGCTCGGAGTAGAAACCGCAACGAAAAAAATGCTTGAAGGCACTGTCAATTCCGTAGATGACATAACAATCTCCGTGGGCTTTGAAGATATGACTGTTCTTATAACCTTTATCCACACCGAAAACAACAAACCTATAACCTTTGCCATTGACGCGCTAAAGGAAATAATCCCCTACCACCTTGACCTGTTCTACACCTACGCCTAAAAGCTTTAAGCCCTGAATTTTGAGTTGAAATATGCCAAAACGCTTGTTATAATGTACTTAAAGATCGATCGGATTTTATAGGAGGTTGTTATGTGGGCTATATTAGGTATCGGAGCGATTGTATTTGCGGCTTTGAATGTTGCATGGAGTGTTAAGGAAAAAGATGCTCGATGGTTCAGCTTTATCAGTTTATCTTTTACGGCGTTGACCCTATGCGCCTTTTACAGTGATGGAGCTCATAGGGTCTTACATGAGGACTGGGGCGGGTTAATGGATATTATGCCTACAATGTCAAAAGCCCTTTGGGTATGCACTATTTTGTCTATTTTAATCAACTCCGTTGCTTATTTCAGCGCAAAACACAGATAACTTACTATTTGCCGAGAAGCAGAGCAGAACGAAAACTCGGTATTTGAGGAGGATAAACTATGGAAATACGGAATATGCAGCTTGATGACTATGATAACGTATATGCTCTGTGGCTGAGTTGCCCCGGTATGGGATTAAACAATTTGGACGACTCACGGGAAGGCATTGCAAAGTATCTTGCTCGAAATCCCGAAACCTGTTTTGTCGCAGTAGAACAGGGCAATATCATTGGAGCAATTCTCACAGGACATGATGGTCGTCGGGGATATATCAGCCACACTGCAGTATCTCCGGCATACCGGCGGCAAGGTATAGGCAAACAAATGGTCGAGGCCGCTCTAAAAGCCTTAAAAGCGCAAGGCATCAATAAAGTCAACTTAGTTGCTTTTGCTCATAACAAAAAAGGTAACGATTTCTGGGAGAAGTTGGGGTTTACTCAACGACCGGATTTAGTATATCGTAATCGCACTCTTGTAGACATGGTACGCATTGATACTTAAAAAATTCCCGTTTGACGGAAAGCAGATCAGAACAAAAACTTAGGATTTGAGGTGGAATAATGGCGTCAAGTAAAGAATATTTAGATTTTATTTTAGGGCAGTTATCCGAATTGGATGAAATTACATATCGTGCTATGATGGGAGAATTTATCATTTATTACCGTGGCAAAATTGTAGGCGGCATCTATGATGACAGGCTGCTTGTAAAACCGGTAAAAGCAGCGATCAGCTATATGCCAACAGCTACGTATGAATTACCCTATGAGGGAGCAAAAGAGATGTTGTTGGTAGACGAAGTTGACAACAGAGAGTTTATGACAGGTTTATTCAATGCCATGTATGAGGAACTGCCGGCACCAAAACAAAAAAAGAAGAAATAAACAACTTCCCGCTTGCCTGAGAGACAATTAAGGCGGTAAATCGGAGTTTAGGAGGGATACTGTGAATAGAAAAACATCTTTGATTATTGGCGTATCTTTACTGATTATTGCAATTTGCTTTATCGGCTATGCAGTTAATCATCCCGAAGCAGCATTTCCATGGAGCAACAGAGTGAAATTTATGCTTTATGGAATTTATATTTGGCTTATCTTCAAATTCTTGCTGGACATTCCCATACTCCAAAAAATAAGAAAAATACCTTTAAAGGGGAGTTTACTGATAGCGACAATTTGCTTTTCTTTGGCGGTTATATTTTTTATTATTGAGATATCCGGGGAAAAGGCGAACATTTATACCATTATCAGAGGATTTGTTGTTATTGGCGGAATAGATATTGGTATCGAATATTTATCTGTTTGGATGAAGCAGAAAAAATGGACGCAATAACTCGGGATTTGAGGAAAAGAAAGAATGGAAGATAAAAAGATATTACTTGATAATATTGACAAAATTCATACAACTGAAATGGGAGTTGATAGAATCAGAAGAAACCTAAAAATAGATACAGTAGATGTTGTTGAGTATTGCAAAAATAAGGTGTTGGATAAAAATTGCAATATATACAAACAGGGTAAAAATTGGTATTGCGAAGTTGAAAATATCAAAATTACTATTAATTCATATAGTTATACAATTATAACAGCACATATTGTTAAGTAAATTCCTATTTATAGATTCGGCAAACATATTGTTCTTGCTTTAAGGAGATAGTAATAATCAATACACACTGTGGGCACTTCGACTTCAAACAAAATGAAAGAGAAACCTCATTCCAACATAATTCTGCCCCGTCGACAAAATTCTATTTCGCCAAATTGTTTAAATCCCACCATTTTATATGCGAAATCTGTTCCAACCCACATCAAAACCGTAGTCGTGCTAAAAAAGAAAATAACCCCAAAAACACGATAAATAAGGACTTTTCCGATAATGAAGTCCTTATTTTTATTTTGCTCTTTAGTGTGTCTTAATCCCCACACCAATGTATAAGCAGATGTTTCACGCTCCCATGTTGTCCAAAAGGACGATTTTCACCCTCCCCCTACTCACATTAAAAGCCTTTTGCGGAAAACATTTTTTTCGCAAAAGGCTATTAATATGAGTAGGGGAGGCTTAAGTGCAGTTTTTATGAGAGAAAAGTTCTGTCACAAGCATTATGCCAAATTTTAGACCCTCTATGTAGGATTTATTTATAAAATTCGCTTAGCTTGTCTTGGGGCTGTTGTTGAGCTTCAATGGGAGGGAATACCCACTTCTTCCAAAACGGCATCCACTTTAAAGGCGGTTGATAGACAAATCATTTTATGTAGGCATTAAGCCTACACAATCAGACCGCTTCACCATTTGCATCCGGGAGCGGTCTTTTTCTTTACGACAGGTGCATTTTATATAATAGAATATGTCGAAAGTAAATATTATACATACTTTTTTCGCTGCCTTTGGTCGTTTTGCCGCTGGCGGCTTTTTATATTCGGACTATTCTGTATTGTTCCATACAAAACTGATGAGCATATTCGGTGCGTAAAAATAAGGATCTGTGTAATATACTGCTGTTTTTCTGTTTCCTGCTCCGTCATAGGTAAAATCATATCTGTAATTGATATAGCCTG
>CANRPW010000036.1 GCA_947632615.1 uncultured Clostridia bacterium | reverse complement strand
TGACCACGTGCCGTTGGGCGAGGCGAAGAAATGGGCGCTCTGCGCCCATTTCTTCGCCTCGCCCACGGGTCGGGCATTTTGAAGCATCTTTGATGCTTCAAAATGCCCGAGCGACTTTCTTATGTACAACCATCGTTATATGACGTTTTGCCGCAAATGTAAAAGTTATTATAATTTTTTTAGCAAAGATAATGTTTCTTTATATTTTAGAGGATATGGTCAGCTTTGTATTTCTTTAAAGCCGTAAGCCTGATGTCTTTTCCCGGGTTTTTGACCACGTGCCGTTGGGCGAGGCGAGGGAATGGGCGCTCTGCGCCCATTCCCTCGCCTCGCCCACGGGTCGGGCATTTTGAAGCATCTTCGATGCTTCAAAATGCCCGAGCGACCACCTATGTACAACAAACACAGTTTGAGATTTTTGCTTAATTGGTGATAATATTTCTTTTTTCAAGCATCATCTATATCAGGGCTTGCATCCTTTTGTGCTTATGACCACGTGCCGCGGGGCTGGCGAGGGGTGGATGCTCCGCATCCACCCCTCGCCAGCCCCGCGGGTCGGGTGTTTTGAAGCATCTATGATGCTTCAAAACACCCGAGCGACAAAAAAATAGTGGAAAAAGACTAATTTTTATTGAAAAATCATTTAATTAGGTGTATATTTATAATAGTGTGTTTTTTACTTTATATACGAATTCTGAAAGGAGAGAAAAATATGTTTAAGATTGTCAAAAAGGCTTACCTTACAGACAACATCATTCTTATGGACATTCTTGCTCCAAGAATTGCAAAGTCATGTAAGCCGGGACAGTTTGTAATTGTAATCAATGATGAAAAGGGCGAAAGAATTCCTCTTACGGTCACAGACTACGATGCCGACAAGGGTACTGTTACCATAGTATTCCAGACAGTTGGCAAGTCTACACATGACCTTGCTAAATATAATGAAGGCGACTTTGTTAAAAGCTTCGTAGGTCCTCTTGGACGTCCAAGCGATCTTTGCGGCTTAACTGTAGATGAGCTTAAGGCAAAGAAGATAATTTTTATAGCAGGAGGCGTTGGTACAGCCCCAGTTTATCCTCAGGTAAAATATCTGCACAACCTCGGCGTAGACTGCGATGTTATTATAGGCGCAAGAACAAAAGACCTTCTCATTCTTACAGAAGAAATGGAAAAGGTTGCCGGCAGAGTTTACATAGCTACTGATGATGGCTCCTACGGCTTTAAAGGCAACGGCAGCCAGCTTCTTACAAAGCTTGTTAAGGAAGACGGCAATAAATATGGTCATGCTGTTGTGATCGGTCCTATGATAATGATGAAATTTACTTCCATGACTACAAAAGAGCTTGGCATACCTACTATTGTCAGCCTTAATCCTATTATGGTTGACGGTACGGGCATGTGCGGCGCTTGCAGAGTTACTGTAGGCGGAGAAGTTAAGTTTGCCTGCGTTGACGGACCCGAATTTGACGGACACAAAGTCAACTATGATGAAGCCATGAGAAGACAGACTATGTATAAAACAGAAGAAGGCAGAGCTATGCTTGCCGAGGCTGAAAAGAATGACAATCACAAATGTGGCTGCGGAGGTGGAAAATAATGGCTATAAATAAAAGGGTTCCCGTAAGAGAACAAGACCCTAAGGTAAGAGCAACTAACTTCGACGAGGTATGTCTTGGCTATAATGCCGATGAAGCAAGAACAGAAGCCGCAAGATGTCTTAACTGCAAAAACCCCAGATGTGTTGAGGGCTGCCCTGTTTCTATAAACATTCCCGCCTTTATAAAGCACATCAAAGAAGACGATTTTGAAGGCGCAGCAAGAGAAATAGCTAAATATTCATCACTTCCCGCTATCTGCGGAAGAGTTTGCCCGCAGGAAACTCAGTGCGAAGGCAAGTGCGTTCTCGGTATAAAGAACGACCCCGTTTCTATCGGCAAGCTGGAAAGATTTGTTGCTGACTGGTCTTACGAAAACAATATAGATATAAGTGTAAAAGAAGCTCCCAAGGGCAAAAAGGTAGCCGTTATAGGCGCAGGGCCTGCAGGTCTTACCTGTGCAGGCGACCTTGCTAAAAAGGGCTATGAGGTAAAAATATTTGAGGCTCTTCACAAAAACGGCGGCGTACTTATATACGGTATACCCGAATTCAGACTTCCTAAGGAAAAGGTTGTTGCTAAAGAGATCGAAAGCATAAAGAAGCTTGGCGTTGAATTTGAAACTGACGTTATTATAGGCAAGACAGTAACTATAGATCAGCTTCTTAACGAAGAAGGCTTTTCTGCCGTATTCATCGGTTCAGGCGCAGGTCTTCCAAAGTTTATGGGCATCCCCGGCGAGCTTGCAAACGGCGTTGTTTCTGCAAACGAATACCTTACAAGAGTTAATCTCATGAAGGGATATCTTGACGAATACGACACACCTGTAAAGCATGCCAAAAAGGTATGTGTAATAGGCGGCGGCAACGTAGCTATGGATGCCGCAAGAACAGCCCTTCGTCTTGGCGCAGAAACTCACATTGTATACAGAAGAAGCGAGGCAGAGCTTCCCGCAAGAGTAGAGGAAGTTCATCACGCAAAGGAAGAAGGCATTATATTCAACCTTCTTACAAATCCTAAAGAAATTTTAGTCGACGAAAACGGCTGGGTAAAGGGTATGCGTGTTATTAAAATGGAGCTTGGCGAGCCTGATGCAAGCGGCAGACGTCGTCCTGTTGAAGTTCCCGGTTCTGAATTTGACATTGAGTGCGATATGGTCGTTATGTCACTTGGTACATCACCTAACCCACTCATCACAGACACTACAGACGGACTTGATGCAAACAAGTGGCACTGCATAGTAGCAGATGAGGAAACAGGCAAGACGACTAAAGAACACGTTTATGCCGGCGGCGATGCCGTTACCGGTGCAGCTACTGTAATTCTCGCAATGGGAGCAGGCAAAAAGGCTGCTGCTGCCATTGATGCAGAGCTTTCAGAAAAATAATATTTGCCCGGCTCACTTTTGCAATTAAAAATTGCAAAAGTGAGCCGAGCCGCAAAGGCGGGGCGAGGGAAACGGGGGAAAGAAAGCAAATAAATTTGCTTTCTTTCCCCCGTTTCCCTCGCCCCGCCTTTGCTAAACCCGAAAAAGCTGTCAGATTTTAAGATATAAAAATAGTTGAAAAATTGGTAATATATGGTAAAATATTATTATAAAATAACGAAGGGGGAGCATTATGTTTAATGTCAACTGTGTTATGACCGATCAGATCATATATATACCAATTAATTTGATAAACCTGAGCCCTTATCAGCCAAGGCGAATATTTGACAGCGACAAAATAATGAGCCTTGCAGGGTCTATTAAAAAATACGGTTTGCTTCAGCCTATATGCGTGCGCTTCATGGGTGAGGAAAGATATGAGCTTGCCGCAGGAGAGCGCCGTCTTAAGGCAGCAAAGCTGGCAGGGCTTGATACCGTGCCTTCTATTGTACTTAATATGCGTGACAGAGATGCCGCCGCCTTTACTCTTATTGAAAATCTGCAAAGAGAAAGGCTTGACATATTTGAAGAAGCCGCAGGCATAGAGCGCCTGAGCGGAATATTCGGCTATAGCGTTGAAGAAATTGCAGATATGTTAGGTGTAGGCGATGAATTTATAAGAGACCGTCTGGAGCTTTCCAACCTTAGCAGTGCGGTGAGAGATGAGCTTGATAATGTAAAAAACAGGGCTGAGACCGCACGGCTTTTGCTGCGCATAAAAGAAGAAGAGCTGCAGCTTAGGGCCTGTCGCGAAATAAAGCGCCTGTCTCCCGGGCTTAACACCGCAAGCCGTCTTGTAAACAGACTCATTGAAGACCCCGATGCCAAAATAACCCGTCAAAGCCTTAAGCCTCGCATAAAGAAATATTTTAAAGACATAAGAATATTTACTGCCACAGTCAAAAAAGCCGTAGATATGATGAACGAATCAGGTGCAGAGGTAGAATACCAGACCGCCGAAGACGGCGGCAAGCGCATAATCACAATTACAGTAAACGAAAACCCATCAAAATAAAACCAAGACCCCGTACTCGCCTTTTAAGCAAATACAGGGTCTTTTTACAAAAAGGAGTGATTAGTCTGTAGTTATGATTATCTTGTTGTCTTCGTAGTCGGCTGAAAAATTGCCTACAGCCTCTGCCGTGTCTCTAAGCTTACAGTAATTATAGCCATTTATGTTCACGGCTTCTAAACTGCGCTCCTCTCCGTCTACGGAAGCTTTTATTTTGGAAACGGCATTGGTAAGAGAGGTTTCTTTGGTTTTGCTGTTATAGCCTACCGTGAAGCCTGCTTTGGCAAGGTCGGCAAGGCAGATATAGTTTTTGTCATCTTTAAGAATTCTGCTTATATTATAAGCCTTTCCGTTTATGGTCATTTTTACAGTGTCTACCATTTCATCAGCCTCCGTCGTGGTAAGTCTGTTTTTGAATTTTTCCCATTCGCCTTGATCTATAAAGGGCGCAGGGCAAATTTTATGAGTGACGTCATAATGCCTTATCACATTTTCTATAGGCACATTATAAAGCTGCATTAAATATCTTATAAGCTCTGCTGCCCTTTTCATTGTGTTCTCAAGGAAGTAATACTCCCCATTCTTCCTGCTGCAAAGCTCTACCCCTATGCTGTTGTCGTTTCGGCAATGTTTGTGATAATATTTACCCGTCGTATTGCAATGCCATGCAATATCCTTGTCATCTACACACTGCCATATACTGTTTTCGTCTACAAAATAGTGGGCGGATGCACCTCTGTAGACAGTCTTGAAATAAGTGGTGTTGCCCTTTGCCGTGTCGCCGTTATTGGCAGTATAGTGTACCACTATATATTTTATTCTGGATGTTGACCCGCCTTTGTTATAATTTGTTACCGTTAGATTTTTATTTATATTCAACTTTATTCCCCCTTTTCATTGACCTGCCTTATAATATGTACAAGACCTATTGTTCGTTACTGCTTGTGGGTAGTGTCAAAAATTTTTCGTGTATGTCGTCCATTACGCCGTTTGCCCCAAGCTGGTGATAGTTCTTCCAGCAGTTTTCAAAATTCTCTCTTGCGTATATGGGGGCATAGCCCTTTTCTTCGTAGTGGTTAAAATCCGTTATCATCTGACTTCGCAGCAGCGCCTGTATGCCCTTTTCCACTGCCCTCATTTTTCTGTCACTGTCGGTTATACGCCTGAAAAGATATGCCATAAAAGATAATATGATAGACGGCACGCCAAAAAGGCAAAGTATATTATATAGTGTCATAATTTTTCCCTTCTCTCTTTTTTATGCCTTTATTATATAAATAATTGTGTGACACGTACTGCCATAAATATTTCGCATATCAAATATAATTAAATTTACTAATTATGGTTGATATTTTAGAAAAAATTTGCTAAAATGGTTTTAAATAATTTTTGATAAAAGGTGATAATATGTCAGGCTCTGTTTACGGCAATATATTTAAAATATCCACTTGGGGAGAATCTCACGGCGAGGCTTTAGGCGTTGTTATAGACGGCTGCCCTGCGGGAGTGCATATAGATGAAGAAATCATACAGCAGGATCTTGACAGAAGAAAGCCCGGCGCCTTTAAATACGGCACCAAGCGCAGCGAAAGCGACTCTGTCAGGATATTATCAGGTGTGTTTGAGGGAAAGACCACCGGTACGCCTATTTCACTTGTTGTATTCAACACGGATCAAAAATCCCGTGACTATGCCAACATTATGAATGTTTATAGACCCGGTCATGCCGATTTCACATTTGAAAGCAAATACGGCATAAGGGACTATCGAGGCGGCGGCCGCTCGTCTGCAAGAGAAACTTTAGCCCGGGTTGCGGCAGGAGCAATCGCCCGCGCCTGTCTTAAGGAGCTTGGCATTGACGTATACGCCTACACCCGTTCTATTGGAAGCGTAAATATAACGACCTTCGACAGAGATGAAATAATGAACAACCCTCTCTGTATGCCCGACAAAAGCGCAGCCAAAAAGGCTGCCGCACTTATGGATAAGGCTATGGCAGACCTTAACTCTGTAGGCGGTATTGTTGAATGTGTCGCAAAAGGCGTGCCTGCGGGCATAGGCGAAACTGTTTTTGACAAATTAGATGCAAGCCTTGCAAAAGCTGTTATGTCAATAGGCGCTGTAAAGGGCGTTGAGATAGGATCGGGCTTTTCGGCGGCTCTTAAATACGGCTCTGAAAACAACGACTGCTTCACGGTGAAAGACGGCAAGCCTGCCAAGCTTTCAAACAATGCAGGGGGAATTTTAGGCGGCATATCAGACGGCTCCGACATAATATTAAGAGCGGCATTTAAGCCCACCCCGTCCATTTCACGACCACAAAAGACAATAAATAAAAATATTCAGGAAGAAGAAATTATAATAAAGGGCAGACACGACCCCGTGGTAGTTCCGCGTGCGGTGGTGGTAGTTGAAGCTATGGTTATGATAACAATTCTTGACCTTCTGCTTATAAATATGTCTGCCAGAATAGACAATGTGAAAAAAATATACGAAAACTAAAGGAGAAAGACAATGTACAAGTTAAACGGTAAAGTAACGGATGAATTTGATTTTTATAAGGGAAACGACGTTTTCGACCTTATCGCCGCTTATGGCAGCCCCTTATATGTATATAATGAAGAAATTATCAGAAAACGCTGCAGAGAGCTTAAAAATCTCGTAAGCTATCCTAATTTTTTAGTGCAGTATTCGGCAAAGGCTAACACAGGGCTTGCTTTTTTGCAGATAGTTAAAAGCGAAGGTCTGCACGTTGATGCTATGAGCCCGGGAGAAATTTACGCCGAGCTTGAAGCAGGCTTTAAAAGCGAAGATATATTTATGATATCAAACAACGTTTCCGAGGCGGAAATGCAGTTTGCCATAGACAGAAACATTCTTATCTGTGTTGACAGCGTAGAGCAGCTTAAGCAGTACGGCAGACTCAACCCCCACAGCAAGGTAGCCATACGCTTTAACGGCGGCATAGGCGCAGGACACCACGAAAAGGTTATCACAGCAGGTAAAAAGACAAAATTCGGCGTTAATCCCGAATACGTACCCGAGGTAAAGAATATTCTTAAGGAATACGACCTGAAGCTCACAGGCGTTCAACAGCATATAGGCTCTCTCTTTATGGATGCCGACCCATATGTAAACGGCTCTAATGCCATACTTGACATTGCAAAGCAGTTTGACGACCTTGACTTTATAGACCTTGGCGGCGGCTTTGGCATACCCTATAAAAAGCAGTCAGACCAGCCTCGACTTGATCTTAAAGAATGTGGCAAAAAGCTTGACGAATGTTTTGCAGGCTTCGCAAAGTCCTACGGCAAGGAGCTTACCTTCCGCATAGAGCCCGGCAGATATATCTCAGCCGAGTCAAGTGTACTTCTTACCGATGTTCACTGCGTAAAATATAACGGACCTCATAAATTTGCAGGCACAGACATAGGCTTTAACGTGCTTGTAAGACCTGCTATGTACGACTCACATCACGATATAGAGGTTTATGCAAGACAGAGCCGCCCTGTAAATGAAGAAGAAATAACCGTAGTCGGCAACATCTGCGAAAGCGGCGATATAATAGCAAAGGACAGACTCCTTCCCGAAATAAAGGCAGGCGACATACTGGGCGTTTTAGATGCAGGCGCATACGGACACTCAATGTCATCTAACTACAACAACCGCCTCCGCCCTGCAGAGGTGCTTATAAGAGAAAACGGAGATGTTGTTCTTACACGAAAGAGAGACACTTTAGAGCAGCTTTTGGAAAACTATGTAAAAATAAACATTTAAGGGAGGTATTTTATGTCACCAAAGGAAAAACACTTCGAGATACTTGCCGAAAAAATAATCAAGGATCTTGAAAAGCGCAATATGGCAGGCTACTACTGCCCTACTAAGGAAGATGCCCTTAAAAAGGCTTTAGAACTTATTCCCACAGGTTCTACCGTATCTTGGGGCGGCTCGGAGAGCATAAAGGAAGCCGGGCTTATTGAAGCTGTAAAGTCGGGAGATTATACCGTATACGACAGAGCAGAGGCAAAGACCCCTGAGGAAAGCGCGGAGATAATGAAAAAGGCGCTTTTCTGCAATTATTTTCTTGGCAGCTCCAACGCCATTACCTACGACGGTAAGCTTGTAAACATTGACGGCAACGGCAACAGGGTTTCTGCATACATTTTCGGTCCAGACAATGTGGTTCTGATAACAAGTATCAACAAGGCTGTTCCTACAGTTGAAGAAGCTATAAGCCGAGTAAGAAACACAGCCTCACCCAAAAACACATTAAGGCTTGGCTTAAATACCCCCTGTGCCAACAACGGACAGTGCGGAAACTGTTTAAACGGCACTATTTGCTGTCAGATAGTCATAACACGCTATTCTCGTGTAAAAGACAGAATAAAAGTAATACTTGTAGGCGAAGACTTAGGCTACTAATAAATTTACCCCGTCCCGAAATACTATTGGGACGGGTTTATTTTAATTTTAATTCAGTTGTATATAAATTTTTAAACCCTTTCCGTAAATTGGCTGCCGCAAAGTCCGAAAGGGTTGTACAGTAACCCTATTTTTAGCTCGGGATTTTTGAAGCATCGCAGATGCTTCAAAAATCCCGACCCGTGGGGTGCGGCGAGGGGATGGGCGCATAGCGCCCATCCCCTCGCCGCACCCTACGGCACGTGGTCATAATAATTAACGCCTAAGACATACGGCTAAAGAAAAAGCTGATACAAGATTTTAAGGATCTTGTATCAGCCTTTTGATTACATTTTTTCGGGCTCGGGATAGGTTTCTCCGAAGGTCTCGGCTGTCATTTTTGAGATTTTTTCTTCCATCATGGGTCTGTCTCTGAAGTCGGTGGGTACATCGGCTATTTCGTCTACAAGCTCCATGCCTTCTATTACCTTGCCGAAAGCGGCGTACTGACCGTCAAGATGAGGCGCATCCTCGTGCATAATGAAAAACTGAGAGCCTGCGGAATCAGGATGCATAGCCCTTGCCATTGAAAGAACTCCTCTTGTGTGCTTAAGTTCATTTTCAAAACCGTTGGCTGAAAATTCGCCTTTTATGCTATAACCCGGACCGCCTGTGCCTGTACCTTGAGGACAGCCTCCTTGTATCATAAAGCCTTTTATTACTCTGTGAAATATAAGTCCGTCATAAAAGCCCTTGTTTACAAGACTTATAAAATTGTTTACTGTGTTGGGGGCTATATCGGGATATAGCTCCGCTTTGATTATTCCGCCGTATTCAAGTTCAATAGTTATTATAGGGTTTTTCATGTTATCTTCCTTTCGTATAATTTAGCTTTTTTTAATTACTCTGTCTTTGCCGTATAACAAAACAAGATCATCAAATGCCGTTGATCTTATATTGATGCCTTTGTTTATGGTCATAAGCTTTTTCGTGTCGCTGTAATAAAGCTTAATGGGTGTGTTTCCCGGATGAGATCTTATAATGCTTTTTATATCTTCGGGTATGTCGGTGGGCTGCTTGTCAAGCTTTATCCAGACTACGGCAGACCTGTCGGCAAGCTCGTCATAGGGGGTTATGCGGTTGCAGATTATTTTAGGCGGCTGATTTTCAGATATCTGAGCCACGCCGTCTATCAGCACTACTTCTTCCTCCACTATTTTGTCATTAAATCTCTCATATACATTGGGGAACACAACTATTTCCACAGTGTCATACATATCCTCAAGCATAAGAAATGCCATTGTCTTGTCATTTTTAGTAAACTTGATGTTAGCCTTGTTTATAATTCCTCCCAATATGACATTCTGATTATCTCTTATTTTGCTCTGCTCGCCCTCCTCACTTCTGAAATCAAGGGTGTTTGCGGTGGTATATTTTTTAAGCACATCCTCATACTCCGCAAGAGGATGACCGCTTACATATATGCCCAAAATTTCCTTTTCAAATGAAAGAAGCTGCTTTTTAGGAAATTCCGCTATATTGGGCAATGTGTCCTTAAGCATATCCTCCTCACCGGAAACGTCAAAGAGATTGAGTTGTCCTAAAAGATTATTTTTTCTGGAGCTTACAAAGCTGTTCATCACCATCTTATAGCTCTGCATATATTGAGACCTTCTGCCGCCAAGAGAGTCGAAAGCTCCGCATTTAATAAGATTTTCTACAGCGCCGGAGTTAATCCTGCCGTCCATTCTCTTTATAAAGTCCGTAAGGCTAATATAGACTCCGCTGCTTTCTCTTTCGTTTACAATATCGTCAACAACGCTCTTGCCTACTGTTTTTACGGCTGAAAGAGCATATCTTATTTTACCGTCATGCACACTGAAGCTGTTGAAGCTCTCGTTTATATCGGGAGGCAAGACCTCAATGCCCATCCTGCGACATTCTTCAATATATTCAATTACCTTTGACGGATTATCAATAACGCTTGTTAAAAGCGCTGCCATAAACTCAACGGGATAGTAGCATTTAAGCCAAGCTGTTCTGTATGCCACAACAGCATAGGCTGCCGCGTGAGATTTATTAAAGGCGTATTTGGCAAAGTCCGTCATTTCATCAAATATCTCATTAGCCACCGCCTCAGATATGCCATTCTTTATACATCCCGGCACATCGTCACCCAGTCCGAATATAAAATTCTGGCGCTCCTGTGCCATTACATCAGCCTTTTTCTTAGACATGGCTCTGCGCACAAGGTCGCTTCTGCCCCAAGAATATCCGCCAAGCTCCCTCACTATCTGCATAACCTGCTCCTGATATACTATACAGCCGTAGGTCGCCTTTAAAATAGGCTCAAGCGCAGGATGAGGATAGGTTATATGGTTTCTGTTGTTCTTTCCCTCTATATATTTAGGTATAAAATCCATAGGTCCGGGACGGTAAAGAGAAATCCCCGCAATTATGTCTTCAAGATTTGTAGGCTTAAGATCCTTCATAAATGAGCGCATGCCCGCACTTTCAAGCTGGAACACGCCTGCGGTATTTCCCGAGGCTATAAGCTCAAACACTTTCGGGTCTGCATAGTCAAGCATATCCACAGTTATGCCCTTGTGATATTCTCTTTCTATCTCGTCAAAGGCGTCCTGTATGACGGTAAGAGTACGAAGACCCAAAAAGTCCATTTTAAGAAGACCCAGCTCTTCAATAGTCGTCATAACATACTGAGTTGTCACAACGCCCTGATTGTTGTTTAAGGGAACATAATCTATGACAGGTCTGTCGCAAATAACCACACCTGCCGCATGTGTTGAGGCGTGTCTTGGCAGCCCTTCAAGCTTCATAGACATATCTATGAGATTTCTCACCTTTTCATCGCTTTCATAAGCTTCACGAAGCTCATAATTCTTTTCCAGCGCCGCCTTAATGGTTATGTGAAGCTCCGTAGGCACCATTTTAGCTATTTTGTCCACTTCGTTATATGGTATTGCCAACGCCCTGCCTACGTCCCTTATGGCATTTCTCGCAGCCATAGTACCAAAGGTGATTATCTGCGCCACATGGTCAGCCCCGTACTTTTCATTTACATAGTCAATGACCTCCTGCCGTCTTTCATAGCAAAAGTCAATGTCTATATCGGGCATGCTGACTCTTTCGGGGTTTAAAAATCTCTCGAAAATAAGTCCGTATCTGAATGGATCAATATCGGTTATTTTAAGGGCATAAGACACAACACTGCCTGCCGCCGAGCCTCTTCCGGGCCCTACGCTTATGCCATTGTCCTTTGCATATCTTATAAAATCCCAGGTTATAAGAAAGTAGTCTACAAAGCCCATTTGCTTTATTGTAGACAGCTCAAAATCCCGTCTTTTTGCTATTTCCTCTGTTATCTCGCCATATCTTTCATTAAGTCCCTTATCGGTCAACTCGCAAAGATATTCATAGGCATTCTTGCCCTCAGGCACATCAAACACAGGCAGCTTATATTTGTTAAATTCAAAGCTGACGTTGCACTTTTCAGCAATAATATTGGTATTTATGCAGGCTTCCTCTGCATAAGGGAAAAGCTCGTACATCTCCTCGGGAGATTTAAGATAATAATTGCCGCCCTCATACCTCATTCTGTTTTCATCAAGTACATTTGTATTTGTCTGAATACAAAGAAGCAGATCGTGCGCCGCAGCATCCTCCTTGTTTACATAATGAAGGTCATTCGTTGCCACAAGAGGTATGCCCGTTTCCGAATGTATCCGCATTATAGCCTGATTTACAGTCTGTTGGTCTGCTATTCCATGATCCTGCAGCTCAAGGTAAAAATCCTCTCCGAAAATATCCCTGTACAAAAGCGCCATTTCCTTAGCCTTTTCGTATGTGGAGGTAAGAATAGTCCTCGCCACAGGTCCTGCAAGGCAGGCGCTGAGGGCAATGAGTCCGTCCTTATATTTTCTTAATATCTCTAAGTCTATTCTCGGTTTATAATAATATCCCTCTATCTGCCCCAAAGAAACAAGCCTTGACAGATTTTTATATCCCTCATTGTCCTTTGCAAGCAGCACAAGATGATAATAAAAATTATCGGGAGTTTTCTGCTTGTTAAATCTTGAGCCTGAAGCCACATAGACCTCACAGCCTATTATGGGCTTAATGCCCTCGGCAAGGGCTGCCCTGTAAAAGTCTATACAGCCGTACATAACGCCATGGTCGGTTATGGCAATGGCGTCCATTCCAAGCTCCTTTGTCCTTGCAATAAGCTCCTTTATTTTAGATGAGCCATCAAGCAGACTGTATTCTGTATGAACATGTAAATGTGTAAATTTCTTTTCCATAAAGCCACCTCGGCTCTTTTTATCTGTTTATCAAATAATTATATAATATCATAGCCGCTTCTTCATTTGTGACGATCTCGTCACCTTTGAATACGCCCTCATTGCCCTTCATATAGCCAAGTCCGTAGCACACAGCCACAGCCCCCTTATATTCGGCAGGTATTTCATTTTTATAAAATGATGTGTCAAATATTTCGCTGTGCTTAAGCACATTCATATTTACCTTTCCTCTTGCCAATATTTCCGCAAGGTCATAATATGTAAGGTACTCACCGTAAGCCTTTTCGTCATCATAATAGCCTATAACATAGCCTTTGTCATTATGGTCTACACCAAGCTGGAAAAACTCACAAAGATCCTCCGTTGAAATAGGCTCAGTTGGCTTAAACTGCTCACGGTCTACTCTGTATCCGCTTTCAAAAAGAACCTTTATATATTCCTCATATTTGCTGCCGCCAATGTCATTATACAAAACAGCGTCCTCAGCATCATAATACGCCTTGCCTCTCCTGTCTATTCTCTCGCCAAGCTTATTTAGAAATACATTATTGCAGTCGAATGAATATACCAGCTTCTCTCCGTCTTCGGTCATAATATAGCCAAGCTTGGGCTGTTCTATGGCAAGTATATTTTCAAATGCCTTGTCCTTGCCCACAGCTCCGTCAAGGCTGTCAAACTTAGCATAGTCGTCCCAGTTGCAGTCATAACCTGCAAGCTCACCAAATTTATTGAATAAAACAGTTATGCTGTTTTCACTGTAGGGTATGCCGTTTACAAGCCTTGTATATATAAATTCAGGCGTCGAATATTCGTTCTCCGGTTCATTATACTTAAACTCCGTCTGACTGCACAGGTCTGCCGCATAGGTGTTTACAAGCCTGCTTGCCTCTGCATACATTTTATCATAATTGGGGTTTGCCGTTTCGCTGTTTTCCTCCCAATTTCTGTTCATTTCTTTATAGTTATAATATGATATAAGTCTGCCTGTAGAAGCATTTATAGTTATATCGACAGTTCCGTTATCTATTTCCCAATAATATTGCTTATTTCTGTCAACAGAATAAAGTCTATAGTTAAGGGCATCGTTTTTTTCCACATCAAAACACAAACGAGCCTTTTCAAGCGCCTCCTCGGCAGTTAGAATGTCGTTCTTTTCTTCTATCGCACTGATCTCCGCAGGAGTCAGAGCATCGTATGCCCCCGAGTCGCCGCCCGCCGTATCTTCAGCCATAGCCATCTCCGTAGCCATAGCGTTTGAAAACTGCTTGCCATAGCCGTTTAAATCCGAAACCGCCTCGCCCGTCTTAGCATCAATATAAGCAGGCGCCTCGTCTATATAATAAGCCGGGAAGGTATATTTCCCATCACTCTCAGCGCTGTAAAGCCTCTGCCGGTCAGCCATATAAGAAAAGCCCATTTTGCACATATTCTTATATGTGCTTATTATATTCTCCGCCGAAATAACATCCGCCCTATCGGGATATGTATTTTCATATATTTTTTTATTTATGGCACAGTATGACTTTATCTCCTTATCTACAGAAGATATTTCCACCCAAAGATCCTCATCGAGACAGAGCACGTTATTTACATAATAATTGTAGCGATATCTGCGAGAGCCGCTCATGGTGTCAACGTCCGTCAGCCTGAGTCCGCCAATATATTCTGCGGGGACCACCTTTTTAAGGTAATCCTCAACCGCCTTTTGGGTTTCCTCAGGCGAAACGGTGCCAAAGCTCACATCTGATTTTTCATATCTGTCCACGCTTGTAATATAGCCCGTGTCATCAACGGTAACATTATAATAGCCGTTAGTATCAGGGTTGCTCCAGTTAAGACTGAGGTAAGACACATTGTCCTCTATGCTTATGTTGTATGAAAAATCTTCATACCCGTCCCCTACATCAAGCTGAGCCTTCACCCCTGCAATAAGCTCGGCAGTTTCGTCATTTGTAAGAGCATACACCCCCTGAGCGGAACTAAATATAAATACACCAATAATAACAATACTTAAAACCTTTTTAAACATAAAATACCCCTCCTCCTTTTTATCAGCTAAGCATAAAATAAGCCAAAACAATAATACCAAGAATTATCCTATAAATACCGAAAATTTTAAAATCGTGTCCTTTTACAAAATCCATAAGGAATTTTATAGTCCCTACAGAAACTATAAAGGAAACTCCCATTCCCACAATGAGAATAATAAACTCCTGTGCGGTAAATGAAAAACCGAATTTAAGAAGCTTTACGAGGCTTGCCCCCAACATAACGGGCATAGCGAGAAAGAAGGTGAACTCTGCCGCAACATATCTTGAACAGCCTATAAGAAGTCCTCCGATTATAGTAGCGCCTGAGCGGGATGTGCCCGGTATAAGTGCCAAGACCTGAAAAAGACCTATCATAAACGCCGTAGAAAGAGGCAGCATTTCCAGATTTCTATATTTCGACCTTCTTCCGCCTATTTTCATTTCAACAACAATAAATATAATGCCGTATAAAATAAGCATAAGCGCAACCACCCACGGGTTATACAAATACTCATCCAGCAGGTCGTCAAACAATATGCCGATCACCCCCGCAGGAATACAGGCAACAATTATTTTTATCCACAAGGCATACGTATCCATCCTTTCGGACTCCGTTTTCTCACGTGAAAAAGGATTTAGCTTTTTAAAGAACACCACAGCAACAGCCAGAATTGCCCCTAACTGTATTATAACATCGAACATTTCACAAAATTCTTCAGTCATATTCAGCTTTATGAACTCCTGAGCCAATATCAGATGCCCTGTAGAGCTTATAGGCAGCCACTCCGTAATGCCCTCAATTATGCCAAGTAAAATAGTTTTTATAATCTCGCCAATCATAATAAACCTCCGATAATTATATATAGCATAATTATAACATTTTTACACTAAAATGTCTATATCATCTCAAAGGAAAATACTGACACGATAAGTAAAATACAGGCGCAAGGCGGAAGCGCAAGGCAGAAGCGCAGGGCGGAAGCTCAGGGCGGAAGCGCAGGGCGGAAGCGCAGGGCGGAAGCGCAAGGCGGAAGCGCAAGGCAGAAGCGCAGGGCGGAAGCTCAGGGCGGAAGCTCAGGGCGGAAGCACAGGGCGGAAGCACAGGGCGGAAGCGCAGGGCGGAAGCTCAGGGCGGAAGCTCAGGGCGGAAGCTCAGGGCGGAAGCGCAGGGCGGAAGCTCAGGGCGGAAGCTCAGGGCGGAAGCGCAGGGCGGAAGCTCAGGGCGGAAGCTCAGGGCGGAAGCGCAGGGCGGAAGCTCAGGG
>CANRPW010000035.1 GCA_947632615.1 uncultured Clostridia bacterium | reverse complement strand
TGTCCCGTACATTGTAGTGTACAGCATCTAAAATGACCATTGCGTAAACGCTTTGCAGCGGGCGTTCCTGCCATTCTCTTATCAGGGGTAATATTTTATCAGTGATTTTAGATACACGGCTATCATCAACATTAATACCGTACATTTCCTGCATGGTCTTTTGAATATCACGTGTTGATACACCCTGTGAATACAGAAAAATCACTTTATCCTCTATAGATGAAATGTCTGTCTGATGCTTCTTTACAAGCTGTGGTTCAAACTCACCATCGCGGTCACGTGGAATTTGTATTTCCATCTCGCCCATACTGCCTTGTACAGTTTTTACAGAATGCCCGTTACGACTGTTGGTTGTCTGTTTGTTTTTGTAATCGTATTTGCTGTAGCCGAGTTCATTGTCTAATTCTGCATCAAGTGCTGCCTGAATTGTTTCGGCTGTAAGCATTTTTACAAACTCATGGACGTCATTCATATCCTTGATTCCGTATTCTGCGATTAACTCCCTCAATTTGCTATTGTCTTTTCGTGTCATAATTTAAAACCTCCTTCATCAGTTATTTCTATTTTACCTGATGTTGGAGGTTTACACAATATTTTATTCACTACCACAAAGAGATTCTTTGCTTTATCAAAATATCGGCTGCGTAAATACGGTATTCATTTTAGTGTCTTTATCCTTTTCCACTCGGCTGAGGTTATCATATTTCACCAGAAGAGGATGGCGCTGCGCAAGGTCATCCCGTATGTACCCGAATGAGTACCCTTCGGTGCTCCGCATATACGCATTCCATCTTTTATGTTCAAGAATGTCTTTTGTTTCATCATCAGGCATAAGCATATCCCTGTATTTTTTATGAATTGCACTCGCCATTGATGAACGTCTGTTATATTCGTAGTTGTTAAAATCTTCCGGTGAACCCCATTGCATATGAAGTTGTAATGCCATATTTTCCAATTTGGGCAAAAAAACATTTTCATATGAATATACGTCGGAATTAACGCCTATACAGTCGAGCCGGTAATATTGTTTTTTATAATTTGATAATCGGTTTTCCTTCATGAGAATTGCTTTTTCCGGACTGTGTACAACGGTAAGTATTCTTGGCTGTTGATGTGCTGACTGTGTATGGTCCGGTTTGCGCCCGTTGTCTATCTGAATGCCGGATATGAGCGAACGTAAGTCAATTGCCGTTTCAATGTTATAATTTTCATTTCCCAGTGAAACAAAAACTAACGAAACGGATTCTATCGTTTTTACACACTCGGTAAATTCGTGTGTATTGACATCTATTCCGCCGAAAAAATTAAGCTCATAATAATCCTCGCCATTTTTCGGTTGTAGTCCGCGCTGTAATATACCCGGACACTGTCTGTAAAAAACGGACTCAATATTCGGATTTTTATCTATTATATTGACGCGCACAACATAGCCGTCCATTTGACCGCACCATAAAACAGCCTTTAGCATTTCCATTCCGTATTGCCCCAAGCCAACGATAAGAACGGATATAATTTTTTCATTATATTCCTCAACAGCATATTCAAACAACGAATTATTTAAAATGTCAAGATATATCTGATTGCGTACCATATTTACTCTGCGCAGCTTAATTGGGGAAAGAGAGCCGTTCCGGGCACCCTTATCTATGCTGTCCAGTAAAAACTCAGATTCTTTTGAAGTATTAAAAGTGTATATTTCGGCATTGACATTGCCGCGCAGTTTTTCGGTCAGCTTTAAGGCTGATTTCAAATTAACATCCTCATCTTTATTCATCAATACAACACGAATCATACTTGCAGGATTATGCGTTTCCAGTTTTAAAGTTTCAATAGATTTTGAATAAATGCGGCATCCTATATTTTTGGCGGTCGTTTTAAACGTATCGTCCGCGCTTGAGCAATCCGTAAATATTATGATTGAAGATTTGTATGTATCGCGAATGCTTTTTGCAAGTATGAGTGAGTTATTGTTCAAAGGCGAAATAACAAACAGTTCTCTATTATTAAAAAGAATTGGCAACATGGCAATACCCCCTCTAAACGTTATATACACAAGAATAATTTTTTTGTTACAGTTATTCTGAATTTAATTTACTACTGTAACAAAATACAATATTAAGTGTATCAATATTTGAAAATATGAATCAGGGAGCATTAAGATGGAATGGAACGGTTTAGCGACACTTGATGTCTGGGATGCTTTATCGGAGCAGATAACGAATGAACTGATTAACCGAGGGTTTTGCAAAAAAGAGATAATATCATTCATGGTTGCACTGGAAGAGATATATGTTAATATCATTAATTACGCATATGCGCCATATGAAGGCAAGGTTCGAACTTGCTTAAATATTAACGGAGATACTGTCTCCGTGCAATTTTGTGATACCGGGCAGCCATTCGATCCGCTTAAGACCACATTCCCTAACACCACCGAAGTGTGTACAAAGCGTAAAGCGGGAGGGCTGGGAATTTTTATGGCAAGGAACAAAACCGATAATATGCTGTATGAATATACAGGCGGAGAAAATAAAATCACTTTAATAAAAAAAATAAAAAAAGGAGATTCAGCACAATGATAGTAACTAAAAAGAACGGTAATACAATAAGCATAATCAATGACGATAATAATACAACAATGCTTGTTGTAGACGTTATTAAAGATAAAACCAAAACCACTTTTGCCGTATCGGGTTCTCTAAAAACCCATGTGGCATCTTCATTTACCGACATTATGATGGATACATTAAAAAATGTGGAACAGCTTATATTAGATTTTACAAATGTCTCTTATGTCGCAAGCGCGGGGTTACGGTCGCTGCTTACAGCTCAGCAATACGTGGACGACACCGATGATGGAACGAACATTATTATAACAAATATAAATGATGAAGTACGCGATGTATTTGAAAGTACGGGATTTATCAATATCTTGAATGTACAAGATTAATTTAAAAAGGTGATTTCTATGAAAGAATATACATATAAAGCTTTTATCAGCTACCGGCATATGAATTTAGATAAAAAAGTCGCTGAGAAACTGCAAAAAATGCTTGAGGAGTATAAGCCCCCGAAAGAATATCGCCGTTCAAAGAAGAATTGGCGTGTTTTTCGCGATGAAACAGAATTGCCGACAAGCAGCAACTTGAGCGATGATATAAAATCCGCACTTAGTAATTCTGAATTTCTTATAGTAGTATGTTCTAAAGCAACATCAACGTCACGTTGGTGCATGGAAGAGATAAATCAGTTTAAAGCGCTGCACAACGGAACCAATGAAAATATAATCACTCTCTTGGTTGAAGGCGAACCCGATGAGGTTTTCCCGCGAGAATTGTGTACAACGCTTGAAACTCATGAACTTGACGACGGGACAACGTCATCTCAGGAAGTGGTTGTAGAACCGTTGGCGGCAAATATTACAGCGAACACTTCCAGAGAAAGGTTAAAAAAATTAAATACGGAATTTTTGCGGGTTGTCGCTCCTATGCTTGGCTGTGGATATGACGATTTGTATAATCGAAATCGTAAGCGTAGGATGAGACGGCTTATTGCCGGAGTAGCCGCAGCCTTTGTTTGTGTTACTCTTTTTGGTGTATACAGCAGTATAATGCTTATGCAAATTAATGAGCAAAAAAATCAGCTTCAGGCAAAAAATGAGGAGCTGGAACTTAGAACACAAGAATTAAATACAAGTAATTCAAATCTTGAATCGGCGAACGATGAACTGGATAAGGCAAATAAAGAGTTAGATGATGCCAATGTTGAGCTTGAGAACGCCAATACACAGTTAGATACCTCGAACTCATCATTAACTGAAACAAACAGTAAACTTGATAGTGCGAATATCGCGTTATCAAAAAGCAATAAAGATTTGGATAATGCAAATAATACGCTACAAAAAACAAATGATAAGCTACAGCAAACAAATGCTCAACTTGATAAGAGCAACGAGGAATTACAGAATGCAAATAGTGAATTGGATTCTGCGAACACTGCTCTTACGAAGAGCAACGCCGATTTGGCGCAAAAAACAAAGGAAGCGAATGATAATCTTGATGAAGCCAATACTCAACGAGATGCGGCGGAAGCCAATCTTGAGGAGGCAAACCGTCAGAAAGCGTTGGCTGAACAGAATTTGACTTTCGCTGAAAAACAACGGGCGCTCGCTGAAAAAAACTACAAATATGCAGAAGAACAGCGTCAAGAGGCTGAAACAAATTTAGCGTTAGTCAAAGCGAAAAATCAGGAACTAAGTATTGCCGGAGCCAATATGGCAGCGCAGAATGCCAAAACAATGCTTGAGAACGGTGACAGAACAGGTGCTATTGAAACTGCGCTTTCGGTTCGTCCTTATGAGGACGAACCTACTCGATTGCTGCCTTCCACAATGAGTGTTCTGGCTGATGCTACATATGCTTATCAATATAAATCTGATTGTCAAAATGACAGACAATTACAAACAACAGGGACGGTAAAGTCGTTGTTCTATAATCCTGATGGAACTAAGCTGATTGCTCTGGATGAACTCAATTTTATTTATGCATGGGATGTAAATTCCGGGGAAAAACTCTGTACCATACAATGCTCGTCGCTTGATGATGCAGAATTTATTGATAATGACAATTTGATTTTTATAGATGATAATATTGTAAAAAAACTGAATATAACCTCCGGACAAATTGAAGAAATATATGATGTGGGTGTATATAGCAGTTATGCGCTTTCGGGAGATAAATCTGTTATGGCCGTCTGGGGGCTCTGGGATGGATTGTGCTTTATCAATACAAACGATGGTTCTGTTATATATAAACCCGATTTTGAGTATGGTCCTGAACTAACAATGTTTGACAATGGTACATTCTGCAATAATTCAAAATATATAAGCATTCTAAGTACATCATATTTTGAAAGCTCCGATGGAGATTATATCTTGGTTGAATTTGATTTGGAAAATAAGACCTATAAAGATGTATACAAATATAAGGGAATAGTTCGTGATGTTGACTATGTTGCTGCAGACGCTTTTGCTGTTATTACTGACGGCGACGCACTTGGTTCGATTTTTTCCTCTGGTTCGGATAAAAGTAAAATCAGAATCATAAACGATGCCGGCAAAGAGCTCTATTCCGGTGAACTTGATTTTGGCGGGTTGTCAGATGCATTTTTTGCGAATATAGGTGTTGATGAATATCAACCCGCATTAGTGATGACATACATGAGTAACATAATGGTTTTTGATATAAAATCAATGGAAACTATTTTTTCGGACAAGGCGGCAAATACAGTAAAAAAAATAATACAAACCAATATTCCGACACAATTTAGAGTGCTTTGTCAAGGGGGAGAAGTCTATAACATGAACTTGGACGCCGACAATCTATTCCAGTTACAGAGTTTCGGTAATATTGCTACAGATATTGCATGGGGAAATGGATATAATTATGCTGTGGGAACATACACAACGAATATTCAATTATACAAGCCTATGCATGACGATAATTATACTGAAATTAACGCAAAAACGACGGATGAACCCATTGGCAGAAATATAAAATACAATAAGGATAATTCTCTTTTTACTACAAGGGATGATCATTTAATAATCGTATATGATGCCGAAACGAAAACGAAAAAAGTTGTGATTGATGTCGGTGATTCTTATACAGAGCATTACTTTTACGAAAAATATATAGTCATGCTTACAAGTGACAGAATACTGCATTTATATGATATTGAGCATAACGGCGAGGAAATACAGTATGATTTGTCTGACTTATATCTTTCAACATATGTTAAAGTGAGTGATGATGAATCATGTATAATTTTGTATTCATACAGTAATGATTTCCTGCGTATAGACAAATCAGGGATTCATACTATAAGAGAAGGCAGCAAAGAAAAAATAGGGACAAGCCAGAATCACAATAATACAGTAAGTTCGGATGGCAGCTTTATCATGTATTCCGAGCGGGAGTTTGTGGATCTCAACAGCTCACTCTATAGAATAAAGCTATTAAATACAGTAACGGGTGAAGATACTATCTTGAGTGAAAGCAATGAAGATACTTTGAAAAATTACGGCGTAAACAGTATGCCATTTGCCGTTTGTGACGACTCAAGCATAGCCGCAGTGACTCAGGGAGAAAAGATTGATATATACAGAACCGATACGGGAGAGCTCGTAAAATGCCTCACCACTGATGCGCCATTTATCGATAGTATTATATTTATTCCAAATTCAAGAGAATTGATTGTTTTTGGAAGTGATAATGTGCTTTATAGGTATGACTCTCAGACGGGTGATCTAAAAGCGAGCATAGAATTACCACCGCCGAGCAGCAATTATTTGGATGTAAAATTGAAATTTAATATGCCAAGAAATCAACTTATAGTAAGGAGCACCACATTTGGTCATATACTGTTTATAGATTTAGACACAATGACATGCGTAACGGAATTGGGACTGCTTGACGATTTTGATACAACACGACAGGAAACAGCGGTATCTAATTTTGATAACTCATTGATATTCTATCCTTATTATACTTCCGAACAGCTCATAGAGCGGGCAGAAACTGCTGTCTTGGGCAAATTATAATATGTGTGAAAAGATAAAATGTTAAAAAAAGGGAGATGACGATTATGAAAAAAACAATTTCAATAATTATGGCAATATTAATGCTATTCTACGCTACAGGTGCCATGGCAGAAACCACACATGCAAGTGATGATAGCGACTTTATGTCGCAAATATCATCTCTTGTATCGTCAACGATGAGCGATGATTACATAGGTTCTTTGAACCTTACCATAGGTTCAGACACCATGATCCTTGACGGTAGGGAAATCAAAATTGACAACGAGGGCAGTATCCCGACTATAGAAAATGACACCACTTTATTACCGATACGCGGCGTTGCCGAAGCGATAGGCGCGAAAGTGGACTATGATGCTCCCACGCAAACGATATCGTTATGCAGCGAGGAAACAGACGTAACCATGCAGCTGGGAAGCACAGAAATAGAAATCAACGGTGTAACCGGTCAAATGCCCGTTGCCGCAAAGGTTGTGAATGACAGAACCCTTATTCCGTTAAGGGCTGCCACGGAAGCGTTGGGCTGCGAGGTTATATGGGATGGTGATTCTCAGACTATTTCGCTTACAAGACCGTATCAAAGCAAGAGAATAATAGTATATTCCGAAGATGCTGACACATCCGGCGCATCAACTGTTATTGTCGGAGAAGGCATGACCGTAATGCAGTTTGATACTGAAGATGATGCAAAACGGTGTGAGGAGCAAAACGCATCGAAAGGACTTAAGTCAGAACCGGATTACATATACAAGGCGGCCTCTCTTTCGTGGGGTACAGACAAAATCAATGCGCCTAGCTATTATAATGCCTACGGCGGACAGCAGTCGGATTTGATAGTTGCGGTTATCGATTCGGGATTGGACAGCTCCAACAGTTGTTTTAATAACAAGGTCGTCGCGGGATATGATATATACAATAACGATAGAACACCGGAGGATGTAATAGGACACGGTACTCATGTGGCAAGTACAGTGGCAGACGTAACCGCAGGATTTAACAAAGTTAAAATCATGCCTGTAAAAGTATTTGGAAGTGAAGATAAAACATCTTCTTTAATAGTTGACAAAGCCATTGATTATTCTGTAAGCAAAGGTGCCGATGTCATAAATCTGAGCCTCGGCGGTGTCAGTAAGTATAAAGAGCGCAAATCGGTGTCAAATGCAATTTCAAAGAATATAACTGTGGTTGCTGCCGCAGGAAATGATAATGTCAATATGACAAAGGTTAATTACTCCCCCGCCTGTATACCGGGAGTCGTTACTGTGTCAGCTGTTGATTCAAATAATAAAAAAGCCTCGTTCAGTAACTACGGAAACGGAATAATCGATATTGCCGCTCCCGGAGTAGGTATAAACGGCGCGGCAATCGGCGGTGGAACAACCGTTAAAAACGGAACATCTATGGCGACCCCGCACATTGCAGGCGCGATCGCGTTGATTCGTAGCGTCAATCCCGGATATTCTTCAACCGATGCGATAAACGCTTTAAAAGGTGCTGCGTCGGATCTCGGCAACAACGCGTACTACGGCGCGGGCATTGCAAATCTCGGCAATCTCATTCCGTATTCCCCGCCCAAAAGCGATATAACCGTAAACACGCTTGACGCGAGAAACATATCGCAGACAAACGCAACGGTCTACGGAAGCGCATCATATTCGGGTACGCGACCGAGCGAGGTCGGTCTATACTTTGGTACCTCGTCCGGCAGCTTGAAAAAGGTGGCGCACGAGTCTATAGACTTCAGTAAAAATCCGTTTGATATATGGTATGATCTAAACGATGAGGCAGGACAATATCTGTCGCCCGGTACTACATATTATTATCAATTTTATGCGATACAAAACGGAACAGAAGCCAGAGGCAGTATCAATTCCTTTACAACTATCGCTCCGGAGAGCGCAAATATGTCTGTAACAACGGGCGGCGCCGATTCAATTACGGCAACCAATGCGACTGTAAGAGGTGGAGCGTCATATTCGGGTACGCGACCGAGCGAGGTGGGATTGTATTTTGGTACATCGCCTGATAATATGACTATTGTTGCGCGTGATTATATCGATTTTAAGAAAAATCCGTTTGATATATGGTATGATCTGAACAGCGAGGCGGGACAATACTTATCGACAAATACCACATATTATTACAGAATTTACGGTATTCAAAACGGCGTTGAAATAGACGGCGAAACAAAATCGTTCACGACATCGGGAGGCGTCTCCGGCGGTGAGAGCTCCTATACGGCATATGTAGTGAATACTGGCGGAGATACGCTCGCAATCAACAGCATACCCCAAAAAGGTAATCAGATAGGCGAAATTCCAATGGGTGCGGCTTTGACTGTATATCCTGACAGAACGTCCGGCAACTGGTACTGGGTAGAATACAACGGAATAAGTGGATATTCATACAAAGATTATATTTCTGCCAATCCCGATTCAAATAAGAGAATTGGTGTGATACATGATACCGGTGGTTCACTGGCTATTAACAGAAGACCGCAAAAGGGCGATCAGATTGGTGCAATACAGGAAGGTGCATCCGTGACTGTATATACCGATAAAACATCCGGCAACTGGTATTGGGTAGAGTATAACGGTGTAAGCGGATATTCGTATAAGGATTACATTGCATTACAATAAAAAGCTGCTTTACGATGTCATGACATAAGACAGTATAATCAATAATTGTATGGCAGGCTGTCATAACAGGATCTATGAGAGAGCGTATCAGCAAAAACGATACGCTCTTTTGATTAAGTATATTTCAAATATTAAACTAAGTATTATTTGTAATACTGATTTTAGCCCAACAATCAAGGCAGGGATTTATTAAAATGTAAACAATTCCTTTTGACATGGGACGTACCCCCAGTATTATTCATTCTTTGAAACAGGTCCTAAATAATCAAGAATCTGCTCATTAAGTGTTTTTTTGATTTCTCTCCAGTTAGGCATATAATGGTCCAGTATTGCAACAAACTCCTCACCATGATTTTTCACTTTTAAATGTGCAAGTTCATGCAATATAACGTATTCAATACACTCGCTCGGTTTTTTTGCCAGTTGCAGATTAAACCATAGTTTTTTTGTGTTAACATTGCAGGTTCCCCAGCGTGTTGTCATATATTTTGTTTGCCAGCTTTCACAATACAAGCCCGTTTTCTTTTCCCATTTGGGCAAATATTTTTCTATTTCTGCTTTTAGAACGGTACGATACCATTCTCTGACAAAGGCTTCTCTCTGACTTACGGTACTTTCTTTTCTCACAGTAAGAATAGCTTTATCTCCAGACAGAACAAGGGAATTACCCTTGTAGCTGTATGTGACCTGTAAATAATATTGTTTACCAAGCACGTAGAAAGACTCACCTGAAACATACTGACGTTCTGTTTGACGAGGCTGGTTTTTAAATTTTTCCTGCTGTTTTTTTATCCATCCGATTTTGGTGCGCACAAAAAGAATAATACTTTCATCAGACAAATATTTTGGTGCCGACACTTGAACCCGTCCATCGGGCGGCTGAACATACAAGTGCATATTTTTAATATTCTTTTTTGTAATTTCAACAGAAATCCCATTCACTTCTATATACATTTAATATTCCTCTTGTTCTACAATCAATTTATAAATTCTATCCACTTCGGAAGGATCGCTCAAAATCCTGTGAATTGCTCTTTTTATCTTTCTTCCCTTAACGGCGTTATTTCTGAACCCCTCCTGTTTTGATTCTAAAACCGCATTGTGAAGTGCTATTGCCAATTCTTCGTCTTCACCGCAGTTGTCGTAAAAGGCTCGCATAGCGGAACTTGCCCTTACCGATTCCGGATATTTCGTATTGTTTTGGGGCTCGGACACATTTTTAGCCAGTTCAATATATTTTTCTATCAGGGACTTATATGAAATTACCTTTTTCTTTCTTTCCAGAATCAGCTGTTCTAATATTTGAGACATTTTTGAATAATATGCCGGATTGATTACTATTTTTTCAACCACTTTTTTACGAATATTGTTCTCAATAGCTTCTGCGGCGCTCTCTTTCTCGCCCTCGCTTCCCTCCGACATTTTTTCTTTCTTTTCCAGAATGAAATCGAGAAGAGTAAAATCATTTAAAGCGCCGATCTGTTCAGCGTCAAAGGCAGTGATGTAATTATCTATAAGATACCTCATTCCAGGTTCATATTGCTTTAAATCAATAAAATCACCACTTGCCTGACCGATCGTTTCGCTTAATTCAATAAAGAAAGTCACTCTTTTTTCAAATTTTTCCTGTTGGTCTCTCGAATAATTCATATCCGGCATGATGGGCTTAAACTCCGCGAATGCCCGCATGAGCTTGTTTACTAAACGATATAGCTTTTCTCTGCTTCTCGCAAACACCTCGTCCTGCTCGAAATCCATCCCGTTTTCACCGCAAAAATATTTGATATAATCCTTTTCCTCTTTTGGTTCCTCAACACCTTCACAAATCTCCTCAAGTTCTTCTAAAATAGTAAGAAAATACCTTTTGGCTTCTTCGTTTCTGTCCTTCAATAATCCTTCGACATCTTCGGCGTCATAATCCTCAAATGCACCTGTTGTATATGTATTGATAGCGTCGGAGAGATCTCCGAATAATTGCTTATAATCAACGATGTAACCAAACTCTTTCGTTTCGTCAGCCAATCGGTTTACACGGCAAATGGCTTGGAACAGACCATGATCGTGCATAGCCTTATCAATATAAAGATATGTGCATGGCGGAGCATCAAATCCGGTGAGCAATTTATCCACCACGATTAAAAGCTTCATATTCTCAGGCTCATCAATAAATTTGCGTTTGACCTCTGTTTCAAACTCATCCACGCTGTTGCCGTCAAGCATCTTGGTATATATTTCATATTTGGTGAAAACTTCAGTGTCTTCATCATCGCTTACCGCTTCTGTTCGGAGTTCTCCCGCATACGGCTCATAAGATGAAATAATTGCACATTTTTTAAATCCTTTGTTTTGGAAAATATCATAATACTGGCATGCGGAATAAACGGATCCTGCTACCAGAATTGCATTTCCGTTCCCATCCATAAGTCTTGATTTTGTTTCAAAATCAAAGATAATATCATTTGCTATTTTTTCAAGCCTTGACTTTGAAGAAAACACTTTCTGCATATTTGCCCATTTGGCCTTCAGCTTTGCTTTTGCTCTGTCGGTAAGACCAGAGGTTTTTATTTCAAACCATTCATCTATTTTTTCTTGTGATGTTATATCTTGAGGAATATCCCTTGCTTCATATCTTAAATCAAGAACAACACCGTCACGAACCGCTTCGTCAAACTTATAGGTATGAATGTACCCGCCAAACACCTCAAGACTTGTCTTTTTATCCGTTTTAAGAAGCGGAGTGCCGGTAAAGCCGATAAATATGCTGTCCGGAAGAATCGTTTCCATCGCTTTATGCAGCTTACCGGACTGTGTTCTGTGACATTCGTCCACAAAAACAACCACATCGCCTTTTACAGAAAAATCTTTCGGTAAAGCCGCATATAATTCTTCCACATATTTATTATAGTCCGCTTCTTTTACTTCGCCGCCCCGTCTGCCGAACTTATGAATCAGTGAACAAATGAGCCTGTCCTCAAAAGAATTGAGTTTCGCAATGAGGTCTTTGCCGCTTTTGGCTCGCTTAACATCAACATCGACGCCCTTGTAGGTCTTTTCAATTTGTTCGTCCAGTTCCTCGCGGTCGGTAATGATCAGCACTCTTGCGTTTGGATTATTGGCAAGGATCCACTTTGAAAGCCATACCATAGAAAGCGACTTTCCGCTTCCCTGTGTATGCCATATAATCCCGCCCTGTTTCTTTTTTGTCAGCCTGTTCTGCGCACGCTTTATGGCATAATACTGATTATAGCGGCAAACCTTTTTCCTTCCCTTGTCATAAACAATAAAATTATGAATAAGGTCAAGAAACCGTTTCTTATAGAATATGCAGAACAAATCCCTGTAAAGTCTTTCCGGAATATCTTTGCATTTTTCCTCAATCAAAAGATCTGTTTCATCACACTCGTCTTTAAACTCTTGAAACCCGTCGTCTTTCCATTCAAGATAATATTTCTCTTTCGTGGTGACAGTGCCGTATCGCATACCCTCGCTTTCATTACCTGCAACACAAAATTGAATTGTGGTAAAAAAGTTTTTAATAAAATGCTCTCTTTGATTTGCTATATCTTGTCGGATACCGTTTGCAACAGAAACCCTGCTGCTTTTAAGTTCAATTACCGCAAGGGCAATGCCGTTTACATACACAACCAAGTCAGGTCGTTTCTCATGATTTCCAATAATGGTGACCTCTTCCGCAATACAAAAATCATTGTTGCCAACATCTTCAAAATCAATAAAATAAATCGTCTTTTTAGGTCGGTCAGCGCTTTCAGATACTTTTGCTCCGTATTTCAAAAGAGAATAAACTGCTTGATTGGCAGAACATAAGCCTTGCTGTAAATTCAAAGATGCTTTTTTCAATTCATCTATGGCGCCTCGGATAAGCCCCTCGGAATTTCCGCGGCTTTTGAGATAGGAATACAGCCTGTCCTCTATAATATTAGAATTTTCCTGTTTGGACAAATTCCCTATGTAGGTATAGTGCAGCGTGTCCTGAAAAAACCGGAGCACCCTGTTTTGCGTTTTTCTTTCGCTATCGCCAATGTGAGCCATTTAAGTTTCCTCCTTGTTAGAATATGGTTCGTCTGCTGTCAGTCTGATTTTGCCTGTCAGGAGTTGTTCCATCATGCCTTGTTTTATCTTTTTATATTTTTCCAGCTTACGCTGATGAAGAGTGATAAGGTTGTCAAGGTCAATCAAAAATTGCCCAACCTGTACTTGTTCTTGCCTACTTGACGGAATCTCAAATTCTGTTTTAGAGACTAAGTTCCAATCTGCACGGGGCATTTTTGTTCCTGTTGATTGATTTGCTACTTCGTCAAATTGGTCACTTTGAATCAAAGAATAGAGGAAGTGGCTATCAATATTGTGTGGCTGTAAAACCCAAAAATCCCCGACTGTAAGCCCTGAAAATGAGGGCAGAAGCCAATTTTTCAAATAAGGACGAAGTTTGCCGTAGAGGACATCACCTGTATGGAATTTCACTCCTGCCTTGCTGCTTACCTTTGCGAATATGTCCTTGTTCAGCATGCCTGTTCCGGAAATAATATCTTCATATTCTACTCTCGGGAGTTCTCTGTCTGTCCCTATAGTTGAACTACGCTTCACAAGTTCCCCCAACTTATGCTGTTCCCAAGGCCCCGTAAATCCGGGCAGGCGCATTTCAGGAACATTTTCACCCGGCTTTGGAAACATTTTTTGTAAACACGCTTGCTTGATCGCCTTTTTCTTTTCTATCAGCTTTTCAAGAGAAGAAATAAGACTATCCATATCAGAAAGCACTTCTGCAATGCGTTGCTGCTCAATATAAGAAGGAACCAAAATGAAAGTATTTACAATAGCTGATTTTGAAATAGCAGATACTTTTGTTCCTGTAATAAGCGGCAATAATTGATCGTGATACATACTGTGATTCATATAATAACCTAACCAGCCATTTGCAAACAATTCTGGAAATGTTTTCCTGCATGGTATGGTATGTAATCCTGATACAATTTGTTGATTATGTGTATAAGATATTTCTATGGTTTTACCTACAGTTTCATCTTCGGCAGTATCTGCAATTACAATATCACCATCCTTCAACAACATTGGATTTACATTTTTTGGAACATTTGCCATATACGGAATTTTTTCATTAGAACAATTTAAAATATTATTAAATCTAATAAGAATATCACCATAATGAATATTTTTTACTGTTCCTATATCGTCGTTCAATTTCGAACGTGACAAAGTGTTATTGGGAAGCATCTTAAAACAATTTCCAAAAAGAATGACTGCCCAATCTTCCGGAATAATTCCGATTTCTGTTTCCTTATATCCTTCCTTTACCATGCAAATCCCATCCTCTCCAAATGAGATCTTACTTTTGTTTCATAGTCCTCAATCTCTTTTTCAAGGCTCGACAAAGTTGACTTGTAACGGTCGGCAAGCTCCGTAATCCGGTTTGCCATATTATGAGAGGTAGCGGAATAGAGCGCTGCGATTCCGTCAAAAATTGTATAATACCATTTATGATTTACAAGAAGTTCTTTCACTTCATCAACGGTAAGTTCCGCATACTTTCCCTTTTCCTTTTCATCAAGTGCAATGTTTAAGTCCTTGACTAATTTTGAATATTCTTTCGCTTTAGTCGAAAGCTCGGTATAAGTAAATAATATTTTATATTCTTCGCTATCCGGAGCAGCTTTTTTGAGTTCTTTCAGTTTTGCACGAACCGCTTTTGCATCAATAGCGTCTTTGTCATTCAGATATTCACGAAGAAAACCGTCATCCCCTGTATTTTCTTCAATCCATTCATCCAGTTTTCTTTGTGTTTCATCAACAATCCTTTGGGCATTATCTATCTCTTTCCGTTCTTCCGCAAAATAAACTTTTTCTATAATCGCTTTCGGAATGACTTTCCCTTCCCAGCCCTTAATTTTTTCTTTCTTTTCTCCCTTTTTATTTTCGGTCACTTCTATGATGTTTTCGATTTCTTTGCCTGCTTTATAACCGTCATACTTAAGAAGAAATACATCGTCCGACATGACTTCCTGCCAGTAGGAAAGCAACACCTCATAGACATCGAACCGATCGACAAGTTCAATATCTTCAAATTGTTCTACCAATTTTTCGGAAAGCCCTGCAATGAACTTTTTAACATTTACATCATCGGATATATTTCTTAACGATTCATCCACCTCGTTTTGCCATGCGGTAAAGGCGGCATCGATCCTGTCCGCATACTTGGAAAATTCGTCATCGTTATAAATAGTGCTGCGGATTTTATCGTTTTCCACATTAAGCTGATAATACCCCTCCCGCATTACAGAAAATAATTTGTTCTTGAGGTTTTTAAAAACATCCCAGTAATTTTGCATAGAATCCACATCGCAAGCCGGAATGCCGCCATGAAGATGCGCTTCAATATCCTGCGTATCTTCCGATGTGCTGCTGTCAATATACCTCGGAATATTTAAATTATATTCGTTTTTGATCTTAATTTCATCATTGGGAACAAAGCGGGCATATTTCGGATCGTCTGTAATCTGCTCGTTAAACGTGGTAACGATTTTGTAAATATCGCGCTCGCGCAGACGGTTTTTATTTCCGTCTTTCGTAAAATCACGACTTGCGTCGATCATAAAAATGCCTTTACGCTCATCCGCATCTGATTTATCGATGACAATAATGCAGGCAGGAATACCCGTTCCGTAAAACAGGTTGGCGGGCAATCCGATAATACACTTAATATAACCTTTATCCACGATTGCCTTGCGGATGGTTGCTTCCGCATTTCCTCGAAAAAGCACACCGTGAGGCAAAATCACCGCTGCTTTTCCTGTGGATTTTAATGATTTTAAAATATGTAAAAGCCAAGCAAAGTCGCCGTTTTTTTCGGGTGGTCTGTCGCCATATCCATCAAATCTGCCATAATCTTTTAAGCCGTCCGTCCAATTTTTGAGCGAAAACGGAGGATTTACAACTGCAAAATCAAATCTTTTCAAAACAGTTTCTTTTTCATCCTCAAAATACTGAGGAGCAGAAAAAGTATTTGCCG
The DNA here is from genome assembly GCA_947632615.1 of uncultured Clostridia bacterium. Taxonomy (GTDB): domain Bacteria; phylum Bacillota; class Clostridia; order Lachnospirales; family CAG-274; genus JAJQCI01. The sequence goes on along the minus strand of CANRPW010000035.1, from coordinate 718 downwards.
CTCTTATCTCTCCGGTTGCTTTGTTATGTAAGACAAAATTCATTTTTGCAAGACCGGCAGTCGTAACATCCTTTTCCTGTCCCCAAACAGACACCTCAATCGGCGCTTCATCGGCAGCTTTAATGAGAAGGGAACCCGAGCCGCAAGCCGGATCATATACACTATATCCTTCTTTTCTGAAAGTAATTTTATCTATACCGATAACTTTGGCAAGAACCCTTGAAACCTCGGCAGGAGTATAAAATTGGCCCTTGCTCTTGCCGCTTTCCGTAGCAAAGTTTCTCATTAAATACTCATAGGCATCACCAAGAATGTCATCCCCGCTGGCTTTGTTCTTGGAAAAGTTAAATTCGGGACGCTGAAAAATAGAGATAAGTCCGGTCAGTTTTTGAACCATCTCATCGCCTTTGCCGAGTTTTGTCTCATCATTAAAATGCGCGTTATCAATAACCCCGCGAAGATCGTTTTCCTCCGCAAGTTTTGCAATAATTTTATCCATATCTTCGCCGATGTTTTTTGTACCCTTAAGCGCAGCCATGTCATCAAAGCTGCCGCCTTCCGGAATTACAATGTCCGGATACAATTCGCCCTTAAACTTGTCGGTAACATACTTCACAAACAGCAGCGTCAAGATATAATCTTTATATTGCGAGGCATCCATTCCGCCTCTTAATTTATCACAACTCGCCCACAATGAGCTATATAATTCCTTTTTCTT
>CANRPW010000034.1 GCA_947632615.1 uncultured Clostridia bacterium | reverse complement strand
CTCGAAAGAGAAACCTCAAAGATCAGAGCAATTTTCAAGAATGAACACAAATGTGATAAGAAGTTATCAGGTGTTTTAGTTATTCAGATAGGTTCATAGGGGCGTGGTCTAATGGTATGATAGGGGTCTCCAAAACCTTTGGCGAGGGTTCGATTCCTTCCGCCCCTGTTATATTAAATCATGCAAAAATTGTTGAAGTAAATATACTTCAACATTTTTTATTGCCTTAAAATAAATTTTTTATTTGGGTTTTTACATGATGAGTGCTTTAATATATGCGGCTCGGGTAGGATAATGTGGTGTTTGGCTTTGCCAAACACCACATTATCCTATCCGACCGGCGGGGGAAAGAAACCAAAGGGGCGGCAGAGCCGCCCCTTTGGTTTCTTTCCCCCGCCGGTCGGGTCTAAGGCTCGATATCGCTGTAAGCGATATCGAGCCTTAGACCCGGGCAACGCTAAAAAATTTTCTGATAAGCTATAGATAATATGTGGCTCGGGTATGACAACGGGGTGATTGGCTTTGCCAATCACCCCGTTGTCATACCCGACCCGTGGGGCAAGCAGCAAAAGGGGGCGGCTTAGCCGCCCCCTTTTGCTGCTTGCCCCACGGGTCGATGTCTATGTTCGATATCGCACACAGCGATATCGAACATAGACATCGGGCAAATCAACATAATACCCTTATGGAAAATCATGACTTTATACAGTTATTGATTACAAAATGCATTATTACTGCAAATCTAAATTGAATAATAAAATCTATTCTGACAGGTAATTTTGGGTATATAGTGCTCAGGCAGGAAGAAGGGAATATTTGGCTTTAGCCAAATATTCTCTTCTTCCTGCCCGACCCGCGGGGGAAATCAGCCAAAGAGGGCGGCTTCGCCGCCCTCTTTGGCTGATTTCCCCCGCGGGTCGGGGTTCGGACTCGATATCGCAGTATGCGATATCGAGTCCGAACCTCGAGCAACTTTTTATAAATTATTTCAGTTCGGAGAGTATATTGTCCGTTATTTTAGAAAATTCCTGTTTTATAGCTTCATCTACAGCGTTCAGGCTGTTTTCGGAAATTGCAGAAACAGAGGGATTTGTTGGAAGCTCACCTAAAAGCTTTAGTCCGGTTTGTTCGGAAAGGACAGAGGAGCTTTCACCGAATACTTTTATTTTTTCGCCGCAATGCGGGCAGATGAGATAGCTCATGTTTTCAACTATGCCAAGTATTCTGATTTTCAGCATGCCTGCCATATTTATTGCCTTTGAAACGATCATAGATACCATATCCTGCGGGGTGCTTACCATGACTAAGCCTGAAAGAGGTATTTTTTGCATTACAGTCAGAGTTATATCGCCTGTTCCCGGAGGCATATCGAGAATGAGGTAGTCAAGCTCTCCCCACAAAACCTCATTCCAAAATTGTATAACACAGCTTGAAAGTAGGCTTCCCCTCCATATTACGGGGCTGTTTTCGTTGTCAAGCATAAGATTGAGGCTTATTACCTTAACGCCATTTTCTGTTTCTACAGGTAGAAAATGCTTGCCGTCGCTGTAGGCTCTTTTGTCTGTAAGACCTGTAAGCCTTACTGCGCTGGGACCTGTTATGTCAGCATCTAACAAGCCTACCTTATAGCCTCTGTTAGCAAGCTCGTTTGCAAGCATAGCCGCAACAGTAGATTTTCCTACGCCGCCCTTGCCGCTCATAACGCCAAGGACATTTTTAATTTTGTTTTCAGGGATCTGGCTGACACCGCAGTCGGCTTCGTTTTTTCCGCATTTGCCTTTTGAAGGACAGCTGTCGCAATTTGACATTTTATATCACTCCTATATTTATTATCCTCAAATTTTATATATATAATAACTCAAATATGAGCTTTAGTCAATGCAAAATAGATATTGACACGGCCTGTTTATATTGATAAAATTTTGTAAAGAAGGGCTGATGTTATGAAAAAGTTTTTACCTCATATAATATTGATTATTTTGGTCGTGGTTTTGAGTTGCGTTTCATTTGCGGTATATAATTATAAGCAGACCCGAGTTGCGGCAGAGGTCTATAAGGATGGCGAGCTTATAAAAACCATAGATCTGAACGGCGTAGACAATGACTATGAATTTACAGTAGGCGACGAAAACGAGTATAATATAGTACGTGTGGAAAATGGCAGAATAAGAGTAATGTCTGCGAGTTGTCCCGATAAAATATGTGTTAATCAAGGTTACATTTCTGACGGGCTTGTGCCTATAGTTTGTCTGCCTAATAAGGTTGTTATAAAAATAAAGGGCGGCGAAGATGAAGCCGATGCTTCTGTAGGATAGGGTGATAATATTGAATAAAACAAATACACGGCATACGGCAATGCTTGCGCTGCTTGTGGCTATAGCTTTGATAATATTTACGCTTGAAAGTCTTATACCTCCGCTTGTGCCCATACCGGGAATTAAAATAGGGCTGGCTAACATAATCACACTTTTTGTACTTTATGCTTATTCGGGAAAGGATGCGGCAGTTGTACTCTTGCTCCGCATACTTCTTGCATCTGTTTTTGCAGGGCAGATAGTTTCGTTTTGGTATAGCATAGCAGGGGGAGTAATGTGCCTTATTGCCATGAATATTGCCAAATTGTTCTTTAAAAAGGAAATGATGCAGTTTACAAGTGTTGTGGGGGGAATATTTCATAACTTAGGTCAGCTTTTGGCAGCTGTAATAATTACTGAAAATGTTGCTGTAGTGTGGTATGCTCCGGCTCTTATGCTTGGCGGAATAGTATGCGGCTATTTTACGGGAATTGCCTGCAAGCTTGTATTCAAAAGGCTTGAAACTTATATAAGGTAGACTGTAACAAAACACCTCTCTCGGAATATTATAAAATATAAATTATATTCGTCTTAATGTACTATTATTCTAAGTATGTTGGCGTAAGTGGGAGGTTATTATGTATAAAAATAATTTAGATGTATGTCGTGATAAGCCCGTATGTAAGGGCTTTGACGATGTAATAAGACCCAAGTCTTTGGCTGTGGCATATATTCCTATGCAAATTATATGCAGTCTTTATTCGCCATGTGAGGCTTTGGTAAACGGCACGGTTTTTCCGGAGCTTAACAAGCCCTACAAAATGCCCTTTGGACAGGCGGCTCCCCTAAAAACCGACTGTGGTAAAAAGCCCATATCAAACGGCTGTATGTGCCATAAATAAATTTTAAAGGAGGCATTTATTAAATGAATAAAGACAATCTTTTGGAACGTCTTACGGTTTTGGATTTTTTGGCAACAGACTTGGCACTTTATTTAAACACACATCCCGATGATGATGAAGCTATAGAAAGGTATAATGCCGTAATATCAGAGGCAGATAACCTCAGATATCTTTATGAAGAAAATGTTGGTCCTCTTTACTCCTTCAGATCTCCATCCGATAACAAATATTTCGGCTGGATAAACGAACCTTGGCCCCAGGACTATTGCTTTAACTTTGACATAAACGGAATTTCCAATTCTGCTTGCAGCAAAGGTTGATAGGCTTATAAATATTATAAAAAAGGAGTAATAAATATGTGGATATATGAAAAAAAGTTAGAATTTCCTATAAAAATTAAAAGAAAAGACCCTGCACTTGCAAAGATAATTCTTACGCAGTATGGAGGGCCTTATTGTTTTATGTGATCATAAATAATAATAAAATATGAATTTCTGTTTGTCATAAACAATTTTCTGAAATATTTGTCTTAAGGCTGTATTTTTTTCTTCATAAGAAAAATCATCTGAGGTTATTATTTCGGCTATATTTTTTATACGCTCCTTGTGGGACGTTTTTTTATTTGCAGAGCTGTCAGAACTCGTTTGAATTTTTTTAATTTGCCCTTGGCAGATGGCTTTTTCTTCTTTAAACTCGGAGAGAGTTATTACTCCGTCAATATATGCTTCTTTAAGCCTTTTAAGGCGGTTTTTTAGTTTTTCTATGTTTTTGCTTAGCATAAGCTGTTCGTCGGTTTGGGTAATGAGCTTATAATCTTCTAAATTAATTTTACCTATTGTGTTGTTAAGCTCTGTGAGTATTGCTGCGGTTGCTTTGCGTTCTGTTATGGAGTGAGAAATAGGGCAGGATGCGTGCTGATAGTTTATACATTGAAGACTTTTTGTGCTTTTCATATAATATAGAGATGCCCCACAATGGCTGCATTTTATTATGCCCGTGAGCCAATGCTTTCTTGTTTCCTTTGCTCTTTTTTTGGCGCTTTTTGAGTCAAGCTCTGACCTTTTTTGTGCTTTTTGATAAAGCTCTTCGCTTATAATGGGTGGGTGGCTGCCCTTTCTTATTATAGAATTTGAAGTGTCTGTATTTCTGTAATTTACCTTTCCGAAAGGACACCAGCGTACATAGCCTTTATATGTAATATTTTTTAAAATATAGTCAATGGTTCTGCTCTCGATTTTATTTCCTCTGTGAGTTTTTACTCCCATTGAATTTAATTCGGATGCAAGTTGGGATTTGTTTCTTTTTCCGGCTGCATAGCTTTCAAATATATAGCGTACATAGGCGGCTTCTTCTTCGTTTATGAGCAAGACGCCGTCCTTCCACATATAGCCAAAGGGGGCGGTTGCCATATATTCCCCTCTTTCTGCTTTTTCTGTCATGCCTTTTTTTACCTCATCCGATAAATTTAGGGAATAATACTCAGCCATGGCTTCCAGCATTGCCTCTAATATTACCGAAAACTTGTCATTTTCAATATGCTCTGTTATGCTTATTACTTTAATTCCACATTCTTTTCTGAGCATTGACTTATATACTATGCTTTCTTCTCTGTTGCGTGAAAAGCGGTCGAGCTTATGCACAAGTATGACCTCAAAGGGCTTGTTTTCGGAGTCTTTATATTTTTTGGCAGTGGCTATCATTTCCATAAAGGCAGGGCGCTTTTTGGCAGTTCTGCCGCTTATGCCCTCATCGGCATAAGTTTTTGCTATATACATATTATTTTTTATGGCGTAGTCTTCTATGGCTTTTAGCTGTGCCGCAGGGCTGTATTCTGTCTGTTCCTCTGTTGAAACTCTTATATAAGCTGCTGCTTTTTTATTATTCATAACATCATTCCTTTTTGAATAAGCGTAAAATGTATATGATATAATATAGCTTTTTATGGCTTGTGCTATGATGAAGCTTTGGAGGTGATAATAAAATGAAAAAAATTGAAGCAAAGAGAGTGTTTGTAATGCCTGACGGTAAAGAGATTTTTGAAAATGAAATGGATATAATAAATATTGAAAGGTGTTTTGAGGAAGCTGCCCGAAGGACTATGAAAGCTCTTGGGTATGTAAATAAATAGATAATAATTTGTTTTTTGAGATTTATTTAAGTTTGGTTCTCATTTTTTACCTGTTATAATAAAAACATTCTAAGACAAAATAATAGCGTAACAAGGTTACAAAATCTACTGCCTATAAGTATAATTTTTTTGGCAGCAAATTTTAGGAGGTATTTTATTATGTCTGGTAATAACAACAGCGGTGGTTCATCAAACAAGATAAACGTACCCGAGTCAAAAAAGGCTATGGAAGATTTCAAATATGAAGTAGCAAACGAGATCGGCGTACCTTTAAAGAAGGGCTATAACGGTGACTTAACATCCGCTCAGAATGGTTATGTAGGCGGTTATATGGTCAAGAAGATGATCGAAGCACAGGAAAAGAAGATGGCAGGAGATAATACTCAGGAATAATGTCTTCTTAAAGATCTGTAAAAAAAATAAAGGCTGTCTTACCGATTTTTCGGCAAGACAGTCTTTTTTTGGAATTTATCAGAATTTGATCTCTTTGCCTTCCTTTCTCCATTCCATAAACTCTGCGGTTGCGGCGAAAAGAACGTCGCCTGAGGAGTTAATGGCAGTTTCGAGAGAGTCTTGAATAACGCCTATAATAAAGCCTATAGCAACAGCCTGCATTGCATAGTCATTGCTTATGCCAAGTAGTGAACACGCCATAGGTATGAGAAGCAGCGAACCGCCTGCAACGCCTGAAGAGCCGCATGCACCAAGGGTTGCTATAATGCTGAGAATAAGCGCTGTAGGAATATCAACAGATATGCCCAGTGTATTTGCTACGGCAAGTGACATAACGGTGATGGTTATGGCAGCGCCGTCCATGTTAATGGTTGCGCCTAAAGGTATGGAAACAGAATAAACATCTTTATCAAGCCCGAGCTTTTCGCAAAGCGCCATATTTACAGGTATGTTTGCAGCGGAGCTTCTTGTGAAGAATGCTGTGAGTCCGCTGTCTCTGAAGCATCTGAATACAAGGGGATAAGGGTTTCTTCTTAAGCAAATGCCTGCAATAAGAGGATCTACTATAAGAGCTATAGTAAGCATACAGCCTACAAGCACTGCGAGGAGCTTGCCGTACTGTGTAAATATTTCAAGACCGTTTTCGGAAACGGATTTATATACAAGACCCATAATACCAAAGGGAGCGAAGTTAATTATCCACTGAACAGCCTTTGTGGCAGCATCGGCGATATCCTGAAGGGTGTTTTTTGTGCCTGGACCTGCAAGGTGTTTAAGAGCAAGACCTAAAATAACAGCCCATGTAAGAATACCTATGTAGTTTGCTTCCGCAAGGGATTTTATAGGGTTGGTTACCATGTTCATAACGAGTGAATAAAGCACTTCTCCTATGCCGTTTGGGGGTGTACCTTCCGCAGCCTCCTGAAAGGTGAGAACAACGGGGAAAAGCTTGCTTGCAATAACCGCTACAAAGGCAGCAAGGAATGTACTTACCATATAAAGTGTTATAACCGTTCTAAATCTTTTGCCTATGCCCGAGCCTGCGCTTGCAAGAGAAGCAACTACCAGCACAAAAACCAGGATGGGCGCGATAGCTTTAAGAGCGCCTACAAATACATCGCCCAAAACGCCAAGGCTTATGCCTGGTACAAAAAGACCTAAGACAGTACCTATAATAAGCCCCACAAGTATTCTTATTACGAGGTTTATGTCGCAATACTTTTTCCAAATAGTTTTCATAATTTTCCTCCTTCTCATATATGATTTATAAAAACTTAAAGCTATTATATCACATTTCATTACAAAAGTCACTACCAAACATTATATTTTTATAATAAATTTATGCAATATGTATAGCCTTAGAGTAAATTGTGGAAGATATGTTTGAAATCGGGACAGCAGGGGAGTATTATGGTATGTAAAATATTTGCTTGAAATGAAGGGGGAATGATGGTAATATATAGATATATACTTACTTTAGGAGGAAGAAGTAAATGAAATATGTAATAGTTTTGGGAGATGGCATGGCTGACTACCCTATAGAGGAGCTTGGGGGAAAAACACCCCTTGAATATGCCGCCACACCTGAAATGGACGAACTTTCAAAAATGTCTGAAATCGGGCTTGTAAAGACAGTACCCGAGGGAATGAAGCCCGGGTCTGACACGGCAAATCTGGCTGTTATAGGATATGACCCTGCTGATTATTACAGCGGACGTTCGCCATTGGAGGCTCTTTCTATAGGCGTTAAGATGAAGTCTACCGATATTGCAATAAGGACGAATATAGTGACCGTATCGGAAGAAGAGGGCATTGACTTTGGTGAAAGAACCATAATAGACCACAGCTCGGGAGAAATATCTACAGAGGATGCGGCTGTTTTGTTGGACGCTGTAAGAAAAGAGCTGGAAAATGATGAGTTTAAGTTTTATGTGGGAACCAGCTATAGACACCTTCTTATATGGGACAACGGTATTGTTATGGACTTTGCTCAGCCTCACGACCATCTCACTGAAAAGATAGGCAAATATCTGCCACAGGACAAGCGCTTCAGAGATATGATGGAGAAAAGCTATGAAATACTTAACAACCATCCTATAAATATTGAAAGAGCGAAAAAGGGGCTTAACAAAGCCAACTGTCTTTGGTTTTGGGGAGCGGGAACAAAGCCTGCCCTTGACTCCTTTAAGAATAAGAATCATAAAAAGGGAGTTATGATATCCGCTGTAGACCTTCTTAAGGGCATAGCTGTGGGAGCGGAAATGACAAATATAGAGGTAGAGGGTGCAAACGGTTCGCTTCATACAAATTATGAAGGAAAGGCTATGGCTGCCGTAAATGCCCTTAAGGGAGAGTATGACTTTGCATACATCCATGTGGAAGCCCCGGATGAAATGGGTCATCAGGGAAGCGTGGAGCGCAAGGTAAAGGCTATAGAATATCTTGACGGCAGAGTTATAAAGGTTGTGAGAGAGGAGCTTGAAAAGGCAGGTATTGACTTCAGAATGGCTGTTTTGCCGGATCATCCTACGCCTATATGCTGCCGTACACATACCGACGACCCTGTTCCTTACATGCTTTATGACAGTACAAAGCCTTTAAACAATAAGTGGAATTATAATGAAAAAGAAGCCAAGGAAAGCGGAAACTATATTTCCGACGGCTATACATTTATAAACAAATTATTTGAGGAATGAAAGAGAGGGTTCTTATGCCTATGGCGCAGTATGAGAACCCTTTTGGCTTATTTTATGGAAGTTTTGGCAATTCTGCAACGGTGGGTTATTACGCGGGCTTAGTGCCAAGCCAAAAAAGCCCCGGCCGCCCACCCCTCAAATGAGTTCCCGCCTCGCCTAAAATTCTTTTCGCCTTGGGGAGGAAAGTTTTTGACGGCGATTTTTGGGGCGTTGGCTTTTACTTTGGGGCTTGGCGTATGACGGGCGTAAAATGATAGTGTATATAGGTAATATTGAAAGGGGTTTTTATATGAATAATACTCCAAATTCGGAAAGACTCCACATTGGTATTTTCGGGAACAGAAATTCCGGGAAGTCTACTCTTATAAATGCTCTTACAGGTCAGAATATAGCGATTGTGTCGGTTGTGCCGGGCACTACTGCCGACCCTGTGTCTAAGGCTATGGAGCTTTTGCCTGTGGGGCCCGTTGTTATAACGGATACGGCGGGCTATGATGACGTAGGGGAGCTTGGGGAGTTAAGAACGGAAAAGACCCTTCGCAGGCTTGACGAAACGGAGCTTGCTGTTTTGGTGGTAGACTGCGAAAGGGGAGTTACAAAAGAGGACAGAGAGTTTTATCAAATTCTTAAGGAGAGGAAAATTCCTGTAATAGGGGTTTTTAACAAGCGGGATCTTAATGAAGGGTCAGATGACAGCTTTTTTATTGAGAATAATATAGACTATGTGCTTGTGAGTGCAAAGGAAAAAACGGGAATAGACGAGCTTAAGGCGCTTATTGTGAAACATTCCTCGGGGCTTATAAAGGAGACCTCTGTTGTAGAGGGGCTTATAGAAGCGGGGGAAACGGCTATACTTGTTGTGCCTATTGACAAGGCTGCGCCCAAGGGAAGGCTAATACTTCCTCAGCAGCAGACCATAAGAGCCATACTTGACAAGGGCGCATTGGCTTATGTGTGCCGTGACAGCGAGCTTAAGGAGGCTCTTACCCACATTAAGCCAAGGATAGTTATTACGGATTCTCAGGCTTTTAAGGCTGTGGGTGAGACCGTACCCCAGGACATACCTCTTACTTCTTTTTCTATATTATTTGCAAGATATAAGGGAGAGCTTAAGCCGCTTATAAAGGGCATTGGCAGGCTCAAAAGCCTTAAGCCCACAGATAAGGTGCTTATATGTGAGGGCTGCACCCATCACAGGCAGTGTGACGATATAGGAACGGTGAAAATACCTAAAATGCTTGAAGGGCAGCTCGGTTTTTTGCCCGAGCTTGAGTTTGTCAGCGGAACGGAGTTTCCCAAAGACCTTGGGGACTATTCTCTTATAATACATTGCGGCGGCTGTATGCTGAACGGCGCCGAAATGAAGTCGAGAATAAGGCATGCGGAGGAACAGGGAGTGCCTATTACAAATTACGGTATGTTTATATCTTATGTAAACGGAATATTTGAAAGGGCGCTTAAGCCCCTTGACGAGGCTTACGAGTTATATAAAAGCATAGGGGATAAGTTAATTTAAACTTGTCAAATAAGGGTATTTTTGATATAATTATCAGAGCGATAATTTTAAGGAGGAAGAAAATTATGCCACAGGTTGCAGTAGTTATGGGCAGCGATTCCGATCTGCCTGTTATGAAGGATTGTGCAGATATACTTAAGGAGTTTGGAATAGATTTTGAGGTGACCCTTGTGTCGGCTCACAGAACGCCGGAGCGTATGGTAGAATATGCAAAGTCGGCAAAGGACAGGGGAATAAAGGTAATAATTGCAGGCGCAGGGGGAGCGGCTCACGTTGCAGGCGTTACGGCGGCGCTTACTCCCGTACCGGTTATCGGTGTGCCTATCAAGACGAGCGCAGTGGCAAGCCTTGACTCCCTGCTTTCTATTGTGCAGATGCCAAGCGGAATACCTGTTGCTACGGTGGCAATAAATGCGGCTAAAAATGCGGGCATACTTGCGGCTAAGATACTTGCGCTCTCAGACCCGGAGCTTACCAAGAAGCTTGAGGACTATCAGGCAGGGCTTAACACGGCTGTTATGCACAAGGTAGATAAGCTCAATAAATTGGGCTATGAAGAATATATAAAGCAAATGTAAAAATAAACAGGCTGCCTCTTTAAAGCTTATGAGGTGAGCCTGTTTTTTAATATTAAGCAAAGTATTATAAGAAAGGCAAAATATATTATAAAAAGCTCGGTGTCGAAGGGGCAGGGGTAAATAAGTATAAAGTCATAAACCGTATGAAGTATAAAGGGAACAATAAAAGCATATATAATAAAATATGCTTTTTTAAATCTGGCAAGGGCTGCGAAATATCCCATGACTGCGGCAAATATGCCGTGGCAGGGTATTGAAAATATGCCCCTGAGTATGGCAGTCTTAAGTCCGCCCAGCAAGGGGTGAAAAACATAGCCTATATTTTCTGCCCCTGCAAAGCCCATACATATGAATACACTGTAGACTATGCCGTCGAAGGGACAGTTGAAGCTTGGGTGATTATAAATGAGAAGCATAAAAAGTATAAGCTTAAAAAGTTCTTCGGGCAGCGCCGCGGTGATGGCGGACTGATATAGTGTGTTTATAAAATCGTCGCTTATTTGGGGTACTGCTGCCATTTGCTCGAAAAGTATGATAGGGGCAGCCCACAGAGCGCCGTAGACCAAACATAAAAGAGCCGGAAATGCCGGCTCTCTATGTGTTTTGTCATATTTATAAATATATAAGCAGAATAAAAACACGGGAAGCATGGCAAGCTGCAGAAGCATGGGTATATCACCTCTTGCTTTATGTTATCCCTTCTGCTTTTTTAATATTCTTATATCGGGGCCGAAAAGAGGAATTACTCTGTATTCGCCCATAATTCGTGAGGATATTCTTTCGGAATATGCCTCTTTTATTTTTTCGGGAGACAGGTTGGTGGATATAACAACGGGCTTTTTATTTATAAGCCTGTGATTTATGATGTTGAAAAGCTCAGATGCGGTTATTTTATTTATACTTTCAGTGCCCAAGTCGTCTATTACAAGGACTGAGCAGTTGAAAACAGAGTCTTTATATTCTCTTTCTGAGTCTATATCGAAGCGGTTTTTAATTAGCTTTTCAAAAAGCGAAAATGCCGTATCGCACACAACGTCAATATTGTTGTCAAGAAGAGCCTTTGTTATGGAGTGGCACAAAAAGCTTTTGCCAAGCCCCGTGCCCCCTGTAAAAAGTATGTTTCCTTCAGGGGCTGATGAGAAGTCTTTGCACAGCTTTACAACGCCTTCCATATATCTTCTTACAGATGTGCCCAATTTAGGATTTATTTTATCGGAGTAAAAATCAAACCTGAACTCGTCAAAACATTCGCTGTCGTTTTCGCTTTTCATTGATGAGTCTTCATACATTTTTTCTCTAACGGAGGCTTTAAAGCAGGAGCATTGTTCGTTGTCTACAAAGCCCGTATCTTTGCATATAGGGCAGACATATACGTTTTCCATATAATCAGCAGGGTAGCCCGAGCTTGTAAGAAGCTGTTTTTTTTCGTTTAAAAGAGCTTCCGTACGGCGCTTTATGTCCGCAAGGCGCTCTGCTCTTTTATCAAGGTTTTCCGTTTCAAAGGTTTTTGCCATTAAAACACTTACCTCACCAAGCTCCTCGCTTATGTCTTTTATACGTGGGATATTGTAAAATATTTCTTCCCTGCGCCTGTCCGCCAGCTTTGCAGCTTTTGTCTGTTTGAAATTGTATTCATTCATTATTTTGCTGTAGATCTCAGGTGTCATCGCTTTGCTCCTTTAAAAACTCAAGAGCTAAATTGTTAAGCTCTTCGGCGTCGTATTCTCTTTCTTCAAAATTGCTGAAGTTGTTTGTTTTTCTCACAGGCTCGCCTGTAGGCTTAGGGGAAGTCTTTTTAGGCTTTACCTTATGCTCTTCACTGTATTTTTTGGCTTCTTCAACTGTTGTTATGTTATTTTTAAACCAGTCGGTGAGCATGGTGTCGGCATACTTCCAGCTTGTTTTGCCTGTGTTTATAACGGAGTCTTCGCAGGCTTCCGTTACAAGCTCTAAAGGGAGCTTATATTCCGTAAGCCACTTTTCCATATATTGCTTTTCTTTTTTATTTGCCAGCCGCCCGGAGATGCCGAAGGCTTTGAGAATTTTGGTAAAATCTCCGAAATAGAGCTTTAAATATTCCTCTGCCTGCTCGGAGGTGGTTATGCCCTTTTCTGCCCAGTCTACGGCAATTTTTTCGATATAGCTTATATTGGTGTGATTAGAGTTTGCGCAGTGACCCAAAAGTATGGTTATTACTTCAATAGGCAGGCGGTAATAGTCGTAGAGGGAGAGGATCGTGCTTTGCTCCTTCTGACCCAAGGCCTTGCCCAAAATTGCGCTTGCCGTTGAAATAAGCCCTGATATTTCACTGTCGGAGCTTAAAAGCCTTGCGGTTTCCGCCGGGGAATAGCTTGGCTTTACGGGCTTGTCAAACATACCCTCGCTGTCCCAGTAGGTTATTATTTTTTGTATTACCTCTTTTTCGAGCCCAAACCGCTCAGACAGATCGGCAATTGTGGGCTGCTTGCCTTTAATGGCATTTCTAACTATGTATATGTAGACAACAATGTATGCGCTGTCTACGTTTCCTGCATATCTGTCTATAAAGCTGTTGGAAACAGGGGTAAAATTGATTATTTTTTCAAAGTCTATGTAATACATATTAAATTCGTGCAGCTCCTGTTCTGCGTGCGGCTTTAGCTACGGCTGATGCTACATTTTTTGCCACATTTTTGTTAAGAGGAGAGGGTATTATAACTCCCTTTGCAAGCTCCTCCTTGCTTACAAGCTCGGATATGGCATCGGCTGCCGCAAGCTTCATTTCTTCGTTTATTTCACTTGCTCTTACGTCAAGAGTGCCTCTGAAAACACCGGGGAAGGCAAGAAGATTGTTTATCTGATTTGGGTAGTCAGAGCGGCCTGTTGCTACAACTCTTGCCCCTGCCTTAATGGCTATGTCGGGCATTACCTCAGGTGTGGGGTTTGCCATGGCAAATATAATTGCATCAGTGTTCATGGTTTTTATCATTTCTTCGGTGAGAAGCCCGGGAGCAGAAACGCCTATAAATATGTCTGCGCCCTTTACTGCATCCGCAAGCTTGCCCTTAATGCCTCGGGGATTTGTCATCTCGGCAAGAGCCTGCAAATATTTGTCGGCGTAGTTGTTGTCTTTATTGATAACGCCGTTTATATCGCAGAGAGTTATGTCTTTAAAGCCTGCCGTAAGCAGCAGTCTGGCGATGGCTGTGCCGGCGGCGCCTGCCCCTGACATAGCTACTTTGCACTCTGCCGGGGTTTTGCCTACCACCTTAAGAGCGTTTCTTATGCCTGAAAGAACAACTATGGCAGTGCCGTGCTGATCGTCATGGAAAATAGGTATATCAACGGCTTTTTTGAGCTTATCTTCTATCTCAAAGCATCTTGGTGCGCAGATATCTTCAAGGTTTACGCCACCAAAGCTGCCGCAGAACATTGCTATAGCCTTAACTACTTCATCGGGAGAAAGTGTTTCTACACAAAGGGGTATGGCATCAACGTCGCCAAACTCTTTAAAAAGCACACATTTGCCCTCCATAACGGGCATACCTGCAACGGGACCTATATTTCCCAAGCCTAAAACGGCTGTGCCGTCTGTGATAACTGCCACAGTATTGTGGCGGCGTGTGTATGTATAAGACAGGTCTTTATCCTTTTTTATTTCAAGGCAGGGCTCTGCTACGCCGGGGGTATAAGCTACCGACAGGTCATCTGCCGTTTCTATAGGGCAGCGGGTCTTTATCTCGATTTTACCCTGCCACTCTCTGTGCTTATCTATAGCTAATTTTTTATAATCCATTTTGATCCTTCCTCTGCAAATCTTTTTTTCAATTATATCATCTTTTTTAGCATATTAAAAGGGTAATTTGTAAAATTATAATATAAAAAATCTCTACAGCAAAAATTTAATTTTCGCCGCAGAGGTTTTTGTTTATCATATTTAAAAATTTTTGCGGATCGGTGTTTATAATAAGCTCATCGGGCATATCAGCCTCCTTAAGCAGGGGAGTTATGCGTGAAAAATCGCCTATATAGGTGTGATAGTGAGCATCACTGCCTAAAATAATACTGTGGTTTTGGCGCTTACACTCCTTTATAATTTCCACTATCACCTTTTCGCCGCCCTGTCTTGAATTGTCGGGGTCTAAGGATGAGTTGTTTATCTCTATGAGAGTGTTTGTTTCCTTAGCGGCGGTTACCACCTTTTTTATGTCTATAGGATACCTCGGGTCGCCGGGGTGACCTAAAATTTGCACATAAGGATTTTCTGCCGCATGTATAAGAGCCTGTGTTGACTCTCCCGGAGGTATGCACACCTTGTGAAGGCTTGCGATAACCACATCCATTTTTTTAAGTATTCTTTCGGGAAGGTCGATAGTCCCGTTTCCGTCCATTATGTTAAGCTCTACGCCCTTAAGCACTCTTATGCCCTCTATATATTTTGGGAGAACATGAAGATTTAAAAAATGAAGCTCGCAGGCGCCGCCGGGCATATTAGGAGCGTGGTCTGTTATGGCTATGAATTTAAGACCTTTCTTACTTGCATAGCGTGCATTTTCGGTTATTGTGCTGTAGGCGTGTCCGCTTGCCACCGAATGTATATGAACGTCAAATTTATACATAAATTCACCTTATTTCATTAAAGGGTCGGTAAGACCGTTTTGTCTGAAGGCTTCTATCCTGTCACGGCAGGTGCCGCAGACTCCGCAGGGCTTATCTCCGCCCTCATAACAGCTCCATGTAAGCTCGTAGGGGACTTTAAGCTCTGTGCCGACCCTTACAACATCTGCCTTATTTTTGTCAATAAAAGGAGCTTTAAGGGTAAGAAGTCCGCCGCTGCCTTCATAAATTGCTTTTGCCATGCCGGCAAAAAAAGCCTCACTGCAGTCGGGATAGGCATTGCCTGCCGCATCGTCCCTATGTGCGCCATAGTAAAGCGCGCCGCAGCCCTCGGAGAGAGCCACTGCCGCCGCAGAGGACAGGAAAAGACCGTTTCTGAAGGGTACATAGGTAGAAACAGGCTTGCCCTCTGTTTTTTCAAGCTGCTTTTCGTAGGTTTCCTTTGGGATGTCCTCTGTTGAGTGAGAAAGCAGTGAGCAGTTGCTTGACTTAAATATATCGGTAAGATTTAAACATATATGCTTTACATTATAATAGTCCGCTATTTTTTTGGAGCAGTCCATTTCTTTTATATGCTTTTGTCCGTAAAATACAGACACGGCTATTACATTTTCATTTCCGTATTCAAAAACAGCCTGAGCAAGACAGGTCGAGCTGTCAAGGCCTCCGCTTAAAAGTACCGCCGCTTTCATATGCTCACCCCTTTGTTACCGCTGCTCTTAAGTTGGGGTCTGTTTCAAAAAGACCCCTGAGAGTATGGGTGTAGGTTTTTGCCGCTGTCTTTTTAATGCCTCTTGCCGTCATACAGCTGTGGCAGCCCTCTATAATAACGGCTATGTCGTCAGAGCCTGTAATGAGGTGCATTATTTCGGCAATATCGTTTCCGAGTCTTTCTTGCAGCTGAAGACGTCTTGCCGCCATATCGGAGATCCTTGCGATTTTGGAAAGACCTACTACCTTTCCCTTTGGTATGTAGGCAACGCTTACCTTCATATCATACATAAGCGCCATGTGGTGCTCGCAATAGCTGAAAACCTCTATGTCCTTTACTAACACCATATCGGAGCTGTGGGTCAAGTAGTCTTCGTCTTCAAAGGTCTTGTCAAACATATTAGCTATTTCTTCGTTTGTATAGTTCATGCCTTCAAAAACCTCTGCATACATTTTAGCCACTCTTTTTGGAGTGTCTTTAAGCCCTTCTCTTTCGGGGTCATCCCCTAAGGCTTTGAGAATTTCTCTGATGTGATATTCTATTTTTGTGGTATCTATCATTTTTAAACACCTCTTTTGTCAGACTCCCATATTACTTTGTGAAGCTGAATCTGAAGACTTACATTATTCATTTTGTTTTTTATAATAAACTCCGCCATTGTGCGAGGCTCTATGCTGCCAAAAACAGGACTGAAATATATTTTTGCCTTTGGTTTATATTTGTTTATGATATATCTTGCTTTTTCAAGGTCGTCCGTATGTCCGCAGACAAATTTAAGAGTATCTCTTTCGTCTGCAAGCTCGTAGTTTGAAACAAGCATTTTGTCCTCCATGCCGCTGATGGGCGTTTTGTAGTCAAGAGTAAATGAAGGACGGTTTTTGTAATTTATAAATTCGCCTATACTTACGCTGCCGTTGGTTTCTATTTCTATTTTAAGGCTGTCATCAGAGCAAAGCTTTTCCAAAAGAATGTCTATGCCCTTTTGTATAAGAGGCTCGCCCCCTGTTAATGTAACTCTTACTATGCCGCTTTCCTTTATATATTTATAAATGTCATCTTCTGTCATTACCTCACAGGGAGTATTCTTTTTGTTTGCCCATTCGGTGTCGCAGTAGGAGCATTTTAAATTGCAGCCTTTAAAGCGTATGAAAACAGCGGGACTGCCTGCATTTCTTCCCTCGCCGTTTATGCTTATAAATTTTTCACATACGTTATAGTTCATGTCATTCCTCGCTGTAGGTGGCGCAGTTGTTGGGCGTTTCATATACGGTGGCTTTTTTTACGTCATAGCCTAAGGTCTTAAAGCGGTCATAAAAAAGCTTAGCAAAATTTTCGGCAGTAGGGCGAAAATCAAGCTCTATCATTTTAATGCCCTCATCCTTAAGGGCGGCAAGCGTAGCAGGTTTAAGAGTGTTTTTTTCTATTACAAGGGCGTGGTCGTAAAAGTCTGTTTCTTTACGGACGTTTTCCTTAAATGTGGAAAAATCATCAACCATTCCCTTTGTCTGTTTGTCGTTTTTAAGCCTGCTGCTTTTTATTTCTATTATAACACGCCACCTGTGCCCGTGTATGTTGCTGCATTTTCCCTCATAGCCTGCAAGAAAATGAGCCGAATTAAAACTGTTTTCGGTTTTTAAAGTATACATACGCTTTTCTTCCTTATGTTTATTTCAAATCAATAAAACTATAATAACACAACAAAATATTAAAGTAAAGCCCGATTTATATTTTATCCTTTTTAGGTGGGCGACTGCCAAAATATTGATAATAGTCGGTTTTTACATTGCCGTTAAACAGCTTGCGCTTTTTGTCTGCCTTTTTGCCGTAAAGCCTTTCAAAGCCCTCGTGAGAGGTGAGAAAATAAGCCGACCATGTTTTGTCGCTGCCGAATATCCTACCCATATCTCTGTAAAGCTGCTCTACGTCTTCAAGCTCGCCCATTCTCTGGGCATAAGGCGGATTGCAGATACATATTCCGTAGGGTTCTTCAAGGGTGACATCTTCAAGAGGAAGCTGCTTAAACTCTATGCAGTCACTTACTCCTGCTCTTTCAGCATTTTCTTTTGCAAGCTTAAGTATATCGCCGTCTATGTCGCTGCCTATGAGCTTAGGCTTGATTTCATTATCTATAGAGGCTATGGCGCGCCTTTTTTCTTCCTCCATATAAGCAGGGTCTATCATACCCCAGCTTTCAAAGTCAAATTCTCTGTTAAGCCCGGGAGCAATATTTTTTGCCATAAGGGCTGCCTCTATAAGTATAGTGCCCGAGCCGCAGCAGGGGTCTATAAGCAGGCGATCCTTTTTCCAATAGCTAAGCTCTACCATTGCCGCCGCCATGGTCTCTTTAAGCGGAGCAGCGCCTATGGCACGGCGATAACCTCTCTTGTAAAGGGGAGTGCCCGAGGTGTCAAGGGTGACTGTGACAACGTCCTTCTGAAGGGCTATCTGAACAATATATCTGCTGCCGCTTTTGGGAAAATGCTCTATTTCATATTTTGTCTGTAATTTCTTTATGATCGCCTTTTCGGCTACGGACTGACAGGCAGGCACACTGGAAAGCTGAGACCTTGCAGAACGTCCGTTTACTGTAAATCTTCCCTCCTGAGGTATAATGTTCTGCCAGTCAATGTCATAAACGCCCCTGAAAAGCTCTTCAAATGTAAGAGCCTGAAATTCAGCCAGCTTTATAAGAACACGACTGCCGCTCCGAAGCCATAGATTAAGAATGGCAATATCTCTTTCGTTTCCCTTAAATTCTATGCTGCCGTCCTTCACCTTAAAGCCGTCATAGCCCAAGTCCCTAAGCTCTCTTTTGACAACAGCCTCTAAGCCAAAGGTTGAAGTAACAATAATATCAAAACTTTTCATTTATTTTCCTTTCTGCCACCGTCTTTCGGAGTAGGGCGGGGCGGGGTTCGGGGTTCGGACAGGACAGGAAGC
>CANRPW010000033.1 GCA_947632615.1 uncultured Clostridia bacterium | reverse complement strand
GAGGATATTTCAAAACTATGCAACAAACAAAATATACCCTTATTTATGAAAGACAGTCTCGTCCCTATTATGGGCGAGGAAAATATGCGCAGGGAGTTTCCGTGGAACATAAGCAAAGAGAGAGCTGGTTCTTAGGATGAATTGTAAGCTATCAAGGGGGCTATTATTGATGAAAGCAAGTGAGTATTTGAAGCAGCTTCAAAGGCTTGATGTTGCTATTAAACAAAAAAAGGATGAGCTTGAAATGCTTAGAGCAGCTATGACTTCTACAGGCTCCCTTGACTATGGCGAAGAAAAGGTAACAGGCGGGAGCATTGCCGGAGAAGCTAAGTTCACGAAACTGTGCGACAAGGTGATCGACCTTGAAACGGAGATACAGAACGAAGTCGGAGAATATTTTGACAAGAAACATCGCGTAATTAACCAGATACAGAGCATTGACAAGACCATATATCGAGAACTCTTGTACAAGCGGTATGTTGAATTTAAAAAGCTGGACAGTATTTCAGACGAAATGCACTATTCATATGGGCACATAAGAAACATACATAGAAGAGCGTTGAAAGATTTTGAGTGTAAGATTTTAAAAGACATTACACAAAATGACATTTAACTGTTATATAATAGTATTGGTGAAAGAATGTAAGAAACCGAGGAGGTTTAGAATATGCCTTATAAATCAGCTGTGCCCTGTAAACACTCCGGATGCCCCGAACTTGTGCCTTATGGCGAAAAGTATTGTAAACTACACAGGTCATTACATCTTGATGAGATTTATCACAAGGGAAAGGGAAAAGGCAAGAGACTGTACTCGAGCAAATGGCAAAAGGCGAGCAAGGCATTTTTGAAAGCACATCCACTTTGTGAGAGATGCAAGGCTGAAGGAAGATATGTCAAGGCAACAGTTGTTGACCACATCATTCCACACAAAGGAGATAGAAGTTTATTCTGGGACAAAGAAAACTGGCAAAGTCTTTGTAAACAATGCCATGACAGAAAGACCCTGACTGAGGATATGAACGGAAACATGAATAAGGAGTATCGGTATGAGTTTTGAGCGACTTGGGAGGGGGTAATTTAATCCCTGAAGACTTTATGCTAAAGACCGAAGCGCCCCATTCAAAGAGATTTCTGCGAAATTAAATGAGGGGGTCTTGAAGGAGGTGAGAGTATGGCGACAAGAGGAAGAAAGCCGAAGCCTACATTGCTGAAGAAGCTTGAGGGAAACCCCGGAGGTCGTCAGCTTAACACCAACGAACCCAAGCCCCAAGGCTTCCCTGTCTGCCCTGACTGGCTTGAGGATGAAGCAAAAGAAGAGTGGGAAAGAATAAGCAGCGTCTTAGAAGATATGGGCGTTCTGACGGAGGCAGACACAATGGCATTTGCCGGGTATTGTCAGGCTTACGCAAGGTGGAGAGAAGCTGAGGAATATTTAAGCAAGCACGGCTCTACCTTCACTACGGCAAGCGGATATATTCAGCAGGTGCCGCAGGTTTCAATTGCGCATACGAACCTCAATATAATGCTTAAGTTTTGTACAGAGTTCGGACTTACACCTTCGGCGCGGAGCAGGATCACAGCTAACAAGGCTACAGAGGAAACAGCCGATGAAATGGAGAAGCTTTTGAGAGGGAGTGCGTAAATGTGTTTTGAATATAAGCCTACGGAATATATGCTGCCATCATCTCATTATGATAGTGCAAAGGCTGATAGGGCTGTTGCTTTTATATCGAATTTAAAACATACTAAAGGAAAATGGGCAGGAAAACCCTTTGAGCTTCTGCCTTGGCAGGAGCAGATAATAAGGGACATTTTCGGAATAGTAAAGCCAAACGGCAAGCGGCAGTTTTTACAAGCTTATGTCGAAATACCTAAGAAAAATGGCAAATCTGAGCTTGCGGCGGCTATAGCCCTTTATCTGCTATACGCAGACGGAGAAGCCTCGGCAGAGGTTTACGGGGCAGCTGCTGACAGGCAGCAAGCTTCAATCGTTTTTGATGTGGCAAAGCAGATGGCGGAAATGTCCCCTGCTCTTATGAAGCGTTCAAAAATCATGACTGCACAGAAAAGACTTGTCAATTACAGCAATGCAGGGTTTTACCAAGTGCTTTCAGCGGAGGTCGGAACGAAGCACGGACTTAATGTTTCGGGGCTTATATTCGATGAGATACACGCTCAGCCAAACAGGAAATTATACGATGTACTTACTAAGGGTTCAGGGGATGCGAGAGAGCAGCCCTTTTTCTTTTATATAACAACGGCGGGAAACGATCGGAATACAATATGCTATGAGCTACACCGGAAGGCACAAGACATAATGAAGGGGCGCAAGGCTGACCCTACATTTTATCCGGTCATATATGGGCTTGAAGACTCCGACGATTGGAACGACGAGAACAACTGGTATAAGGCGAACCCCTCATTAGGCTATACAATAGGCATTGAAAGAGTGAGAGAGTCATACAGAAATGCCCTTGAAAGCCCTGCGGAGGAGAATGTCTTTAAACAGCTCAGGCTTAATATATGGACGAGTTCAACGGTGGTATGGATTCCTGAGCATGTGTATGAACAGGGAAACAGACCTATAGACTTTGAAAGCCTGAAAGGGCGACTGTGTTACGGAGGGCTTGACCTGTCGTCAACCTCAGACATAACAGCTTTAGTGCTTATTTTTCCTCCTGAAAAAGAGGGGGATAACTATATTATACTGCCCTTTTTCTGGCTGCCTGAGGACACTTTAGAGCTTCGGTGCAGACGCGACCACGTTCTGTATGACGTATGGAAAAGGCTCGGCTACATCAACACAACCGAGGGTAATGTAATACATTATGGATTTATCGAGAAATACATTGAAGAGCTCGGTAAAATCTACAACATAAAGGAAATTGCCTTTGACCGGTGGGGAGCAACTCAAATGGTTCAGAACCTCGAGGGTATGGGCTTTACGGTAGTGCCCTTCGGGCAGGGATATAAGGATATGTCGCCACCGTCAAAGGAGTTTTACAAGCTTATGATGGAGGGCAAGATGACACACGGCGGGAACCCTGTGCTTAAATGGATGGCTCAGAATGTAGTTATTAGGCAGGACCCTGCGGGAAATATTAAGCTTGACAAGGAAAAGTCAACTGAAAAGATAGACGGCATCGTAGCCGCAGTTATGGCTCTTGACAGATGTATAAGAAATGCAGGAAGGACAGGCAGCGTATATGACGAGCGAGGTATTTTGTTTTTTTAAAAATAAATTGATGAAAGGAGGATATCTATATGGGAATATTAAGCGGTCTTTTCAGATCAAGGGACAAGCCTAAGGGCTATTACAGCAGCCCTTCGCTTAGATATCTGTTTGGAAAGAGCACAAGCGGAACGAACGTAACAGAGGAAACGGCTATGCAGGTAACAGCGGTGTACGCCTGTGTACGTATTCTCGCGGAGTCAATAGCTTCTCTGCCCATACATGTTTATGAATATCAGGCGGACGGCGGAAAGAAGAAGATATTTGATCACCCTCTTTATCGAATACTTCATGATGAGCCAAACCCTGAAATGACTTCATTCATCTTCAGAGAAACCCTCATGGGGCACCTCTTGTTATACGGAAATGCCTATGCGCAAATCATAAGAGACGGAGTAGGCAGAGTAAGGGCGCTATATCCCCTACTGCCTGATAAGATGGAAGTCGACAGAAACGACAAGGGAGAGCTTATATACAAGTACAGCCGATATGATGAAGGAAACCCGAACTTTAAGGAGTACGGCACGATTATACTTTCGGCTGAAGATGTGCTGCACATTCCCGGGCTTGGCTTTGACGGGCTTATAGGCTATTCCCCTATCGCCCTTGCCAAAAACGCCGTAGGTCTTACACAGGCTTGTGACGAGTACGGCTCTTCATTCTTTGCAAACGGCGCACAGCCGGGAGGGGTTTTGGAATACCCCGGCGCACTTAAAGACCCTGCCGCAGTAAGAAATAGCTGGAACGCGACCTATGGCGGCAGTAAGAACGCCGGCAAGGTGGCAGTGCTGGAAGAGGGTATGACCTACAAGCAGATCACCATAAACCCCGATGAAGCACAGTTTCTTGAAACAAGGAAATTTCAAATCGATGAAATCGCAAGGCTGTACCGCATACCGCCCCACATGATAGGCGACCTTGACAGGGCGTCATTTTCAAATATTGAGCAGCAGTCTTTGGAGTTCGTAAAATATACCCTTGACCCTTGGGTTATAAGATGGGAACAGAACCTTCAAAAGGCTTTGCTTTCGTCGAAAGAAAAAGAGCATTATTTCATAAAAATGAATGTTGACGGTCTGCTTCGAGGTGATTATGCAAGCCGTATGGAGGGCTACGCCAAAGCAAGGCAGAACGGCTGGATGTCCGCCAACGACATAAGGGAGATGGAAAATCTTAATCCCATACCCGATGAAGAAGGCGGGAACCTTTATCTTGTGAACGGTTCGTTTACAAAGCTTGCTGATGCAGGGGCAGCCTACGAAGGAGGCGGTGCGGACAATGAAGGTTAAGCTTGTATATGGTCCTCCCTGCTCCGGGAAGTCTACATATGCCCGAAGCAATGCAGGTGTTGACGATGTGATATACGACTATGACGCACTGCGTTCTGCTGTTACTACAGAGACAAGGCATACGGCAAGAAAGGACTTTGCAGCGCACCGAGTGATCACGGGGCTTAGGAAGTCGATGGTCAGTTGGTCAAAAGATAACCCTGACATTGAGGTGTTCTGGATGTTGGCGAGATATCCTAACGACTACATAATGGGCATTCTGGAGGGGTTGGATGTCGAGGAAATTCTCATGGAGACATCAAAAGAAGAGTGCTTAGAGAGACTCAAAGCCGATGAAAGCCGACCCGACAAAGAAGAATGGGAGAAGCTCATTGAAGAATGGTTTGATGAACACGGGAAGGAAGGAGGGAACGAAAACAGAATTATGAAACGAAAATTTTGGAACTGGACAAAAAACGAAACGGAGGGCAGCAGAACCCTCTTTTTAAATGGGGAAATATCCGATGAGACATGGTGGGGCGATGAGGTCACGCCTAAGATTTTTAAAGATGAGCTGAACAGCGGCGAGGGAGATATTACCCTTTGGATCAATTCTCCCGGCGGAGATGTTTTTGCCGCGGCACAGATTTACAATATGCTGATGGAATACAAGGGCAATGTTGTTGTTAAGATAGATAGCTTGGCTGCATCGGCAGCGTCTGTAATTGCTATGGCAGGGACTGAGGTTTTGATGTCTCCCGCTTCACTAATGATGGTTCACAATCCGCTGACTGTAGCAATCGGCGATACGGAGGAAATGCAGAAAGCTATATCAATGCTGAATGAAGTCAAAGAAAGCATCATCAATGCCTACGAGCTTAAAACAGGACTTCGGCGAAGTAAAATATCTCAACTTATGGACGCCGAGACCTGGCTAAATGCCAAGAAGGCGGTAGAACTTGGCTTTGCGGACGGCATTCTTTATGAAAAGACAGACGAGAAGCCCGAACCCGAAGCTATGTTATTTTCAAGACGAGCGGTAACCAATTCACTTTTAAGCAAGTTTAAGGTGCAGCCGAAGGGCACACCTTATTCGGAGCTTGAAAAAAGGTTAAACTTATTAAAATAAAGGAGGAAAAAACTATGAGTAAAATTTTGGAATTAAGAGAAAAAAGAGCCAATCTCTGGGAAAAGGCAAAGAACTTTCTCGAAACACACAGACGTGAGGACGGCACAGTATCAGCTGAGGACACTGCCACCTATGAAAGAATGGAGGCTGATGTTGTAAGTCTCGGCAATGAAATTAAAAGGCTTGAAAAACAGAAAGAAATTGACGATGAACTGTTTAAGCCTACATCCGACCCTATCATAAACACGCCAAGCGGCAGAAAGCCGGACAGTAAAACAGGACTTGCAAGTGACAGCTATAAAAGAGCATTCTGGGACACACTTCGCAACAAGCATTATGTTGATGTGAGAAACGACCTGTCTGTAGGTGCGGATGAAAACGGCGGTATTCTTGCGCCTGACGAATACGAACGCAGACTTGTGGAGGCATTAGAGGAAGAAAACTTCTTCAGAAAGCTTGCAACTGTTATAACAACATCAAGCGGCGAAAGAACCATACCCCTTGTTAAGTCAAAGGGCAAAGCTGAATGGATAGATGAAGGAGCTGCTTATCCTTTCTCCGATGATAAGTTTGAGCAGGTAACTCTTGGTGCTTATAAGCTTGGCACAATGATCAAGATATCGGAGGAGCTTTTAAATGACAGTGTTTTCAATATAGAAAGCTACATTGCCAAGGAGTTTGGAAGAAGAATAGGAGCGGCTGAGGAAGAAGCCTTTATAAAAGGCGACGGCAGCAAGAAGCCTACGGGTATATTTAATGCTGAAGCCGACATAACGACAGCCAAGACTGCTATTACATTTGACGAGATCATGGACTTATATTACAGTTTGCGAGCGCCATACAGAAGCAAAGCTGTATGGATATTAAACGATGCTACGATCTCGGCTATACGCAAGCTTAAAGACTCTAACGGCAACTATATATGGCAGCCCTCAGTCCGTGAGGGAGAGCCGGACAGGATCCTTAACAGACCATACTACACCTCCGTATATGCGCCCACAGCCGCAGACGAAGGAAAGAAGATACTTGCATTCGGCGATTTCTCTTACTACTGGATAGCCGACAGACAGGGTCGATCCTTCAAGAGACTTAATGAGCTTTATGCGCCTACGGGGCAGGTAGGCTTCCTTGCAAGTCAGAGAGTGGATGGCAAGCTTATACTTTCGGAAGCCGTTAAGGTTCTTGCTCTTGGCGAAGAATGATATTATTTAATGATATATGGGGAGGTGGCGGACATGGTGTCTCTTGATGAAGCAAGAGGGTATTTAAGGCTTGATACTGAAGATGATGACGAGCTGATAGACGAGCTTTTAAAAACGGCTGTGCAGCTCTGCACCGACATAGCGAGGTGCGAAACAAAAGAAGAATTTGGGAAATCCGACTTGAGCCGCGCGGCAGTCCTGTATGCTCTGGGTTATCTTTATGAACACAGAGAGGAGGCTGACCACCACAGTCTTGTGATGACACTTCGCTATCTCCTCTCCCCTCTTAGGGAGGGCATATTATGAAAAAAACGCTTGAACGTCTGCGCCATCGGGTTTGTCTGTATGCAAAAACCGAAAAGGAGACAGAATTCGGAGAGCTTACATATGACTATGAAAACTGCCTTACTTTATGGGCAGAGATTTTGCCTGTGAGAGGCAAGGAAGAAACGATAGACGGGCAGTCCGTCAGGGCGGACGTAACACATAAAATAACCGTAAGAATGGGCGCAATTAAGGAACCTCGCAGTGATATGTACTTTATGTACAAAGGGCAGAAATACGAGGTTCTTTATTTTATGCCGCAGTACAGATACAATGATTTAATTGTTTTTTACTGTAAAATAATACTTGAAACGGAGGAGGATTATTAATGGCAGAAAAGATAAAGGTTTCTCTGGAGCAGCTTATAAAGAAGAAACTGGACAAGGACAACAAACGAGCTGCCACAAAGGAGATATATATTGAAAGCCTGGGCGGATATATAACTTTCAATGCTCCTACGGACTCACAACAGATCGAATATGGCGATAAAGTGAGGAGAGACGAGAGCTATTCGGCTATGGTGGAGGCTATGGAAAGGCTTGTATATAACTGCTGTCCCCTGCTTCATTCTAAGGAGCTGCAGGAGAAGACAGAGGTTGAATATCCTTATGATATTGTAAAGGCTATATTTGATCTTGATGAAATTCTGGACTTAGGAGTCAAGCTCGTAAATTTCTTCAAGGAAGATGAAAAAGAAGACGAAGAGGACGAAGAAGACAAATTAAAAAACTGATGGAGAAGGACGGCGAGCTGAATATGCTGTCCTTTTATGCTGTACGGGGGATAAAGCCCGAGTATATACTTTCTCTTTCCGCATTAGAGAGAGGTTTTTACAAGCGGAGTATGGAGCTTTATTACAAGGAAATGAATGTAATTTTAAAAATCTTGGGAGGCGTAAGACGTGGGTAAGACTATAAATACAATTTTAAATTTGACGGACAAATTCACGCCCAAACTTACGAAAGCAAGAGAAGAGACACTCATTTTCAAGCAGAAGCTTAAAAACTGCAACGAAGCAGCCGCAAGCATTGACAAGGGGCTTGCCAAGCTTGGCAAGACGGCAGCGGCGGCAGGTGCGGCAGGAGTGGCGGCAATGAGTGCGTTTGCCGTTTCTTCGCTAAATACATACAAGGACTTTCAACAGTCAATGTCTAATGTGTCGGGCATCTTATCTATAAGTCAGACATCAGAAGAGTACAAACAGCTCGAAGCCGCCGCAAGAGAAGCGGGAAAGACAACTACCAAGACGGCGAAGGAGTCCGCAGACGCTCTCTCCTATATGGCTCTTGCAGGCTGGTCCACGAAGGACAGTGTTTCGGGGCTTATGCCGGTACTTCGGGCAAGTGAAGCAACAGGAGCAGACCTTGCTACTACATCGGACTTAATAACCGACAGTATGTCGGCTCTTGGACTTCAGACGAAAGACCTTCAGGGATATCTTGACATATGCGCAAGAGCCCAGAACAAGTCGAACACAAGTTTGACGCAAATGCAGGAGGCATATATCGCCTGCGGCGGCACCTTTAAAACTTTTAAAACTTCATTGCAAGAATCGGGCACATTGCTTGGAATTCTTGCAAATCGAGGTATAAAAGGCTCCGAGGCGGGCACGAGACTTCAAAGCACTCTTGTGAACCTGACGAAGAAGTCGGGTGAGAGCGCAAAGGCTATGGCAGCCCTTGGGGTTTCCGCTTATGACTCACAAGGCAACTTCAGGGGCGTGACGACCGTATTAAAAGACGTGCAGGCGGCTACGGCAAACATGGCTGAGGAGCAGCGTAACACCTACCTTACAATGATTGCGGGTAAAACTCAGCTCACAACGCTTAATGCTCTTATGTCAGGACTGACAGCGACAACAGCAGAGGGTAAAAACGAATATGAAGCTTTGTATGAAAGCCTTGGGAACGCAAACGGCGCTTTAAACGCCATGGCAAATACGATGACAAACAACTTAAGCGGTGCAATGGCAAGGGCGCAGTCAGCCACGGATGATTTGAAGATAACTATAGGCAAGAAGCTGGAACCTTATGTTACGCAGTTTTTCAACTGGTTTTCTGAAAAGCTGCCTTCGGCTGCGGAAAAATTCGGAGCTTGGCTTGACAGCAAGCTGCCGAAAGCTATCAACATTGCCAAATCTGCATTTGAGAAAATAAAGCCTATAATTTCATTTGCAATAAAGCACTTCGGCGCCCTGGCATCAGCGGGGGCGGGTGTAGTTGTAGGACTTAAGTCATTTAGCATTCTCACTAAGGTGAGTTCTCTTTGGCAGGCTGCATCAAAGACGGCAAGCGCATACACGGGAGTCGCCAAGCTTGCAAAGGTGGCTCAGGTGGCATTCAACACAAGTCTCCTTGCCTGTCCTCTGACTTGGGTAGCTGTGGGAATAGGAGCAGTTGTGGGAGGTATTCTCCTTTGGAAAAAACACCTTGAAAAGGCTGATATTGCCAAGCACTTTGGAGATATAACCCTTTCAGCGGAGGAATGCCAAAATGTCGTAAAAGGTGTATTTGGCAGCGATTTTATCAGCAAGATTGACGAGGCTTCAAGCGCACAGGAGCAATTCAAAAGCAGTCTTGAAGCCACAAGCGAAAGCGCAAAGAAGCTAAACAAGTTGAATTTTCAAATCGAATACGGCGGAGACATAAGCAAAGAGGACTACCTTGCGGCAATTGATGAATATACAGCAAACCTTCAACAGGCTATAAACGACCGTCATTATAGCCTTAATCTTAACGCAGAGATTCTGTTTTCGGGCAGTGAATTTGGCGCTCAGTTCATGGCGGACGCAAGTGGTGCTTTCGGAGCCTTGTACGAACAGGCATCGGGCATAGGCGAAAAGCTGAGAACTGCCGTTGAAGAAGCATACAAAAACGGTTGGGACTTTGACTCAACACAGGCTGTGTCCGAATACCTAAAAGAACAGGCTGAAATACAGGAGAAGATTTCAACTGCCCAGTCCGAGGCAAAACTCGAAACACTCAAACTGGACTTTGCATCGGGGGATTTGAGCAAGGAGAGCTTTGAAAATCTTGTAAATGCCACCAATGAAGAATTGGAAAAGCTGAAAGAAACCTATCAAAATGCCAGAGTGGACGCTATTGCGGCTGCCAAGCTAATGTATACCGATGGCTCGGCAGAACTCCAAAAGGCAATAGACGAAGCAAATGCAGCCTACAACGAGAAAATCGGTGGACTTATGGCAAAGGGGCTTTCTTTCGAGAATGAAGCTATAACGGGAGCCTTTCCCGAAATAGGCGACAGCATGAAGGAGGCTGCGAATAAGGCTCTTGGGGAGCTTTACAGCGAGGACGCATTTAATGACCTTGCAAGCGGCGCAATTCCACTGACAGAGGATATTGCCAATTCACTTACTCAGGCAATGGACAACGCTTTTCAGAATGTTCCCGATGAAACAAGGAAACACATAGGCGAGTTTTACGAAGCGATGACACCTTCAGTCGAGGAGCTTAACAAAGCTATGAAGGGTATGGAAAAGGTACCCGAAGCCTATGCCAATGTATTTGCCCAGTCCTCGGCAATAGGTGCGGTAGGCAAGAATGCAAAAGCACTTAATGCTTTCGGAGTAACAACGCTGAGTACCGTTCTTCCCGAAGCTCAGACAAAGATACTTGCAGGGACAAAGACCTACGGCGATTTTTACGCCAAGGGAATAGCCTCGGATGAGAACAAGAACAAAACAAGAAAAGCTGCGGACAGTCTTAGGGACATTCTCGAAAACCGACTGACAAAGCCTATAAACGTGACACCTTCAATTACCTACGGCACAGGCGGAACTTCTGAAGAGACGACAACTACTCCTGTTGACTCAAATGCCACGGGAACCACCTATTTTGGCGGCGGTTTTACAAGGATAAATGAAAATGGCGGTGAAATTATAAATCTTCCCACAGGCTCACAGGTTATTCCGGCAGACAAGTCTGAAAAGGCACTGGGAAAAGAGCAGAGCATTAATGTAAGTGTGAATGTAGCCGGCAGCATCTTCGGACTTGAAAACGCGGCTGAGGTTTTAGGAAATATGATATGCGGAAGAGTCGTTGAAGCCGTCAAGGCTATATAATTATTGACTAAAATAACATTTATTGTAAAATATAGGCAAGCAAGAGGAAACGACAAAAAAGCCCTTCGGGGCTTACAGTAGGCGGTTGTTGCTTCACCTCCGAGAGGAGGTGGTTGTTATGGGATATTATGAATACTTATTCTTAGTAATAATACTTATAGTTCTCATTATTGCAGCAAACAAATAACCGCCCCTGCTTGACGGTAGAGCGGTTATTATAAAACCCTAAAACGTGAAGCAACAACTGTTTCAGTCGTTCCCTCTTGTGTTTTAATGATAGCATATATTGAATTTTCAGTCAAGAGCTTTTGATTTTTTTCAAAGCTCTTTTTTAGTTGAAAGAGGTGAGTCCATGCCATCAGGTTTTATTGTGGAAGATGAATTTTCGGATGCGGCTAAAATGCTTGTTGATTTATACCCCAAAGAGGTAAAGAGCTTTTTAAGACGCGAGGGCAACAAACTAAAAAAAATCACCATCGAAAAAGCAAAAGCTGTAGTAGATGAACACACCGGAAAGTATTTTAAAGGCATAAAGCGCGGCAAGTATTATAAGCACCGGGAAACCGGAGCCGACAGCATAAGGGTATATGCCGGCACCCCTGCTTTTCATGGGCATCTTATAGAGTACGGGCACGAGATGATCACTCGCAGCGGCAGGAATGTCGGTTTTGTGCGCGGATATCGAATATTTCACGCGGCTGCTGATCAGTTTGAAAGCGTTTATGAAACTGACAGTGAAAAGTTTGCCAACAAGATTATGACCGGTCTTGATTAAGGGGGTGTTAGAAATTGTAGCATTAAAGGACATTTTCGGAGCGATGTGCAAACACATTTCAAAGGTGAGCAAGTATAAACTGACGGATTCGGACTTGGGAGAGCCTGTCACAAGACCCTGTTTCCGTATATTTATGGATACGGTCAACATGGGACTTTACTCTTCTAAGCTGCGGCAGGTCAAAGTAAGTTTTGATATTTACTTTTATGCGAAGGACAGAGAGCACAGCAAAGCTGAAATAATGGAGGTAGAAGACCTTATTTCACAGTCTTTTCTGGAGCCTTTCAAGATAAAGGATGGCTGCGTGGTCTATATAGACGAGGTGGAATTTGAAAAGCTTAAAAACGGCATACTTAACTGCACCCTTAAGTTTGAAATCGCTACAGAATTTAAAGATGAAACTGACGTTGAAACTATGAAAGAGCTTTATTTAAAGGAGGAAAAAATATATGGCAACAAGACCTACAATTGAAATAAGATTTAAACAGCTTGCCACCACTCTTATTAAGAGAAGCGAAAGAGGCACGGCTATACTGCTTCTGAAGGATGAAGAAAAGGTAGAGGAAGGTATTATTGTCAAGGCTTATAAAACCGTAGCCGATATTGACAATAATGCGCACAGCGATGATAGCATCGCCCATATAAAGGCTTGTATGGCTTATGCGCCTTATGAGGTGGTAGTTATAAGCGGAGGAACTGAAACCGAGTTTTCAGAATATGCAGCGGAAATTCTGAAGGCAAGACCTTCAGGGTGGATATGTGCGCCGGGCAATGAGGATATGCAGGGCGACCTTGCGAGCTGGATCAAGTCGCAGGAAAACGCCGACAGAACCTACAAGGCAATAGGCACGAAAGCCTCTCAGAACTGCAAGCATTATGTATATTTCAATCAGGCTGTGACTGACAGCGAGGGAACCCCCAAGACGGCAGCTGAGTACCTCTCCAGCTTAGCAGGAATAATAGCCTCCTGCAATGTGGTAAAGGGATGTACGAACTTTCTGTGCAGCGACTTAAGCCTTGTTGAAGAGGTGGCGGACATAGACGCGGCAATAGAAGCGGGACAGCTCGTACTCACAAACGACGTGGGCGGGGTGAGGATAGTAACCGGCATCAACTCTCTTACCACATTAAACGGAAGCACGGCTACAGAGGATATGCAGTACATAGAGACCGTAGAGGCTATGGACCTTATAAGAGATGATATAAGAGACGAGTTTAAGAACACCTATCAAGGACGTTTCAAGAACAAGTACATGAACCAGATGTTGTTTATAGGGGCGGTCAATAATTATTTCGACAACCTCGCAGCCGAGGACATACTCGATTCCGAGTTTGACAACAAGGCGGAAATAGATGTTGAAGCTCAGCGTTCGGCATGGATTGGCGCGGGACAAGCCTCTGCTGTTGACTGGGACGATGATACCGTCAAGCGTAGGAGCTTTAAGAGAAGCGTTTTTATAGCGGCAAATATAAAAATACTTAACTGCATGGAAAACCTGAAGTTTACCGTAACGATGGAATAAAGGGGGCTTTTAACAATGTTTGATGATAATAAATTCTTAAAGGGAACTTCCGGTGAGGTTTTCCTCAATACCACTAAACTTATCGAGATTAACAAGATAAACATCAAAATGACAGGGCAGTTTGAGGACTTTGCACCTTGCGGCGATTATTGCAGCCATCACATTTACACAGGCTATGACGGCGAAGGAACTCTCGAAGGAGTCAGAATCAACACGGGCGAGGACGCAAACCTTATCGATATGTGGCAGAGGGGTATTACTCCCAATTACACCATATATTCAAACCTCGTAGACCCCAACACGGGAAAGAGTGAAAAGTTTATGATTACTGGTGTTCAGTTTACGGAGATAACCCCTGCCGACTGGGAGGCAAAAACAGTCACAAAAAGAAGTATGCCCTTTACATTCACGGGAATTAAGGTACTGTCCACGATTGATTAAAAGGGGCTGATTCTATGGCTAATAATTATGTAGAATTTGCCAAGGAGATACACAAAAGAAATAATGCCATAAAGTTAGGTATGTGCGTTGGCGAGGTGACAGGTTATGAGCCTGTCACCATACGCACCTACTATCAGGGTGTTCCTTTCGATTTTACGAAATTTTACTGCATTGAGGGGCTTATGAATGATGATTCGGGAATAACTGAGGGAGAACTGTATCTTCCTGAATACCCCTACGAAATAGGCGATAAGTACATCTGTATGTTTGCCGAGGATAATCAGAGCATTTACATTTTAGGCAGATTAGAGAGCATAAAGGATTTATATATTTACTTGGAGGAGGAATGATTATGTTTCCCGAAAGTATTCTTGAAAATACAAATACTGTGGCAGAAACCGAGGAAACAGGCGTTGACCTCCTCTTTGACTACTCCACAGGTCAGCACCTTATCAAAAACGGCGTTCCTGAAAAACAGTCTGTTTTTATAGGTGTAAAGCAGTATGTGGAGAATGTTCTGCGTACCCCTGCCAATGCCTACAAGGTTTACACAAAAGACGAAAAGGAAATATTCGGCATTTCCGTCTATGATTACATAGGCAAGAAAACACTTCCAATGGGCTATCTGAATTCGGAGCTTAAACGTGAAGTGACTGAAAATCTGCTCCGCCACCCTCTTATAACCGAGGTTAAGGATTGGAAAGGCACACGAGAACGTAGAGGGCTTAATATTTCCTTTTCTGTTGTGCTTAGCGATAACAGCATTATAAATTTCTCAGAAATCATAGGCTTCGGGGGTGTTGTTAGTGTATAAGGTTAATTTACTCAAAGACGGCGTTTCCTCCGATATAACCGATATGGTAGGCGAAATCTCATGGAGTGAGGATATGGACAGCGTTGGACTTTCGCTTTCCTTTTCTGTTCCTGACAGCGAGGAAAGGTATGTGCCAAGACTGTTAATTATGGCAGGAGATATTATTTCTGTTTCAAATGATGAGGGAGAGCTTATAAAAGCCGTTGTTGTAAGCGTAACGAGGAATTTTCCGAAAAGGAATGTAAAGGCTTACGACTTCGGCTTTTATCTTAATAAGAATGACATAGTAATTCAGTTTAAGGACAAAAGCGTGTCGGACTGCCTTAGAGAGCTTTTCGGAAAAGTCAATATTCCTGTCGGCGAAATATGTGATATGCCCGCAAAGGTAAACGGCGTGTATATCAAAAGTGTAAACGAGGTTATAAAAGATCTTATTGAAATTCAGCAGGGTAACGACAGTAAAAAATATTATTATGAGCTGAGGGGAGATAAAATATATGTCTTTCAACTCCCTGAAGAACCCATAGAGTATATTTTCAAACCCGCTGTAAATGTTGCTGCCTTTGATGTAACGCAGAGAGACGCACACAGCAGAGGACAGTACACCCATTCTATAGAAAATATGAAAAACAGGGTTACGGCAATTATAAATTCCAAAACTACGGGAAATATGCCTGCCGTAGAGTTTACCGTTTCTGATGATGAGAACATTAAAAAATACGGTCTTTTATCTGAAAACTATTCCGTCAACTCAGAGGACTTGGACAACATAAAAAGCCTTGCCAAAAATGAGCTTACGGACAAGAACAATCTAAAAAGAGAACTGACAATGGACTTTATCGGTCACGACAGCGCAAGACCGGGGAGAGTAATGCACATAATAGATGACTTTTTGGGCATTGATGATTTTTTCAGAATACAGTCCGTAAACCATAAGGTAAACGGAGACATTCACACAATGAGCTGCACTCTTAATTTCCTTAAGGAAAACACAAGCAGTAATTTCACAGAAAGCAAAGTCATACAGCGTGAGGACGTTTCCTCCTCCGGCAATGGCTCGGCAGTTTCAAGCGGAGACTTCGGAAAGCTGTCAAGCATCCTTAATGCACAGGTAGGCAAGCCTTATGTTTGGGGAGCGGAAGGACCCGACAGCTTCGACTGTTCAGGCTTGGTTTGCTATGCCTTCAATCAGTCAGGCGTAAAGTCCGTAGGCAGAACTACCGCACAGGGTTATTACAATATGTGTACCAAAATTTCAGCCTCAAACCCTCAACCGGGAGATCTTGTGTTCTGGGCGGATAATGGAAAGGTATATCATGTCGGAGTTTACATAGGTGACGGAATGATGATTAATGCCGAAAATCCGAATGTAGGCGTAAGAAAAACCAAGCTGTGGTCAAATGTCTATGCTTATGGGAGGTTGTAAGTATGCTTAAATTAATACACAAAATCTATCGTTCCGATAAAGTAACAACCGACATTATAAATGCCCTAACTGCAAAGCTCACATCTTCCGAAAACAAGATAAATGACCTTTACAAGCAGATTTTTTTAAGTTATGCCACATGGTATCTTGACTACAAGGAAAACGAAATGGCAATAACAAAACATTCCTCAAACATTGACGAATGCCGAAATATCATAAAAACCCGTCTGCTCGGAGTGGGAACAGCAACGAAAGAAATGCTTGAAAGCACCGTCAATTCCGTAGATGGCATAACAATTTCTGTGGGCTTTGAAGATATGACCGTCCTTATAACCTTTATCCATGCCGAAAACAACAAACTTATAACCTTTGCCCTTGATACGCTAAAGGAAATAATCCCCTATCACCTTGACCTGTTCTACACCTATGAACACATCAAGTGGGGCGAGCTTAACAATGTCACTTGGGGGGATGTGAACAACTACACCTGGGGAGAGATAAATGACAGCGTAGAGGGGACTGTTGAGAAGGGCTTAAGCCCTGAGTTTTAAGGGGAGGAACGACTCATGACTTCCGTGAAAATGATATTAAGCTACAACAATAATGAAAAGGTGGTCGAGGTTCCCGTTATTCCCGATAAGCTGCCCGAGATAGTACAAGAGCTTGCCAATGAGGAATTTACGGCGCACACAAAGACGTTGACTTTGCTTGGAAACAAGAAACCGAGGACCTTTACCCTTGACTTGTTTTTGCCAACAAAAGAATATGAATTTTGCAAAGGAAACGGCGAAGAGGTCGTTTCTCTTTTACAATATGTGTCCGAAAAGAAAATACCCGCAAGGCTTGTGGTGACTGACAATATGGCGGAGCTTTTAAACATAGCCATAGCGGTTAAGAATTTTCGATATTACTATGACACTGTAAAGAATATAAGGGCAACCGTTGACTGCGTGGAATACATGTTTGTAAATACGCAGACGGCTCCTGCAGAGGAGAGCACGACTCCGACATTTAAGGAGACGGCGGTAATTTACAATGACACCACGTCCCGGATAAGCTCGGCAAACATCGAAGGGCATACCCTTATCAAGGCGAGAGATTTCCTTGATCTGCTGGGAAAAGAGGTTGACTGGAACGCGGAAAGAAAACAGGTGATTGCAGACGGAGAACTTCTTGATATACACACTGAAGTGTATGACGGCTGTGCTTATTGCTATGTCAGAGATATGGCAGGAGCGTTGGGTTTTGATGTTGACTATAACGCTAACGACAAATCGATCACTTTGAAAGGAGCGGTGAAGCAGGTGAATATACCGGATAAGAAAGCGGCTACGAATTTGTTAAAAGCATGGGCATCTGAAGGTGACCCCAGTTTTTACGGATTTCTTTCAGGGCTTGATGAAAACGAAAGTGAAATTATAAAGAAAAAATTTGAAGAGGGCGGCACCTGGGCTTCTCTGTCAAGTACTATTTACAGAAGTGAGCGGCAGTTGCAAAGGGACTATTCTTTAATAGTTGAAAAGCTAAAAGCCTATGTAGAGGAGGCGGGAGCCGATGAATTATAATGAGGAAATTTCCGACATACAAGCCGATATGCTAAATGAAATGCCGTCTTCATACTCAAAGGTAAAAGGCAACTGGCTGTGGGAGATGTTTAAGGCTTTTGCCATGAAAATATATGAGCTTTTGCAGCTTTTGACGGACACGGCTGAAAAGCTGAACGTGGAAAAGCTCAAAGGTGATGAGCTTGATGCTTATGTGAAACAATGGACGGACATAAAACGCAAAACCGCCCAGAGAGCAAGCGGATATATCGAAGTCAGGGGAAACGGCACGATTTATTCAGGCACGATTGTTTCCAATGGGATATGTGAGTATGAGGTTGTGGCTGATGTTGAGGTAAACGGAACGGCGACCGTGCCTATCGTGGCTTCAAACCCGGGAGAGGCTTACAACACAGACGAGAATACCGTAACTGTTATGGTCACCTCAAATGCAAATGTGAACGGCATAACAAACCCATCCCCTATAGAGGGAGGCGCTGACGAGGAGACAGACGAGGCACTGAGGAGCCGCTATTATTTAAGGCTTCAAATGCCCGCCACAAGTGGCAACAGAGCCCATTATGTTCTCTGGGCTTTGGAGTGCAAGGGAGTCGGCGGCGCAAAAGCCACAAGAGATAAGACCGTCAACAACAAGGTGAACCTGTACATCTGCGGAGATGAGGGAGACACGGCGGACGATGCTGTTATAAAAGCCGTTCAGAACTACATCGACCCAAACAAGAATGGGGACGGCTCAGGCTGTGCGCCCGTGGGGGCGATCTGCGAGGTTTTCGGAGCGGTCACAAAAGAAATAAACATAAGCGGAAAAGTTGAACTTGACGGAACATTGGAAATTGCTGATGTGCGAGAAAATATAAAAATGTCAGTTACAAGGTACTTTTCTCAGATAAACTTTAAAAAGACGGAACTCAGCTACGCAAGACTTCTTCACCTTGCGCTGTGCTGTGATGGCGTAAACGACATAATGGATTTTAAAATAAATAACGGATATGAGAATATAACCTGTGAAGAGACAGAAATATTTTCGCTGGGTACTTTTGAAGTGGAGGTGGAATAAATGAAGCAAACACCGAATTTAAATCTGAACAAGCCCGACTATACCGATAGAGCAAGCATTTTGAAACTTAACGAGAATGCCGACATACTGGACGAGAATATTCACGATATACGGACCAAGCTTGACACTATTGCCGAGGGTGCGGAGGTGAATGTGCAGGCAGACTGGGACGAGAGCAGCTCCGGCAGTGATGCTTTTATTAAAAATAAGCCCGGGAATGCGACTAAATCTAAATCAGGCTTTTTGTCTGCGGAGGACAAGCAAAAGCTTGATAGCATTGACGATGAAGCCAACAAGACTGTCGTCGACAGTTCTCTGAGTGATGTGTCAGAAAATCCTGTGGAGAATAGGGTGGTCAAGGCTGGGCTTGACAGCAAAGCCAATGCAGAACACATACACACGCCGGGGGACATTGTATATACCTCGAGGGCGGAGCTTAAGTGTGTA
Organism: uncultured Clostridia bacterium; assembly: GCA_947632615.1. GTDB lineage: Bacteria > Bacillota > Clostridia > Lachnospirales > CAG-274 > JAJQCI01. The sequence continues at coordinate 62 of CANRPW010000033.1, read as the reverse complement.
TTTGCCATTACAGACAAGATCGGGATTGATGAGAATTTTGCGGGGTGGCAGGTCGATGACCC
>CANRPW010000032.1 GCA_947632615.1 uncultured Clostridia bacterium | reverse complement strand
AAGGACTGGTTTCTAACAGATAAGACGGTAAACAATGCCGCAGAGCTTGTTAAGCAGCTTATGGCTGAGTATGGCATACCGATTGACAACGTTATTATGCACCACCACGTTACAGGAAAGGTCTGTCCTAACCCCTGGTGCGTAACGAAGGACAGACTAAGCAGTTGGCAGAACTTCAAGGCTATACTTACTAAAAAGGAGGACGACGAAATGGTAACTAAGACCGAATTTAACCTTGCCGGAAAGAATATCGAGGTTGACAGGATATTGAAGGACAGCAGGAATTACATATATATACGAGACTTGGAGAAGACGGGTCTTTTCAGAGTCACCTATGACGAAAAGACCAAGACACCGGGGCTTGAGCTTGTGCTAAAAGACATTTCCATGGAAATTGACGGAGAGATAAAGACCGTAAAGGGCATAAATGTAAACGGCACAAACATAGTTGGTTTAAGAGATTTCTGCACCGCTCTCGGAAATATGGAAATTGAATACAAGGACAAGCCTGTTATTGTAAAGGGAGCGGCGGTTTAGGTTATGGAGGTATGGAAGAGCGGAGGAAGCCCTCGGAAGGTAAGACTTCAGATATTTCATACGCCTGCCGGAGGAGAGGGAACAGAGATTACTGCGGTATGTTCTGACCTCTCAATAAGTGAGAGCGAAGGAAGCAGGGCGGCGGAGATGGAGATGAGCGTGCCGGACATTGTTTCCCTTGGGGTAAGTCCACCTAAAATTGCGGCAGGGGACATTATAACCATAAAGTGTGACGGAGAGGACTTTTACATTTTCATTGTGCAGGAGGCAAGTAGGAATTATCCGCTCAGGAAAATAAAGGCTAAGGACTTCGGGCTTTACTTTGAAAAGAATGAGGTTGTGGTTCAGTTTTCACAAACAAAATGCTCCGACGCCTGCAGACGTATTTTTGAAATTTTGGGTGTTTCGGAATATGAAATATGCGAAATGGATGCTACTATATCGGGAGTCTATATTGACAGCGCAGAGGACATAATAGACGAGATTATAAAAATACAAAAGGACACGGACGGGGCGGAGTACGATTACAGAACCATAGGCAAAAAGGTGATCGTGTATAAGCTCACTGATGATCCGTCAGTGTTTCGGTATAAGCCGGCAGAAAATGTAGCGGAGTTTGACATAGGCGAACACCACAGCAGGATGAGCTACTCCCACAGCATACAAAACCTTTACAACAGTGTGAAGGCTGTCATTAAAAGCTCGGGAGACGACAAGCTGCCTACGAAGGAATATGTTACAGAAGACAGTGACAGTATTTCCAAGTACGGCAAGCGAGAGAAGATTTTAAACGTCAGCTCCGACAAGGAAGGGGAAATAGAGAAGCTTGCCAAGGAGGAGCTTAAAAGCGTTAGTGAGATAGAGAGGACTATAAAGGTCAGGCTTCCGGGAGCTATTGAGGCAAGGAAGAACACGGTTTTTGAAATAAGTGACGAGTATCTCGGAATAGAAGGGAAAATGAGAATCAAGAGTATAAAACATAATTTTAACAATGGTATTTACACAATGGACTTAAGTCTTGAGATGTTGTAAATATCACCGAGGGGGTTCGGTATGTTTGAATATATAGAGAAAGAGGACATATATTCTCCTGAGATGGTAGGCGTAATAAGGGATTATCTTCGGGACGACTGCATAACCGATGAGGAAATAAAAAGGTATTGGCTGCGTGCCGTAAACTACATAGAGGGCTATACGGGCTGTGGCAAGGAAGACCTTAAGGGAGAAAGCAGCGTTGTAGCCTGTATGCTGGCTATAATAGCGGATATGCACGACAACAGGAGTTATCAGGGTAACAGAACTTATATAAATCAGCTTATGGAGAGTATGCTTTTTATGTATAGTAAGAATTTGTTGTAGGAGGTGGGCATTATGGCGAGACCCACAAAGCAGATTGCCGCCCTTTCGGACTATTCTCAGACGAAGGAGGAGCTGGCGGCAAGGCGTGAGATAGAAAAGAGCTTAAGTGTAGAAGGGCTGCCGAAGCCGCCGGAGTATTTTACCGAAAGCCAGAGAAGGATTTACAACAGAATTGTTGATCTCTTAAAAGACACGGGAATGATAGCCCTTAATGACGGTTGGGTAATAGCAAAGGCGGCGGTGGCTATTGACAGGCTTGAATATTTTGAAACACTTATAAACAAGGGAGAGCTGTCGCCTACCGACTCTAAGGTAATAGGGGCAATAAGGGCGTATACCTCAGACTTTTACAGAGGGTGCAACGAGTTATGTTTAAGCCCTCAAAGCAGAGCAAAGCTTGCGGGAACGGCGGCGGCAGTAAAAAGAGAGAAGCCCCTCAAATCACTTTTAGAGGCTGCGGGAAAGGGGATATAAATTATGTTTTTTCCTGAGGTAGGAGAAATCAAAACAAGGGAGACTCCCGAGGGCGGACTTGACTTCGAGTTTGACGGAGTAAGCCACATAATGGGGGAGAACGGAGAGCTTAAGGAGCTTACGGAGCTTGAGAGCATAAAGGAATGGATCAAGAAGGTTGTTCTTACTGTAAAGGGTTCTTTTGAGGTATACACAAGAGACGAACGAAAGGCTTTTGGCGTAAGCATTTACGACCATTTGGGAGAGAAAAATGCCGACTACTGGAAGGCTGAGCATGAAAGGGAGATAAAGACCCAGCTTACGGAACATCCAAGCATAGCAGAAATAAAGGACGTAAGCGTGGAGAGGAGCATGCGACGGCTTACTGTTTACTTTACTGTTGTTATGGTAGACGGCACAGTGCTTGATGACAAGGTATTTCTCTGAAGGGGGTATTTTTATGAGCGGCTACAGTCGACTTAAGGACAGAATGAAAGAGAATTACAAAAACATAAAGGACATAGGGCTTACCATAGCAGAGCTTACAAGTGTTGAACCCGTAACTCTTACGGTAAAGTATGGCGCGAGCAGTCTTGATTTTGTAAAATTTCATTCGGCTATAGGGCTTGAAGGGCTTGAAGAAAAGGACATAGGGAAAAAACAATATTTCATATTCGTAAAAGGTCGTGACGATATGTGCTACATATTAAGCGAGTTTGAAAAATTTTACAATGAGTTTTTCCCACTGGACGAAGGTGAAGGGGAAGAATGAAAAAAAGCTGTGCATACTGCGGAAGAATTCATGAATACGGCGAGGTCTGTCCCTTAAAGCCCAAAAAGAAAGCAAGGAGTCGAAGACCCGACAGGAGCAGCACGGCGGTAAAATTCCGCTCGGGCAGGGACTGGACGGCGAAGGCAATCGCCATAAAAAAGAGAGACAAATATATGTGCAGAGTCTGCCTGGATGGGAAATATCCTCTTAAGGAAGATATGGTTTTTGAGAGAAAAAGCCCATTCGGGGATATGAGGATCGTTTTTGCCGAGCTTGAAGTCCATCACATAGAGAAAATATCCGAAAGGTACGACCTGCGCCTTGACGAAAGCAACCTTATAACTCTTTGCAGAAAACATCATCAGATGGCAGAGTGCGGCGAAATTCCCGCAAAATATCTTAAGGAACTTGCGGAAAAAGAGGTGTTTTAATGCTTGATCATATAAAGATTTTCACAAGCGCAAATAATGGGGAGGAAATACTGACATTCCCTTTCCCACCAAAGGACCTGCCCGATATTACGGACGAATGGGGGCACGAGGAGTTTATAACAAATGATGCCGCTATGACGCTTATAGGGCAGAGAAAGAGAAAGAGGCTTACACTGGAGCTTTATTTGCCTGTCAAGACAAAATTTAAAAAGGCTGAGCCGGAAAGTGTAAGCGGAGAAAAGTATATTGAATTCTGGCAGAAGTGGAGTGAAAGGCGTGTGCCTATGCGCCTTGTGATTACAAAAGGCGGACAGAGTATTTTAAACATAGCCTACACTATAGATAGTCTTGAGTATCATTGGAACAAGATAGAGGACATAGAAGCAACCGTTGAAATTTCGGAATACATATTTGAAGAGGATTTGCAGGAGCAGCCTTCTGAGCCTGCCTACAACTGGGAGAGTGTCAGAATAAAAATAAACGGCCGACTTACATCGATGAAAGGGGCAAACATAAACGGGAATTATATACTTCCTGTGAGGGAACTCTTAGAAACAGTGGGCTTTGTGGTTCTGTGGCACTGTGAGGAGAAAAAAATATATTTCGGCAAGGAAGAGGCCGACAGGCTTTTCGGGGCTGATTTTGAGCTTTACGACGGGACGAGCTATGCTTACGCAAGGGACATAGCGGCGGAGGCAGGGCTTGGTATAGACTGGGACAGCGAAAATAGGATCATCGAAATAGGGGGTTAAAGCATGAGTTTTTATAAGACTTCCGAAGAAATTTTAGAAAAAATGATTGAGTCTGTGGACAGCAGATATTCAACAGTAAAGGGTACCTGGCTGTGGGAGCTTTTAAAGGCTGTAAGTCTTGGGCTTAGTGATATAACTGCGGAGCTTGAGGAGCTTTCAAAAAAGTTTCGCTATAAGCTTTTAGCAGGGGATGAGCTGGACGACTATGTGGAAAACTGGAGCTATATAAAGAGAAAACAGGCGGCGACAGCAGGCGGCGAGGTTTTGTTTAAAGCAAAACATAATCAGAGCGGAACCGTGCCGGCAGGAGCTTATGTTGCCTCTAAAAAAGCAAGCTATATTACTCTTGATGAGGCTGTAATAAGTGAACCCGGAGGAGAGGTGAGCGTTGCTGTTGAATGCAGTGAATACGGCGAGGTGGGAAACTGTGAGAAAGGCGGTATTGACAAGGTCGTGTCGGTGCTGCCTTTTATAGAAAGTGTAACCAATTTGGCGAAGATAACAGGCGGCGAGGACAGAGAGGGAGACGAAGAGTTAAAAGCCAGGTATGAAAGGGCTATCAAGAAAACTGCCAACGCGGGAAACAAGGCATATTATGAGGAGCTTGCTTTAAGCGTTGCGGGAGTAGGAGCGGCTTTTTGCATAGGTTGCCCGAAAGGCGTGGCAGGAACTGCGGATTTATATATTCTGAATACTGACGGTGATGCTGCACTGCCTACGCTTATAGATGAGGTACAAAGCTTTATAGACCCGAACAAAAACGGAGACGGAGCGGGAGAGGCAGCCGTGGGGGCTATTGTCACGGTAAAAACGCCGCAGATTGAAAAGGTGAGTGTAAGTGTATCGGTAACAATGGCTGAGGGGTACAGCACAGAGGGAGCGGAAGAGGAGATGAGAAACATAATCGACGAATATCTGAGAGACGCATTTACCGAGGGGATAGTAAGATACAACAGGATAGGCAAGTGTATTTTAGAGGCAGAAGGAGCAAAGGACTACAAGGAACTGCTTGTAAACGGAGGAACGGAAAACCTCACAGCCGGCGAGGATATGAAGCTCTTTCGACTTGGGGATTTTAGAGTAAAGGACGTGGTTTTATGATAAATCTTGCAGGAAGGCTTAAAAACAGAGTTGATGTTTACGGGCGAATTGAAACTCTTAATTTAAGCGGAGCCAAGAAGTTTTCATACGGATATATAAAAAGCGTGTGGGCGGACATTACGCCTTGTCTGACAAATATAAATGTTCTTGGAGCGAAAGAAAAAAATTATGACGGCATACATATATCCTATACGGCTATGAAATATAAGTTTCTAATGCGTATAAATGCTCTTAATGTTAAGAAGGATATGTACTTTATGTACAAAGGGCAGAGGTATGATGTTTTATATAGCGTGCCGCATTTTGATGATGGTGGATATATGGAGGTATTCGCGGAGCTTTTCATAGAAAACGATGACAATACTTTTGAGGGGGTAAAGGAATTTGGCTCTTATTGATAAAATGCACGACATGTATAAAAACGACCCTGTAAGCATTTACATAACAGGTATTTTGGAATCAGCCGCAGAAAATATTGAAAAAGGCGAAAGGGAACTTGACAAGAACAGGCTCTTAGGATTTGCGGATTTTTATTTGGGGATTTTTGAGAAGGAGCTGGGGCTTGTCGGGGAGGGAAGTGACAGCGATCGGCGGACAGCTGTGAAGGTGAAGCTTCTCACAAGGGGAGAGGTAAGCCTCGAAGGGGCTGCTAAAATATGCGAGGAATATATAAAGTGGCATAGATTTACCTATTCCGCTAAGGACAGGGAGCTTATAATAGAGTTTGGCGAGGACGAAAACACAGAAGTAATAAACGGTCTTTTCTCTACTCTTGAGGAGTATCTCCCGGCACATATTCTCCTTTCAGGAAAGTATTTTATAAGAACCCACGGCGAAGCAGCAGACTATACCCACGGATATATGAGGTCATATACCCATGCCGAAATAAGAAAAAGAACAATAATATAAAAAATCGTAGTGCCCTATATATAATAAGGCACTACGGTATTCGATGCAAACATTGCTTTTCTTCCTTCGGTCAGGGTGTGTGAGGTTGGTTACGGGTTGGTTACAAATATAACCCCATCTATATTTTTTTTCGCTAATTCAGCGGAATATATTTTGTATTTGAGGGTTGTTCATTTAAGAAGTTATTAAAAATTAATAAAAAAATCAACAAAGCACTTTCTTTTTTGTATAATGTGTTGTATAATTTAAGTAGTGATGAAAGAATACTGCCTCAGGACTGAATATTTTTTGCTGTTTCAAAATATTATATTTTTATAATAAGAAGAAATGGTGAGTGTATGTTCAGGCTTGTTAGTGATAGATTATGGTTGATTATTTTGCTCATGGCAGTTTTATTCATGGGCATATTTTTTTGTGTAAAGGGAGGTGTTTCAGAGAAAGTTAAGCATATATACTATTCAGACAAAATCTGCAAGGATCTGAAAAGGTTTCCCATAGATAAAAAGTATGTGGGAGAGTATTCATACAGCGATACCTTTGGCGAGCTCAGAACATATGGCGGAAAAAGAAGCCATATGGGCACAGATATAATGGATAATAAAAATATAAGAGGAAGAATAGAGATTTTGTCTATGACAGATGGCGTGGTTGAAAAAATAGGCTGGAATGAAAAGGGCGGCTATAGAATAGGCATAAGAAGCAAAAATAATATCTACTATTATTATGCGCATTTTGAGGCTTTTGAGGATGGTATAAAAGAGGGAAGCTGTGTTTTGGCAGGGGAAATGCTGGGATATATGGGAGATAGCGGTTATAGCAAGACAGAAGGCGTAAGAGGCAATTTTCCTGTACATCTTCATATTGGCATATCTCCGACTCAAAATGCTGAAAAGGGAGAGCTTTGGGTCGATCCTTACATTTTTTTGAAAAAACTTGAAAATAAAGACAGCCGATTTACATAAATGAGGAAGGTGGGATTTTTATGGAGTTAATTAATTGGGAAGAAAAGCTTTTGCCATACAGACAGGCTGTTGACGAGCTTGTTGTTAAAATAAATAATATGAAAAGCGAATATAAAGTCCTTAAGCTTGTGCCCCCATTTGAAGAGGTCCATGGGAGAGTTAAATCTGTGGCGAGCATACTTGACAAAGCAAATAAAAGGGGCATAGAGCCTACAAAAATATTCGATCAGCTTGAGGATATTGCGGGAATAAGAATAATCTGCCGTTTTGTTGAAGATATAGAAAGAGTTGTTAATATCATAAGATTTAGAGAAGGGCTCGACCTCAAGGTAATACAAGAGGAAGACTATATTTCAAACACAAAGGCAAGCGGTTATCGAAGCTATCATATGACTATTAAATATAAAATGGTGACCATAGACGGACCGAAAGAGGTATTGTGTGAAATTCAGATAAGAACCATGGCTATGAACTTTTGGGCGAGCATAGAACATTCTCTCAGATATAAATACAGCGGAAACCTGCCTGAGGAGCTTAAGGAAAGACTGAGAAACTGCGCCGATGCTGCTTTTCAGCTTGACACAGAGATGGCGACTATAAGAGATGATATTATGGAGGCCAAGCTTATTTCGGAGACCAAAAATAATTTGGTTGATGAAATAGTTAAAAATCTGCACAACCTTCACTATGTTGCCAAGATGGAGCAGGTAACGGGATTTAATCGCAAATTTCTTGAGATCTATGAGAACGGAAGCCTTGAGGACTTAAGGGACTTCAGCAATAAGCTGCAAACCATGGCAAGACTTTATAAAGTTGAATATGTATAAAAATATAGCCCCATCATTTGCTTGGCACAAGCAAATGATGGGGCTGTTTTATTATATAATATAAAACCATGTGTCGCCCTGTTCCAATTCTTCGGTGGTTATGGTTTCGTCCATATTGTGATATTTTAGTTCGGGGTTTTTCAGAGTGACCCTCGTGTTGGGTTTTACCGATTTGACTATAAAGGCATTACCGCCTATTACACAGCCTTCGCCTATGACAGTCTCGCCGCCTAAAATGGATGCGCCGGAGTATATGGTAACATTATTCTCTATTGTCGGATGACGGCGAACGCCTTTAAGCGACTGTCCGCCTGAGGTAGAAAGACCGCCCAGAGTCACGCCCTGATATATTTTAACGTGCTCGCCTATTATGGTGGTTTCGCCTATTACTATGCCCGTTCCGTGGTCTATGCAGAAATATTTGCCTATAGATGCCCCGGGATGTATGTCGATGCCCGTTAAATTATGGGCGTGCTCGGTCATTATTCGAGGAATGAGGGGCACATCCAAAAGATAAAGCTCATGGGCTATGCGGCTTACCATTATGGCGTAAATGCCGGGATAGGAGTAAATTATTTCGTCAAGACTGTATGCAGCAGGGTCACCTTCAAAGGTTGCCTGTACGTCAGACTGCATATATTCTCTTATTTTAGAAAGCTTTTCAAAAAAAGCAGCGCATTTTTCTGATGACAGCTTTTGAAATTCATTTCTGTTATCCTCGCCGTCGGAGCAGGTGCATATGTAGGCTTTTGTCATCTGTTTTTCAAGATTATATTTTATTTCCTCCAAAATGTCACCCAAGTAGTATTTTATATAAGAGCTGCTTAGCTTTTTATGCTCAAAAAAACCGGGAAAAATTATTTTTTGAAGCATTTTTATTATATCTACTACGATTTCTCTGCTGGGCTGCAGATTGCAGTCTATTTTTGTAGTTTCCTTATATTCATTATAACTGTTTATAAGATCGTTGATTATATTTTCCATAATAAGTCCTCCGATAAAATTCAAGACTCTATAAGAGCTTTAAGTTTTTTCAGATCTTCCAAGTATACAGACTTCAAGGAAGGATTATATATTATTGATGCCGGGTGATAAAGCGGAAAAAGCGTGAATTTTGGAAGCATTATATTGCTGCCGTGTACACTGCCTATGACAGCAGTTTTATCTCCGCTTATGGCTTTAAGGGCAAAATTGCCCAGAGTTACCACATATTTGGGAGAGAGAATATCAAGTTCTCTGAAAAGATATGGTGTAAAAAAATCTACCTCTTCACGGTTTGGCGGTCTGTTTGATATTCTGCCTGTTTTTTCGTTGACCTTAAACGGGCGAAGCTTGACTACGTTTGTTATGTAAATGTCGCTGCGTTCCAGATTGAGAATTTCAAGAAATTCCGCAAGATTTTTGCCTGCTTTTCCCACGAAGGGTCTGCCCTGTTTTTCCTCCTCGCCGCCGGGAGCTTCTCCCACAAGCACAAGCTGAGGTGACGTGGGTCCCTCGCCCACAACGGGCTTTCTGCCGGGAAAATGCGCTCCTGCGGCAAGTATAAGTTCGTTATAAAGCTCTTTCATTTTTTAAGCACCTTTCTCTTATTCTGTAGGGAAATTATAAGACCTATTATAATTCCGCCTATAAAACCGCCTATATGACCAAAATTGTCTATGCCGGCATACACAAAGCCAAAGCCTATATTTATAACGGAAATGAGCACGAATGTATAAAAGTCAAGTCCTTCCATAAGTGTATTGTTCATTGCCGTATACACAATGGCAGACCCCGTAAGCCCCATGATAGCGCCCGAAGCTCCTGCGGAAACCACCTCGCCCGAAAACAGCAGACTTGCAAGTGAGCCGCACACACCGGATATAATGTAAGCCATAATAAACTTTATATGACCATAATATTTTTCGCACTTTCTTCCCAAAATATAAAGCCAAAGCATATTTGAAAGAAGATGTATAATGCCTATGTGAATAAACATACAGCTGAATAATCTGTACCATTCACCTTTTAAAACCTCTGACCCGGACAATGCCCCGTATTTAATAAGCGTAGCGGTGTTTGTGCTGCCTCCGTCAAGGGTCATAATAATAAAAATGATGAAATTTATGATTATAAGACCGTAAGATATTATGGGCTGTATTGAAACGGGAGGTATATTTTGATCGTTTGATGAGCCTACGGACGATGGGTTGTCATAAGATCTTAATATTTTTTCTATGCCATCAAGCTCTGTTGGGGCTTCCTTCTGAAATATCATATTTTTATTTTTGATGTCCACCGCCCAGTGAATTTTCATTATATCCGCATCGGGTGTAAAAGGCTCGATGGATGTAAAGGCGGCTGCGTTTTCATCTCCTGCTGCTATACCGAGACTGAGTATTTTAGAGCCCTTTACGAATTTGGATGATATCAGCCTTGTCAGGGCGTTATATTTTTCGGCAAAGTTTATTACCCTATAGGTGTTTATAATTATTACAATGTTTATAACTGCGCCCTTTTGCTTATAAAAGCACAGCTCTTCGGTGTTTTCATCAATTAGATTATTATTGCTTGTTCTTATTGGTGCATAACCTATCTTTATGAGGTTTTTTGATGTTGAGCTTAGAAAATTTATCATGTTAGCCACCTGCTTAAAATTGGCTGCTCAGCCCATCCGTCTGTCCCGAATGGGACAGACGGATGGGCTGACCCGCGGGCGGGGCGAGAGGGCTTAAGCGCAGATGGGAAAAGGAGCCTTACAAGGCTCCTTTTCCCATCTGCGCTTAAGCCCTCTCGCCCCGGCGACCCCGCTGTCTGGTCGGTAAAAGATTTAATTTATAAAAAACTGTATTATGTAAAGTCCTGCAAAGGCAGGAAAACCAAAAAGACCTATAAACAGCCCATTTATGATATTGATGCCTACAGCTATACCGCTGCCTGCAATAATTGTGTTAAGAGCGTAAATGCCTATAAGCCCTGCAATACCTCTTGCGCCGATTTTGATAATCTTTTTTGTGACGCCTGAAAATATAAGGCAAAAAGCAATTATGCAAAGAGCTGCTATCATATATTTTGTAATGCTGTCAGGGTATATCAAGCGGTATACCCTCTTTCCTTACACAGCTTGAGGTAATAATGATAGCGCATATTTGCTGCTTTTATCTCATAGATCACGCTGTCGATAAGGTCGTTTTCTGTTGTATAATCAAGTATTGAGTAAAGGTCGGAAAGTTTGTTTTTCATCATATAACAGCCTGATATAAGCTGGATTCTCTCCTTTGATATTGCCGAATTGTTATTTTTGAATAGCTTTATAGGTTTCAAGAGTTATCCTCCGTTTCATAAAATCTATACTTTTATTGCTATTTTATGCAAAAATAACCTTTTATATTCAGAATGTGATTAAAAACAAGGACAGATTTTAAAAATCTGCCCCTGATTAATTATTTATTTACTCTACCTGTATATTCGCCTGTTCTTGTGTCGATCTTAATGATTTCGCCCTGGTTGATGAAAAGAGGTACATTTACCTGAGCGCCTGTCTCAACGATAGCCGGCTTTGTTGCGCCTGTTGCAGTGTCACCCTTAAAGCCGGGTTCTGTTTCTGTGATTTCAAGTTCAACAATAAGAGGAGGTTCGATGCCTATTATAGAGCCGTTGTATGAATTTACCTTAACCATTTCGTTTTCTTTTACAAACTTAAGACCATCGCCTACGTCTGCTGCAGAAACTGAAAGCTGATCGTATGATTCCATATCCATGAAATAGAAAAGATCGCCGTCTGAATATAAATACTGCATATCCTTACGATCGATATGAGCCTTACCCATTTTTTCTGTAGGGCGGAAGGTCTTTTCAACTACGCCGCCGTTTACAAGGTTCTTAAGTTTTGTACGTACAAAAGCAGCACCTTTACCGGGCTTAACATGCTGAAATTCTATTACCTGATAAACTGTTCCGTCTATTTCTATAGTTACGCCATTTCTGAATTCGCCTGCTGATATCATAAGTAGTCCTCCCTAACTTCTACAATGTAAATTTTATCTATTATAAACAATGATATCAAAATAATTGTAAAAAGTCAATAGTTATATTAAAGTTTTCGCTGACCAAACTGCGGCGTGCGTGGGGGCGGGGAGCTGAGCAGAGGAAAAGCCGAGGGGAGGGCTTGCCCTCCCCTCGGCTTTTCCTCTGCTCAGCTCCCCGCCCCCACGCACGCCTCGTTTCTAAAACTGCCGGAGGCAGTTTTAGAAACGAGGCGGAACATCAAAATGTTACTTCTCCGTCGTGTGAGAGGAGTGATACAGATATTATATTGTCAAGAGAATTTACCTGTCTTACAAGCTCTTCTCCGTCCTTTATTCTTACCTCCATTATAACGTCAAGCTTACCTGAAACAATGCTTCTTGACTTCACCTTGCAGGCTGAAGCGTATTTTTTTGCTACAGCGGTAATTTCGCTTTCGTTGTTTGCATCTGCTGAGTTTACCACAAGCAGCATAGGCGCTTTAGCATCGGGAATTATATTTAATATAAACAGTCCTGCCGTCACTATTAAGGATGTGACTACTGCCATTTGTCCAAGCCCTGCACCGCAAATAATACCAATGCCTATAGCCCAGAAAAGAAATATAAGATCTAAAGGATCTTTAATTGCAGTTCTGAAACGAACGATAGAAAGAGCGCCGACCATACCTAACGAAATAACAATACTTGATTGTACCGAAATAATGATGGCTGATGTCAGAACGGCAAGCAGACAAAGTGAAATATTAAAGCCTTTTGAATAAAATGCTTTTCTTGTATATATCCTGTACACAAAAAATATGTAAACTGATATGGCAAGTGTAATAGCCATTGTCACTATTATGCTTTCAAGATCGGGTACGGAGCCGTTAAAGCCCTCTACAAATGATTTTCTGAAAATATCGTTAAAGGTTGTCATTTTTTACCTCCATAAAATTAATATTACTGACTATTATGCGGGTTACCGACTAGGGTTTGGGGCAGCGAATCAGGCGGCGACGTAGGAGCCGCCTGATTCGCCCCGGTGGTCCGGCTTTTTATCCATCTTTGATGGAGAAAAAGCCGTGGCCCAATATTACAGACTAAATTTTCTGCAAATATAATATTTTGAATAGTTTGTCTGCCGAATGTTTTTAAGAGATGCTGCCCTGTATATGAAGTCAGGCAAAAATTCGTCCCATTTTACCTCTAAAATGTGATTTCCCGGCGGCATAACATCCCTTGTGGGAAGCCTGTCGTCAAAAAAAGCATCCATATCTTTCCCTGACCTTATATTCCTGTCGAAGGTCACTCTTACGTTTCCGTCCTTATATACCCACGGTTCTCTGTCATATTCCACTATTACCTTTGGCGCAAGCCTTCTTGTAAGTATGTTGGCACTTAGCTTGTTAAGCAGCGGCGGGTTGTCTTTTGATATGGGAATATATCCTCCGTTCTTTATTGTTTCAAACTGCTCAAGTGAAATTTCGCAGTTTTGCTTAAGGCATTTGCCTCTTTCCTTTCGCTTAAGCTCTAAGTGTATAGTTTTAGGGCTATGGTTGTAGATCCTTATTCTGAATTTTTCCCTTGGGTCTGTGCCGTTCTCGTTTTCGTAATAGCAGGTGTTCATAAGATCGTCAAAATATATGCTTCTTATGTTATATTGTTTAGAGTCATCTGCGTGTGTGTCGGGCTGCATAAGCCCTCTTATTCTGTTTTCTATAAGTCTTAAGCCTTCTTCGTTTATTATGTATTTGTACTCGTGCCTGTATTTTGCTGCAGGCTTTGAACCATCCATATTTGCGCCTCCTGTTTTTATTTGTTCTGATTTTATCAATATTTTATTAAATGTACAATTAATGGGTTATTAAAAAACGATTAGTAAATGTTATTTATTTTATGAAAAATAAAAAATACTTGAAATTCATTAAATATGATGATACTATCTTTATATAAAATATTGTAGGAACGAGGGGAAGGTTTATGACGGTTTGTGTTGATTGCTGTGGTCTTAACGGACTCAGCGGCTTTACAGTTGGGGCAGAGGCTGATATAAGAACAGGTCTGCCGAGCTTTAATATAGTAGGGCTGCCCGATTCTTCTGTAAAAGAATCCAAGGAGAGAGTGCGCCTTGCCGCCCTTAATTCACATATAAATTTTCCCGATGATAAAAGAATAGTTGTAAACCTTGCGCCCACGGGGCTTAAAAAGGAGGGTCCCTCCTACGACCTGCCTATAGTTTTGTCTATACTTGCAGCCGCAGGTATAATAGATAAAAAGGAGCTTAACAAAACGGTTTTTGAGGGCGAGCTATCCCTTGACGGCAGCGTGCGCCCTGTAAGCGGTATATTGCCAATGGCCCTCCACGCCGTGAAAAACGGCTATAAGCGAATTGTTGTCCCTTATGAAAACAGGAATGAAGCCTCTCTTGCAGAGGGTATAGACGTTATACCCATTGAAAATCTCAGACAATGCTGCGACTACATAAACGGAGAATTACAAATAGAGCCATATAAAACTGATATAAAGGCATATATGGAAGAATGTAAAACATACGATTTAGACTTTGCCGATGTAAAGGGACAGGAGAGCGTTAAAAGGGCGCTTCTTATAGCTGCGGCAGGTATGCATAATATAATCATGTGCGGACCTCCCGGCTCAGGTAAGACTATGATGGCAAAAAGACTGCCCACAATTATGCCCGATATGACCTTTGACGAAAGCATAGAAGTCACCAAAATATATTCCGTTGCTGGGCTTATAAAAGACTCTCAGGCGCTTATAAGCGTGCGCCCATTCAGAAGCCCTCACCATACCATTTCAAATGTGGCAATGGTTGGCGGCGGCAGAATACCCAAGCCCGGCGAGGTGAGTCTTTCTCATAACGGAGTGCTGTTTTTAGACGAGTTTCCCGAGTTTTCAAGGTATGTTCTTGAGGAATTAAGACAGCCCCTTGAAGACGGCGAGGTGACTATATCCAGAGTAAACGGCACTATGACCTACCCGGCAAATCTGATGCTTGCTGCTTCAATGAATCCTTGTCCCTGCGGCTATTACGGATATTCAGACAAGTGCAGATGCTCACAAAATCAGATAATTAAATACAGAAATAAAATTTCGGGTCCGCTTCTTGACAGAATAGATATACAAATAGAAGCAGGAGGGCTTGACTATAAGTCGGTTTCCTCAACAAAAGAGGGCGAAAGCTCTGCCGACATGAGAGAAAAGGTGAGAAAGGCACAGCTTGTTCAGGCGGAAAGATATAAAAATGAAGTTTTTAATTATAATTCACGCCTTACACCGTCAAAAATAGATAAATATTGTAGTTTGGGTAAAGAAGAAAAGGCTCTTATAGAAAATGTGTTTGACAGGCTGGGCTTCAGTGCGAGATCTTATCATAAAATACTTAAGGTAGCAAGAACCATAGCCGATCTTGAAGAAAGAGAAAATATAAGTCGGTCTGATATAGCTGAGGCGTTGTCCTTGCGCAGCTTAGACCGCAGCGGAGAATAAATATGCTTGGTGAAAACGAATATATGATGTGGCTTTCTGCCTTGGGGCACACAAGCTACAGAAAAAAGGAAATGCTGCTTAGACTTTTCGGCTCAGCAGAGGAGCTTTTCAAGGCTTCAAGAAGCCAAATCGAAAGAATAAAAGGCTTAAGCGAGGTTAATATAAACGATATATGCGGCGAAAGAAATGAGGATAAGCTCAAAAAATATGCCGAAAAGGTTTATTTGGGCGGTATTGAATATATAATAAAAGGAAGTAATTATTATCCTGAGCTTTTGCTGGAATGTTATGAGCCGCCGTTTGGCTTTTATGTAAAGGGCGACAAAGAAGTTTTGAATGAGCAAAAGATAAGCCTGGTAGGAACAAGAAAGGCTACCTCCTATGGTATGGCTGTCGCTCACTCATTGGGAAAGGAATTTGTTAAAAACGGTGCCGTTGTTGTAAGCGGTATGGCTGACGGCATAGACAGCGCATCTCACAGAGGAGCTCTCGAAGGCGAAGGCAAGACCATAGCTGTTCTGGGCTGCGGTGTGAATGTGTGCTATCCCAAAACAAACAACATTCTAATGAAGAAGATAATACAAAATGGCTGCGTATTATCCGAATATCCCGTAGACGAAAGGGCAAACGCAAGATATTTCCCCTACAGAAACAGGATAATAGCCGCAATGTCTATGGCAACAATAGTCGTAGAAGCAGAAAATAAAGGCGGCTCTCTTATAACGGCAAATCTTGCCCTTGATTTTGGGCGTGAAGTATTTGCTGTGCCGGGAAACATAACCTCACGGGCAAGCGAGGGAACTAACAGCCTGATAAAAGCAGGAGCAGGCGTTTTGACATCTGCAAAGGATGCTTTTTCAACCATAGGCATTGACGAAAAAGTGGAAGAACCAAAAAAACATCTTGAAAATAATGAAAAATTGGTTTATGATTGTATAAATTCAGAGGAGCTTACTTTGGACGAAATAACATATAAAACAGGTCTTGATATGACCGAGGTTCATCTGATACTCCTTAACCTTGAAATGATCGGAAGCGTGAAAAGACTTCCGGGTTCAAAATATATAAGCATATAAAAGGGAGGCTTTTAAAATGGCTTCAAAAACAAACCTTGTAATTGTTGAGTCACCTGCAAAGGCAAAGACTCTTAAAAAGTTTTTAGGAAAAAATTATAAAATAGAAGCGACTATGGGGCACGTAAGAGATCTGCCAAAAAGCGAGCTGGGTATAAATGTAGACGACGACTTTGAACCTAAATATATAACCATCAGGGGCAAGGGTGACATTCTCAAAAAGCTCAGAAGAGAAGTCAAAACCGCTGATAATGTATATCTCGCAACCGACCCTGACCGTGAGGGAGAGGCTATAAGCTGGCATCTTCTCTATGCCCTTAAGCTTGATGAAAATGACAGCAAAATTCACAGAGTTACATTTAACGAAATTACAAAAACGGCAGTCAAAAGATCTATTGCCGAAGCAAGAGCCATAAATATGGATCTTGTAAATGCTCAGCAGGCAAGACGTATTCTTGACAGAATAGTTGGCTATAAAATGAGTCCTCTTTTATGGAATAAGGTAAAAAAGGGTCTTTCCGCAGGCAGAGTGCAGTCTGTTGCTCTTAAGCTCATATGTGACAGAGCAGAAGAAATAGACAATTTTATTCCCGAAGAATATTGGAGCGTAGAAGTTGATCTTAAAGGCGGTTCGGGTAAGCCTTTTAAGGCAAAGCTTGCCAAAAAGGACGGCAAAAATATTGAGCTTAAGTCAAAGGAAGAAACAGATGCCATACTTGCAGAGCTTAAAAGCAAAAAATTTATGGTTGAAAGTGTTAAAAGAGGTACAAGGGCAAAAAATCCTCATCCTCCTTTTACCACAAGTACAATGCAGCAGGAGGCATCAAAGCTTCTCAACTTTGCCGCACAAAAAACAATGCGTATAGCTCAGCAGCTTTATGAAGGAATAGATATAAAGGGCGAGGGCACCGTTGGTCTTGTTTCTTATATACGTACAGACTCCGTAAGAATATCCGACGAGGCATACGGCGAGGCAGTAGAATATATTGAGAAAAATTTAGGCGACAAATATATATGCGAAAGACGGGAATATAAGGTAAACCGTAATGCGCAGGATGCTCACGAGGCTATACGCCCCACATCTGTTTACAGAACTCCCGCAAATATAAAGGACAGCCTTACAAACGACCAATATAAGCTTTATAAGCTTATATGGGAAAGGTTTTTGGCAAGCCAGATGCCCTCGGCTGAGTACGATACCGTTTCCGCCTCTGTAAAATGCGGAAGCTGCACCTTTAAAACAAGCGGTTCTAAACTGAGCTTTGACGGCTATCTTCTTGTATATAAGAAGAATGAAGATAAAAAAGCAGATGAGGCTATGCCCGAATGTAAAGAAGGAGAAGAGCTTAAGCTTGTGGAGCTTTTGCCCGAACAGCATTTTACACAGCCGCCTGCAAGATATACAGAGGCTATGCTTATAAAGACCCTTGAAGATATAGGTGTAGGCAGACCTTCTACCTATGCGCCTACAATAGGCATTATCACTGCAAGAAATTATGTCACCAAAGAAAACAAGCTCTTTTATCCCACAGAATTGGGAGAGGTGGTAAACAGCATAGTCACAAGCAATTTTGCAGATGTTGTAAATATAGACTTTACAGCTAAGATGGAAGAAAACCTTGACGAGGTGGAGGAAGGCAAATTTGATTGGAAGCAGATAATAAGAGATTTTTACCCACACTTTGCCGAGCTTGTGGATAAGGCAATGGAAAATCAGGAGGAAGTAACTCTTGAAGATGAGGTGACGGATGTTGTCTGCGATCTTTGCGGCAGAAATATGGTAGTAAAGTTCGGAAGATACGGCAAGTTTTTGGCGTGTCCCGGCTTTCCGGAATGTCGCAATACCAAGCCCTTATATGAGGATGCAGGGGTGAAATGCCCTAAGTGCGGCGGCAAGGTTTACATCAAAAAGAGCCGTAAGGGACGTAAATTTTATGGCTGCGAAAATAATCCTGAGTGTGATTTTATATCGTGGAATAAGCCCACGGGAGAGCTTTGCCCCGTATGCGGCAGTCCACTTGTAGTAAAGGGAAGTAAAAATACCATAGTTTGCTCCAGCGCTGAATGTGGCTATGTTAAAACAGATAATAAGGATTGATTTTAATGGGGAAAAGTGATGATAATATACATCAGGGGCACAGACAAAGGCTAAGAGACAGATATATAAAAGACGGCGGACTTAAAAACTTTGAAGATCATCAGATATTGGAGCTTCTTCTGTTTTATTCATATCACGCCAGAATGGATACAAATGAAGTGGCTCATAGAATACTTAATAAGTTTAATGGCTCTCTTATAGATCTGTTTAGTGCAAGTCCTAAAGAAATTATGAGAAGAACAGGTGTTACTGAAAAGGTAGCTGTGCAGCTATCCATGGTTTCGGAGCTTGTAAGCTATTATGTAAGAAAGCGTAATGAAAAGAACACTAAATTTGACAATTCCGATATAGTGGAAAAATATGTGCTTTCTTTATTCATTAATTGTAATGAGCCTAAGGAGATATTCCATTTAATATGCCTTGACAAAAAAAGATGCCTCAAAGAGGATATAATAATGGGCGAAGGAACAGCGGATCAGATAAAGATTTCTATAAAGGAGATCGTTCATAAGCTTCTCGACAATGAGGCGGCATATGTAATACTTGCACATAACCATCCCGGAGGGGCAACTATGCCTTCAGTAGCTGATATTAAAACTACCGAAGTGCTAAGAGATTATCTTGGCAAGCTGGGTATAAGAATGCTTGACCACTTAATAGTAAGTGATAATTCATGCTTTAGCTTTGCTGCACACAGACTATGTAAACTGATGTACAAATAAAACGGTATACCGACCAAGGTGCGGAGCGGGGCGGGGCGAGGGGCGCTGTCAGAAAAACAGCTGACGGGCAGCTGCCCGTCAGCTGTTTTTCTGACAGCGCCC
>CANRPW010000031.1 GCA_947632615.1 uncultured Clostridia bacterium | reverse complement strand
TTGGCTTTTCCATCGATAGCCGCCTTGACCGCCCTGTTCTCCACGGGATGTTCTGACGAGTCGCTCAAAGCATTGTCGACAACAGTCTTGTTTGCTCCCTCGTCAATGCCATCAAGCTTTGTCTTATCTTCCGCAGACAACAAGCCTGCTTTCTCTGCCGTAGCATTCCCGGGCTTGTTTTTAATATAATCGTCAGCTGTGCTTATGCTCTGCTCCCAGTCTGCCTGTACATTCACCTCTGCACCTTCAGCAATAGTGTCAAGCTTGGTCTGCATATCGTGAATATTCTCGTCCAGTATGTCGGCATTCTCGTTGAAATCGTCCACATCGTAGTAGTCCCATTGATCGGGCTTTTTAAGGTTTAAATTCTGTGTGTTCTTCATTCTTCACCTCTCCCTATCTTCTTCAGATATACCCATGTAGGGATTATTAATATCATAAGCCGAATTTGTATTCGGTGTATAAATAAGCCCCTTCTTCGGGTCTATAAATACCGATGCCAGGTCGAGCCTCATAAGTCCGAAGCCCAAAGGCGGCAGCCCTATCTTCGCCCTTGCCTCGTCCACCTGTATAATATTGCTTTCAATTCCTGTTTTGTAGGCCTCCAGCTGATGCTTTAAATCTCCGTTTTCAAGCTCCTCAGCATCAGCTCTCCAAAAAAATCTACCTTTCTCCTTCTCCAAAAGCAAGCTATCATTAAGAGCTGCAGAAATTTCGTTGGCAATAGGCATTATACAGGTCTTTATAAAGGCTCTGAATTCGTCCTCTGTGGCGGTGTTGTTTTTTATGTTTTCGGGTACTCCCAAGACTTCCCCTACATCCGCACTTATACTATTGTAAAAGTCGTTAAGCCCCAGTTCCACAGCGGACTCGGATGCCTCCTGAAAGTCAATGCCGGAATTTAAGAATAAAAATCTTGCCTGTGGATCTTCATATAGCCTTTTGTAGTCGCTCTTAAGTTCTTCAACCTGCTCTTTTCTGAGCCGGCTCTCCGCCTTTAAAAATCCCTTTTTCATTCCTCCGGAACTGAGAGAAGAGTCCAGAAGCTTCATAAGCTTGTTTACAAGGTCCGCAGAAAATGAATTTTCAGCCCTAAGTCCCCGTCCGTGTACTCCGTCCTCACTGGCTCTGATTATCCTTATAAAGTCTTCCGCTTCATAAGTCTTGCCCTGTACATTGTATAAAACATCCTTAAAAATGACATCGGCATTCATAACAGCCCCCACATTCAAAGAATGCACATAGTAAAGCCCCTTTACTCTGTTTCCCAGCCGATCTATGTATATGTAGCCGTTGCCATTTAAGAGGTAGTCCCTCACAAAAGCCCTCTTCATGGCATAACCCGAAAGCAAGTCCCCGGAGGAACGATTGAAAAGCCTTACTCTGTTATCTCTTACCTCCGTCACACCTCCGCCTTTCTCATTTGCATAAAGCTTGTACTGTATGCTTGCGCAGAGAGATGTTATTAGATTTACGGAAGCTGCCACGGCAGGTATTCTCATTATCATTTTTTCCGACAGTTCGGGGTTTTCCAAAATAAGGGACAAAAGCTCACTGTCTGCCGTCACCATACCCGTCTGCTTTTCCGTCTTTCCTCTTAATTCAATTCTTTTCTTTAAGCCTTCAAATAAGCCCATAACAACCCCCTATATTATCTCGGCAATCCTCGCCGCAACCCTGTCGCCTATCCTGTATATATAGCTCTCGTCCTCGCCGTATAAATTGCCTATATTCACATTTACCACAATTCCCGCGCCTGTTCCTCTCTCCGTCATCTGTCTGCTTCTGCCGGCGGGGATGATCCTTGTTCCCCTCGGCAAATCTACAATTTCCGGTCCGTTTTCATTAATGGACGTAAGTCCTCCGGAGAAATAATTAGTTCCCAGTGCGTTATGTTCGCCACTGTCCACTGTCTCACCGCCGCCTGAAGGTGTAGGCGTATTTCCGCCCTGTCCCGTTACCGACAATATAACCTTCTTAAAGTGTGTAGAAGCTTCAGGTATAAGAGCATCTATCGCCGCAAGGACAGCCCCTTTTCCGCTTGATATTCCCTGGGCTATCTTCTGAGCAATCGTCATACCGCCGTCATTTAAAACGCCGCTGTTTCCCTCCACAGCCGAACTGACAGTCTGCGCCCCGTCATTAACAAGTTCCGCCGAAGCCTCTTCAACAGTTCCCTTGCCTTCATTTATTCCATCTGAAACAGCTTCCGTTACGCCTTTTCCGCTCTCAGTAAGTGCGGGCTTCGCTTCCTCTATTGCTGAATTTACACCGCTTAATACATTTTCTCCCAGCTTGGGTGAAAAGCCTGACATAATATCAAGATTTGCAAGCTCGGGAAGTACATAGCCATGCTTTTCGGGGGTAAAGGTACCCGGTGCCGCGTGTTTATTTATATAATCGATATCCTCTTGTATCCCTTCATACGCTCCGTCTAAATATCCGTACAGCTCTCTGAAGGGTTTTCTGTCGTAGTTTGATAAATTACCGCTATAATATTCATTATTATACTCAGTAAAAACCTCGTCGCCTATTCTCTGCATTTCTTCAGGCGTAATATTACTGCCGCTGTCAAGGGCTGCCTGTATACGCAGCCTTGTCTCTTCCTTGGCCTTTTCCGTCAAGTCTTGTATTTCCTTGTACTCATCGCCATATCTCTCTTTAAGAATTTCACTTACCTGTCCCGCATATTTATTACTTGCGTCTAGCCTGCCCCGGGCTAACCCCAAATTTACCTCTTCCTCCATAGCCTTGTATTCGGGCGAATCCTCGCCGTAGGCCTGCGCAGCATCCGTAAGCTTTGCCGCTCCTTGGTCAAGAAGTGTATCTAAACTTGTGGTATACTCATTCTTGTAAGCGTCAAAAAGCTCTTTCGTGCTTTCAAGGCTCATGTCGCCTTCATTATATTTAAGCTCAGCTTTTTTACGAGCCTTTGTAATTTCCGCCTGTCTCTCCGCCTCTGATATATCTTCATTGATTTCCTTAAGCTTTTCAAGAGCCGCTTTTACTGCTGCCGTCTGTGACTCTCCCCAGCCGTTCTCGTACGCGTCCTCGACGGCTTTTTTAAGGTCGTCTGAATACTTCTTTACTTCTTCCTCAAGTCCTTCCGAAAATTCACTCCAGTCCTCTATAAATTTATTTCCTACCTCGTTGTTTTCGCCCAATAAAAATTTTGTTCCTACAGCCACCTCTATCTTTTTGTCTGCAAGAAGCGACTGTATATTCTCTACATACGTATTAGCCTCAGCCAAAAAGCTTTCTTTGTCCACACTCTCGGCTCCGCCGTACTCTATGAGAAGCTGATATTTTGAAAGCCTCTGAAAGCTGTCTTCTGTTTCTCCCAGTGCCTCTTGTACGTCCTCAGCCGCCTTAATTACGCTATCTCTTTTTCTTATGTACTCGCCGCCGAAAAGAGCCTTTGCCGCAGCCGCCGCCTCATTTGCGGAAATTTCCATCTTTCCGAATCTTTTTTCAATAGCTTCTTTTTCAAGCTTTTTGTTAAGAGCGTAAGCCGCAACTCCTATTCCTACCAAAGCCCCGGCAATTCCAAGTCCTGCCCCAATAGGTGCAAGAGTCTTAAGTGTGGCTCCCAAAAGACCTACACTTGCGGCTGCTTCTGTTGCTGCTGCATTTGCTGTCTTTACTGCCACTGCCCCTGTAATTCCTGCTACCTTTGATGCCGCCATTGATGTGTTAAAAGCTTTCCATGCCGCATTAGCCGACTGAGCCGCTTTTGCGGTTTCCATAAATTTCTTTACCGTGGTTCCCGTTGTCACAAGGGCAGTGCCGCCCCTGAAAAGAGCCATGCCACCGTACAGAGCCACAAGAGTTTTGCCTATCGTTCCGGCGTGGTCTGCTATAAAGCCTACAGCCTGTCCTGACTTTTCCAAAAAAGTCATTACATTTTCTCCTGCCGCCGGCAGTCTTTCACTGAGCCAGTCCTCAATTTCCGGCAGCTTTTCAGTAAATCGGTTAGCCCACTCTGTCACATAGGGTGCCAAGTCTTCACCCATGTCTGTTTTGAAGTTAGTCCATGATGCCGACAGATTATCAAGGGCACCTGCGTAGCCTGTGCCAAGTGTTTCAACATATTCATCTGCCGCCCCCTCGGAGTTTTCAAGAGCCTTCTGTATTTTTTCAATAGCCGTTTCTCCTGTTTCTCCCGTCCTTGTAAAAGCGTCCATAAGGGTTATGAGCTGCGAAGAAAATCTGCCGCCTATCTGAGATAATGCCCTGTTTCTTTCCTCCTGACTAAGCCCTTTTGTTTTTTCGCTAAGCTCGGAAAAAATATTTGTCAAACTTTTAAGACTGCCGCTGTCATCATATATACTCATGCCAATAGTCTCAAAGCCCTTTGCCGTTTCTCCCGTGTTCTTTACAAAACGGTTGAATATAGAGTTTATGATGGTTCCCGCTGCTTCTCCCTTTTTGCCTACGTTAGCAAGAGCACCTGCCATAGCCATAGCATCACCTAATGCACCCATGCGTCCGCCCTTGTTTAAGTCTCCGTACATGTTCATATATAAAGAGCCGCTCTTTATAAGTGCTTCCTGAAGCTGAAGCATATTTGTGTTTGATGAGGACTGTACAGCCGCCGCCATATCCACATACTCCGCTGTCTGTTCCGATGAAAGCCCCAGAGCCGACATCGAATCGGTCAGAGCGTCCGCTACAATCTTTGTTTCCTCTCCGCTTATCCTTACAGCCTTTAAAAGAGATGGCAAGGCGTTTAAGCTCTGTGTGGTGTTCCAGCCTGCCAAAGCCATATATTGGAGTGAATCTGCGGAGTCTGTAAACGTCATACCCTTTACACTTCTTGCAGCTTCTCTTGCCGACTCTGTCAGACGGGCATACTCCATAGATGCAGTGGAAAGCTGCTTTATGCCTGCCACTTGGTTCATGCCCTCATTAAATGTTCTGTAGGCATCAAGACTCTGCTTTCCAAAAGCCACAGCCCCTACGGCCGCAGCTCCTGCCGCTACATTCATTACCCTCATTGCCCCGGCAAACTTCCCGGATATACTCTGAGCTACTCCCAAACGCTGATTGAACAAAAACGTCTGATAGCTTGCATCGCTCATTTTCTTTGAAAATCTGTCTTGAAGTGTAAGTACAACATTTATATTCTTCGCCATAGAATCACCTGTTTTAAACTATACCCACAAATTTTATACCATACTCACAAAGTCCAGCTCGTTAAGCTCCTTCTGCTCCAGAAGATAAACTGCATTTATAAGGGCCGCCACCATATCTATCTTCCCGTTGGATCGTTTCTTATGAACATACTTATTCATATTCGCATCATACATACATCTGGCATTTTCAAAGCTTGCCTCTAAAAGCAAATTCTCGCTGTATCTGAAATTCCTCTGCAATACAAGCTCCTCCAAAAGCTTTGTAGGAGAATGGAGTACCTTTGAATGCTGCATTATCTGCACGATCTCATAGCCCTCTCTCTCTAACTTCTGCATGCTCGACAGGGCATTATACCTGTCATAGCCGATCTGCATTATCCTGAAGCCGTACTCCCTTTCAAGGGAAAGTATGTAGTCCTCTACCTCCGTATAGTCAATCACAAGGTCTCCGCAGGGTATACAATGCCCCCTTGCGGCTTCATCCCTGTAGTCAAGCTGTTCCCTTTTGCTCTTTTCTTCAAGTCTGCCCTCGGGCAAAAAGCACATTCCCCCGCAGTAAACTATATCTTCATACCTTGTCACCCACATAACAGCCGTATTGTCAGAAGATATTGAAAGATCAACCCCTACAAATACTTCCTTGTCCTCCCAGAAGTCCCGGGGTATTTCCTCTTGGCACTTCCTTAAAATCTCCAAATCAATATACCCCTCTGTTCCAAGCCCCTTGTAATATATGTTGTTGTGCTTGCACAGATAGTTTTCCTTCTTGTTCTCGTAAAGTGCCGCAAGATCGCGGCTCTCTACGAGGGCATCAAATATCTTCCTGTCATGTACAGCTACAGGGTTTGACTGATATATACACCTTGGGTCAGTCTGCCAGTCGCCCCTTATTTCCTCGTCAGGCTCATAGAGTAAAGCAAAATACCTCTTGTCTTTGGTCTGTCCCGTAAGTACCTTCTTTGCATAATCGATCTCGTCCAGCATTACATTTAAATTGTTAGGATACTGGGTTGATATAATAATTCCTAATTTATTTTTAAGATTTATCTGAGAGCTTCTCATAGCATCTACAGGATAGCTGTTTAAAGCTCCTGCCTCATCGGCTAAAAATATATTCGCCAGCTTGCCGTCCATCTTGTCGTTGCTGTAGGCAAGAGGCGTGTATGTCGTTTCATTAAGGGCGCAGTATACGTCGTCCCTTTTGAGCTTAAAGCCTCCCTCTATTTCGGGAGAGGACTTTATAATTTTCTTTATGGCAAGCATAAGCTCAGAAGAAAGCTTATAATCGGGAGCCACAGAAAAAAACCTTGAAAACTTAGGCTCTATAAGCATACCCACAATAAAAATCACAGCGGAAGTAAAGGTCTTGTAATTCTTTCTGCCTATTTCCAGAAGAGCGGTGCGGTAATATCTGCTCTCGTCCTTTTTGTTTCGCGTGCAGAATACGGCGGTAATTAAAAAAATGGCGTAGTCCTCCAAGCCCTCATACATAGATACCCCAAGATCAGGGTGTACAATAAGCCCCATAAGCTTATATAAAAGCTCACAGGCCTTTTCATTCACATAGGCATATCTGTCTTTGCCCTCTGCTATTTTAGCCCACGCCGCCGCCTGCATCTTTACATACAGGGGAGTTTTCTTGTTGCTCTTTCTCTTTGCCCATAGGCAATATTTATATGCTCGCCCCTCTTTTATTTCCATTCATTAATCAAACTCCTTTACAAGCTCCGCCGCAAGAGCTTCGCAGGCTGCCTGCCATCTTGCACTGAATGCCTCTCCCGCCTCGCTGTAAATTTTAAAGGCTTTTGTTTCTTTTTTATCTGTCTTGTTTGCGTAAAAGCCCCCTATTTTGTGCCCATATTCTATAAGGTGGGTGTGGAACGCTCCTCTTGCTTCATGCTCATTAGCATACCTCACTCTGCCGTTTTTACCGTACTTTACGCTTTTGCCCTTTTTTGGTCTGCCGTAGCCTATTTTTCCTGCCTTTATGAGTGTTCTCTTGTGAGAGCCGTAAACCTTTACACTGTCGTTTGCTTCGGACTGATTTTCCTTATAATATTTATAGGGGCTTTGTACCGAGATACCGTTCATATAGTTACCGGTTCTAATCTTTATAGCCTTTAAAGCCTTATCCCTTACCTCTTTTCTGAGCTTTGTGCCCTCGCTCCTAAGTGTCTTGTTTACCTTCTTCTTGTAGTCCTTGGCGCATTTTTCCATAACAGCGGCAGCCTCTTTTGCTCCGTCTACAGTTATATTTACACTCATACAATAACCCCTCCTCTCCCATTGTCAGGCATAACCTCTCCCCATCTTTGGGGGAGAGGTATACCGGTCAAAAAGCAAATTTTACTGAAGCGTAATATACATAGTAAGGCTCTCCATGCTCTGACATACCTTGATATCAGCCTGTAAGAAAACCATTCTTTTAAAGCTTCTTTCCTTTACTGTCTGCTCGTCCCAGTCTGCCGCTTCGGCATGTCCCTGGGCTACCCATGCAGCCCTCTGTTCCGCTGCGTCAATTCCGGCGGTGTTTGAATAATCAGGGTCGAGAATGTCCTCATTTGCAAGCTGTCTGAAGTATTCGTTTATGGCTGCAATAAACAAAAGCTGATTGTCGTAATCGTTTTTGTATGCTCCTCTGTAGTAGTTTATAAATGTGCGGGCGATGTCACCGGCAATAACGTCCATAGTGTTTATAACCTCTATGTACTGCATATCCTCAGTCACATCTCCCGACACCTCCGCAGTATTCACCCCGGCAATTACTCTTACCTTGCCGCCTTTCATTTCAGCCCCAAGCTGCCCTGCCTTTGCAAGGTCAGGCTCGCTGCCAAACTCAGCCGTATATTCGGCTCTTGTGCAGGGTAGTGTATAATTTGTAAGACTTCTTTCACAGCCGCAGGCGGCAATAGCCCCCGCATACATACAAAGGACGTTATATTCCGACAGTTCCTCATCATCGTTATAGTACTTTACGTCCTCCGTGTTTGCGCAAATATATCTTGTGTCGTGGGTGGTCTTGTCATTTCCCACACACATAACAAACACGCCGTAAGTATTGTTGAATGTCTTGTAAGCAGTCTTTAAATCTTTCTCACAGCTGCCCTCACAGCCTGCCGCAGTTATGGCATTTGTAAGCTCCTCCCTGTAAAGGGTTTTGAGAAGCTCTCCGCTTTTCATGGTCGTTATATAAATGCTGTTCGGGGAGGCAGCAATAGCAAGATTTACACTCTTAGCAAGGTCATCGTTGTTATCCGCCGAATATTTCGACATATCCTCCGCTGTTACCGCTCCGTTGAGAAGATCCAGCTTTTCAAATACTCCGCCTTCCTCTGCCTCTTTGGCAAGAATAACAACGGGTCTTTCTCCCCCTCTTTCAATAAGGGTGGAAGCAAGCTGTCTGAAATGTATTGTCACACTGGGTTTTTCAGCCATTTTCTTTTTCCTCCTTTAAAAAATCTGAAGCTTCTTTAGTCTTTTTTCTGACTTTCACTTTCTTTTCCGGTTCTTTGTTTTTCGCAGGAGAGGATTTCTTTATTTTTCCCCTGACTCCGCCATATACTATCATATTAATGTCCTCCTTAAGCTACCTTACGAGGCAGACCACACTTGAAGGGTATTGAAAGCTCAATGGGCCCTTTCTTCTGAGATACAGGCGTAACCTCTGTAAATATAACATCGGGAATAGAATACACCGACTCAACGCCTGAGTTTCTGTTTCTGAGGTTTGAAACAATAGTCCTTGAGGGAAATGTTCCCGTGTCAAGGGCTGTCATAATCTCCTCAGCATAGTCTGTGTCTGTCATATATACTGTCATTGTTCCCTCGCAGTTGTAGCCCTCATATACTGCCTGTGTTTCATATGTGCCGCAAAGTTCCAAGTCTGTAAAGTTTCCTGTTACCTTCACCTCTATGTCCTTTACGTGTGCTTCAAGGTTTCCGTCAAGATACACCTTGCCGCCCTGCCCTATAAAAACCTGTTTGTTTAAATAGCTCATATATGTTCCTCCTTATTAAGCATAAGCTCTTCCATAAGATCGCCGTCATTTTCTGTAATATCCTCTGTTTCCAATGTATCTATAAGCGTTGTTGCACTTATTGTGAGGAGACCGTTGTCATATACCTCTCCTTCAATGTTGTCAAGATATATAAAAACACCGTCAGGAAGCTCTATCTCTTCCGATAGCTTTATTATAAAATCCTGCATGACAGCCGTAGCCTCGTCCTCGTAGTCCTCTTTGTCAGATGTAAAATAGCCAACTGTTATCTCATAGGTCGTAAAGCATAAGCCGCTGTTTATCCTCTCTACCTTTGCAGGTTTGGCTATGATCTTTACAGAGGGTCTTATTGTAAGGTCCTCTACCTGTGCCGCCACAAGCTCGGCAGAGGTATTAAGGGCCTTATATATTCCCCTTATGAGTCGGCTTATCATCAGTCGCCCGACACCTCAAGCTTTGCTATTTTCTGCGGCTCAATTACCTTTCCGTCCATTTCAAGCCATGCACAAAGCCCCACGGCGTGCTGCTCCAGATATTTTTCTCTTATAACCTCTATGGAAGGTGCCTCCGTAATTTTTACCGCAAGCCCTGACATATCGCCGTAGAAAATAACATCGTCCTTTAAAGTGTCGGTCAGATAGATAGGCTTACCCAAAAGATTAAAGCTGCCGTTTGCATCACTGTAATTTCTCTCAAGTAAGTAGTTGCCCTGTCCGTCCTTAAATTTTCTTATCTTTGACTTTGTGGCAGGCGACATTATGAAGCAGCAGCCCGACTGAAATGCCCCTTTTATGCTATCCTGAAGGTCTATTATAGAGTCAGCATTAAGAGTTGTTATCTTTGCCTCAACGCTTTTAAGACCGTCAATCTTGCTTTCCGTTCCAAGTAAAAGCTCTTTTTCAAGAAATCTTGCAATAGACTCAGCCACCTTTCCTACAATGTAGGTATACAGATCAAAGGCAGAATTGTTTAAAAGGCTCTTAGAAATAAGAGTTGTCACTCTTGCAAGATAGCTTGTAAGCTTGATGGACGTAAACTTGCCTGCCGTATGTGTAGGCTCCGTAAATTCCTCGGCATAGTTCATCGTAATGCCGCCATCTGACTCATCATATACAGGGAATATAAGGTCTCCCTTTACGGTAAACTTGCTCGTCATAGCATAAATAGGGCACCTGTCCTCTACCTCTTCAAGAATTTTGTTTGCTATAGAGGTAGGGATTACGGCAGTGTTGTTATTTACCGTAAAATTTGCCTCTGCCCTGATCTCCTCATCAATTCTTGTGTTTCTCACAAAAGCAACAAAAGCCCTCTTTTCCGCTTCTTCCTTTGAAATCTGCGCTCTTTTTTCCGGAGCAGAATCCTTGAAGTCCTGCTCTCTCTGACGGTTAATTCTGTCTATTGTCTCCGTAAGAGACTTTACTTTGCCTTCCTTTTCGTCAAAGCTCTTTATTTCCTCCGCCGTCATAGCCCTGTTTTCCGTTATTGCCCCCTGAGTAATGTTGTCCATTTCCTCTAAAAGGTCATTCCTCTGTTCCAAGAGCTTTTTAAGCTCGTCCTTAAGATTATTTTTCATGAAATAAATTCCTCCTTAGAAATAATTTTTAAGTTTAAGTGTTCTTGCTTTGCGTGAATAAGCCTCCGCAGCGGCTCCTTTATTTTCACCTGAGTCTTCGGAGATAGTTACAGTAGGTTTGCCCTCCGACATATCGGCCCTTGTTTCGTAAAAGACTTCCTCTCCCTCAGCTCTTACTTCAAAGCTTGTTGCGCTGTAGCAAGGCCTGCCGTCAAATATAAGGCTTATTTCACGAAGCTCAAGCTCCTTTACGGTTCTTTCCTGTATTTCCGGCATTTCCGCCCTTTCGCTGTACTCCTCGCTGGTAGAGATAAAGCCAAAGCTCCACCCCTTTATATCCCCGGCTTTTGCTCTCTCGACAGCTCTCTTTTCCGTAACAACCATCTCGGCAAAAAGCCCTACATTGTCTTCCTTAAGCTTAAGAGTGCCGTCACTTGTACCCGCAAGCCTCCTTTTATAATCGTGGTCTGCTATGGCTAAAATATCTCGTCCGGAAGCCCTTGCGCTTTCTATGGCAGCCCCAAAAGCCCCCGGTTCTATTTTTTCAATAAATTTGCCCATGTGCCCCATTATAGGTCTTGACCACCTTCCGGGCACATTTACATAGCCGCTTATAATTGCAGAACTCTCGCCCCTTATTTCAATCTTCATTTTCTCCCTCCTCCCTATTAATATTTTTCAGGCTTTTTAATTCCTCGATTTTATGTTCGATTTCAAGCTCCATACAGGCCATATAGAATTTTCTAACAAGCCACCCGGCACCGGCAATGACATCGGGGCTTATTCCCTTCAAGGCAAAGTATGCGTACATACTCATTTCTTCGGAGCTTTTAATCAGTTTTTTATTACTTTAACATTGCCACCGTCCAAAAGCTTGAATACGCTGCGCCCTATCTTCTCAATATCTCCCGGAGTAAAGAAATCATCTATAATAGCTTCGGGATTATCAAGCCTGCCGTGTTCCTCTAAAACTTCTCTGCTGTGCAGCTCCTCGAAAAGCTCATAAGTAAAAGTGCGCCATAACTCACGCATTGATGTGTCAGGTGCTGCGTGGTCTACTATAGAGAGTACCTTTTTAAGATCAGGCTTTTCGACCTCCAGCCTTATCTTGTCTTTTCCTGTACCGATCTCAAAAACCATCGGCTTTCTGTCCCACTCTTCCTTAAGAACCTTTGCCCTCAGTAGCTTTTCAAAATTGTTTTCATTCATTACTGAACCCTCCCTAAGAATAAAATATTTGTTCTATATCCATCTTACAACGCCCCAAAAATCTAAATCAACCGAAAAAAACCGAAATTTTCCGAAATTTTCCGAAACAAAAAAAGCCTCCGCCGAGACTTGAATTTCATTTTACAAATTTTTTGCAAGGAATGGTCGGTGGGATGGGGTCTACTATCACCCTTGGCTATCTCTTCAAAGTAGGGGGGTATTTTATAAAGTGTAACAACTTCTATAAAATAAAAAAAATAACCGCTCTACCTTTCAAAGTAAAGCGGTTACCGATATTTTGGGTATCGACATTCGACAATACATTTAAGAAAAATAAGCCGCTCACTCTGCAAAGGTGAAGCGGCTTATTTTTTTATTGTTATTCCTTCCTTTCGTTTACTCCTCCCGAAGTCCCAGCGAATTAATAAGCTCATTAATAAGCCCGCTGACAGATATTCCCCGACTAATGCAATATTTTTGTAACTGCTCCTTTTTGCCCTTGGGCATTAATACAGTTATCCTATCATAATTATTTTTTTTGTACTCATTATTATATTTTATTTGATCAAATGCCATT
Source organism: uncultured Clostridia bacterium (assembly GCA_947632615.1). Lineage (GTDB taxonomy): Bacteria > Bacillota > Clostridia > Lachnospirales > CAG-274 > JAJQCI01. The sequence goes on along the minus strand of CANRPW010000031.1, from coordinate 7,570 downwards.
ATTTAGCCTCCTTTTGTGTTAACCTTGTACTAACCATTATAATATATACCGCCAATACGTTCACTATACATAATAGCCAAATTTCTATTTTTTTTTTGTGCAAAACGCCAAAACTAAAAATGGTTTAAAAAAAATGCTTGACAGATGGTTATAACCACGCTATACTAAAGCCATGACGGACGTGGTTATAACCATCTCACAAAATCAAACTTCACCAACGAAAGGAGACCCCAACAATGAAAAGAACATGGAAACCATCAAAATCGGCTAAAAGAGCCTTCGCGGAAAAGATGAACGAAATAGAAGCGTTTTGCAGCGAGCATGGCATACACGCGAGCGCTTCAAATGACAGCTACTATTTTACTTTGAACGGTAAACATTACCGCGTAAGTAACCACTCGATCGAGGCGAGTAACCGCAGAGCTTACGACTGGACAGGTACTCAGGTCAGAGACAAGTACCACGAAGACGAAAGAGACCCCGACACTGTATATATCCACGCAGGCAAGACCCGCATCATGGAGATTTACGAAAACCTGGCAGCAGGATACAAGCTGGACGGTCGCGGCAACAGGATTTAAGCAGCAAAAACAAATAAGGAGGTATATATCAATGCGTAAAAAAATGTTATATAAAGCTAAATTTATAGTAAGAGTGGAGAGTATAAAACCGTCATCCGGTAAAACATGGATATCAGACAGCCCTTTTTTGAAGATCAGAACCATATCCGTTTTTGATAACAGAACAGGCGCACTTTGGGCGAAAAATCAAATTAAAGAAAGAGGAATTAAATTTTTCCTTAATACATCTGACTTAAAAGAGACCCTAAATTGGAACTTAAACGGTGACAGTAATAAGTATCAGTTTAAATGGCTTCAGTCAGGGAAAGAAACAACTGAAGGAGCAGCTTATATATTTGACTAAGAATAGTTAACAAAATATCATGGGCACGATCAAACCGATCAACTAATTTTTATAATTATTATTAATGCTATAAACATACTATACAAGGAGGCTACCACAATGAAAAAAACAACATCAAAAGACCTTTACACCGAAGTAACCAACAAGATAATAGCAAAGCTTGAAGCTGGCATAATCCCTTGGCGCAAGCCTTGGACAGAAATAGCCCCGGCGTTCAACCGCACAAGCGGCAAGCCCTACAGCTTTTTAAATGCTATGATATTAGACCATGACGGCGAGTATGCCACCTTTAAACAATGGAACGAGCTGGGCGGAAAGATAAGAAAGGGCGAGAAGTCAGAGCGCATTTACTACTTCGATTTTATCTCAAACCCCGCACTTGACGAACACAACAACCCATTACGAGACGAGGACGGCATGGCAATAATAAGAAAAATCCCTTTCCTTAAATCCTACGCAGTTTTTCACATCTCCCAGGTAGAAGGTGTTGAGCCTCTCCCGGTAGAAAAAACAACCTTTGACTTTACCCCTTCGGAAGCTGCCGAAGCTCTTATCAACTCATACAGCAAAACTACAGGCGTAACTATTACATCAGCTGAAAGCAACAACGCATTTTATAGACCCTCGACGGACTCCATCAGCCTACCCAGCCGCGAGCAGTTTCCAAACAATGCCGAATTTTATTCCACAGCGTTTCATGAGATAACTCACTCAACAGGACACGCGAGCCGCCTCAACCGTGAAATGGTAGGCAAGTTCGGCTCAAAGGCATACAGCAAGGAAGAACTCATCGCCGAGCTTGGCGCTGCCTTCCTTATGGCTTACGTAGGCATTGACACCCCCGACACCCTGGACAACTCAGCCGCTTACCTTCAAAGCTGGATCAAAGCCCTTAAAAATGATAACCGCCTGTTTGTACCCGCTGCAACAGCCGCCAAAAACGCTGCCGAATATGTAAAGGCTCATTCAGCCATAACCCCCGTCGAAGCTCCTGCCGATGAAGCAGAAAAGGCACAGGCAGCCGCCCCTACAACGGCGGCTGCCGATCCACAGCCCACCCCCGAAGCAGTCGCAGCAAATGCCCCCGCTTCCGCCCTCAAAGGTCTCAACATCGCCATAACCGGCGGTCTTAAAAAAATGCTCCGCAAAGACGCCTTCAAGCGCATAGAAGAGTTGGGCGGAGTTCCTAAAAAGAATGTAACCGGCATTCTTGACATCCTTGTTATTGCTGAAGATAACCCCGAAGGTGAAAAATACAACAAAGCCCTCGCCCTCAACAGTGCCGGCAAGCACATTAAATTCATTGCGGAATCAGACTTTTACAAGCTCATTCAGGCTGCATAAAATAATACTTGACAACGTCTCAATAATGAGGTATTATATAATCATTCAAACATACATATACGACAAAAGCAAACACATTTAAGGAGGAAAACACCATGAAAAAACTTCACAACAATTTAAGTAAACTCAGAAACGCCGCCAGGCTTAAACAGGCTGACCTTGCTGAAAGGTCGCATATAAGCAGAGGGCGCATCAGCGACTATGAATCAGGCTTCATCGACTTTACAAACATGACTATATCAACAGCCTTTAAGCTCTCCCAAGCCCTCAATACTACTATAGACGAGCTTGTGACCGCCGAGAGCCTGCCCATCAATTGGAAGTATGGCATTTTCGAGGCAAGCGCAGAAATCTCCGCCCCTCGTGGTCGTGATATTCAGAAGTTTCGCCTCGTAGGCGACGACCTCTGGCGTGCAGTAGAACAGGATGAGAACATAGACAAGCCTATATCAGTCTTTGAAACGAAAGAAGAAGCATTAAAAGCCCTTGAGGAATATGAAAGCTCCGAAGACATCTACGAGAGCAACAACATCATAAAGTACAAGGTCTATTTTGTGGCTGAGCTTGAGCTTCTTGATGATGAGCGTCTTGGCGAACTTTCAGCTTATGCCAACGGTGATGGCTGGGCTATCGCTCCCATTCCTGAACAAACATAAACATTTTCTCATTGTTTTCGAAGAAATAAAAAGCCGTTCCACGTCAAAGAGTGGGACGGCTTAATTATTTGCCGCCCTCAAAGGTCTTAACATCGCCATAGCCGGCAGCCTCAAAAAACCTCGCCCTTAAAACTCCGTCAAGCCTATGCGCGCCCGATTTCTTTCAGGTACTATCAGGCGGCATAATTCCGCCTTTTTTCACAATTTCCGAAAGAGCGCATAAAAAGCCCTTGTTTGTTATTTTCCCATCGCCAACATGGGCAAGAACCGCCCTCCAAGCCTCCTCGCTGCCCCTGTTTTTCGCCGCCCTTATGGCGTTTGTAATATCTTTCTCGGCAGTCTTTTCCGATACCGAAAACTTCTCCCCTATCCGGGCATAAATCTCCCGCCCGTAATAAAACCCGCCCTCGGTTTCCGCCAAAATCTCCACGCCGTAAACTATAAACCAAAACCCCAGGCGGTGCGAGTTGAATCCAAGCCGCCTCAAAGTTCGCTTTGTTTCGTCCTGCCTGCTTTTCAATTTTCCGCCGCCTTTCAGAGGTTATTTTTTGAATATCTTGATTTGATTTGACTAAGATATGACTTGACTTAATATTTATTTATATATATTATTATTATATAATATTTAGTCATATCATATCAATATAAAAACCAAAGGTTATTTTAAAAACCTAAGGTTTTTTTAGGTTTTTTAGGTTTTCATACAAAACCTACCGTTTCCGAAACACATATAATTTACCTGCGCCTCTTCCCTTTTCGCATTTACGGCTCCCTCAACGACGGAATTATAAAGAGCCGTAAGCAAATACCGCCTTGGGTATTCTACAGGCTTCACTGCCTTTTTAAAATTATCAAGTATGTAATTCACATGGTCGGCCCTGACCTTCATCAAAACCCCTTTCACAACCTCTGCCGGCAGGTCTCGCCTTCCCACTCTCAAATACTCCTCATCGCCTGAAAGCGCCTCGGCAGCCGTACAGACAAGAGCATCCACAAACTCCTTGTCGTCGCCCTCGCCGCCTTCCGCACACTCCCAAACATCATACTCTATATTCTCTTCAAAAATATCTCTGTAACACTCATATTCGCCCTTTTCGCTTTTCAAAACATTCTCCGAAGGAACACCCGCCTTTTCCGCCTTTTCTGCCTTCGAGGGTCTGCCGCCCTTCCTGCCGTTTTCCCTCTTCGCCTTCCTCACCTGCTCTTCCTTCTCCGCCTCTTCATCAATTGCCGCAGCGATAAAAGAAAAACACATCGCCGCCGCCTCTCCCAGACGCTCCGTCATCTCGCCCTCTGCTCCATATTCCAAAATCGCCCTGAAAAGCCTACCCGCCTCTTCGTCACTGAGTAAGCTTATATGCTTAAGATATTCCACCCTAAGGCTGAGCCTCTCCCTTTTCTCCATTCTGTCCGTACCCCCCTTATTAAAACAAAGCCGCCGCCTTTTACTTTTTAAATCAGTAATTTCACCTGCTCGGCTCCTCATCAGAGTTATCAGAAGTTCCGCCCACGGCGGAACCGCACTCCGTGCGCCCGACTTCTTTCGGGTTCTCTTCTGCCATCTGTTCAAACATCTCACAAACCGCCTCTTCTGCCGACTCTGAAAACCATTCCCCTAAACATGCTTTTTCTTCTTCAAATATTCCCTTTTTCTTGCTTCCTCTTAACCACCGCTTCATTATGCCGTAGTGAGAATTGTCAACCGATGTTTCAGACTGTACATAAAGCGGATACTCTAAATTGTTCCTTTTAGCTTCTTTCGGATCGTACCGAAGTTTTAATCTGATCTCAAATAAGTCAATTCCATCATCACGCCAATTTTCCTCATATTGCCTTACAACCTCGTCAAGCCCCGCCCTTAAAGCTGCCGACATTGCCCTTCTGATGTCCTTTTCTGTCGGCAAAGGGTTCTCTTTAGGCTTAGACACATCTACCATTGTTTCAAAGCTCCCGTTTGAGTTTTTGAAAATTTCCGCACAAACCTTCAGCAAAACACAAAAACCTTCCTTGAGAGATCCGTCAGTTTTCGCCGTAGCCGAAACTACTGAACAAACTTCTTCCGAAAGCACTCCTCTTTCCAGCTTTTCGTAAACCTGTTTAACGATTCCTCTTATGTTCGGAATATGCTCTTGAAGCTGAATTTCCGAAATATCATACTTGATTTCGCCTTTGCTGCTTTTATATAGGACAATTGTAAATGTCCCCACCCCTTCACGGGAAACGGCGGCAGGTGCCGCCTTTTTACTTTCCTTTCCGAAAAAATTATAAATACCCCTTATCATCGTTTCAAACCTCCTTAACTTGCAGCCCATTGTTTAATAATAAGCAAAATAGCATCTCTCCACGGCAGCCCATTAATAAATGTCTTGAATTCCTCCTCCGTAAGATTTCCCGCAGTTTTCCGCCCCAAAAGCTTAATGGCAATATAAAGCCCTACGGTCACCTTTCCCTGCTCATTTCTGATTTCCCCATACCTGTACTTGTCCCCGCTTTCCGCATAAACGATTTCTTCGTCGAGTACGCCTTTTCTGACTACCTTGTCCTCAATCACAACATACTCATCTGCCAACACCGCCACGATCTCGCAGGCACCTTCTGCATCGCCACAAACAACAGGCACGATATCCCTTTCGGTTTCTTCCGCCATAAGCTCCTTAAGCCTTGATAAAACTTCCGCTCGGTGTTCCTCTCTGCTCATTTCTTTCAGCTCTTCAGATACAAAAAAAACATCGTTTCCAAACATAACCGCCATAGAAACCTCTCCTCCTTTTTCATCTTATCTTTACAACGTTCACGGCCTTAATGCCTTTTTCCGTGTTCATAATTTCAAATTCCACAACATCACCTTCATAAAGAACCTTAAACCCCGGCATAATTATATCTTTGTAATATAAAAATACATCGTCCTTTCCGGCTCTCATTATAAAACCAAATCCTTTATGGACATCAAACCATTTAACAACGCCTCCTTCAATGGCTTTTCTTTTTTCGATTTCATTAAACATTTATTTTCCTCCTTATTAATTTTTTTCGGTAGGTCTTCCAGCGTTCCTATAAGCGCGCTGAGTTCTTTTATTTTCCTCGCCGCGCTTTTTTTGCTTAAATCTATAGGAGAGTAATCAATCTCCACCTTGCCGTTATTATTGAAAACGTTTACAATCAGCTTGTTTTCGCGTATATAAATGCCAAACGTATACCCTGCCCTCTTTCTTAAGATCTGATTTAATAGATTTTTGATTTCACCAAACATTAACATTCCTCCTTATAGGTTTAGATTCAGAAGTTCCGCCTTCCGGGCTACTCTACGCCTTTGACGATATTTCATATCTTCGAGACACTCCCTGCAAAGAACCCTCTCGGGTTCGGCTTTCTTCTTGCAGCATCTTACGCAAATGCCCTTATTTTTGTAAAACTGATAGTCTTCCCGCCAACGTTCCCTTGCCTTTTGCCTGCACACTTCGCAGACGGTCTTCCCTGACACGGGTGTTCTCTTCCCACAGCAAACACATATCCCCTCTGACTTCCGCCTGACGTATTGCTCCCTTTGCCATTTGTTTTTGTCAAAACTCATTATGAATTATCCCTCCTTTCTGTCCTTTCACTGCTATACCTCACCAAAATTTCTTCAAGCCCTGTAATAAGCTTGTCTAAATAGAAATTATCGTCAGAAATGTCTTTCAGGCTATATATCTGTATAAAGGTATTTTCCACATGTTTAAGAACCATATCAACTATAGACTTGTTGAGCTTGTCAATATCAACAACCTCTTTTACAATCTCATTTGGCAAATATGTACTCGGCGTTAGAGTATAATTGTTTTCTTCAAGTTCCTTGCGACTTACCTCCCTTGTCCTTTCTCCGTCCTCAAAAAGTATGTTGGTATCTCTTTTATTTTTCTTGAGGACAATAATACAGGTAGGTATGGAAGTATCTTCAAATGTCTTCCCCGGTATGTTTACAACCCTGTCAATATAGTTATTTTCAACAAACCATTTTCTAACCTTGCCTTCGCGCTGCCCTCTGTAAAGTATACCCGGGAATACAAGCACAACAGCTACTCCTTCATCGCTCAAATGATAAAGTATATGAAGTATAAAAGCCCAATCAGCTTTTGACGGCGGCGGAACAGCAGGAGCCGCACTAAACCTCACATCTTCCTGCAGCTTCTCAGCATCCCATTTCACGCTGAAAGGGGGATTTGCAACAACACAGTCGAACACCATTCCTTTAAAGCCATCATCTTCAAGAGTGTCTCCCTCATATCCTGTGAAGTTCGGGAGATCAATAAGCCTTAGCTGCTCTCCGTCAAGTTCTTGTCCGTACTTCTTAACATCGTCAGGGAACACTCTCAGAAGGCTCCCTGCTCCACAGGTGGGGTCATATACATTCTTAGGTTCGATGTCTACATAGCTTTTAAGCTTAAGAGCTAAAGCCTCGGGTGTGTAAAAAATACCCTTTTCCTTAAAGTCTTTCCTTATGCTTTTAATGCTCTTTGCTTTCATAGCTCTGTTACCTTGTCCGCATCAATTCCTGAAGGCTTTACGGTTGCCGTAAACCTCACCTTCTTTCCCGGCGTAAGGTACTTACGGTTTTCAAGCGATGAAGAATAAACGAATATATCTTCCGCTCCTTCTCTCCTGATAAC
>CANRPW010000030.1 GCA_947632615.1 uncultured Clostridia bacterium | reverse complement strand
GAGCGGGCAAGCCCGCTCCCCTTGCGGATTTCCCTCTCGCCCCGCCCCGCCACCCCAGAGCTTGGTCGGCAAGACTAAAGCTTGTTGACCCCGATGCTTTCGTAAATCTACAGGGAAGGTTTTATATGAGAAAATTTTTCTTACTTGTCTTATTTATAATTATTTTTTCGTCAGAAAACATATATGCAGAAAACGAAGCAGAGCCTGAAGGCATCAAAAGCCGTTCGGCCATACTTATGGACTACGACAGCGGGCGTGTTTTATGGGGGATAGACCCTGACGAACCTATGGCAATGGCAAGCACCACTAAAATAATGACGGCTATTTACACAATAGAAAACGCCGACCTTGCCGACATAGTTACGGTCAGCAAAAATGCAGCGGCACAGCCAAAGGTGAAGATGTATCTTACCGAGGGGGAGCATATATCACTTGAAAATCTGCTTTATGCCCTTATGCTGCAGTCATCAAATGATGCCGCTGTAGCAATAGCAGAGCACGTCAGCGGTTCTTCCGAAGGCTTTTGCCAAGCACTTACAAAAAAAGCAAAAGAGCTTGGGGCAAAAGACACCGTTTTTAAAACCCCAAACGGACTTGACAAAGACGACCATCATTCCACCGCCCATGACATGGCTATAATAACAGCCTATGCCCTTAAAAATGACAAATTCAGGGAGATCATAAAGACACCTTCTATTACCTTCACCTCCGATAAGAAAACATACAACGTCACCAACAAGGACAGGCTTCTTACGGAGTATGAGGGCGCAATAGGGGTCAAAACAGGCTATACGGGAAAGGCAGGCCACTGCTTTGTGGGTGCTGCCAAAAGAAACGGACAAACCCTTATAAGCGTTGTTCTGGCAAGCGGCTGGGGCACTTCCGGAAAAGCCGCAAAATGGTCTGACACAAAAAAGATATTGGACTATGGCTTTAACAATTTCACTAATACCGGGATAGTAAAGAAGGAAGACACAGCTGGCACTTTTGCCGTAATAAATGGGGAAAAGGAAGAAGGAGAGGCTGTTTTTTCCGAGGGGCTGGTGCTTCCCTTGAAAAAAACGGAAAATATAGAAGTTGTCACTAACTTTTTAACTCTTGAAGCGCCTATAGCCAAGGGGCAGGCGGTAGGTTATGCCGAAATTATGATAGATGGAGAAAATTATTCAAAAATAGAGCTTCTTTCAAACGAAACGATAGAACGCCACACCTTTGGTGCAAAGCTATATAAGGTGATAGATAAATGGCTTGATATGACATATTAAAGAGGGATCATTAATGGAACGACTGCAAAAATATATGGCTTCCTGCGGAGTTTGCTCACGCAGGAAAGCCGAGGAATACATAAAAGAGGGAAAAATCAGTGTCAACGGCGAAGTTATAACCGAAATGGGATATAAGGTCGGCGAGGGCGATGTGGTCAGGTTTATGGACAAGGTAATACTGCCCGAAACAGACAAAATATATATTATGCTTAACAAGCCCGAAGGCTGCCTGACCACCGTAACAGACGACAGAAACAGAAAAACAGTTATGGACTACATCTCCGGCGTTTCCGAAAGGATATATCCCGTGGGCAGACTTGACTATAACACCTCGGGACTTCTCATTCTCACCAACGACGGAGAAGCCGCAAACCGCCTTACCCACCCAAGAAATCAAATAGACAAGGTATATGAAGCAAGAGTACAGAGAGTACCCGAGCCTGCTGAAATATTTTTCTTCGAAAGCGGCATTTTTCTTGACGGCAGAAAAACTGCACCTGCAAAGCTCGAGGTGATATCCGAAGTGCCGCCTATGCTTAAAGTGACTATCCACGAAGGCAGAAACAGACAAGTAAGGCGAATGCTTGAGGAGATCGACAACAGAGCCATAAACCTCAAAAGAATTTCTGTAGGCAAGCTCATACTCGGCAATTTAAAAAAGGGAAAATTCCGTCCGCTTACGCCGGAGGAAATAAAGTATATAAAATCGCTGTAAAACCCCGGTCGATCGTGGGGAAGCAGCCAAGAGGGGACAGCTTCGCTGTCCCCTCTTGGCTGCTTCCCCACGGCCCTGGGTGCGCTGTCAACTTCGCTTACAGCGAAGTTGACAGCGCACCCAGGGCAAAGCGCCGCCGGAGGGGCGAAGAACAAAGGGGCAGCTTTGCTGCCCCTTTGTTCTTCGCCCCTCCGGCGGCGCTTTCGAGGCAGGCAAAAAGGGGCGGCTTCGCCGCCCCTTTTTGCCTGCCCCGCGGCTCGGCATTTGGGTTCGACTTTCGCTGTAAGCGAATGTCGAACCCAAATGCCGGGCAAGTTATTTCATAAAATTCCCATAAAGATCATAAGGTGTTATCTGATATACATAATAATTCAACCAATTTGTATAAAGCAGATTAGAATGTGCTTTCCACTGAGCAACTATTTCTTTTTTGGGGTCATCATTTTTGAAATAATTTTTAGGCACAGCTATATCAAGACCTTTTTCCTTATCTCTTAAATATTCATCCCTTAATGTATAGGTCTCATACTCAGGGTGTCCCATTACAAAAAACTGCTTTCCGCCATATGCAGAAACAATATAAACTCCCGCCTCTTCAGATGCGCTTAGTATGTTAAGCCCCGGAATCTTTTCTATATCATATCTGCTGACCTCGGTATGCCTTGAATGAGGTGCATAAAAATTATCGTCAAAGCCCCTAAGCAGATTTTCATGCTTATATACCTTTGTGTGCTTAAATACTCCAAACATTTTTTTAGACAGCTGTCTTTTATTTATGCCAAAATGATAATAAAGCCCTGCCTGAGCTCCCCAGCAAATATGAAGTGTACTTGTTACATTCTTTTTAGACCACTCCATCACGCTGCAAAGCTCTTCCCAATAGTTTACTTCTTCATATTCCATCATTTCAACAGGCGCACCTGTTATTATAAGTCCGTCAAATCTTAAATCCTTTATTTCATCAAATGTGTTATAAAAGGATTTAAGGTGTGAAGCCTCAGTATTTTTAGATTTATGGCTTTTCATCTGCAAAAAGGTTATGTTCAGCTGTAGGGGCGTATTGCTTAAAAGCCTTAAAAGCTGAACCTCTGTCTGGAGCTTATTGGGCATAAGATTGCATATTACAATTTCAAGAGGTCTTATATCCTGCCCTATTGCCCTGCTTTCGGACATAACAAATATATTTTCATTTTCAAGTGTACTTTTTGCCGGAAGATTATCCTTAACTCTTATAGGCATATGTAACATTCCCTTTCTACTATTATGATAATATAAAGGCTTTGCAAATAAGCCTGAGTGGCTGCTCGGGTTGAGGCTGCGACTGCGACAGCATATGGGCGGATAAATCCGCCCATATGCTGTCGCAGTCGCAGCCTCAACCCGACCCGCGGGGCAGCCAACCAAACCGCCTGCGGCGGTTTGGTTGGCTGCGCACACTGCTTTATAATAATTTTAAACCATAACTTGGCTAAAGTCTAATTCTAAAAAAATATGTTTTGATATAGCTATAGACTATACCCCATCGTTCTTACTCTGTTTTTTTAAATATTGGTTATATCTGCCCACAATTATCATCTTTATAAGTCCGCATACAGGCACTGCCAATATCATTCCTAAAAATCCGAAAAGACTTCCCCCTATAGCAAGAGCTATTATTACCAACGGAGGAGAAAGCTCCACCTTCTTGCCTACCACTTTGGGTGATATTATTGCAGAATCCACCTGCTGAAGCACCAGCATAATAGCTGCCCCATACACAGCCTTTATGGGCTCACCTGAAAGAAGCGCCGAGAGTATGGCAAGAAGAAAGCCCACTATTGCGCCAAAATACGGTATTATATTTGAAAAGCCCGATATTATACCTATGACTATGGCAAAACGAATCCTGAAAATGATAAGAAATGACGATATGAGTATGCTCATTATAAGTGCATCTGTTAGCTGACCTCTTATATATCCAGAAAAAACATAATCACAGTCTAAAAGAATATTTCTAAGCACTCCATATACCTTTGAGGGAAGAATAAATTTAAAAGTCCTTTTTGTTAAATCTAAAAATTTATTCTTATCAAGAAGGAAGTAAAATGCTATGACAAAGCCTAACAGCAGGTTTAACATAAAGCTGCCTATGCCTGCTGCGCCGCTTAACGCACTGTTTCCTAAATTATCAAAAAGACTCCGTATGTTGTCAATATAGCCCTCTAAACTGTCATACAGATTGTATTTCACAAGAAAGGCATTGAAGCTTGCGTACATCCTTCTGAGCCTGCGGGAAGCTGAGAAAATATGATTTCCTAAAGCTGCGCCCTTGCCAATATACCTACCCACTATTACGACTATTAAACTTAATATAAGAATAATAAACAAATAGGTTATAACCACTCCTGCCCGTCTTTTGCCGCTTTTGCTTGTGAATTTCTTTTCATAGAGGTTTTGAAAAAAGTCACATACGGGATCAAGCAGATAGGCTATTATAAAGGCTATGATCGGCAGTGAAAATATAGAGAGCAGTTTTGCCAATATGCTCTTCACGCCCACAAATATATCTTCAATGTTTGTGAGAGAAAATGCCGCCGCATCTACCGTCAATTTGAGAATGTAAAAAAGTATAAGTGTAAAAACGGTATATAAAGATATTTTGAGATACTTTCTGTCTATAGGAAATCTCATTTTTCCTCCTTATGGGAAACAATAAAATATGTTTATATACCTATTTTTTGACGGTTTTAAAGGCTTTTATACATAGAAGCTATCATTTCGGTGGATTTTTCAATTCCGAAGGTAGATGTATTTATTATTATATCATAATTCTCGCATTTACCCCACTTGTTCTCGGTGAAATGGTTGTAGTAGTTTGCGCGAGCCTTATCTACCTTTTTTATTTTAGAAACAGAGGCTTCTTTATTGAGTCCGTAAACCTCTTCAATTCTCTTTATTCTCTGCTCATAATCTCCGCAAAGATATACTCTGAATACATTGTGCTTATCATGAAGTATGTAGTCGGCGCATCTGCCCACTATTACACAATCGCCTTCATTTGCAAGCTTCTCTATTATTTCCTTTTCAACGATATAAAGCTGATCTACAAGAGGAAGACCTATGCCGCCATGAGAATAGTGCTGACCTACGGCAAGATTATAAAGAAAGCTTGTAGTTATCTTCTCTTCGTTTTCCTTTATAAAATCAACGTGAAAGCCGCTTTCCTCTGCCGCAAGATCTATAACCTCTTTATCATAACAGGGAAGCCCCAGCATTTTAGCAACATTCTGGGCTATTATCCTTCCGCCGCTTCCGTACTGCCTGCTTATGGTTAATATTTTACTCAATAAAAACACCTCCTGATTTATATTCATCCAAAAGAGTAAATTCTCCCGAATGATTGTGATAATGTCCGCCGCATACAACAAGCCCGTCCTTTTCCATAAGCTCTGAAATTACAGGGCTTGATTTTATTTTGTTTACACTGTTGTGAGTATTTAGCTTTTCACATGAGTAAGGGTCGGTCTCGTCGCCTATAATGCCCTTTATCTCATCTGTTATGGCTTTTGTATAACCGCCTGCGCCGCCATGTATTGCCGCTTCAACGGCTCCGCATACACTGTGACCCACGACTACGACAAGCCTTACGCCTAAATGCTCTACAGCATATTCTATGCTGCCAAGCTCAAATTCTCCTATAACATTTCCCGCTGTTCTTATAGTGAAAATTTCGCCTATGCCCACCATAAAAAACAGCTCAGGCACCACTCTGCTGTCAGAACAGCACACGACCACCGCATATGGCTTTTGTCCCTCAACATGAGTAAGATGTCTTATCTCTTCAGACACATCTCCCCTGCCCTGCTTGGCTATCATATATTCAGCGTTTCCCTCCATAAGCCTGCGAAACGCTGACTTAACATCCTTAACGTCTATATCGTGCATAAACCCCACCTCTTTATTATAAGTGTCAAACCTTTTTTATTATTTTACCAAACACGACTTCAAAAGTCAAACGAGAAACACGCCATCTGCTTATCAATATTCTATTATCATAGCCCGAAGCATACCGGGAGTTTTGTATTCTCTTTTGCCTGCTCCCAGACCTATTTTCTTGACTGTAAATTCCTCAGGCAGGCTGTCTTTCGTCTTAAGTGCCGCTGCAGCCGCTGCGCCTGTGGGGGTTACGTACTCGCCAAATCTTTCTGTTATGTGAAGCTTAAGCCCTGACAGGGCAGCTATATTTACAACAGCAGGAACGGGCACAGGTATTACACCGTGCTGACATCTTACAAAGCCCCTGCCCTCATATAAGCCTGAAACTATGACCTCGTCAATGTCAAGACTGTCAAAGCATACGGCTATAGCCGCAATATCCACAATAGAATCAATTGCTCCTACCTCATGAAAATGCACCTCTGATATGTCATTGCCATGAGCCTTTGCCTCTGCCCTTGCAAGAACAGTAAAGATATCAATTGTTATTTTTCTTGCATGCTCCGACATTTCCGTATTATTGATAATTTCGGCAATATCGGCTAAATTTCTGTGAGTATGCTCATGGTGATGGTGTTCGTGGTCGTGGTCATGATGATGTTCGTGGTGGTGATGGTAGTGTTCGTAACTATGTTCATCATGATGATGTTTGTGGAAACCGTAAAGATATTCCATATCATGGTCGTGATTATCCTCTTCTAAAATAACATTGAAATCACAGCAGTCTATACCCGACTTTTTTACTCTTGTTATTTCTGTTTTAAAGCCCTTTATGGGAAAGCTGTCAAGCATTTTTTCAAGAGCCTCTCTGTCAGCTCCTAAGTCTATAAGCGCCCCTGCCAGCATATCTCCGCTTATTCCCGAATAACACTCAATATATATTGCCTTGCTCATTATTTTACCCCCAATTCATTTATTTGCGATGCTATATAGCCTGCTCCGTAGCCGTTGTCAATATTTGTTACGGCGACTCCGTTAGAGCAGGAGTTTATCATTGTAAGAAGTGCCGAAAGCCCTCCGAAATTGGCTCCGTACCCAACAGAGGTAGGTACAGCTATGACAGGCTTATCCACAAGACCGCCCAAAACCCCTGCAAGAGCGCCCTCCATACCTGCTACGGCAATAATGCAGTTTGCCTGTTTTATAATGTCAAGCCTGCCAAGAAGTCTATGTATGCCGCAGACCCCCACGTCATAGACTCTGACTACCTTATTGCCAAAAAATTCAGCCGTTTCGGCTGCCTCCTCGGCTACGGCTATATCTGCCGTACCTGCCGTACACACGGCTATGCAGCCTATCTGCTCCTTTGGTTTTTCTATTTTTATTATTCTTGAAACACTGTTGTATTTCACCTGTGGAAAGCGCCCGGCTATTATCTTAAACTGATCTTCGCTGGCTCTTGTGCCCAAAACCTCTCCTTCGGCTTCATATATCCTTTCAAATATTTTAAGCAGGTGCTCGTCCGTTTTGCCCTGACAATATATGACCTCACTCCTGCCTGTGCGCGCCTTTCTGCCTGTATCTATTTTAGCAAACCCCATTTCATCAAATGAAGCCTTATTTAAAAGACTTTCGGCTTCTTCCACAGTAAGTCCTCCGTCTTTTACACTTTTAAGCAATTCTTTAATATCCATAACTGCCCCCTCTTTTCTGACTCTTATCGGTAAGTAGCCCCCATCGCCCACCCATCAAAACGCCTGTGGCGTTTTGATGGGTGGGCGATGGGGGCGTGGGGGCGAGGGCAGCCGACCGACTGAGGGACAAAACGCCCCCTGGGCGTTTTGTCCCTCAGTCGGTCGGCTGCCCTCGCCCCCACGGCACCGCAGTTTTTTCGCTGTCAAATATAATAATAGTATAATTTTATATAATTATACCTCAAAATGCAAATATGTACAAGCCGTTTAAAATTAAAAGGACGGAAAATCAAAGCCGTCCTTTACATTTTACAATATTTTAATTTTTGGGAGGATAGAGAGTCGCCTTTATATTAAAGGTCTTTCCGTTTCTTATTCCCGAAATTTCAACAGTGTCATTTGCTTTGCACTGTCTTACACATTCTACAAGCTGATCGGGACTAAAGATAGCGTTGCCGTTAAATGAGGTGATAACATCGCCCTCCTGAATACCTGCCACATAGGCATTTCCGCCTTCGGTCACTTCAACAACAAAAGCGCCTGCTGATGTGCCAACCTGAGAAACATACTCCTTGGGGACTGCAACAACGCTTACGCCCAATGTAGGTGTAGAATTTCCCTCGGCAAGCTGTTTAAAAATAGGTGCTGCTACGCTTGAAGATATGCTGTAGCCAATGCCCTCTGTCATATTGCTTGTAAACTTAGCTGTTGTTATGCCTATTACCTCGCCTTTTGAATTAAACAGCGGTCCGCCTGAATTTCCCGGGTTTATGGCGCTGTCTGTCTGTATGACCTCAAGAGTCTTTCCCTGAATATTTACCTTTTTTGAAATAACGCTTATTATGCCGGCAGTTGCGGTGATGCCCTCGCCTAAAGAATTGCCTATGGCTACTACAGGGTCGCCCGGGCTCATTTCGTCTGAGTTTCCGAAAGAAACTACCGTCACATTATTGATGCCTGCGTTCTTTAAGTCGGCAGTTTTTACAGCAACCACTGCCAGATCTGAATTCTGGTCGGTAGCGATGACCTTTCCCGGTATAACATTTACAGTATCTTCGCCAAATGTGACAGTTATATCCACTGCTCCGCTTATAACGTGATTATTTGTTGCTATATACACATTACCTGCGTCCTTTGCAAATATAAAGCCTGAGCCGCTGCCTGCTACCTGCTCAGTTCCGAAAAAGAAATCCTGGGCATAAGAAACCGTGCTTATTGCCACAACTGAGGGCATTACTCTTTTTATGAGCTTTACCCTGTTTGTAGACGCCTCATACATATTTTCTGCCATATAAGCCATAGGAGTTGCCTCGTTGTCGCTTCCGAATATTCCTTGATTTTCTTCTGTAGGTTCTTCATCGGTTTTTTCGTCGGAAGTGGCAAAAATATTACTCAAATTTAAGTTTGGCGATATTCCTGCGGCAAAAATCCCAAAGCTGATTGAGCCAAGACACAGAGAAATTATGATTATACATATTATAAAATTTCTGAAAAAATGGCTTTTCTTATGCTTTTCTTCAGGGGCTTCGTCTGTTCTTCCGAAGTATTTTTCAATAACCTCATCGGGGTTTTTATTAGTATCAAATTCACTCATATTTAAACACCTTCAGTCAAAATTAAAATGCTTCATTGTAGTTTTCAAGAACGGCTGTTGTCGTTTTCTTTTCCTGTCCGTTTCTTATATAGTCTATCTTAAGAGAATCTCCAACCTTTGCTCCTGCAATGACCTTTGAAAGATCCTCCTGAGAAGCTATAGGCGTGCCGTTTACCGCGGTTATGATATCGCTTGCAACCAGCCCTGCCTTCTGTGCTGCGCTGTCTGCTTCTACTTCTCTTATGAATACGCCGTTTATGTCTATATTGTACATCTGCTTAAAGCTGTCTGTAATAGTGAAACAAACTATTCCGAGATATGGCTTTTCAACAGTTCCCTTTTCGATTATCTGATCTACTATGCCAACAGCTATATATGAAGGTATGGCATAACCTGTGCCCTCAACGGTGGTCGAGCCTATTTTTGCGGTATTTATGCCTATTACCTTAGCATCAAGATTTACAAGAGCGCCTCCCGAATTTCCCGGGTTTACGGCTGCATCTGTCTGAAGGACTGTAAGGCTCTTGCCGTCAATTTTTACGTTTTTATCCTTTGCGCTTAAAATACCCTGTGTTATAGACTTGCCTTCTCCAAGAGCATTACCTATAGCAAGCACAGTCTCGCCTATTTCGTAAGTGTCCTCCTTCACAAACTCAACTGCCTTTATGTCAGTAACCCCTGCAGCTGTAAGATCGGCTTTGCTGACCTTAATGACCGCAAGATCGTTTTGTGCATCTCTGCCAACAAGAGTAGCATTTACCTGTTCCTCTCCCGTAACGGATACGGATACGGTGTTTGCTCCCTCTACAACGTGATTGTTAGTAACGATATAAACATCATTGCCGTCTATTTTATAAATAATGCCTGAGCCTGAGCCTGTGGCTTCGTAGGTTTCAAACCACATATTTGTAGCGCTTACCTTCATGCTTATGTTGACTATAGAGCCCTGAACCTCTTTAAAAATATCCTTAATGCCTGTAAAATTTGTGGTGTATTCAATAGGCATTGTTTCAGAGCTGTTGTCGCCATATTCAAGGCTTAAGTCGCTGCCGGGGGTTACCGATATGCCGCCAACCCTGTTGATATAGCTGCCTGCGCCTGCACCTATGCCTATAGAGC
Source organism: uncultured Clostridia bacterium (assembly GCA_947632615.1). Taxonomy (GTDB): domain Bacteria; phylum Bacillota; class Clostridia; order Lachnospirales; family CAG-274; genus JAJQCI01. The sequence continues at coordinate 12,769 of CANRPW010000030.1, read as the reverse complement.
AGCCTATTACCGCAGCGCCTGCCAATATTGCCACAAGCTTTTTGGCAGATTTCTTTTTCTTACCCGGTGTAAGCAAAACAACTCCCGGCGTAGGCTCGTCGTGGGTCGTATCCTGATAAGCTGTATGCTCGTCGTCTTTTGTTTCCGACTGAACGGCTATAGGCTCGTCTTCGGCTTCATTTTCTAAGACTTCCTCATTTACAACTGCCTCGGGCTCATCCTGCTTTTCTTCTGTATAGCTCTCTGTTATCTCCGGGGCTTCCTCCGAAGGTGTGAGTCGGTCTGTTAAATTTTCTTCTGAATTCATTTCGTTTTCAAAATCACTCATTTTATCAAATCCTTTCAATATAATGATTATTTTGCAGGGCTTGTTCCCCACGTTTTTTTATTTATTTAACAAAAGTATAGCACTAATTTTAAAAAAAGCAATTATAAAACTATTAAAATTTTCTTAAATGTGCTATTAATTTTTCTAACCGTTGTGTTTTAAAGCTCAGAAAGTCTTTTGCCGTATATGGGGTGGACAAAATCGGGAGCGATCTGTGCAAGGGGTATTTTTACAAAATCTCTCAAGTGCATTTCCCTGTGAGGTATGGTAAGCTCGGGGGTGTCTGTTATAATATCGTCATAAAATATTATGTCAATATCCAGCGTTCTTGGTCCCCAGTGTATGGTCCTTTCTCTGCCGTTTTCTTCCTCTATTTCATTAAGAAGCCTTAAAAGCTCTGTAGGCTCAAGTATGGTTTCTATTTCTGCTGCTCCGTTTAAAAAATCGTCCTGCTCCGTATAGCCGTAGGGCTTTGTTTCTATAAGGTCCGATATTTTTAAAAGCCTTATGCTTTCTTCTCTTTTAAGGGCGGCAAGCCCTGCCTCTATGTTTTTTCTTCTGTCTCCCATATTAGAGCCAAAGGAAATGAATACTCTGTGCCACCTTCTTTTTGTGCACACAGAAATACAGCCAAATTTAAGCCCTAGGGGGGCAGAGGGCTTTTTTACCTCTACCTGTACGCCCCGAAGTATGGAAAAACGGTATAAAAGCTCCTCGGCTATGCCGTCTGCTGCCGTTTCTATAAGGCTAAAGGTGTTTTCCTGCATAAAGCCGGTTACAAACATACACACCTCTCCATAATCCACGGTTTTTTCAAGGTCGTCCTTTTCTGCGGCTTCTTTAAAATCAAGCTCGAGCCTGAGGCTTACATAAAAATACTGTCCGTTCTCATTTTCTTCTTCATACACGCCGTGATTAGCATAAATTTCAAGATCATCTATTTTTATTACGTCCATTTTATCTACCCAATATAGCCTCTGTCATTGCCACCCCACGCTTGTTTTCAAGCACGTCGTGGACTCTTAAAAAGGCTGCGCCCTTCATAACGCCTATAACGCTTGTTGCAATAGTTCCTTCAAGTCTTTCTTCGGGAGGAAGGTTTAAGGTAAGCCCTATAACAGACTTCCTTGAAGTTCCCAAAAGTATGGGAAGCCCCAGCTCCCTGAGCCTGTCAAGCTCTTTTATAATAATAATGTTCTGCTCATAGGTCTTGCCGAAGCCAACGCCCGGGTCTATTATCAGCTTATCCCGCTTTATGCCCGCTTTTTCGGCAAGGCTTAAACTCTCCTTAAGCTCTGTCAGAACATCATTTAAAAAATCGCTATATTCTGCCCTTTCCTTATTGTGCATCAGCACACAGGGCACATCAAACTCCTTGACTACCTTTGCCATATTTTCATCATATTTAAGTCCCCAAATGTCATTTACAAGGTCTGCCCCTGCCAAAAGCGCAGCCTTTGCCACCTCTGACTTATAGGTGTCTACGGAAACGGGAATGTCAAACCTTTTTTTAATTGCAGAAATAACAGGCTCTATTCTTTTAATTTCTTCTTCGCTGCTTATTTTTGTATATCCGGGTCTGGTAGACTCGCCGCCTACATCTATTATGTCTGCTCCGTCATTTATCATTTTTTCGCAGTGAGCAAGAGCCTTGTCAATACTGTTATAGCATCCGCCGTCCGAAAATGAGTCGGGGGTGATGTTTAAAATTGCCATAATATAGGTTTTGTTTAAAACGTCAAAGCTTTTTCCGCCTATTATCATACGCTTTCACACCTTTAAATATGAATTTTTCTTATCCTCAGCCCAATAGCACTCACCTTTGGCGCTGCACATAAAGCAGTTCCGTGACAGCTTATCGGCTCTGTAAAAAATGCCTCTGAAGGAGTTTTCTTTTGCCGTGGTGTCATCGCCGTGGCAGGCTATGGCATATTTTATTTCGCAGATCTCGTCCTTATTAAAGCCGCAGTCTGTGAGAATGTCCTCTGCAAGCTCGCCGCTTATTTCTCTGTGATCCTTCTCTGCTTCGGCTCTGCCAATGTCGTGGAGAAGGGCAGCGGCATATATCAGTTCCTTTGGCACGTCTAAATTTTCTTCATATGATAGCAGCAGGGCTATTCTCGCTGCCGCAAGACAATGCTCTATGTTGTGGCGGCAAAATACCCTGTTCTTTTCCATATGGTCTATAGCTTTCATATAGCTTAAATATTTTTTATTATTTAATATTTTGTTTACTCTTTCCATAGCTTATGACCTCGCCGAGATAAGTAAATGACCCGCAGGCAAGAATTACTTCGTCTTCCTTCGCCTCATTCAGCGCAAGCTCTGCTGCCTCTGTGGGGGTGCACAGGGTGCAGGGTATGCCCCTTTCCCGTACAATTTTTTCTATAGCTTTGCCCTCAAGCCCTCTTTCGCCTGTTGTTGAAACAGCATACACGCTCTTTGCAAGGCTTAATATTTCGTTGATTATGCTTTTATAGTCCTTGTCCTTAAGTATGCCTATAATGGCTATGAGCTTTTTGCCGCCTAAATAGTCTTCCATGGTTTTTCTGAGGCTTGCGGCTCCTTGGGGGTTATGTGCGCCGTCACATATAAAAAGCGGCTTTTTACGCACTACCTCCATACGCCCCGGCATATATGCCCTCTTCATTCCCTCTTTTAAGCCATCTGTATTAAAGCCCTTGCTTTTAAGCACATTTATGACTTCAAGAGCCAGGGCTGCATTTATAAGCTGATGTCTGCCCAATAGGCTTATTTCAACATTTTTATATTTTTTATAGTCAAATATGCTGCCCGAAAGGTCAAAGGCTTTTACGTCCACCTGCTCAGGCTGTACACTATATACAGGCGACTTCTTTTCAAGAGCGGTTTTTAATATTACCTCATAGGCTTCTTTATCCACCTGCCCTACACATATTGGGGTGTTTGGCTTTATTATGCCCGCTTTTGCGGCTGCAATCTCAGATATGGTATTCCCCAAAATTTGGGTATGCTCCTTAGCTATGCTTGTAATAACACATACCTCGGGAGTTTCTATTATATTTGTAGCATCTAAACTTCCCCCAAGCCCTGCCTCTAAAACCACTATGTCGCAGTTATTTTCTGCAAACCACAAAAACGCCATAACGGTCTCTAACTCAAATATCGTAGGCGAAAGCTTATTTTTTTTGCATATATCAAGCAAATACTCTGCAAGTCTGAGGTAGTCGTCGGGGCTTATCTCTCTTCCGTCTATCTGTATTCTTTCATAATAAGACATAACGGTGGGAGAGGTGTATACACCTGTTTTGCAACCCGAGCATGTAAGAACGGAGGACACATATGAGAGAACCGAGCCTTTGCCGTTTGTGCCTGCTATGTGCACAAAACGCAGCTTATTCTGAGGGTCTTTCACTGCACGGGCAAGGGCAATAGTGCTTTCAAGCCCATAAGATGAGCCTTTTTTTGAAATTTCATATATTTCTTTGGTTATTCTGCCGCTGTCCATGATCAGTTCCTTTTAATATAAAAATTATTTCCGTTTTTTTCTTCAAAGGCTTCATATTCTTTTACACAAAGAGAAACAAAGTCGTTCACATCTGCGTTTTTATCCTCTACCAAAATTACTGCCATATTTGTATAAACACGATAGACCTTTTTGTCGGCAGGGTTTAAAAGACCCATATCAAGCTCCTTATTGACTTCGTCTAAAATAAATTCCAGATTTTCGGCATTTCCCACTATACCTAAAGCATCGGACAGTATTCTGCCCACTGTGCAGTCAAGGTTGTCCCTAAGCACATTTGTGATAAACCTGAGAGCTTCTTCTCCAAGGCCTATGCTTGTGTCTTCAAGAGCATAAAAATTATGGAGCTTAAGTATGCTTACAAAACATTCTTCATCTTGGGTTTTGGCTTCTTCAAGCTTTTTGGGCAGTATTTCAAGATAGGTATATTTGTTGTATGCTCCCGTATATTTATCTCTGTCGGCTGCTCTTTTAAGGGCTATTTCCTTTCTTGCAAATCTGTCAACATCCATAATACAGCCAAGTCCCGAAGAGGGGTTTCCCATATCGTCATTTTTAATATAAAAGCTGAATTCAAGATATTTGTATTTTCCGTCAGCAAATTTCTTTCTGTATATAATGGGAGAGGTTTTTCTGCCCATTCTTACATCTCTGATCCAATCTACAAAGCGCCCTGCATCATCGGGGTGAATATTGAGCTTATCGGGAGAAAAGTCCATTTCACCAAAGGGTGTAAACTCTATGCCAAAAACGTCTTTATAGTTAGAACTTACCCTCATATTTAAGGTCTCAAAGTCCCACTCTAACAAAACAAGCCTTTTATCGTTGAAAAGATCTCTGTATTTTTCGATAAGAGCGTCAATGGCGTAGTCGCCGTCTATAATGCCCTTTATCATATCGTTAAGAGCTTCTCCTATGGCATCAAAATTTTCATAACCCGTAGGGCTTACGGGCATTGTATATTCTCCGCTTTTATTTATCTTCTTCAGATCAAATATAATGCTTCTCATAGGCAAAACAATGCTCTTATAGCGCATAAGTGTTCTGATAAGCTCTGATATAAGAATGGCTGCGCATATGAAAAGAAACGCCAATTTTATAATAAAATATGTTGAAAGAGCTTCGTTTTTGGGAAGAGCAAATATAACATGCCAATCCGTTCTGAATAAGGTGGAGGAAATATCCTTTTCGACTACAAAATATTTGCCGGTTGTGGGTATTTCTTTAGAGAGATTATAAGCCTTAAATTCATCTTTCATTTCCTCCGGCCCTTCGGAGGCAAGCACAACGCCTGAGCCGTCATAAAGCCAAAAACCGTAATTTTCGTTTATAAGGGTCTTATCGGTTACTTCCGCAAAAACATCTGTGCTTATTCTGGAAATTATATAGCCTATCAGCTTTCTGTCTTCAAAAACAGGCACAATTATGGCAAAATATCGCTCTGATATGTTGGGTTGAGAATTGAACTGAGAATCGGTTACCACGGTTCCCATGGCTGCTCTGTACAGGTAGGTGTCTAAGCTGGCAACGATATCTTCATATGGCTTTGCCACAGAAATAACGATATCCTTATGTGAATTGAGAATAAGCACATTTCCTAAATAGACATCGCCTTCGGCAGCGCTTATGTTTATAAGGTCTTGGGCTTCTTTCATAGTACCTGCATCGCCACTCATAACTTTACGGATAGTATCCGTTTCGCTAAGAGCGTTGAGCCTGCTTATATATTTATCTAAATAATCAGCCACCTGATCTGAGGTAAGAGCGGCTCCGGCTTCGGTCATTTCCGCCAGGTTCTTTTCAAGAGCCCTTTCCTTGCTTGTGATATATTGATAAACCGATATAAAGAAAACTATTACAAAAAATATAAATACTGTCTTTGCTAATGTTCTGCCTCCAAAGCCCACGACCTCACCCCCTCGGTATGTCTGTTGTTATAGTTATAATGTCTGCTGGAGCTTATATGCCTCCACACAGTTTTTCATAAGCATGGCAATAGTCATAGGTCCTACTCCGCCGGGAACAGGTGTAATTGCATATGCCTTAGGCTCTGCGCTGTCAAAGTCAACATCTCCGCAGAGCTTTCCGTTTTCGTTCCTGTGGATGCCCACATCAATAACCACAGCACCTTCCTTTATATAAGAAGCATCTATAAACTTAGGTCTGCCCATTGCGACCACCAGTATGTCCGCTCTGTTAGTAACTGCTCTTAAATCCTTTGTTTTTGAGTGGCATACGGTGACAGTGCCGTTTTCTCTTAAAAGAAGCATTGCCATAGGCTTGCCTACAATATTGGAGCGACCAACTACTACGCACTCTTTGCCGGTAATGTCAATGCCTGTTCTTTTAATAAGCTCAATAATACCTGCGGGTGTACAAGGCAAAAAACCCGGCTCGCCTGTCATAAGCGCCCCTGCGCTCTGCACATGAAAGCCGTCTACGTCCTTTTTGGGAGATATGGCTTCAATAACTCTGCTTTCGGAAATATGCTTTGGCAAGGGAAGCTGCACAAGAATTCCGTTTACGCTGTCGTCACCGTTAAGCTCGGCAATAAGCGCAAGAAGCTCCTGCTCTGTCACGTCGTTTGGCAAATTATATGCCTTAGAATTTATGCCCGTATAAGCGCAGGCTTTTTTCTTATTGCCAACATATACGGTAGAGGCAGGGTCATCTCCCACCTGAATAACGGCAAGAGTTATTTCGACCCCCTTATTTTTAAGCTCTTCAACGCTTTTTTTGACTTCGTCCTTTATAATTCCCGATATAACTTTACCTTCTATTCTTATTGCCATTATTATCTCTTCCTTTCATTATTAAATAATAATTAAAAAATGTAAAATTTACAAATCTTGAAATATTGGCATTTCTGCGATAAATATCAAGATTTTTTTTGTTTTTAAATATCCCGTTGCACCCCAATCTCTGTCTGCGCAATATACGCACGATATACAAGTTTACGGAGCTACGGAATAAGCGAGATTGTTTCCGCAAGCTCTGAAAGCTGTACATGAGTGTATATATCCTTTGTCAAATCTCCGGCTGAGTGGCCGAGTAGTTTTTTTACGTTTGTGTCGTTTGCTCCATAGCGGTTTAAAAGGCTGGCTGTTGTGTGACGGCACTCGTGCAAGGTATGGCTTATGCCAAGGTTGTTGAGTTTGGCATAAAAATTCTTCCTGAAAGAACAGTATGAAATCTTTTTGCCGTTTTGGGTGACGAGAAATTCATTCTCAGTGTTGTAAAAATCTTCAATAAAAGGTCTTATGCGTGAGTGAATGGGTACGATTCGGTTTTTGCCGTTCTTTGTTTTAAGCCCGCCCTGCATATAGCCCTCTCCAAGGTTTACGTTTTCTGTTTTGAGTGTCAGAAGCTCATTTATGCGAAAGCCTGAGTAAATAAGAATAAGAGCCACCTTGCAATAGAAGTTATCTTTATTTTCCCACAACAAATTTATTTCACAGTCCGTAAAAATAGTTTTTTTCTTCTTTTCTGCTGTGTTGTCAATCTTGACAAATTCTGAATAATCCTTTATTATAAAGTCATTCTGTAAAGCATACTTAAATACTGTATGCAGCACAACCTTTATGTTGTTAAGAGCGCTCAGACTTCTTGTGTCGCAATTATCAATGATAGCCTGAAGCTCTGCTGTCTTTATTTGGGATATTTTCACATTGTAGATAGATGAGCATTTCTTATAAGCCGCTTTGTATGCAGCTATTTTCTGATGGCTTGCCTCCCTGAAAGCAGCTGTGCTTGCAAGCTCGTATACTTCGGCGAAGGTTTTATTCCTGCCGTCTACATCATACGGGCGAAGGTTGTATTCTGCAAGCGCCATAAGTGCATCCTGACGTTTTGTGAAATATCCCAAATATTTATATACAGCCTTTCCCTCTTTAGTATATCCTGCTGTAATTCTGACCCCGTAAGGTCTGCGTCTTTTCTTTCCGAGGTTTACAATTCCTCCGTAGCCGTTTGGAAATCGCATTATTATCTCTCCTTTCGTATGTTACAAAAGAAGAAAGCTGAAACTATATACCGGTTAAAAGGGGTTTAGAAAACCGATTTAATTATATTTTACGAGATTTCCATTATTTCCGTGTTTCTATGACTTTTTCAGTTTCTAAATTTTCTTTTTGTGCTTTATAAGAGCCAACTGCAATTTTGACACGCCATTCTTCATCGTGGTCTGCTATATACTTACGAATTACTATTGCTCTGACAGGAACACCTTTCATCATTCTTTTAAAGAGAGATTCTGTGCCGCTTGGTTTTCCGGCGGGCAGCCATCCGCAATATAAACCCGATGGAGATAATACAGCAATTGCACTGTTATCTTTGGGATTGTTAGGGTCCGGCTTCAGAGTTACGCTGCTACCTACGCTAAGGTCAGCAATTCCTTCAAAACCGATATTACCGAAATGAGAATACTTAGAACCAACAACATCAAATTCCCTTGTGGTATATATATGTAAATCTTCTACTGTCTGAGGCAATCCGTAATTATTAGCTTTAGAATACTTAGTATCAGAACTCAGCTCATTCTGATATTCGACTTCAACAGTATCTAAAACCTTTTCAAAATAACCTTTGTTTCTTTCTTCCTGAGTGTATTCATAATCGTCATCATCGTCATCATCGTCATAATCTGCATAGCCTTCAGGTGGTTTTAAGTTTTTAAATGTCTTGAAAGCCATCACGAAACAAAACATAGCGAAAATGAAGATCATGAGCATAATAAGGGTAAACATTTCAAACCTCCTATATTATTTCTTCAATCTGTTGCGCTTAAGCCATAGTATATTGAGGCAGAGTTTTAATTTGACTCCTTGTATACAACAGAGTTATATACAGCCATTATCTCATCTTGATTAGCAGGTTCTATATCAGAAACGATATGACACACAACGACACATAGTTTATTTTCATTAATTGATAAAAGCTTCGCCTTTATTATGTCGCCATTTGTCGAAACCTTATCACACTCAATTGAATCTGAAGGTTTACCTATTATATCATCTTCTGTTATTTCCGTACCTAAAATACCGGTTAAGAATAAAGAAAAAGCAAGCTTATAATTTTGTTGATAGAGTGCATAAACAGCTTCTTCTGTATCTGCAACAATAGTAGTTGTGGCTGTCACGTCCATCATGCCTGAAACGTCTGAAGATACAGGGTCATCTAATAGTTTTGAAGTAATGAAACAATCCATTCCTTCTATACCACCATTAGCTTCATTTATGTCAATATTAGTTATCTTATTAGGGTTGTAACTAAATTTAATAAAAGAATTTTCAAAGGTTTCTGAAACAGACTCTTCTGAAATGTTTTGTGATGTTTTTTCTGTTCCGCAGCCCGTAATTAATATTGACATAAGTAATAATATAGCAACTATAAGTTTTCTTTTCATTCTTTAGTCTCCTTTCTTTTTGAGTTTGTATTTGTGTAATTCTACAGGGTCTATGCTATACCTTGTGATAGGTCGCTTTTTAAGCATATGTTTCATAATTCCTTGTATTTCTATTCTATCTGCATCATCTAATGCTCGGAATAACTGTAGCACTTCCATTTCCTGTGGATCAATTTCAAATTTCATACCATTTTCAATATCAATATCAGACTTGGATGTGCTTGTTGGCTCTTTTTCTGATGCAATTTCGTTAATTTCATCTAAAGTAAATCCCAAAACTTTTGCGATGGCTTTTAATGTTTCAGGTTTAGGATTTGGAATTGCCCCAGAAGTTATTTTTGCAATTGTACTTTTGGGAATACCTGACAATGCTGAAATAGCCTCATTTGTCAAGCCTGTTTTTTTTTTTGAGATTTATTGCGTCTTTTAACATTTTCTTTACCCCTTTTTTTCGATTTTATGTGCGACCTTTATCCAAAGTCCTCCAATATGGCATTACTACTCTCTTTTTTATATTTGTCTTTTGCTAGGTCCATTGTCTGCAGAATATAGTCCTTGCCCTGTTCAGACAGATTTCGAAAATTTCTTAATAAATAGAACTCCGCTTCAGAACATTTTACAACAAGATCACCATAAACGAGATAATCTAAAGTAACGTCAAAGAACTTAGCTATTTTCTTTAAAGTAGAAATACCTACATTGTTTATACCTCTTGTGTAAAAATTTTTAAATGTAGTATAAGGAATATTGCTTTTCTTTGATAATTCACTTAGATTCTTTATGTTGTTTTTTTCCATTAGTGATTCCAACACCTCTAAAAAAGACATGATTTAATCCCTCCCTTAATGTTATTTTATATTTTTTATTTAGAAAAGTCAAGTAATAAATTACTCAATAGAATAAAAAAAATATTCAAATGAGTAAAATTTATACTTGACATTTATTCAGGTGAGCTATATAATAAACTTATTGGCACTCAATTGAGTAAGATTTGTGAAAGGAGGTTTTCCAAATGTATAAAAATCTTGAAGCTGAATTAGTAAGGTCAAGTACAAGCAAGAATGATTTGGCTAAGAAGCTTGGAATATCAAGAAAAGCATTGTACTTGAAATTAAACGGTAAAACTGATTTTACCATAAGTGAAATGAAATCTATAAAGGAAATATTTCACAATTTGACATTAGAATATCTTTTTGATGAGACAGTATAAAAAGCGCAATTGTCTGTGCAAAGCCGATTTTACTATAAGTGAATTTAAAGACAAGAAGAAAGCTGAAAAAAGGGGTTTTTAAAGCTTTAACGAAGGAGGTTGAGATATGGCGAGTAGGTACAAGGGAGATAGAATATCGCCTGAAGAGGCTGCCAATATGCTGTGCATGAATGCCCAGTGCTTAAGGGTTATGCTTCAGAGGGGAGACTTGCCAGAGGTAGGCAAAGCCATTCCACCGGAAGAAGGTCACACGCATTACAGGTATCTCATTTTTAGAGACAATGTGCTTTCATTTATGGGAAAGACAGAAAGGAGAATGACACAATGAAGCTTGGAGAAATAGTAGAAATCTTGATAAATATAAGAGACGAGTACAATTTTTCGCGAAAACAAGATGCTGCCGTTTGCGCAGCCTGCAACATCCTTGCCGAACTTCCTAACATGGCGGAAGACAGCGACATCAAAGCCGCACTTGACCGCTTGTGTCATAACCCGAGGCGATGAAGAAGGAAGCAAGGAGGGATATTTTGTGAAGATAGAATTTTCAAAACCGACAGAATATGATTGCGAGAAATACGCCGACATGTTCACGAGCACAGGTTTCCTTGATGGTAATGTAAAGATAACTCTTTCCGACGGAGAGGGGCATACCGCAGAGCTTTTTGTAGAGCAGGAGACGGTAAGTAGGCTCGGAGAGGATTACATACGCTCCCACATCACCATGTATTACATCGAGACATTAGGTGACTGGTTTGCATTACTTTCGGAGAACGATTATTATAACGACCCGAAACGCAATCCCGAAAAGGTTATCCGTCTCAGGTTTTGTGGCATAGAGGGAGGGACAGGCAGAGAGGTCTACAAAGGGATTGAAACCAAAAGATACTATCTCCGCGAAAACCGCAATCCCAGTGAGACGTTTGCAAGATGGTATGAATGCGGAAAGCACAGGAAGGTGGATGACGGGGACGAGGTAAGGAGTAACCTCATATTTGAATGCAACGGTCAACAGGAAAAGGTACGGTATGATTGGAACGGCGTTGCAGCATACGGGGATACATTCAATCCCAATTTCTCCGCGAAAGCAATGGAAACCTATGAAAGCGTAGAACAAGAGGCGGAACAAGGAGTGTAAAAAATGAAACTTACGAAGGAAGAAGCCATTAGGAAGCACCGCCAGATGTGGAGGTGGATCGCTGAGGAAACAAAGAAGCAGAAAAGAGTTGTGTTGGAGCGGGAATATTTTGAAGCGATGGGAATAGAAGCAGGTTCTTATTGCTGCGAATGTGGAGTAAGTTGCAATGAGTGTCCTATCCTTTGGGGTGGAGAAAATGACCGCTGCCTTGATGAAGATGGTCCTTATGTGGCTTGGCAGCTCGTTACCAACCATGGTTGCAACTGGCAGTTGGCTGCGGAATTGGCAAGGGCTATTGCAGAATTGCCGGAGAGGAAGGAGGTCAAAGACTATGAATGAACTTACTCTTGAAGATTTTGGGGAAATTGTGGACGATTTCTTGACGAAAAATCACATTCAAATGTTGGTAGAGATGCCGAAAGGCACTCAGGATGTAACCATTATTGACAATGCTAAGGCAGGTCCGGCTGTTCATTTTTATATACTCTTAAAAGCGTTGCCTGCGGTATTTAAGAAGATTACGGAGATAACTGAAATTAATCTTGAGGAAGACTTTATTAATACAACGCTGGGTATGGTTAAAAGTGAAATTTTGGAAGTTCTAAAAGACGAAGCTGTCGGAAAGGAGAGTAAAAAATGATAAGTACAGATAGTACCCGAAAGAAGTCGGGCGCGTGTAGCGCGGTTTCCGCCGCGGGCGTAACTACTGAATTTAAAAAGGCAGCGAAAGAACTGTCAGACGCGGCGTTTGACTATGCCGGGGTTTTGCAAATTACCGAATACAGATATCCTAATGAGGAGTATTTATTTATTGGCAAGGCGGAGGCAAAGGAGATTGAGTCAGCCATAATGCGCTATCTCAGTGTTAAGTATGACAGACGCGGAGCTGAGAAACTCAGAGAGGTAACGAGGGACTTGCCCAGTATAGCAGCTGTTGTGGGTAAGGAAACAGAACCTATCCTTGCCCACTATACATACAAAACGAATGTGGACAAGGAGCTGAAAACGGCGGTAGCTGACTTAATAAATATCTCCTTTGATTACCTGGACTTGCTCGATGTCAGCGTCTATAGAAAGGCTGACAGCGTAGATATATTTGTCAAAAAAAGGGATATAAATGCGAAGGACAGGACGCTTATATACAAGAAAGTCCGATATGACGAAGCAGACGGCGTAATGGTCGTGAG
>CANRPW010000029.1 GCA_947632615.1 uncultured Clostridia bacterium | reverse complement strand
GGCGTGGGTCGGAGCCGAGGGAAGCAAGGGAGAAGGGCTTGCCCTTCTCCCTTGCTTCCCTCGGCTCCGACCCACGCCCCTCGCCCCGAGCAAACCGCAGTTTGGTCGGCGCAAATTTTATGAAATCAGCTTAATAATATCGTGAAAGGCAACAAATACGCCAAGCCCCAATATAAGAACAAAGCCTATAAGATTTATAACGCCTTCCTTTTCGGGGGCTATGGGTTTTCTCCTTATTATTTCTATAATATATACAAGTATCTTTCCTCCGTCAAGAGCCGGTATAGGCAGAAGATTCATAATGCCTAAATTGGCGCTTAAAAGAGCTGTTATATTCAGCATACTGAGTATCATAACCAAAATGCCCGTGCTTACGGACTCGGTATATACCTGCCCTATTACGGATGTAAGCCCTATAGGACCTGCTACGCTGTCAAGGGAAAGCTGTGCCGTAAACAGCTGTAAAAGCCCAAGAGCCGTCATTTTTATGAGAAAGAACATCTCAAAAAAGGCGCAGTATACAGACTCTGCAAGGTTCGTTTTGGGAAAGCCCTCTGAAGGATAAACAAAACCCACCTTACTTTCGGGCATTATACCCATTCTGTACACGCCGTCGTCATCAAGTTTGGGTGTAAGTACAAAATCAAGGCTATCTCCATCCCGTTCTACCGTAATATCTATGGCTTTATTTCCGCTTAAGCTAAGCTCATAAGAAAGCTCGGAGTATATTCTTATTCTTTCGCCGTTTATATGGGTTATTTTATCTCCCGGCATTATACCGCTCTGGGCAGCAGGATAGTTCTCGCTTACATCTCTTACCGTCAGTGTCTGATATTGCACACCAAAATCAAGAAATGAAAGCACAATAAGCGCAAGGAGAAAGTTCATAAAAGGGCCTGCAATGCAAATGAAAATTCTTTTAAATACATTTACATCAAGAAAGCCCACCTTGCCCGTTTCTTCGTCAGTTTTGTCCGCCATTCTGCAAAAGCCGCCTAAGGGCAGACATCTTAGGGAATATACTGTTTCGCCTATTTTGGCAGAAGCTGCAACAGGGCCTACGCCTACGGCAAATTCTTCTACGGTAACTCCCGAAAGTCTTGCGGCTGCAAAGTGCCCTCCTTCGTGGATAACAACTATAATGCAGAATATAATAAGTGTAATAATGATACTCATGTCACACCTCTAAACCCTCCGCATATTCTCTTGCCCAGCTGTCGGCTGCGAATATGTGGGAAAGACTGTAATTATATTTTACAGTATATGCAGACATAACCTTTTCTATAAGCTCCGCGATCTGATAAAGCTCTATATCTCCCGAAAGAAGCCTTGCCACTGCCACCTCATTTGCCGCATTGAGAACGGCCGGCATTGTTCCCCCTGTGTTTATTGCCGAAAGCGCCAGCTTAAGGCATCTGAACACATTAAGGTCGGGCTTTTCAAATGTTATATTGCCAATTTCAAAAAAGTCGAGCTTGGGGAAGTCGTTTGCTATTCTTTTAGGGTAGCTTAAGGCGTATGCAATAGGCACTCTCATATCGGGCATACCGAGCTGAGCAATTATTGCCGAGTCTTCAAACTCTACCATACTGTGTATAATGCTTTCGGGATGAACAACTACATTTATATCTTCAACGTCAACGCCGAAAAGCCACTTTGCCTCTATTACTTCAAGCCCCTTATTCATCATTGTAGCAGAGTCTATTGTAATTTTCTTTCCCATATCCCAATTCGGGTGATGAAGAGCCTGCTCAACGCTTACGCCCTTAAGGCTTTTATAGCCTCTGAAAGGGCCGCCTGAGGCTGTAAGATGAAGTCTTTTTATTTTATTGCCCTCATTTCCCCGAAGGCACTGAAAAATTGCCGAATGTTCGCTGTCTACGGGGTAAAGGCTTACTCCCTTTTCGGAAACAAGCTTCATAACAAGCTCCCCTGAAGTAACGAGAGTTTCCTTATTGGCAAGGGCTATGTTTTTGCCCTCGTTTATGGCGCAGACTGTAGGCTTAAGCCCTACGTTTCCCACCAAAGAGTTAAGAACGGTATCAGCCCCTTTAAAGGCTGCCGCTTCAAGAAGACCCTCCTCGCCGGAAAGCACCTTAGTGTCTGTATCTTTTACTTTTTTCTTAAGCTCTGCCGCCTTTTCTTCATCCATAACAGCGGCAAGTCTTGGCTTATATTTTCTTATCTGATCTTCAAGAATATCTATTCTCGAGCCTGCGGTAAGAGCCAAGACCTCAACACTTTTCATATTGTCGCAGACCTCAAGCGCCTGCGTACCTATAGAACCCGTAGAGCCTAATATAACCAACTTTTCTGTCATAACTACATCTCCAAAACATTATCAGACAAGCAATATCTGACACACAAAAACAAATGCCGAAGTGAACAAAACGCTGTCGAACCTGTCAAGCACACCGCCGTGACCGGGAAAGAGCGAGCCATAGTCCTTTATGCCCGAATGTCTTTTAACAGACGAGGCAACAAGGTCTCCTGCCTGAGCAAAGGCAGAGCCTACTCCGCCGACTATACAAAACAAAAACAATGTAAAAAGGGAGCTGTCTATAAATATATGGGCATATATAGCCGTAACAATAGCCGTACATATTACGCCGCCTATTGCCCCTTCAACTGATTTTTTAGGGCTGAGTACAGGCGCCAGCTTATGACGTCCTAACTTTACCCCTGTAAAATATGCGCCTGTGTCGCTTACAAAAGCAAATATAAACACAAGCCACACATATATAAGTCCGTCTGTATAATTTCTTATTGCCATAATTATGCTAAGCAGCACGCCCACATATAAAAAGCCAAAAACCGTGGCTGCCCCGTCGGCTACCGTACAGTCGTTAAAATCTATCGCAAGCGTAAGAAGAAGCAGCACAAATATTATAAAATAACAGACACACCAAAAAGCAGGCTTTGCGCCAAGAAGGAGCAATATTACAAAACCTATCTCAGCTAAAAACCCAAAGGCATGTATGGGCTTTAACTTGCCGCAGACGGCTTTGTAAAACTCATACATACCTATAAATGACAGTGCGGCTGTAGCAATATATAGGGGCAGACCGCCAAAATATACCAGCAATATAAGCACGGGCAGCCCTATAACAGATGTAAGTATTCTTACAAGCATTTACTTCACCTCGTTTCTTCCTCCGAAACGTCTTTCTCTATTATTAAACGACTCAACAGCCTCAAGCAGATCTTCTACTTTAAAATCGGGCCACAGCTTGTCGGAAAAATAAAATTCGCTGTAGGCAAGCTGCCACATAAGAAAGTTGGAAAGCCTTTGCTCTCCGCTTGTTCTTATAAGAAGCTCGGGGTCGGGTATGTCTTTGGTGTCAAGCCTTTTAGCAATAGTTTCCTCTGTGATACGGTCAGGCTCTATGTCACCTGCCTTTACCTCTTCGGCAATACGCTTTACGGCGCGTGTTATTTCGTCACGGCTGCCGTAATTCATGGCTATATGTACAAATATGCCCTTGTGGGCAGAGTAAAGCTCTCGCACATACTTCATCTTTTCCTGAATGTCGGGGGCAAGCCTTGACATATCGCCTATAAAGTCTATTTTAAAATTGTTTTCTTTTTCGTTTTTAATATGATCGTTTAAATATTCACGGAGAAGATCCATAAGGTTTGAAACTTCCTCTTGGGGTCTTTTCCAGTTTTCGGTGGAAAAAGCATAAAAGGTAATATGCTTAAGCCCCAGAGCATCACAATCGTTTATAAGCTTTTTTAAATTTTCAGAGCCTTTTCTGTGCCCCATCATTCTTGGAAGAAGTCTTTTCTTTGCCCATCTTCCGTTTCCGTCCATTATTATGGCTATATGTTCGGGTAAGTTCATGCTATCACCTCTTATAAATGTTGGCTCCGCCTTTTATGCCGTTTCTTTAGAAACGGCATAAAAGGCGAACCACCGGGGAAAATAAGCAGCGGCGCAGCCGCTGCTTATTTTCCCCAAGCTGCACAAAAAAGGGGCATTAAAGCCCCCCCCTTTATCAGATCGCCATGATCTCTTTATTCTTTGCCTCAACGAGCTTTTCAACCTTTTCGATATATTTGTCAGTAAGCTTCTGGATCTCCTTTTCAAGATCCTTAAGGTCGTCTTCTGTTATTTCGCTTTTCTTGCTCTGCTTTTTAAAGCTGTCCATAGCATCACGTCTTATATTTCTTACAGCGACCTTTGCAGCCTCGCCCTTTTTCTTGACGTCCTTTGAAAGGTCTTTACGTCTTTCCTCTGAAAGCTCGGGGAAAATAAGGCGGATGACCTTGCCGTCGCTGTTGGGGTTGATGCCAAGGTCTGAGGCTTGTATAGCCTTTACCAAAGCCTTGATAGTAGAAACATCATAAGGCACAATCTGAATAACTCTTGCCTCGGGAGCTGCAATATTTGCAAGCTGATTGATAGGCATCATTGTACCGTAGCACTCTGCCTGTATTTTATCAAGCACCTTGGGATTTGCTCTTCCCGCTCTTATACCGTCAAGCTCTGTAACAAGGCTTAAACAGGTTTTTTCCATTTTTGATTCATAAGTTTTTGTAGCTTCCGACATAAAAATATCCTCCCTTTATAAATATGTGTATTAAATTTATACCTTGTTGGTATTAAACATAAACTTTAGTTCCTATTTTTTCGCCCATAGCGGCTTTAAGTATAGCTCCGTCACAAGCCATGGCAAATATTACAAGAGGTATGCCCTGCTCAGCGCATAAATTAGCGGCGGCTATATCTATAACGCCCAGATTTTTCTCAACGATTTCTCTACATGATATCTCGTCTATCTTTTTTGCATCGGGGTTTTTATTCGGGTCGTCTGTATATACGCCGTCAACGCTCTTTGCATAGAGTATAGCCTCGGCATCAAGCTCGGCAGCACGCAGAGCCGTGACCGTATCCGTTGAGAAGAACGGGTGACCTATGCCTGCGGCAAATATGATAATTTCGCCTTTTTTCATACACTTTAAAGCCTTGTCTTTTGAGAAAAGCTCTGTCATATTGCCTACGGTTATGGGAGTCATAACTCTCGCTTTGACCCCTGCCTGTCTGAAGCAGTCGGCAAGATAGATACCGTTCATAACTGTTGCAAGCATGCCTATGGAGTCGGCTTTTGTTCTGTCCATACCTGAGTCGGCGCTTCTGCCTCTCCACCAGTTTCCTCCGCCTACCACAAGAGCTGTTTCTATGCCCTTTTCTACAAGGCTTTTTATTTGCTGAACAGTCTTTGCGGCAGTTGGGTCATCAAAGCCCGTTTCCTTATTTCCGGCCAAGGCCTCTCCGCTCAGCTTTAAAATAATTCTTTTATACATAACTAACACCTCGTTAAATATACGATATCATATTTTGCAATAAATTTCCATATAAATTTGAAAATTTTTTAATTTTTTTAGGAAAGAGCATCTGCTATGACATTTGCTCCTTTATCTTCTCAATAATCGTACTGTCGGCAGGCAGCCAATTTACGCTGTGAAGCTCATCCTTACTCATCCATTTTGCCGCTTCTGCCTCCAACAGCTTTAGCTCGCCCTTCTTAACCTCACACCAAAAGCAAGCCATAGATAAATGGAATGTGGGATAGTCATATTCTATAGTGCCTATAAGCTCGCCGACTGTTATCTGAGCATCCAGCTCTTCCAAAATTTCTCTTGTCAAGGCTTGCTCGGGAGTTTCCCCCGGCTCTATCTTTCCTCCGGGAAACTCCCACAGACCTTTAAACTCACCGCAGCCCTTTGCCGTGGCAAAAACACTTTTTTTCTCAAAAAGCGAATTACATATCATCCCTGCAACCACTTTAACCGTTTTCATATTTATTTATTTGAAATGCTGATGCCATCGGCGGAGTGGTTTGTATATTCGGTGTGGTAGTTTTGTGTGCCTATAACATCAGGCTCTCCCGGATTTGATGAAACGGAGGATATAACGCTTATATCGTATTCATCGGGCTTATCGCTGTAAAGTCTGTAGTTGCAGGCTTTGTTGTTATGAGAGCTTACGTTTTCTATGTAAATTGAGGGGTTGGAATTTGTGGTTATGCCGTTGTTTCCGTTTTCGTAGGCTTCGCAGTTTATGAGTCTGTGCTTAACGCCTACATTCTCGCCGCCCATTTTAAAACCGTTCCAGCCGCCTGATGGATATGGCTCTTCCGTGCCGTCTTCAAGGAGCTTATAGCCATTTCTGTAGGACTTGCAGTTTTTAAGAGTGACTACGCCTATAGGGCCGCTGTTCACCTTTGTGTAAAGATCCCAGCCGTCATCTACATTGTTGTGAGATGTGCAGTTTTCAAATACGTTGCCCTCGCCTACCGTAAGCTTTGCGCCGAAGCCGTCGGCGTTGATCATAGATGGGTCGCAGTTGTTGTATGCTTCGCAGTTAAGTATAAGGTTGTAGGAGGGCCAGTTGCTCTTGTCGGGAAGTCCGAAAGTCCTGCTGAGCTGAAGCCCTATGTCGCCATTGTCGTGGAAGATACAGTTACTTATAATGCAGTTGTTTCCTCCAAGATGGAAGCACTTTATATTTTCACCTGAGTTTTTAAACTCTATGCCGTCAAAATTCCAATAATTTCCCGATACCTCGGCGCCGCCGCACTTATTCTGGAGGTCGAATACTACCTTTGCTCCCTCGTCGGCTTTGACTGTTTTGGTAAGTCCTTCCGAGCCGTTGTTGCCGTAAGGCACTGTGAGTGTGTTTTCTCTGAGGTATGTACCTTCAAGAAGTATGGCTGTCTGACCGGGCTGTAAGAAGCCTACCGCTGTGTCAACATCATAGGGCTTTTCCTTCGTGCCCTCGCCTAAGTAGCTGCCCTCGGGAGATACGTAGACATTGTCTGCATTTACGTCAAAGCTTCTGCACACTACTCTCTTGCGGAGAATAAGGCTGTCGTGATATTTAGAGCCTATTTCGGGAGAGGGTGTAAACTTGACTGTGAAATAGTTTTCGCTCTCACCGTTTA
Organism: uncultured Clostridia bacterium; assembly: GCA_947632615.1. Taxonomy (GTDB): domain Bacteria; phylum Bacillota; class Clostridia; order Lachnospirales; family CAG-274; genus JAJQCI01. Next base: position 16,931 of record CANRPW010000029.1, on the reverse strand, counting down.
ACTTTACCTCTGCGAGCTTTTCGCCGTCAATGTCTTCATCGACCAAAATTTGCTTGTTGTTAAGGCTTACGCTTACCTTGCCTTTAACTGTAGAGTCAAGGTGGAGCATATAGTCGGGTGATGTAACATATTCGTCGGATCTTATGGAGATATCTCCTACATCTTCGGCTAAATCTTCGCTTTCAACGCTCATGTCTGTTGTTGGAGATGTAATGTGGAAGTCTACATTTGATACGTTTATTTCTGCCCATCTTGCCGCAAAGAAGCCTACATAAATATTATCGGCATCCTGAGTTGTAAGAAGACCTGCATCACTTATGAAGGAGTCCATGGTTTCGCCGCTTGCAATATCCTTTGCCGAGGCATAAACACCGCCGTTTACTCTTCTTAAGGTAATTCTGTAATTGCTGCCCTCTTTGGGGAAAGATGAAGAAATGGGGTTAGGACCTATCTTTGTTCCGCCGCCGTCACTTTCTTCAACGCCTGTTCTTCCTACAAGGTTTATCCTGTTGAGGTTTGCCTTTTCTTCGCTATAGTTAGAGCCTGAATAGCCTCCTGCTATTACCATATTTGAGGCAAAAACCTTGCTTTCGCAAAGAGGTATTGCTACGCCCTCGCTGTCGGTTTCTCCCGAAAGAGGTATGGCATCCTTTGCCATAATGCCAAAGGCTTCCTGTCCGTTTCTCTTTGCATCGTCGTTATCGTGCTCGAGATATTTTACTATTTCAACATCTGCACTGAGCTCAAAGTCTTTATCTGAGCCTACAGTTGTATAATAATATGCTATGCCGTCATGGTCGGCGGTAATTTTGCCGTTGCCTTCCCATGCTTTTACATTTATAACGCCCTCTGAAGTGCCGTAGTTTTCTGCCAGAACTCCTATAGGGTCTGTTTCGGGCTTGCCTGTATAGCCGCTTGTGGACTGACCGAATACGGCGCTTCTCCACTTGACATCGGGCTTTTCTGTGACTGTCACAGGAACAGTTATGGCTTCAAGGCTTGTTTCGGAAGGTACTATGCTTATAGAACATTCTCCCGGTGTTGATGTATTAAAGCCTGAAAGGTCTACTGAGTAGTCTTCTGTTTTTACTATTTCGCCGTTGTCATAGAGAAGGTCTACCTGCATGCCCTCGGGGGAAAATTCTTCACCTACATAATAGGTCGTTCTGGGATATACCGCAAGGCTTATGCCGCTTTTCTGCTTTTCGGCACATTCTATTTCAAACTGTGCAGATACGGAAGGCTCTGCAAGGGAGGTTACCGTTACCTTCTTTGTGCCGGCTGCGGTTATTTTGCTGCCCCCTTCTACTCTTACGGTGTAGGCGTTGTTCTGAAGTGTGCCCGAGTAGATAAGCTCGCCGTCTTTATAAAATTCACCCTTTACCTCCATACCTACGGGGTCGAAAGTATCGCCTAAATAATACTTTGTTTTGAAAGGAAGCTTTGTTATTTCAATTGTGCTTACCTTAGCTTTTTCTATGTCAAGGTCAAATTCGCCGTAAGCTCCGCCGCCGCTTATGCCGACAGTGTCTTTTCTGTATACCTTTACTGTATTTTCTGTGCTCTTTATAATGCTTCCGTCCTTAAGCTCGGCTCCGCCCTGAACAAGTCTTAAAGCATCTGAGCCTACGACCTCGCTTGTGCCGTTTTGATAGGTAATGAGGGCTTCAAGACCATCGCTTTCAAAAACCTCGCCTGTAACGTATTTTGTTCTTACAGGGGCATAATTTACTTTTACCGATTTTACATTGAGCTTAGATACATTTACGTCAAAACCTGTTTCTATGCCGCCCTTTACAAGGCGCACGGGCTGCTTGCCTATTCTGTTTGGAGAATAACCCTTTACTATGTAATCGTCAACGGTGCGGACGCCGTCCTCAAAAGTGCCTTCAAGGGTCGCCTCGCCAAGGTCTATTTCTTCGCCGTAAACATAATCTGTCTTGGGTGCGCCCTTAAGCTCTAAGGAGAGGAGCTTGGGAGTTTTTGTATAGGATACGTCGGAGAATGTGACCTTTGCATTTCTTGCAACATATACACAGGGGTAGATGTCGCCCGAAAAGCTGTTTATCTCAATAGTCTGAGAATTTTCACCGCAGCTTACTGTGTATGTATTGCCTGATTTTGCTATTGAAAGTTCATATAAGCCAAGGTCGCTGCCCGAATTTGAAAAGCTGTCTGAGAGCTTATCATAGACTGCTTTTTTATCGCTGCCGTCCCTAGCTAAAGCATATATTGCCATATCATCGGAAGACTTAGCCGCATAGGCGCCGCCGAAAACGGCATTTGTATATGCCTTGTCGTCTGTTTTGTTGTAAAGCTCGTCAAGCACGGCTATGCCCGCAGAAGCCTGCTGAGGATTGCTTGCGCCCTCTGCGGTGTTAAGCTCTTCTATATTCATAGTCGCCTTAAATATAAAGTCTTCATCTGCCGAAGAAGTAAGCCCCGAGTAGACTATGCTGTCTTCACCATCTGAAAATTTACCGTTGTTGGCTTTAGTGGTTTGGAGCTGAAGACCCGATATGTCATAGCCTTCTCCCCCTGCCTTGCCCGTCCAGCCGGAAACGCTGTCTGTTGAGCCTTGAATTGCCCCAGTATCAGCTGCCAAAGCAGTGAAGGTACAGTTGCCTGCTGCAAGGGCTGCCACAAGTATACCGCCCAATATTTTTTTAAGCATATATATCACCTCATAAAAATAATAGTTCCCATCTATATAATTTTACCTTTTTCAAGCATAAAAGTCAATAATTTTAAGCCTTCATAATACCCTTAAAACAGGGCTTTTGGGGATTTAGCCGGGGTAGTTTAAGTTTTCGTCTTTAATGCAGAGAAGAACCTCGGATAGATATTTATTTGCCTCATATTTAGCGAAGGTAAGATTGTGGTCTTTATAATTTCCGCACTCCTTAGAGGTAGCTGCGGGCACTTTACCTTCAAAATCTTTTACATACTCAAAGGCGGCTGTCACATAAGGTAGAAAATCCTTTGAAGACATATTGCCCTTTACTATTATATACATACCCGTACGGCAGCCCATAGGGCCTACGTATATTATTTTGTCGGCTATGCCGCTTTCTTCACTGCGAAGATATACCGCAAGAAGATGCTCTAAGGTGTGTATAGCCGAAATCTCTATAGGCGGCTCTGTGTTGGGCTTTTTTATTCTTACATCAAAGGTGGTAAGAGCCTCACCGCCTACGTGGTCTATTCTTGAAACATATATACCTCTTAAAAGTCTGTCGTGGTCTATGGTAAAGCTTGTAACATTCATATAAAAACCTCCTTTTTTAATATTTTAATATAATTTTTGTTCATATACAAGCATAAAATTTTAAGACAAACTGTTTGTTCAGGTTGTCGGCGAGTACAGCCCGGTCGGCTATTACCCGGGCGGTACGCAATTTTAAAAGACCCCGGCCGCCCACCCCTCAGAATTGTTCCCGCCTCGGTTTAATTCCTATGTGGTCTGCCCCGGTAGGTTTGGAGTTTACATACTTCTTCCTATGATATATAATTTGGGGTAAGGAGGTGGGCGTATGCTTGGCAAAAAAGTCTATGAGTCGCCTATAGGAAAGCTCACGGCAGCCTGCGAGGATGAAAGTATAGTCGGGCTGTGGATAGAAAACCAAAAATATTTTGAAGAAACGATTTTAGGAAAGGAATGTGTATATGCGGACTTACCTGTACTTTTAAAAGTAGGAGAATGGCTTGACAGATATTTTGCGAAAGATAAACCAACGCCGGGCGAGCTGCCGCTTGCCCCAAAGGGCAGTGAATTCAGGCAAAGAGTGTGGAGCATACTTTGCGAAATACCCTACGGCGAGACTGTCACTTACGGCGAAATAGCAAAGGCAATAGCCAAAGAAAAAGGGCTTAAAACAATGTCGGCTCAGGCTGTGGGCGGCGCCGTGGGACACAACCCCATATCTATTATAATACCCTGCCACCGTGTATTGGGCGTAAACGGAAGCCTTACGGGTTATGCGGCAGGGGTCGACATCAAAAAAAGGCTGCTTATGCACGAGGGAGCAAATTTCACCATATAGCCCTACTTAACAACAAAACATACAAATTTTTATAACGGTGGTATAAAAAAATTGACGAAAAAATACAAAAACACTTGTACTTTTATTAAAAATATATTATTATAAAGGGTAGGTATATTTTATCGGTTTTATATGCCGATATTATAAAAATCAACCCGAGCATTTTGTTCGGTTTTAAAAAATTATAAGGAGGTAAAATCTATGGAACTTAAAACCTTCAAACGAGGAGTACATCCCCATGACGGCAAAGAGCTTTCTAACAAGGCTGCCATAAAGGTTCTTAAGCCCGAGGTTGGCGAGCTTATAACCATACCTTTAAGCCAGCACATCGGCGCGCCTTGTGATAGTCTTGTAAAGCCCGGGGACAGAGTTTTGGTAGGTCAGAAGATCGGCGAAAGCTCCGCATTTGTTTCCTCACCTGTTCATGCTTCGGTTTCGGGCGTTGTAAAGGCTATAAAGCCTGTTATAGGAGCCGGCGGAGCAATGGTTAAGTCCATCATTATTGAAAACGACGGCGAATTTGAAGAAGACCCGTCTATCGGAAAGGGCAGCACAAACCTTTCTGCGAAGGAAATCGTTGAAAAGGTAAAGGCGGCAGGTATCGTCGGCATGGGCGGTGCAGGCTTCCCTACTCAGGTAAAATTAAGCCCCGGCCCCGATTCCAAAATCACCGAGGTTATCGTAAATGCAGCTGAGTGCGAGCCTTATCTCACCTGCGACCACAGATGTATGGTTGAGCGTGGGGAGATATTGGTAGAAGGTCTTGAAATAATGCTTAAGCTCTTCCCCGAGGCTAAGGGCTATATCGGCATAGAGGCAAACAAGCCTGACGCTATTGAAAATATGTCTAAGTTGGTTTCAGGCAAGAGCAATATTGAGGTAGTTTCTCTTAAGTGCAAATACCCACAGGGCTCTGAAAAGCAGCTTATAAATGCCATCACCGGCAAAGAAGTACCCTCAGGCGGACTTCCTGCTGCTGTTGGTTGTATAGTTGACAACGTAGCCACCGTTATGGCAATAAGAGATGCTATAGTGGAAAACAGACCTCTTACAAAGAGAGTCGTTACCGTTACAGGTGATGCTATAGCAGATCCTTCAAACCTTGAAGTGCCTTTAGGTATGAGCTATGCAAGACTTATTGAGGCAGCAGGCGGATTTAAAGAAGACCCTGCAAAGGTAATTTCAGGCGGACCTATGATGGGTATTGCTCTTTTTGATACGGAAGTGCCTGTAACAAAAACCACCTCCGGCATACTTTGCCTTACAAAGAAGGCAGCAGAGATTCCGCCGGAAAGCAACTGTATCCGCTGCGGCAAGTGCGTAGATCATTGTCCAATGGGACTTATGCCTCTTTACTTAAGTTCAGACACACGCGCAGGTGATGATGATGCCTTTTTGGCTCATCACGGACTTGACTGCATAGAATGTGGCTCATGCTCGTTTATATGCCCTGCAAAGAGACAGCTTGCTCAGTCTATAAGAGTAAATAAGCGTGCCGTTATGGCAAAGCTTCGTGCAAAGGGGGGTAAATAAAAAATGAATAAATTAGTTGTTTCATCAACTCCTCATATTCGTTCCAACGACAGTACACAGCGCATAATGCTTGACGTAATTATAGCGCTTGCACCTGCCTGCATAGCAGGTATACTTTTACACAATCACAGTCTTAACGCTGCTTTAACGGTTGCAATTTCAATAATTGCCTGTGTGCTTTTTGAAGGAGCATTTCAGAAATTTACAAAGCAGACAGTGACTGTAAACGATCTTTCGGCAGTGGTAACAGGTCTTCTTTTGGCAATGAACCTTCCCGAAACTTCACCGTTCTGGATGCCTATAGTAGGTGCTTTCTTTGCTATTATAGTTGCTAAGCAGCTTTTTGGCGGAATAGGACAGAATTTTATAAACCCTGCCCTTGCAGGACGTGCTTTCCTTCTTGCGGCTTATCCTACACATATGACAGGCGGCTCAGCCTTTGGCCCTGCAAGACTTGAGGCTGTTGCGGATGCAGCAACTTACGCTACACCTCTTGCGGCTCTTAAAGAAGGATCGGCAGCTGCTGTTACATCCGACTCTATAATAAACGGATTTTTAGGAAACGTAGGCGGAACCATCGGTGAGACCTGCGCGGTACTTCTTATAATCGGCGGACTTTACCTTATTATAAGAAAGGTAATAAGCTGGAGAATACCTGTAGTCTACATAGCTACCGTTTTTGTATTATCACTTATATTCGGCAGAAACGGCGCAGGAGATGTGCTTGGAGCAGTAAACGAACTTGTAGTCGGCGGACTTATGCTCGGTTCATTCTTCATGGCTACAGACTATGCTTCTTCACCGGTTACACCTTTAGGTCAGCTTATAATGGGCTTTGGCTGCGGTGTGCTTACTGTAATTATAAGATTTTGGGGAGGATATCCTGAGGGCGTATCTTACTCAATACTTCTTATGAACCTCTGTGTTCCGCTTATCGACAGATTTACAGAACCTAAGATATTTGGGGAGGTGAAGAAAAATGAAAATAATTAAACCGGGTATTATACTTTTAATTATTTGTGCCGTTGCAGGTGCACTTCTTGGCTATGTTAATTCTATTACGGTAGACCCTATAGAACAGCAGGATGCTAAAAAGACGGCAGAGGCTATGGAGGCCGTTCTTCCCGGAGCTGATTTTTCAGCCGGAATAACCGAGCTTGAAACTCCTATAAGCGGAGCGGATTTTTCTGATGATTATTTTGATTTAAGCGATGCTTCTATAACAAGCTACGCATCTACCGATATGGGCTATGCCGTAAACGTATCTACCAAGGGCTACGGCGGAACCGTTACTATGATGGTAGGTATTGACAATGACGGCATAATTACAGGTGTAAGCGTTATTTCAATGTCTGAGACTCCCGGTCTTGGCGCAAACTGCCAGACAAGCTGGATAGATCAGTATGAGGGCAAGATAGCTCCTCTTAATGTTGTTAAAACAGGTAACGCAGGAGACAGCGAGATAGATGCTATCACTTCAGCCACAATAACTTCAAAGGCAGTAACAAGAGGCGTAAACACCGTATATCATGCTTTTGAAGAAGGACTTTTTGAAGGAGGTGCGGCATAATGAATCCTGTTAAGATAATAAAAAATGGAATTCTCAACGAAAACCCGACTTTTGTGCAGGTAATAGGTATGTGTCCTACTCTTGCCGTAACAACAGGCGCAGTCAACGCCGTAGGTATGGGACTTTCGGTTACTGCGGTTCTTACCTGCTCTAACCTTTTCATATCCCTTATCAGGAAGTTTGTTCCCGATGAGATAAGAATACCCTCATTTATAGTTGTTATTGCAACCTTCGTAACCATCGTTCAGCTTGTGCTTAAGGCTTTTTTACCTTCACTTGATGCTGCCCTTGGTTTATTCATTCCTCTTATAGTTGTAAACTGTCTCATTCTTGCAAGAGCTGAGGCTTTTGCATCAAAGAACGGTCCTGTAGCATCAATATTCGACGGTATAGGCATGGGACTTGGTTTTACACTTGCTCTTACTTGCATAGGTATAGTAAGAGAATTTTTGGGAACAGGCGCTGTATTCGGCGTAACGGTACTTCCCGATATGATCCCCAGAACAATTACTATGATACTTCCTCCGGGTGCATTCTTCACACTTGCATTCCTGATGATGGCAGTAAACAAAATAAGAGCCTCAAGGGCTAAAGCATAAGGAAGGGGGATATATAAATGAGATTAATAGCAATTCTTATCACGGCTGTATTTATAAACAACTATGTAATGTCCCAGTTCCTTGGTATATGTCCGTTTTTGGGCGTTTCCAAAAAGGTAGAGACAGCAGCAGGTATGGGCGTTGCCGTAATATTCGTTATGGCTCTCGCTTCCGCAGCATCATGGCTTGCTTATAATTTTATATTGGTTCCTTTAAATTTAGATTACCTTTATAATATAGCCTTCATACTTATTATTGCATCTCTCGTTCAGTTTGTAGAGATGTTCATTAAAAAATCATCACCTTCGCTCTATCAGGCACTTGGTGTATTCTTACCTCTTATAACAACAAACTGTGCCGTTCTCGGTGTTGCCGTATCTAACATGCAGGCAGGCTATAACTTCATAGAAGCAGTTATAAACGGCGTAGGCGGAGCTGTTGGTTTTGCACTTGCAATCATTCTTTTTGCAGGTATAAGAGAAAGATTAGAACGCAACCAGATACTTCCCGCTGTACAGGGCTTTCCTCTTGCTCTTATTTCAGCAGGTCTTATGTCCATTGCCTTCCTTGGCTTCTCGGGCATATCATTGTTATAATAGGAGGTGCAGAAAATGGATATTACAAGTATTCTTTATCCCGTATTAAGTATTGGCGGTATGGGTGTTGTTTTCGGCGCTTTCTTAGGCTTTGCCGCCATTAAATTCAAAGTAGAAACAGACCCGAGAGTTCCTCAGGTAAGAGAATGTCTCCCCGGCGCAAACTGCGGCGGCTGCGGCTATGCAGGCTGTGACGCTTTGGCAGACGCTATTGTAAAGGGAGATGCTCCTGTAAACGCTTGTCCCGTAGGCGGCGCCGGTGTTGCTGCTAAGGTAGGCGCAGTTATGGGAATAGAGGCAGGCGCAGAAGAAAGAAAGGTTGCATTTGTAAAATGTAACGGCAACTGCGAGGCTGCTAAGTCTAAGTATGAATATTTCGGAATTAAAGACTGCGAGATGGAAGCTAACCTTGCAGGGGGCAGCAAGCTCTGTGCTTATGGCTGTCTTGGTGACGGAAACTGTGTAAGAGCCTGCAACTTCGGCGCACTCAGAATAGAAAACGGCATTGCCGTAGTAGATGAAGAAAAGTGCGTTGCCTGCGGCGCTTGTGTAAAGGCTTGTCCTAAAAATCTTATAGATCTTGTGCCTTACGGCTCACCTGTCAGAGTTCAGTGCAACTCAAACGATATGCCTAAGGTATCTAAGGACAACTGCTCCAACGCTTGTATGGGTTGTCAGCTTTGCGCAAGAAACTGTCCCGAACAGGCAGTGGCTATCACAAACTTCCTTGCTCAGGTAGACTATTCTAAGTGTACCGGCTGCGGAACCTGTACGGAAAAGTGCCCAACAAAGGCAATCAAACATTTCAACTAAAAAAATATTGCCGTGCATTTTATAAATGCACGGCATTTTTTTATTGGCATAAGGGGCTGTCCCCCCTGCCGGGGTCTATAACATATCCTATTTTTTCTATACGAAGACTGAGGCAGTTTTTGCACTCGGCGGCTTCTTCCCCTGTGCAAATCTTGTTGTCGTACAGGGCATATTTTTTTCTTACCCCCACAGGTGATAAATTTGGCATAAGCACGTTAGCCCCTGCAAGTATGCCCTTCTCCCTTCCCATGGGGTCCATAGTGCCAAGAGCCGTTGTGGCAGGCAGCAATACCTTAGGGAACATAAGGCGCAGTACGGAAAGCAGCAGCAGGGTCATTCGCACGCTGCCGTTTTCAAATTTGCCAAAGGGTGTGTCCGACTGCTTTATAAAAGGCCCTATACCTATCATATGCGGCTGAAGCTCCTGCATAAACAGCAGGTCTTCATAGAGGCACTCTACAGTCTGATATGGCGAGCCTACCATAATTCCGCAGCCTGTCTGATAGCCTATTTCTTTAAGGGCAAATAGACAGGCTTTTCTGTTTTTTAAAGACATCTCCTCCGGGTGCAGCGCGGCATAGTGAGCCTCGTTTGCCGTTTCGTGGCGAAGAAGATATCTGTCTGCCCCCGCCTCATACATTTTGGCATAGCTCTGCCTTGATCTTTCACCTAAAGAAAGCGTAACGGCACAGTGGGGAAACCTTTTCTTTATTTTGGAAATTATATTCACCATTACACCGTCATTGTAATAGCTGTCTTCACCGCCCTGCAAAACAAAGGTTCTATAGCCCAGCTCATAGCCCTTTTCGGCGCAGGCAAGTATTTCATCGGGGGTAAGGCGATAACGCTCTGCCTTTTGATTGCTCCGCCTTAAGCCGCAGTAATAGCAGTCGTTTTTACAATAGCTCGATATCTCTATAAGCCCTCTTAAATAAATTCTGTTGTCAAAGGTATTAAGGCTTACCTCTCTTGCCCTGTCTGCAAGGTATGCCATATCTTCATCGCCGCAGCTAAGCAGATTCTCAAACTCATTATATTCTATTGTATGCTCGTTATACAGCTTATCAACAATGCCCTTCAAACTCTCACTTCCTTAGGGGAAATTTATATATTAATTATAATATTTCAAAATATTTATGTCAAACAAAAAGCGCATAAAACGACTTTGCCGCATTTATACGCTCTCGAATTACATTATTTTTACAACAACCTTTTTATCCTCATAGATGGCTGCCGCCTTAACGACTGTACGGATAGCCTTAGCTATTCTGCCCTGCTTTCCTATGACTTTACCCATATCAGACTCCGCTACACGAAGCTCTAATATAAGGGCATCACCGTCCATACGTTCGGTTACAGTCACTTCATCAGGGTTATCTACAAGGTGTTTTGCAATTACTGTAAGTAATTCCTTCATAATTACCTCCCCGAGGCTTGAACTTATTATAAAGCTCCCGCTTTCTTAAGTAATGCTCTTACTGTATCAGTAGGCTGTGCGCCCTTACCTAACCATTCCTTAGCAAGCTCAGCATCTACCTTCAATACTGAAGGCTCCTTTGTAGGATCGTAATATCCAAGCTCAGCGATAGCCTTGCCTCCTCTCGGTACTCTTGAATCGGCAACAACTATTCTATAGAAAGGTGCTTTCTTTGCTCCTATTCTCTTAAGTCTGATTTTTACCATTGTTTTCACCTCCCGAAATAAAATTATATAAACTTATCTGCTTAAAGCAGTAGTTTGCTTATTACATAAAGGGCAGTTTAAACCCCGGCATACGCCCTCTCTTCTTGCTCTGACCCATCATCTTCATAAGATCCTTCATTTGATTAAACTGCTTTAAAAGCTGGTTTATCTCCTGAATGGTTCTGCCGCTGCCCTTGGCAATACGTCTTTTGCGAGAGCCGTTTAAAAGCTCAGGGTTTTGCCTTTCCTTAACTGTCATAGACTGTATTATGGCTTCTACATGAGAGAGTGCCTTTTCGTCTACATCTACATCGTTTAGGTTTATTTTATTCATACCCGGTATCATTCCCAAAAGGTCCTTTATAGGCCCCATTTTTTTGACCTGCTGCATCTGTGTCAGGAAGTCCTCTAAGTTGAAGTCATTGGCACGCATTTTGCGCTCCATCTCTTGTATCTGCTTTTCGTCAAAGGCTGTCTGAGCCTTGTCGATAAGGGTGAGCACGTCGCCCATGCCCAAAATTCGAGATACCATTCTGTCGGGGTAAAAGGGCTCAAGGTCTTCAAGCTTTTCGCCCATACCTACGTATTTGATAGGCTTGCCCGTGACACTTCTTACAGATATGGCAGCGCCGCCTCTTGTGTCGCCGTCAAGCTTTGTGATTATAGTGCCGTCAATGCCAAGCTTTTCGTCAAAGGTCTTTGCTACATTTACAGCATCCTGACCTGTCATAGCATCTATTACAAGAAGTATCTCCTGAGGTCTTACCTCTTTTTTGATGTTGGCAAGCTCCTCCATAAGCTCCTCGTTTATGTGAAGACGTCCTGCCGTATCTATAATAACTATGTCGTGCCCGTGAGATTTGGCATAGTCGATACTGTTTTTAGCAATCTCTACAGGGTCGCCCTGTCCCTGCTCAAACACAGGTATGTCAAAGGTCTGCCCTACTACCTGCAGCTGCTTTATAGCCGCAGGTCTGTATACATCGCAGGCAACGAGCATAGGGCGCTTGCCCTGCTTTTTAAGCTGACCTGCAAGCTTGCCTGCCGTTGTAGTCTTACCTGCACCCTGCAGACCTGCCATCATATACACCGTGGGACTTTTAGAAGCAAAAGTGAGCTTGCTCTGTGTAGTGCCCATTACTTCTATAAGCTCGTCACGTACTATTTTTATGACCTGCTGACCGGGGTTGAGCCCTTCAAGAACGTCCTCCCCTATTGCCTTTTCGGTTACCTTTTTTATAAATTCTTTAACTATTTTAAAATTGACGTCTGCCTCCAAAAGTGCCAGCTTAACTTCTCTCAATGCCGCCTTTACGTCCTTTTCCGTAAGCTTGCCCTTGCCTGTCAGCCGGCTGAAAACCTGTTGAAGTCTGTCGGTCAAATTTTCAAAAACCATAAAAACAACTCCCTTTTTAGTCCAATAAGCTGTTTAATATATTTTTTACTTCATCCTTTTCTCCCAGGTCTATAAGCTCTATGGCGTTTTCTATTGCTTCTCTTTGCTCCGCAAATCTTTTGACATAGCCTAACTTTTCTTCATATTTAGAAAGCTGCTTTAAGGTGCGTTTAAGCATATCCGAAACCGCCTGCTTTGTAATGCCGTAAAGCTCGCCTATCTCCTGAAAGGAAAGGTCCTCCATATAATAACCTTCAAATATATACTTTTGTTTTTGTGTAAGAAGCTCTCCATAAAAATCATACAAAAGCCCCTCAAAAACTCTTTTATCCATAAAAACCACCATCCGTCAAGCATTTTTACTTGACGAACTCCATTATATCAACAAATCACCCCCCTGTCAAGCATTTTTTCATTTTAATAAATATTGTTTAAAATAACATCACAAAAAACTTAATAAAGCACTTATTTAAACGCAATAAAAAACGGCTTTTATTGCTGTAGTGCAAAAAGCCGCTTGGTTTAATTATATAATTTTGTGCCGTCAGACTCAAAGGCTATTATTTCGCTTCGTCCGTTGCAGTCAAAGTCACCAGCCAAAAGCCTTGACCCGGGACTTATGGATGCTGCTTTTTTAAAGCCTGTGCTGTCGAGCACAAATTTGTCCGTAGAGCCTGTAATAATGTTGTCGGCATATATTTCTTTTATCCCGTCAAAATTTGAGTCGGAGAAATATATATATTTGCTGTAGGTCTCACCGGCGTTATAGGTTCTCCAAAGAAGTTTAAATGTGCTGTCGTAAACGTAAAGATTGGAGTTGTCTGTAATAACATACAGCTTAACGCCATTGCCATATAGATCCACCGAATATATGCCTGTTATAAGGTGTATGAGATGTACATTGTTGACGTTCTGGTGTGTATTGCTGTCAAACTCCGATATAACGGACTTGCTGGAAAGTGTAATAATGCCGTTGTCAAACACAAGACTGTTGAAGGAGTCAATGTATAAGGCAAAATCAGCATTTTGCGGATTTAAAAGCTCATCAAGCATAACTATCTTTTTAGAAACAAGACTGCCGTTTTCAGCCCTTTCTCCGCAAAGCACAGCACACCTTCCGTCAGTGTCAAAGTCTGCATCTATGGGTATACCACCTAAGTCAGCCCGAGAATATGACTTTGAAAGCTGAAAAGCTCCTCCCCCAAGGGTGTAAAAATTGAGCTTGTCATCCTCTATAACCCCGGTCATTCCAGAATTGGGGCTTACTGCGGAAAAATTATCAAAGGGCAGAGTTATATCACTTGGTGTATAATCATTGCCTTCGTATTCGGTATTTTCAAAAGCTTCAAAACCCGGCTCGGTAAGGAATACGGCTTCGTCGTCGATGCTGTAAATTTTGCCGTTATATGTATAATAGCCGCAAATTATGGTGTTGTTTTTAAAATAGAAGCGAGCCTCACCTGCAAGATCTCCGTTTTGATGAAAAAGCACCGAATAAGCAGTAGCCATTTTTTCACCGTCATTCCAAAGATCAACAGAATAACCTGTCTTTTCGCTTACACTTTTCAAAATATCATAATTTTCATCGCCCTCTGACGGCAAATAGCCCTCGCCAAACCTGATATATGTATAGTCATACTTCCACCCGTTGGTCTGAAGCTCTGTTTCCAGTATGTTGTTAATAATAGCCTTGTCCTGCTCGGTCAAAACATAGTCATTTGAAGCCTCGCTGTCCATATTTAGTGCGCAAGAGCTTAAAATCAGACCTAAGCAGCATAAAAATAGTATTTTCTTCATCTTTTTTCCCTCTGAAATAGTTGTGTAATAAAATTATACAATAAACAAATACACAATACAATTTCAGAAGTATTATTTCAAGTTTACGTTTATGTTACAAGAAAGCGAAAGAAGCAGCTATTATTACAGGCAATGCAGGTATCATCAAAAGCATTGATTGCACAACTGTAAGAGCAGCCAGCTTAGGAGAGCAATTGTAGCTCTCTGCAAATATAATATTCATAGAGCCGCTGGGAAGTGCCGTAAGTACAACAAGCGTTCTTGGAAGGGTGCCGTGAAAACCCAGGGCTTTTAAAATAACAAGCATTATAAAAGGCAATATCAAAAGCCTGAGAGCCGAAACGATGTATGCGTGCTTGCTCTTAATAAGCATAGACAGCTTCATATCATTTATTTCACATCCTATTATAAACATTGAAATGGGAAAAACCATTCCTCCTATTCCGGAAATGCAGTCAAGCAGTACAGGGGGAAATGAAATAGGAGTAAAAAATATAAATATGGCAATAATACAAGCCACAGTAACAGGCTTTGTAAAAATAGCCTTTATGTCAAAGCCGCTGCCCCCTGACAGAAGATTAAGCCCATAAGTATAAAGCAGCACATTATAACAAAGATTATAAACAACGCAGTAAAGCGTACCCTCTGCCCCGAATATCTCGCCCGTGAGCGAAAAGCCAATAAAGCCCACATTTGCAAAGGCTATCATCGTAACAAGAACTCTTTTGGAATTAACGTCTGTTTTCAGATTTTTTACAATAATATGCCCTAACACAAGAGCCGCTAAATAATAGACAAGACAAATGATAACAGAAAAGCCCACGCCTTGTGCAAGCTCCTTAGAATATTCGCAGGTGGCTACTTCAAGAATATTAAAGGGCACGATCCCCTTTACAAGCAGGTCGCTAAGCCCCTTCTGAAGCTTGTCGTCAATAACGCCTGTACGCTTGAAAATAAAACCCACACCTACCGTAAACACTATTTTAAAAATGATTTTTATTATAAACGCAATATCCATAAGCAATACTCCTTAAAATTTATATGTCTATTTTAAAATCTTCAGGGTCTTTTGTCAATCCAATAATTATACTTGCAAAAAAAGCAATATAGGGGTATAATTGAAAATATTAAAAAAACTACAATGGGAGAAAAATTTATAAATGGATACTATAATTGTTTTAATGGAAAAAGACGAGAAAACGGGATTTCTTGAAAGAGAGATATTCGGTATAACCATATCTGAAAACGAGGAGTTTTTGGTAAATCTCTATGTGCAGTCATCCAAGCTATACATAAGGCTCTCCACTGACAGAGAAACCAAAGACTGGGAATATGATGCCATTTTCGACTATTTTGACAGTGATGTCTTTGAAGGAAAAGTAAAAAGCTTTACCGAAGTAACAGACACCTACGACCCCACCTGGGAGGCAGTGCTCGACTTTGACGAAACAGACGTCGAAAGCACCTGCGAAAATGTGCGTACAATACTCAGTATATTTAAAAATGAGCTTTATGACGTATATGATACAATAAAGGATAAGGAGGATGAATATACAAATGAAGAATAATTCCGAAAATAATAAAACTCTTATAATACTTTGTGTTATCGCTGTTGCCCTTGTTGCTGTTATCATATTTTTCATAGCAAGCGGAACAAATAAGACCGTTGACAAGGATGTAACCATAGCAGATGACGAGCCTGTAGCTCCCGATTCCATAGATGCGGCAGCAGAAGAAACCACCGATGGAGTGATCGACTTAAACGTCACCCCCGTAGAGGCAAACGATCAGCTTTATACAGATATTGATAATCTTATGACAGCTTATATGTCATATTACGAAACGAATTATACCGCAGGCAAGACTGTCAGCGTTTACGGCTTTATGTATAATGCCGAAACAAATCTCCCTGTTGAAATCAATGAGATAACCGAAAATGTTCCTGAGGAGCTTAAGGATGCAAACCTGCTCTATATAAGACCCGGGGACTTTGAAGTCTGCCAAAACTCTGAATATGATGTTGATATTACAAGCAGTCAGCTTACACCCTTTATCTCTGTTCTTACAGACAAAGGCTATTACGTCACATCTTCAGAAAATAAAGGCGGAATGTTAACCAAAGACGACTACAGAAGCCTCATAATGAGATATAACTGCACCCACGGCGAAATACGGACACCTGAAAAAACCTCTGACACATACAAGAAAATCATGGAGGCAGTTTCTCAGAGCTGGAATACCGACAAAACAATTGACATAAAATACATTGGCTGTGATGATATGTTTGCCGTTGTTGTGGCAAATCTTGTTGAAGAGCCTCTTGACATAAGAGAATTTCTCCTTCAGCAATCAGGCAACGTATGGAGCGTAAAATCAAAAGACCTTGCAAAACATCGGAATGTAAAGCAGTATGTAAATGAATTACATCCAAACATGGACTTAAACATTCTGCCATTTTATGATCTTGCAAACTATAACGATTTCAGAACAGACCTTTTCGGTTATTACGACCAGATAACAGCATCTAAGGAATTGGGTGTAAACAAAGAAGACACACCTGCTGTCTACTGCATGTATTCAGATAATTTCATATATTATGAATTTGCTCAAGGCAAAAAGGTAGTAGGTCATGTAGATAATGGTGTCCTTACATTTTATAAGGTAGACTCAACAGATGAAGCTGTAGCCCTAATGAGCAGCTTTACAGATAAGCCTCCCGTATTTATAATCAAATTCAGCCAATAAAAAAAATAAAGCCCATATACAAACAATTTTTCAAATGGTTTGTATATGGGCTTTTTTTGTAACCCGCTTTTTATCCATATTCTTCCGCTTCTGTTGGGCAACTGCGTTGCCCAATCGCCCCACCCACCCTACTCCGATGCATTTTTCAAATGGTTT
>CANRPW010000028.1 GCA_947632615.1 uncultured Clostridia bacterium | reverse complement strand
CTGCCGATGTAGCTCAACGGTAGAGCAACTGATTTGTAATCAGTAGGTTGGGGGTTCGATTCCCTTCATCGGCTCTTTGAGGTCCTTTAGCTCAGTTGGTTAGAGCATCCGGCTCATAACCGGACGGTCCTGGGTTCGAGTCCCAGAGGGACCACGTTTATTCTGAGGTTTTGGAGCTTTCCAAAATCTCAGAAACTTTTTATATTTGATAATAGTTCTCTTTAAATAAGTAGAGTCCCCCCTCTGCTTATTTATATTTTATAATTTGCCGATGTGGCTCAATGGTAGAGCAACTGAATCGTAATCAGTGGGTTGGGGGTTCGATTCCCTTCATCGGCTTATTGAAAAACCGCAGAATTTGCGGTTTTTTTATTGCAAAAAAATAACGACCCCCAAAAGTCGTAAGCGAGCTTTCAAGGGTCGTTTTAAAAGAAATTATTTCTGAACAAGGTGGATAGCGAAGCCGCCGATCTCGTCCTTTAAGTAGATAGCTGTTATTTCGCCGTTCTTTACTACTACGTCCTTTTCTTTGTCGAAAACGCCGCCCATAGCTTCGATGTAGCGAATAGCTCTCTTCATGTATTTTGTCTTGATAGCGATGTGTCCGTTTGTGCCGCGGAACATCTGCTTTCTTACTTCGATGCCGTCAGAAGCGAATACTGCTGAGTTGCCGTTTCTTACAGGGAAGTTGAAAAGCTTGTTGAACTGGCCTGCGATTGCAAGAGCTGCTTCTTCGTTTTCTGAGTTGATGCCGATATGAGCAACCTCAAGACCGAGCATTGTCTGAACAGCCTCTTTGCAAAGAGCGATTATTTCGTCAAATTTGCCTTCGTTTACAAGCTCAGGCTTAACCATCCAAGAACCGCCGCAGCAGATTATCTTGTTAAAGCTTAAGTAGTTGTTAAGATTGCCCGGGTTGATGCCGCCTGTAGGCATAAATTTCATCTTTGTGTAAGGTCCGCACATTGATTTGATCATATTGATGCCGCCTGCTGCTTCTGCGGGGAAGAATTTAACAACTTCAAGACCAAGCTCAATAGCAACTTCAACGTCTGAAGGATTAGCTGTACCGGGAGTGATAAGATAACCCTTGTCGATGCAGTGCTTAACAACCTTAGGGTTAAGACCGGGAGATACGATGAACTTAGCGCCAGCAGCTATAGCTGAGTCAGCCTGCTCGGGTGTAAGAACAGTACCTGCACCTACGATACATTCGGGAACTTCTTTAGCTATTCTTCTTATTGATTCTTCAGCCTCTGCTGTTCTGTAAGTTACTTCAGCGCAGGGAAGTCCGCCGGCAACAAGTGCCTTTGCAAGAGGAACTGCCTTGTCAACATCATTGATAGCAATTACAGGAACGATACCGATAGCAGAGAGTTTTTCTAATACTTCGTGCATTTTTATCACCTCATTTAAAAATTTTGGCGGGAAGAATGTAATTGTGCTTATAACAAAACATTTTTCCCGTTTAAGCTAATATTACTTACTTTTACTTTAACATATTTTGTAAATAAAGTCAATAAATCCTTAAAAGTATTTTATTTTTTGTGAAAAGTGCATAGATAAATTGGTTTATTTTTTAATAGCAAAAAATAAGCGGCAGAACTTTAGTTCCGCCGCATTTAGCATTAATAGTTATAATCGTTTGAGTAATATTCGTCGTCGGTAATAAATATATTCTGAGCATAGCACAAAATATTGTCTACAGCGTTATAGCTTACGCCTGTATCAATAAAGTAGAAGCCGCCATACATAATGGCATTATAAATGTCATCGTTGTTAATCTCATAGTCGAATATGTCAAAATAGAATGGTGTGTGAAGAGTATACTCAAAGAGATATCTGTCAACCATTACTGAGTTATAACCTAAATTCGAGATGACATCTTCATATTTGTTTGCCGCTTTGCCCTTGTTGTTGGCTGCGGAATCGGCCTGATCCTGAGCTGTTTTGAAGTTTTCGTTTTCTTCAAGGTCTCTTGTGCCTCCGCTTTCTCTCTGACGTATAGTGTTTATCATATTTTCAAGCTGAAATTCTACTCCGTCAAGAACCTTGCTGTCCATAGTCACATTGCCCATATATTCATCTCTGCATACAAAAAGAGCATAAAGTCTGCCATCTGTATTTTTGTTATGGCTGGATCTTATATACGGTCTTACGGTGAAGCCTTCATACGCCACGTCTTTGATGTCTTTTGAGCCGCCTATATAGCTATCAAACGAAAAGTCTGAGGTGAGGGCATAAAATGCAACTATCTCTCCCTTGGTATTTGTACCTAACATATAATATTCGCCGCTTGCAGGCTTATAAATATTCCAGTCAAAGCCAAATGAGCCGGGTACTTTTTTATAGGGGTTTGGAAGGTTTGTCTGACCAAACCAAAAGCTTTTATTGTTTATTTTAAAGGGAACTCTGTTAAGCTGTACATTGTGATTGAACTCTGCCTGTTGACTTACAGAGGTGGTTGTTTCTGCGGGGGTTTCGGTTGCGGCAGCTGTGGAGGTTTCCTTTGCGGCTGCATCCTTTTCTGCTGCAGGTGAGTCTGCCTTTACTGCTCCGTTTGCATCCCTGCCCATATCATATTTTATATCTATGATATAGGTTTGGTTGTTATAGCTTACCTCTGCATCCACTGCTTCGGAAACCGATCTTAATGGGATCATAAAGCAGTCGTTAAGTATAAACTGAGGTGTTTCGGGATAGACTGTCTTTCCGTCTGCCATAAAATATGTATTGCCCAGGGTGAGCTCTACAGAATGAAATTCGTCTTTCAGATAAGCTGTTTTTGTAACAGGCTCATAATCTACCTCAAAGCCCATAGCCTCAAATACGCCTCTCACGGGAACAAATACTCTGCCGTTTTCGTTGTATGGCTGTTGATAGTTAAACCCTACCATTTTGTCATTAACAAAAACCGTGTAGGGTTTTCCCGGGTTTGTCTGTTCTGCTCCTGCGGTAAGTGTGGAAAGCATCATAACCGCTGCTGTAGACAGAGCTAATAGTCTTTTGATCTTTTTCATATTTCTTTTCACTCCTTTTAAGGGAAAAATTATTTTTTCACATATATATTTTATCATACTCTATATATGTTTATCAATTAAATTTTAATGAAAAAATATAAAAATTATCAAAAATTCGCTGCAATTATATTTTAAAGGGTTTTTATATGTCATTTTGATGTTGAACTTCACTAAAGACTGTGATAAAATGTAGCATAAGATTGGAGGAAGCTTATGAAAACAAAAGCAATAATTGCCTTAACGGCAGCTCTTATTGGGTTGTGTGTTCTTCAGTTTTTGTTATACACCCATGACGAGCCTGTGAGCACCGCAGAAACTGATGTAAATATATCGGAAAACGAAATTTATATAGAAGGAATAGAGCCTATAGACGAACAGGGCAATATATACGATAAGTCGGGATATATAGTAAACAATACTCAGAAGTTTACGGAAAGACTTAACACCGAGGTAAACAATATGGCAAACGACAGGGCCGACAGAGATCATATATATGACGTTGCTATGGGACTGTGGGAAAATGCTAAAAGCTATTACACCGTTTTGGGAAACAGCTATGAGGATGATGCTTACGACCTTGTGGACGATGCAAAGAGCTATGTGTTTAATTCCGAGGCTTTGGCTTATAATATAATGGTATATATCAAGGAGGGCAAAACAGAGTACATAAGCAGAGCCATGATGTGCCTTTCGGCGGATTCTGCACTTTTGCAAAACTTCAGACAGACACAAGAGGTATATAGGCAAAGCCATATAACGGAAACAACCACCGAAGCTTTAGACACAAGTGAGGCGCAGACGGAATAAACGTATTAAGAAGGGGCTGAAATTATGGATCATTTTAAATTAGTATCACCATTTAAACCTACGGGAGATCAGCCCAAGGCGATTGACGAGCTTGCGAAGGGCTTTGAGGAAGGACTTAAATATCAGACTCTTTTAGGTGTTACCGGCTCAGGCAAGACCTTTACTATGGCAAATATTATAGAAAGGCTGAACCGCCCCACCCTTGTGCTGGCTCACAACAAGACTCTGGCAGCGCAGCTTTACAACGAGTTTAAGGAGTTTTTTCCCGACAATGCAGTAGAATATTTTGTAAGCTATTATGACTATTATCAGCCCGAGGCTTATGTGCCCCAGTCTGACACATATATTGCAAAAGACTCATCTATAAATGACGAAATAGACAAACTAAGACACTCCGCTACGGCGGCGCTTTTTGAAAGGCGTGACGTTATCATAGTGGCATCCGTTTCCTGTATATACGGTCTTGGCGACCCTATTGACTACAACGAAATGTGCGTATCTTTGCGCCCGGGAATGATAAAGGACAGAGATGACGTATTAAGACGGCTTGTGGAAATGCAGTATGACAGAAATGACATAAACTTTATAAGAGGCACTTTCAGGGTAAGGGGAGATACCGTTGAAATTTTCCCTGCGGAAAGCACAGACACGGCTTACAGAGTTGAGTTTTTCGGCGATGAGGTAGACAGGATATCGGAGATAGACGTTTTGACAGGAGAGATCAAGGGTATAAGAAATCACGTCTGTGTATATCCTGCAAGCCACTATGTTATAAGCAGAGATAAAATGAAAAGAGCCCTTGAAAATATAAGCGAGGAGCTTGAAGAAAGAATAAAATATTTCAAATCAGAGGAAAAGCTTATAGAAGCCCAGAGAATAGAGGAGCGCACCAACTACGATATGGAAATGATGCAGGAGATGGGCTATTGCTCGGGCATAGAAAACTACTCAAGGCATCTTTCCGGCAGGGAGGAAGGCAGCACGCCCCATACTCTTATAGATTATTTCCCTAAAGATTTTATTACTATAGTGGACGAGTCACACGCCTCTATACCTCAGGTGAGGGGTATGTACAACGGAGACAGGGCGCGTAAAATGTCGCTGGTCGACTACGGCTTCAGACTGCCGTCGGCGCTGGATAACAGACCCCTTAAGTTTGATGAGTTTGAGTCAAAAATGAATCAGATGCTTTTTGTTTCCGCTACGCCTAATGTGTACGAAAAGGAACATTCTGAAAATGTGGTGGAGCAGCTCATACGTCCCACAGGGCTTTTAGACCCCGAAATAGAGGTAAGACCTGTTGAAGGGCAGATAGACGATCTTCTGGCAGAGATAAACAAGACAGTAAAAAGAGGAAACAGAGTTCTTATAACGACCCTTACCAAAAAAATGGCTGAAGACCTTACCAAATATCTCACGGAAAACGGCGTAAAGGCTGAGTATCTTCATTCGGATATAGACACTCTTGAAAGACTTGAAATTATAAGAAATTTAAGACTTGGCGAGTTTGACGTGCTTGTGGGTATAAACCTGTTAAGAGAGGGTCTTGACATACCGGAAACTTCTCTTGTGGCTATACTTGATGCAGATAAAGAGGGCTTTTTGCGTTCCGAAATGTCCCTTATACAGACCATAGGCAGGGCGGCAAGAAATGCAGAGGGCAGAGTAATTATGTATGCCGACTTTGTGACAGACTCTATGGAAAGAGCCATAAACGAGACTGCAAGACGTCGCGGCATACAGCAGAAATATAACGAAGAGCATGGCATTACGCCTAAGACTATAAAGAAAAAGGTACACGAGATAATAAAGGCAACAGAGGCAGTTGCAGGCAGAAAGTCTATGAAGCTTGAAAAAGACCCCGAGTCTATGTCGACTGCTGAGATAAAGGCGCTTATAAACAGCCTTACGGACAAGATGAAAAAGCTTGCGCTGGAGCTTAAGTTTGAAGAGGCTGCGGAGCTGAGGGATGAAATAAAAAGGCTTAACGGACTTTTGCTTTTATAATATGGAGGAACATATATGAGAGGCACTGTTTACAGCAGAGTGGGCGGATATATTTCACGACTTATATTTACACTTAGCCTTATACAGTTTGCGGTGTTCATATATTCGGTAAAGGCGGGGGCTTTGCCCCAAAATACTTTGGTTATGGGGGCGCTTAATGCTGTTGCCATAACGGAGCTTAGTGAGAGATTTTATCTTTTTAGCAGTGCTTTTCTCATGCTTTTTACAGGCGTGCTTGGCATAAACATTAAAAAGGGCACAGGTGCGCCGGGCGGCTGTCTTATTATGGCGCTTATATTTATACTTATAAAGCTCAGCGCAATTGCGGAATGTCTGCTTTCGGGAGATGTGTCGGGCATAAAGCTGATAGGTTCAATTATTATGGCGGCAGTGTTTGGCGTGTTTGCATACTGTTCCGTAAAGCAGTGGAGCTAAAATATTATAAGAGGTTTTGAATAATGGAAGAAAAAATAGTTATAAAGGGTGCAAGAGAAAATAACTTAAAAAATATAGATGTAGAAATACCGAGAAATAAGCTGAATGTTTTTACGGGCTTAAGCGGCTCGGGTAAGTCGAGCCTTGCTTTTGACACCATATATGCAGAGGGTCAGAGAAGATATGTCGAGAGCCTTTCTTCTTATGCCAGAATGTTTTTGGGACGTATGGAAAAGCCCGACATAGACAGCATAGAAGGACTTTCGCCTGCCATATCTATAGATCAGAAGACCACCAACAACAATCCCCGTTCCACAGTAGGCACGGTGACGGAAATATACGACTACTTCCGTCTGCTTTACGCAAGAGCGGGCATACCTCACTGCCCAAAGTGCGGCAAGGTGATAGAAAGACAAAGCGTGGATCAGATAGTGGATCAGATAATGACGCTGCCTGAGCGAACACGACTTCAGATACTTGCGCCTATTGTAAGAGGACGAAAGGGCGAGCATGTAAAAATACTTGATGATGCAAGAAAAAGCGGCTATGTAAGAGTGAGGATAGACGGCATAACCTACGACCTTTCGGAGGAGATAAAGCTTGAAAAAAATGTAAAGCACCTTATAGAGCTTGTGGTAGACAGGCTTGTGGTCAAGGAAGGCATAGAGGCAAGACTTGCTGAGTCTATAGAAACCGTTATGGCACTTACGGGCGGCATACTCTTTGTTGACACGGGAGAGGAAACGCTTACATTTTCTCAGAATTTTGCCTGTCCCGACTGTGGCGTAAGCATTGAGGAAATAGAGCCCAGAATGTTCTCATTCAACAATCCCCACGGCGCCTGCCCTGAATGTTCGGGGCTTGGGGCAAAATTTATATTCGACCCCGATCTTATTGTGCCCGATCCCGAGCTTTCCATAAATCAGGGAGCTATTGCAGTATACGGCTGGAATTCCATAATGACAGACGGGTCTATGAGTAATGTACTTTTCAAACAGCTTTCAAAAATGCACAATATAGACCTTGATATGCCATATAAAGACCTCCCCGAAGAAACGAAACACTACATTATGTACGGAAACGGCGGAGAAATGATACCTGTTACCTTCAAATCAGGCGGAGTCAACAAAAGCTATGACTTTTTCTTTGACGGCATTGTAAACAATATCGAAAGACGGTATGCCGAAACATATTCAGAAGCATCCAAGAAGGAATATGAGGGCTATATGACCAATATAACCTGCCCTGTGTGCAAGGGTAAACGACTGCGCCCCGAAATGCTTGCGGTGACAGTAGGCGGAGAGAGCATAGCGGATGTTACCGACAAATCCGTAAAAGAGCTCAAGGACTTTTTCGATAACTTAGAGCTTACGAAAAGACAGCATGCCATAGCCGACCTTATACTTAAAGAAATAAATGCAAGAATAGGCTTTCTTTCGGACGTAGGGCTTGACTATCTCACACTTTCAAGAACGGCGGGCACACTTTCCGGCGGAGAATCTCAGAGAATACGCCTTGCCACTCAAATAGGGTCAGGCCTTGTGGGCGTATTATATATACTTGACGAGCCAAGCATAGGTCTTCACCAAAGGGACAACGACAAGCTGCTTGCCACACTTAAAAACCTGCGGGATCTGGGAAATACTCTTATAGTGGTAGAACATGACAACGACACTATTTTAGCCGCTGACCATGTGGTGGATATAGGACCTATGGCGGGGGCTAACGGCGGAGAGGTCGTATATTCGGGAGATGTAAAGGGACTTTTGGAATGTGACAACTCTCTTACGGGAAAATATTTAAGCGGAAAGCTTGAAATACCCATACCTGCCAAAAGAAGAAAGCCGGGCAAAAACAAGCTTATGATAAGAGGGGCAGAGGTAAACAACCTCAAAAAGCTGAATGTAGATATACCCCTTGGGCTTTTTGTGTGCGTAACGGGCGTTTCGGGCTCGGGAAAAAGCTCTCTCGTAAATCAGGTAATGTACAGAACACTTGCAAGAAGGCTTAACAGAGCAAGAATAAAGGCAGGAAAGGCAAAGTCCGTCAAGGGCTGGGAGAATTTGGACAAGATAATAAATATAGACCAATCTCCCATAGGAAGAACGCCACGCTCTAACCCTGCCACATATACAGGTCTTTTCGACCTTATAAGAGATCTTTTCTCAAATGTGCCTGATGCTAAGCGAAAGGGATATACAAAGGGGAGATTTTCATTCAACGTAAAAGGAGGAAGGTGTGAGGCATGCTGCGGCGACGGAATAGTTAAAATAGAGATGAATTTCCTGCCCGATATATACGTGCCCTGCGAGGTCTGTCACGGAAAGAGATATAACAGAGAGACCCTTGAAGTGAAATATAAGGGCAAATCAATAGCAGACGTGCTGGATATGACAGTTGCCGAAGCGTATGAATTTTTTGAAAATCTGCCAAGAATAAGGTCAAAGCTGGAAACTCTCAACGATGTAGGACTTTCTTACATTAAGTTAGGACAGCCCTCAACTACGCTTTCCGGAGGAGAGGCTCAGAGGGTAAAGCTTGCTACGGAGCTTTCAAGACGTTCTACAGGCAAGACAATATATGTGCTTGACGAGCCTACAACAGGCCTTCATGCCGCAGATGTGGCAAAGCTGATAGAAATAATGCAAAGGCTTGCAGACGGCGGAAATACTGTTGTTGTAATAGAGCATAACCTTGACGTTATCAAAACAGCGGATTATATTATAGATTTAGGACCTGAAGGCGGAGATGGCGGCGGGGAGATAGTTGCTGTGGGAACACCTGAGGAGATAGCTGCCTGCGAAAAGTCTTATACGGGACAATATCTGAAAAAGCTGTTAAAAATTGACACAAAATAAATTTACACCGACCAAACCCGAATAGCCGCTCGGGTGCGAGGAACGTGAAGAAAGGCTGACAGGAGCGGACGGGTCCGCTCCTGTCAGCCTTTCTTCACGTTCCTCGCACCCGACCCGCGGGTCAGGTCGGAGAGTGGACTGCAAGGCAGTCCACTCTCCGACCTGAGCGACCCCATGGGTTTAACTATAGCAGGGAATATTTATCCAGCCAGTAGTTTATCTGAAGTATATAAGCAAGCATCTGAGGACCGCACATAAGCTGACCAAACCACGGTGAGCCGTAGTCCTGAGGGGTTTCCATAAACTTAATAATGCTGCCTCTATCGAATATTTCCAAAATAGGGCAGTCTTTGCTGATAATGCTTTTAAGGCGAGATTTCAACAATTCTTCATATTCGGGAGCGTAGGTTTTGGGGTAGGGGCTTTTTCTGCGCCATATTATTTCGGCAGGCAAAAGATCTTCGCAGGCTTTTCTGAGCAAATATTTCGGTGTATCGTCCTTTGCCTTTATTTCCCAAGGCACGTTGTATACATATTCAACTATTCTGTAGTCCGCAAGGGGCACACGGGCCTCTAAGCCTGAATACATAGAGGTTCTGTCCATTCTGTCAAGGAGAGTTGTCATAAACCATTTTATATTCAGATAATTTATTTTGCGCTTTTTTAGGGTTTCTCTGTCGTCTGACTTAAGGTGAGGCGTTTTGCTTACTGAGTCGGAATATTTTTTGTCTACATACTCCTTAAGATCAAGCCTCTTAAGAAGATCCTTTCTTATGAGGTTTTCTCTTATATGAAAATCTATAGACCAGGGGAAGGCGTGAGCGTTGTAAAGCTCGGGACGGAAAAACCAAGGATAGCCGCCGAATATTTCGTCGGCACATTCTCCTGTTAGCGTAACCTTATTGTGCTTCTTCACCAACGAGCAGAAATAAAGCAGAGAAGCGTCAACATCAGCCATTCCTGGCAGATCCTTACAGTCTACGCTGTCATATAAAAGATCCGCAAGTCTTACCTCATCACATTCCAGATAGGTGTGGTTTGAATGATATCTTTCAAGAACAATATCTACATAGGGCTTATCCCTTGCAGGCTGAAATGAGTTTGATTTGAAATATTTGTCGTTGCCTGTAAAATCAAATGAAAAGGTGTTAAGACTCTGCCCCTTGCCTTCAAGATATTTATATGCAAGGGCAGTGACAATGCTTGAATCTATGCCGCCCGAAAGAAAGCTGCACACAGGCACATCGGAGACCATCTGCCTTTTTACGCTGTCCTCAATAAGCCATCTCGTGTGGGCTATGGTGTCGTCAAAGTCTTCTGTGTGAGGCTCTGCCTTAAGATGCCAATATTTTATCTCCTTTTTACATTCTCTTGAAAAATAAAAGTAAGAACCGTATTTTACCTCCCGGAGGTTTTTGAATACACCGTTTCCTTCTGTTCTCGCAGGTCCAAGCCCAAGAATTTCCCTCAGACTGTTATCATCTATTTCGGGCTTGAAATCAGGATGAGCAAATAAGGCTTTCGGCTCAGAACCGAATATGATGCGGTTGTCATTTATTGTATAAAAAAGGGGCTTTATGCCAAAGCGGTCCCTGAAAAGCCATAGGGCATTTTCGCTGCTGTCCCATATGGCATAGGCAAATATGCCGTTGAGCATATTTACGGAGACCGCCCCGTATTCCATAAAGGCGTAAAGTATTACCTCGGTGTCTGTTGTGGTCTCAAATTTATATCCCTTTAAAGAAAGCTCTGTCTTAAGCTCCTCTGCATTATATATCTCGCCGTTGTATACTATGGCACAGCACCTGCCGCCCTTGGTTCTTATAATAGGCTGATTTCCGTTTTTAAGATCCCGTATTGTAAGCCTTGTCTGACTAAGTCCTATGTTTTCATCTAAATATTCTCCTACGGTGTCATGTCCTCTGTGGGTTATGGTCTCTCTCATGCTTTTAAGAATGTCTGTATAATATTGGCTGTTTTCATTAAAATTTTTGTTAAAATCACAAAATCCGGCTATTCCGCACATTATATTACCTCTATACATTTTTATATAATTTTATGCCTTTAAGTATATCATTATGCACCCCTGCCGCCCCACGCCACCAACACAAGCCAAACGCCGTAGGCGTTTGGCTTGTGTTGGTGGCGTGGGGCGGCAGGGGTGCGATGCGGGGCGAGGCGTGCGGGTAAAAATCAGGGCGAGGGAGCTTTAGCTCCCTCGCCCTGATTTTTACCCGCACGCCTCGCCCCGCATCGCTGCGCCGCAGTCCGGTCGGTAACCCGTATATATTATACAATTTTGAGGGTCTGCGCATCTACATTTGATACTTTTATTTCAATGTCGTTTAGATTTTCTTTCAGATATTCAGCTAAAGGAGAGGTAACTATTACCTCGGTAGAGTAGTGAGTGGCATCAAAAAGGCTTATGCCCATGGCTATGGCATCTTGTGCCTCGTGATAGCCTACATCACCGCTTACAAAGCCGTCACAGCCTTTATTTATGGCTGCCTCTAAAAACTCCTTGTCGCAGCCATGGCCTGTACAAAGTCCTATTTTAGAAACATATTCTCCTGTCTTTGATATAACTATTGAGTCAAGCCCCAGCTTTGTCTTTACATAATTTGCAAACTCCTCCGTTGACATTTTATTGGGGAGGGTGCCGACTCTTCCCATGGCGTAGGGCTCTTCCTCGGCGGGCATAAGATATTCTACATTTTTTAGCTCCAGACGCTTGGCAAGCTCGGCGTTTGTGCCTATGGGTGACATATCTAAATTTGTGTGGGCGCTGTAAAGATTTATTTTGTTTTCTATAAGCCTTATTAGAAGATGCCCTGTTCTTGAATGTTCTGTGACAGAGCTAATGGGTCTGAAAATAAGCGGATGATGAGTAATTATCATATTTGCTCCAAATTTTATAGCCTCGTCTATCACCTCGTCATTGCAGTCAAGAGCAACTAATATTTTGTCTGTTTTACTGTTGAGATCGCCTGTCATAAGCCCGGGGTTGTCCCAGCTGTAGGCTATTCGCTTGGGGGCGATGGTTTCCATTACATTTATAACATCTTTGCACGTTGACATGGTTTACTCCTCCTTTATATCAAAATATATTTTTTCCATTAGTTCAAGACGTTCTTTAAGGGAAGACACGTCCGTTTGCGGATTTATTTTGTAGGCTCTTGCTATGCTTTCACGGGTCTTGGTAATGCGGTAGGCCAGGAAACTTTTAAATAAAGGATTTTTGCTGACAGGCAAAAATCTTCCGAGGAACAAATCCCCCCGGTCGTAGGGCACGTCCTCACCCTTTTCGCATCTCATGGCAAAATAATATTTCCCTCTTTCCATGCACATATCCTCAGCTGTTATTTTAAAGCCTATTTTATGTACAAAATCCCTTACCCTGTCTATATGCCGCTGGGGCTGGAGTATCAGATAATCGGCTGCATCTACCACATCCGGGTTTGACCTTAATATATCTATTACAAGCATACCTCCCATGCCTGTTAAAACTATGGTGTTTACGTTGTCATCTGTACTTAGCACAGACAGACCGTTTCCGCACCTTACATCGGCATAGTCTTCTAAGCCCTCTGCCTTCAGACTTTCCGATGCTTTGTCTGCGGAAACCCGGCTGAGATCGGCAGCGATGGCTTTTTTTATAATGCCGTTTTTAAGCAGATATACGGGCAGATAGCCGTGGTCGGTGCCTATGTCGGCAAGTATGTCGCATTTTGGCACAAGCTTAGCGCTCATTTCAAGCCTTTGTGTAATTTTCATATATACACCTCATATATAAAAGGCGGTCCCGAAAGACCGCCTGCAGTTTAGCTATCAATCTATAAAATCTCTGATTTTTTTGCTTCTGCTTGGGTGGCGAAGCTTTCTGAGAGCCTTTGCTTCTATCTGTCTTATGCGCTCTCTTGTAACCTGGAATTTTTGTCCCACTTCTTCAAGAGTTCTTGCTCTGCCGTCTTTAAGACCAAAGCGAAGGCTAAGCACGTTTTTCTCTCTGTCCGTAAGTGTTTCCAAAACCTCAAGAAGCTGCTCTCTGAGTAAAGTGAATGCAGCCGCATCTGCGGGAGCAGGTATGTCTTCGTCGGGTATGAAGTCGCCTAAATGGCTGTCTTCCTCTTCGCCTATAGGTGTTTCTAAGGAAACAGGCTCTTGAGCAATTTTTCTTATTTCTCTTACCTTTTCTTCGGGCATCTGCATATTAAGGGCAAGCTCTTCGTCTGTTGGTTCTCTGCCGTATTCCTGCAAAAGCTGTCTTGATACTCTTATCAGCTTGTTTATGGTTTCTACCATATGCACGGGTATTCTGATGGTTCTTGCCTGGTCGGCAATAGCTCTTGTGATAGCCTGTCTTATCCACCATGTGGCATAAGTGGAGAATTTATAGCCCTTGCGGTAGTCAAACTTTTCTACTGCCTTTATAAGACCTAAGTTTCCCTCTTGTATAAGGTCTAAAAATTGCATGCCTCTGCCCACGTATTTTTTTGCTATGGAAACTACAAGACGGAGGTTTGCTTCGGCAAGGCGTTTTTTAGCTTCTTCATCGCCTTCCTCCATTCTTTTGGCAAGCTCTACCTCTTCTTGTGCAGACAAAAGGGGAACTTTGCCTATTTCCTTAAGGTACATACGCACATGGTCATCTATATTGATACTTTCGGTTATTGTAAGGTCAAGCTCCTTATCGTTGTCGCCGTCTTCATTTTCCTCAAGGCCCTCAACGCCGTAGACATCTATCTTGTTGCTTTCAAGATATTCATATATTTTGTCTATCTGCTCAGGATTTAAGTCAAAATCAGACAGCTTATTCATAATTTCCTTATATTCAAGAACATTTTTGTTCCTTCTGCCGTCTGCTATGAGTTCCTTCATTTTTGCAGCAAAGGTTGTTTCATCTAATGGTTTCAAAGTTCTCTTCCTTTCCGAATAATATCACTTTAAACTAATGACCGTTTTTAGCTGCTTACGCTTTTTGGCCGTAAGCTCTTTTATTTTTGTTATATCAGGCTCAGCCTGTTCTTTTTCCGACTTTATTTTTTCAGAGTAGTATGCTGAAAATATTGTTTTGATGTAGTCGTTAAGACTTTTTTCAAGCTCGGTCTTACTCTCCGTTTCCTTGCGCTCACGGAGTATCTCCATGACTGCATCTCTTTCGCCCACATCTTCAAAATAGTTTATGATTTCCGCCGCATATACGGCTCTACCTGCTTTTATACAGCTTTCTACTTCACCGTAGAGCTTTTCCAAGAAGGGGTCGTTTAAATAGAAAGGCTTAAAAACAGGGCTTATTTTGCTATATACATAAGGATGGTATGAAATAATGTTTATTATACCCCTTTTTGCTGATATAAGTCCGCTTTTTTCGCCTGCGGGCTTGTTTTTTAAGCCTGTGGGTCTTGTGGGATAAGCGGCGAGAGCCTGCTTTTTGTTTACCTCGGTTTTTATGGAGTCAGGTGAAATACCTGTTTCTTCGGCAAGCTTTTGCACATAGACCTCTCTTTCTATTTCGTTGTCTATGGAGGAAATTATTTTGGCTGCCTCGTTTGTATAACTCACCTTTTCCTCAATGTTTGCAAGACTGCGACTGCGGCGCTCAAGTCCCATCTGAAATTCTATATGGGGTACGGCAGTTTTTAAAAGCTCGGCAAAGCTGTCCCTTCCGAAGCGCTTTATGTATTCATCGGGGTCCTTGGCATCCTTTACCTGAAGGACCTTTGCCTCTATGCCGCTTTCCTTAAGTACGGGAATGGCTCGAAGCACTGCCTTTTCTCCTGCTTCGTCGCTGTCAAATAATATTATCACCCTGTCAGCATATTTCTTCAAAAGCTTTGTATGGTTGCTGTTAAAGCTGGTGCCAAGGGCAGCCACCACATTTCTGAAACCTGCCTGATAAAGTGCTATAACATCCATATAGCCCTCTACCAATATGAGCTCTCGGGTGCGCTCTTTAATGGCGAGGTTCATAGAATACAAGTTGTTGCTTTTGTTGAATACAGGGGTTTCGGGAGAATTAAGATATTTCGGATTTCCCTCCTCCAAAATTCTGCCGCCGAAGCCTATTATGCGGTCGTGTATGTCTATTATGGGAAACATCAGGCGGTTGAAAAATTTATCGTAAAGCCTGCCGTTTTTACCTCGGGAGACAAGTCCGCTTTTAAGCATTACCTCTTCGGAATAGCCCTCTTTTTCAAGAAAGCTTATCATATCTCCGCTTTTATATGAAGCATAGCCTAAGCCGTATACGCCTCTTGCCTTACCTGTTATGCGCCTTTCGTCAAGATATTTTCTTGCAAGATATCCGTCGGAGCTTTGCAGATTTTCATAAAAATGCTTTGCCGCCTTTTTATTCATTTCATATAAGGTCTGGCGAAGCTCAGCTGATTTTTTATAGTCACCCGAATAGCTGTCTTCCGGCAGAGGGTAGTGCACCCTGTCGGCAAGATATTTTATAGCATCTGTAAAGGCGAAATTTCGGCTTTTCATTACATAGCTTATAACGTCCCCCGACTCTCCGCAGCCGAAGCAGTGAAAAAACTGACCTCTTGCATTTACGTGAAAAGAGGGCGTTTTTTCGTGATGAAAGGGACACAGCCCCACATAATTTCCGCTTTGCTGTTTCAGCTGAACGCTCTCGCCTATGACGTCAACTATATCGTTGTTCATACGCACTTCTTCTATTATATTGTGGGGATAGCTCATAAAATCATCTCCGACTATAGTTTTCGACAAAAATTACATAATCCTTTTTTTATTTTAAGGAAGTCCTGACATTTTTCTGTTATAGCTTAAGGTCGTCATGCAGCTTTATTGCAAAGCGGTCTGTCATGCCGGATATATAATCGCAGATTATAGTCTCCTTTTTTTCGCCGGGGGTATAATGCTGCTGATATTCAAGGGGTATTTCACTAAAATTTTTGTAATAATAATAGTATATATCACTTAAATACGTTTCGTATGATATTTTGTCTGATACTACGCTCATGTTTTTATATACGTTTGCAAACATATATTTTCTAAGCTTATAGAGGGCTTCTTTAACATCGGGGGACATGATTATATCAGGGGTGTCAATACTGTTTTTAATTATGTCACGAATGAGAAAATCTATTCTTTTTCTGACTGTGTGCCCTAAAAGGTCAGTGCAGTCTTTTGGCAGGCTTTCTTCCGTTAAAGCGCCTCGTCTTAAGCTGTCGTCTATATCGTGGTTTATGTAGGCTATTTTGTCGCTTATCTGCACTATTTTGCCCTCTAAGGTGGCAGGATTACCGCTTCCCCGGTGGTTTAAAATGCCGTCTACCACCTCTCTTGTAAGGTTTAAGCCGCGTCCGTCCTTTTCGAGCTTTTCAACAATTCTTACGCTTTGTCTGTTGTGGTGAAAGCCTCCCGGCACAACCCTGTCAAGGTCTCTTTCTCCCATGTGCCCAAAAGGGGTATGCCCTAAGTCGTGCCCTAAGGCAATAGCTTCTGTGAGGTCTTCGTTAAGCCTTAAGGCTCTGGCAATAGTTCTTGCTATCTGAGAAACTTCAAGCGTATGTGTAAGTCGTGTGCGAAAGTGATCGCCCTCGGGAAATATAAATGCCTGGGTTTTATACATAAGCCGTCTGAAGGCTTTTGAATGTATTATTCTGTCTCTGTCACGCTGATAGCAGGTTCTTATATCACATTCCTCTTCGGAGTGCAGCCTGCCCTTGGAATTTCGGCAAAACGATGCACAGGGACGTAAAAGTTTAAATTCGTTTTCTTCGGTCATAACCCTTATATTCATAAAACCGCTCCTATAGACTTACCTGTTATCAAATAAAAAACCACTATCTAACATATTCTGCAAAAACTTAAAAAATCCTTTATTTTTTGGGTATTATGAAGTATAATAAATGTAGTATTGGTTATTTTAAGAAAATTCCGCCCATAGGAGGTATAAAATGAAAATTTTTGAAGTAAATGCTAAATCAGCAAGCTATCCTATATATATAAACGACAGCTTTGAGGGGCTTCTTTCTGCCTTTGAAAAGGCAGGGCTTTTTGGCAGAAAGGCGCTTGTTATCTGCGACTCCAACACAGAAAGGCTTTATCTTGACAGCATTTTGGAAATTTTGGGAGATAATTTTTTAACCGTTTGTCACACCTCATTTGAAGCGGGAGAAAAAAGAAAAAATCTTGAAACCATATACGACTTCTACAAGGTTATGGCAGAAAATAAGCTTGACAGAAAATCGGTGGTTATAGCTCTTGGAGGCGGTGTTGTAGGGGATATGGCAGGCTTTGCGGCAGCCACATATATGAGAGGCATAAAATATGTGCAGATACCTACTACACTTCTTGCTCAGGTGGACTCTTCCGTGGGCGGCAAAACAGGCGTTGATTTTATGGGCGGCAAAAACCTTGTAGGCGCATTTTATCAGCCCGAATTTGTATTTATGAATACAAAGACGCTGTACACCTTGCCCGAAAGAGAGTTTTCCGCAGGTATGGCTGAGGTAATAAAACACGGCTATATAATTGACAAAGACTATCTGAATATGCTTTTTGAGAAAAAGGCAGAAATAAAGGAACTCAGGACGTCTGCCATAACTGACATATTATATGGATCCTGCAAGGCAAAGGCGTATGTTGTTTCTCAGGATGAAAAGGAAACGGGGCTTCGGGCAATACTCAATTATGGGCATACCTTTGGCCACGCTGTGGAGTCGCTTCTGGGCTTTAAGCTGCTGCACGGTGAGTGCGTGAGCATAGGTATGATGGCAGCCCTTGCTTTAGACCTGGAAAGAGGCGTCATTACCGAAGACGACTACAAGGCGGCAGAGGGACTTCTTAAGTATTTCGACCTTCCCGTAAGCGTAAGAGGGCTTAGCGCAAGGGATATACATTCTCAGATGTTTATGGACAAAAAAACAAAGAACAATATAATTACTCTTGTGCTGCTTAAGACTATAGGCGAGGCGTACTCAGACAGCAGCGTTGGCAGCGAGGAAATAGACAGGGCAATTTTAAAAATAACGGGTGAATAATTATGATATTTGTTTTGCTTTATATTGTGCTTTTGGGGACAGACATATTTACTAAGCAGCTGGTTGTGAATATGCTTAAGCCCGTGGGCGAGGTAGAGGTAATTAAAAATTTCTTTTATCTTACCTATGTTGAAAATAGGGGCATGGCGTTCGGGCTTATGCAGGGGGCAAGATGGATATTTGTAATAGTGGCATTGGCGGCGCTTTGTATTATTTTCAATATACTCAGAAAAAAGCAGTTTCACGTTCTTGTGAGAATATCTGCCGTGCTTATAGCCGCAGGGGCAACGGGCAACCTTATAGACAGGGTGAGAATAGGGTATGTGACAGACTTTTTAAGGTTTGTATTTTTCGGGCACTCCTTTGCGGTGTTTAATTTTGCCGACATACTTATTACCTGCGGCACGGTGCTTTTGTGTGTTTATATACTTTTTGGGGAAAGATTTAAGAAATAGGTGATATTATGGAGGAGCTTATATTTTGTGTCGAAGCCGAGGACGGGGGCAAGAGAATTGACGCTTATCTTTCCTCCGAAGCAGAGGATATCTCAAGGAGCAGGGTACAAAAGCTTGTTGAGGAGGAAAACGTGCTTGTAAACGGCAAGGCGGCGGCAAAAAACTACAGATTAAAACCCGGCGACATAATACACCTTATGCTGCCCGAGGTCAAAGAGGCTGAAATTTTGGCACAGGACATTCCTCTTGACATACTCTATGAGGACATGGACGTTATTGTGGTAAACAAGCCCCAAGGTATGGTGGTGCATCCTGCGGCAGGGCACTGTTCGGGCACTCTTGTAAATGCCCTTATGTATCACTGCGGAGACAGCCTTTCGGGCATAAATGGTGTTATGCGCCCGGGCATAGTCCACAGAATAGACAGAGATACAAGCGGCATACTTGTGGCTGCTAAAAACGACACAGCCCACGACTGTCTTGCAAGGCAGCTTTCTAAGCACAGCATGAAGCGTGTATATTTGGGGATAGTGCATAACAGCCTAAAGGGTGAGGAAGGGACGGTTTCCCAGCCCATAGGCAGACACCCCAAGGAGCGAAAGAAAATGGCTGTAATTACAGGGGGCAGGCACGCCGTTACTCACTACAGAGATATAGCAGACAGCGGAAGATATAGTTTGGCGGAGTTTCGTCTTGAAACGGGCAGAACTCATCAGATAAGGGTGCATATGGCATACATCGGTCATCCCATATTGGGCGACCCTGTGTACGGACCTAAAAAATGCCCGTTTACACTAAATGGGCAGACACTCCATGCGGCAGTGTTGGGCTTTATACACCCAAGGACGGAAGAATATATGGAGTTTAAAGCGGAGCTTCCCGAGTATTTTATATATGCACTTAACAAAACAGGATTTGAGGGGGATGTTTATGGATTTTAAAAGAAAGGATTTTATAGGGCTTAAGGACGTTACGGCAGGGGAAATAAAGGATATTTTAAAGACCGCCGAAACAATGAAGGTAGTCTTAAGTCAGAAAAACAAAAAAGCGCCCTATTTGCAGGGCAAGTCTGTAATACTTCTTTTTTATGAAAAGAGCGTAAGGGCAAAGCTTTCATACGAGCTTGCGGCTCAATATTTAAGCGCCAACTGCGTTGAAATAGTTGTTGATGACTCCCGTGAGGAGGCTCTTTTTGAAATGGGAAGAACTATCGAGCAAATGGGCGGAGATTTCATAATTATGAGAAGTCCCGTTTCAGGCTCAGCAGGCTTTTTGGCAGAAAGAGTAAATGCCAGCGTTATAAATGCAGGCGACGGCATAAACGAAAACCCCACACAGGCTCTTTTGGACCTTCTTACAATAAAGGAGCTTAAAGGCGGCTTTGAGGGGCTTAAGGTCGCTATCTGCGGTGACGTGGCAGGCTCGAGAGTGGCAAGAAGCAATATATGGGGGCTTACTAAATTAGGCGCAGAGGTGAGGATCGCCGCTCCGCCCACACTTATACCCAACAATATGGAAGAATTTGGCTTGAAGATATTTTATGATATTAAAAAAGCCTGCGAGGATGTTGACGTAATAATGTCACTTAAGCTTCAGGAGGAGGAAAGCTATGGCTCACGCCTTGCTTCTTACGACGAATATAAAGATTTATTTATGCTTGACGAAAATGTTATTGCCTGTGCAAAGCCTGATGTTATAGTAATGCACCCCGGAGCACCCAACAGAAGAATTGAAATAGCTTCCGAAATAGTAGACAGCGGCAAGTGCATTATAGATGATCAGATAACAAACGGCGTGGCTGTGAGAATGGCAATATTATATCTTTTATCTATAGGAAGGGGGCTTGAGCTATGAAAAGAGTTCTTATAAAAAATTGTAAAGTTATATCTCCCGAATGTTCCCCTGAAAGACTTAATAATGTTTATATCGTAAAAGGCAAAATAGAGGATATTGGCGATATAAGCCCCGAGTGCGACGTGGTGTATGACGCAAAGGGCAGCTGGCTCATACCAGGGCTTATAGATATGAACTGCAAGATATGCGAGGCGGGCTATGAAAATAAGGATAATTTAAGGGTGTTGTCCGTTGCGGCGGCGGCAGGGGGATATACTTCGCTTACAATTGCCCCAAACACTCAGCCCATAATAGACAACAAGACGGTAGTTGACTATGTAATACAAAAGGCAAAAAACGAA
This sequence comes from uncultured Clostridia bacterium, assembly GCA_947632615.1. Taxonomy (GTDB): domain Bacteria; phylum Bacillota; class Clostridia; order Lachnospirales; family CAG-274; genus JAJQCI01. The sequence continues at coordinate 4,103 of CANRPW010000028.1, read as the reverse complement.
AGCGACGTAAACGTATATCCCTACGGCAGCATTACAAAGGGCTGCAAGGGCAAGGAAATTACCGAAATAGGCAAAATGATAGGCAAGGGCATAATAGGTATCTCAGACAACGGCGCCCCTGTGCAGAATGCGGAGCTTTTAAGAGATGTGCTTATATATTCAAAAATGTTTGGCATACCCGTTGTTACAAACTGCATTGACGAGAGCCTGTCAGCGGGAAAGGTTGTAAACGAGGGCATAGTTTCCACAAAGTTAGGTCTATACGGAAGCCCCAGAGAAGCCGAGGAAATAATGGTTGCAAGAAACATAATTTTAGGCATATATTCAAAGGCAAAGCTGCATCTTTCAAATATAACGACTTCATTTTCGGCAGAGCTTATAGCAAGCGGAAAGAAGCATAACCATACACTTACGGCGGGCACTTGCCCCCATTATTTTTCACTTACGGAGGAAGCCGTAGAGGGTTATAATACCAAAGCAAAGATAAATCCGCCTTTAAGAACGGCAGCGGATGCAGAAGCCATAAAGCAGGCCATTTATAACGATGCCATTGATGTTATTGCCAGCGGTCATACACCTGCGGACTATGACAGAAAAAATGTGGAGTTTGACTTGGCTGCCTTTGGCATATCATCTCTTGAAACAGCCTTTGCGGTAAGCTATACCTGGCTGTGCGGCGACGACTTTGGGTTAGACAGGCTTGTTGAAAAAATGTCGGAAAAGCCTGCGGAAATATTGGGGCTTAAAAACAAGGGCAAGATATGTAAGGGCTATGATGCGGACCTTGCCATAGTTGATTTTGATGACGAGTATGTTATAAAAGGTGAAAACTTCCATTCAAAGGCAAAATATACACCTTATGAGGGTATGAAGGTGAGAGGCAAGGTGCTTAAGACGTTTGTGGGCGGAAAGCTTGTGTATAATGCGGCAAACTGATAATTTGCCCTGTATGAAACATTCGGAAAAGGGCTAAAATCATAATAAGGAGGGGATAGTATGAAGGGCATTTGCCTATCATTCTTATTACTTATTATGTTTAGCCATAATGTAAATGCAGCAGAGTATGCCGGGCTTTATTCGCCTTACTCAGAGCCTATGGGGAACTTAAGAGTGTGCTTTATAAAGAATGACGGAGAGATACCAACGGACTTTATGAGGCGGTGCATAGGTGAGGGGGCTATGCCCTACATAGTGATAGAGGGCGAAAAGGCTATATTTGACACAAAATACAGTGAAAGGCTTGCAAGAGAACTGGGATATTTTGACACCGAGGCAATAGTGGAGTTATATCCGCTAAAGGATGAGCCCGAATTTAATGCGGCGGCATATAGGAGATTTTTTGCACAAAGCAAGGAGATATTTGACAGGTTTGCGCCCAAAAGCAAATTTGTGTGGGCGGTCACGTCCGAAATGATATATAATGAGTGGGAATTTTACCCGGGAGACGCCTATATAGATTATATAGGCATTTCTCTTATATACGGACTAAACGGCGACTATAGCGAGCTTTACAGAGAGGATAAGCTTGATTATATAAGCTATGCCTACCCCAAGCCTGTTTTTATAGCAAGATATTCAGCTGTCGCCTACAGTGAAAAGGGACACAAATATTTCAGAAATGAAAAGGCAGACTGCGCAAGGCTTGAGAAGGAGGCAGAAGAAAGACTTAATGCCTGCGGCATTATATTTTATGAGGCTGAGTCTTATGAGCGGGAAGGATATAAAAACAAGCTGAGAATGTCTGACAATGAAGAAGCCTTTTCTGCGGTAAGGTCTGCAATAAAAAATGTATTAAAGGAGTGAGTGTAAGTGAATATAAACAACACCGAAATAGAGAGAAAATTTCTGGTGGCGGAGCTGCCCGAAAAATTGGAGAGGTATGAAAGCCATGACATAAAGCAGGCGTACATTGCTACTTCGCCTACAATGAGGCTCAGAAAGCAGGATGATGATTATATTTTTACATTTAAGGGCAAGGGTGTAATAAAAAAGACAGAATTTGAATATCCCCTGACGAAAGAGCAGTTTGAAGAGCTTATGAAAAAGACAGAGGGAAGAATTATTGAAAAAACGAGGTATCTGATCCCCCTTGGAGGTGGGCTTATATGCGAGCTTGACATTTATAAGGGAGAGCTTGAGGGCTTTGTAAACTGCGAGGTGGAATTTGAAAGCATGGAGCAGGCTCAGAGCTTTGTGCCCCCAAAATGGTTTGGCAAAGATATATCGGAGGATAAGAGATATAGCAACGCATCTTTGTCAAAGTGCGATGTTTTGCCATAAGTTTACAAAATGCCTGAAAAAAAAGTGGAAAATTATTCTTGCATTTTAATAAAAGCTGTAGTATAATGGAATTGATGGAAAAAATTACCATTAAAGGAAAAAATTTTAAAAAAATGGAGGAATAACTATGATCTCACAAAAACTCACTATTTTGATCGCAGGAGACAACAAGGATTTTTGCGATATATTGTCAAGTCATCTTGATAAACAGCCTGACATGACAGTCATTGCAATAGCCAAAGACGGAGAAGAGGCATTTGAAAGGATAGCAGCGGATAAGCCTGACATTGCCCTTCTTGATGGAATAATGCCAAAATTAGACGGCATAGGAGTGCTTGAAAAAATAAACGAGCATCCCGAAAAGCTGCCTACAAAGTGCATAATTTTGACAGCAATAACAAGAGAACAGATAACAAGAAGAGCCTTCGAGCTTGGGGCATATTATTATATAGCAAAGCCCTTCGATCCCGACCTTCTTATAGCCAGAATAAGACAGCTGAGAGAGCCTGTAAACACCTCCTCTCAGATGGGCAGCATCTGTCTTGCAAGAAACAGCGAATATGCCTTGGAAAGACGGGTAACAAATATACTTCACGAAATAGGCGTGCCTGCGCATATAAGAGGCTATCACTATATGCGAGAAGCCATACTCATGGCAATAAACGACAATGACGTACTTAACTATATTACGAAGGAGCTTTATCCCACGATAGCTAAAAAGTGCAATACAACGCCAAGCAGGGTAGAGCGTGCCATTCGCCATGCAATAGAGGTGGCATGGTCTCGCGGAAAGGTGGACGCAATAGACAGTCTTTTCGGCTACACCATAAACAGCCACAAGGGCAAGCCCACAAACAGCGAGTTTATAGCCCTCATTGCCGACAGACTCCGTCTTGAGCTTAAGGCAAGCTGATATAAAATTTAAAGGACGTTTTTCCCCAAAGGGCAGGACGTCCTTTTTTAATGCAGCTTTGCCTTAGTTGACTTATAGGAGATATAATGTTAAAATAATGTAAATATAATTAATATAACAAATATGAGGTGAATTAAATGAAGGTATTGCTTGTAAACGGAAGCCCTCACGAAAACGGCTGTACATATACGGCTCTTGCTGAGGTTGAAAAGGTTTTGAAGGAAGAAGGCATTGAAACAGAGATCTTTTGGATAGGAAACAAACCCATTGCCGGCTGTATAGCCTGCGGAGGCTGCAGCAAAACAGGAAAATGTGTTTTTGATGACAGTGTAAACGAGGCAGTAGAGAAGGTAAAGGAAGCTGATGGCTTTATATTCGGCTCTCCCGTACATTATGCAGCGGCTTCGGGTCAGCTTACGTCATTTATGGACAGACTTTTTTATTCAACAGGCTCGGATGCTTTTTATTTAAAGCCTGCTGCATGTATTTCTTCCGCAAGGCGTGGAGGAACAACGGCTACATTTGATCAGCTTAACAAATATTTTACTATAAGCCAGATGCCCGTGATATCCTCATGCTATTGGAATAATGTGCATGGAAATACCCCCGAGGAAGTCATGCAGGACAAGGAAGGTCTTTATATTATGAGGACCTTGGGAAGAAATATGGCTTTCTTCCTTAAATGCAAGAAAATGGCTATGGAAAACGGCTTAGAGCTTCCTAAAACCGAAGAAAGACAAAGGACTAATTTTATACACTAATATACACTAAAAAAGTACATTGCGCCCCGCCGCCCCCATCCATCAACAAAACAAACCGCCTTCGGCGGTTTGTTTTGTTGATGGATGGGGGCGGCGGGGCGCTGTCGGGGGCGGGCGAGCAGGGCAAATAAAAAAGGGAGGGCGAAGCC
>CANRPW010000027.1 GCA_947632615.1 uncultured Clostridia bacterium | reverse complement strand
CTCACGACCATTACGCCGTCTGCTTCGTCATATCGGACTTTCTTGTATATAAGCGTCCTGTCCTTCGCATTTATATCTCTTTTTTTAATGAACATATCTACGCTGTCAGCCTTTCTGAAAACACTGACATCGAGCATATCCAAGTACTCGAAGGAAGTGTCTATTAAGTTTGCTACCGCCGTTTTCAGTTCCTTGTCCACATTCGTTTTGTATGTATAGTGGGCAAGGATAGGTTCTGTTTCCTTACCCACAACAGCTGCCATACTGGGCAAGTCCCTCGTTACCTCTCTGAGTTTCTCAGCTCCGCTTCGGTCATACTGAACCTTGAGATACCTCATAATAGACGCCTCGCCCTCCTTCGGTTCATCTCTGCTGATGAATATAAGTTCCTCATCAGGATATATGTATTCGGCAACACTCAAAAGCCCTGCATAATCAAACGCCGCGTCCGACAGTTCTTTCGCTGCCTTTTTAAATTCAGTAGTTATCATTTTTTCTCCTCTCCTCCTTTCAAAACTCCAACAAACTTTGCAAGCAACTTGTATGAAACGCCTCTTGCCAAAACACCATCAATAATTGATATTATGTCATCAACATTACACTCTGTAAAAAATAAATTCTTTTCTTTTATCTCCTGCATCTTGCTTTCAATGACTTCGCCAAGGTTTACAGTTAAATCACCCTCGAAAAATTCTACAACATCAATTAACTTAGCAAGATCCATCTCCACCTCATACAACTTGTCCAAAGGCCTTGTCTCGTTTTTAATGCCATGAAATGAAATTGCTACAGCATAATTCTTGTCATACACTGTAATCTCATTTGCAGTGACTTCAAGCACATCATAAAGTTTCATTTAAAACACATCCCTCTCCGGCAGCTCTGCTATTTTCTTAGCCAGCCACGCCGCTTCTTTAAAATTCTTTGTATCGAGCCACTTTGAATAATATCCATCATAAACACTAAAAGATTGTGTCGCTTGTAAACAACTTGGGGTCGAATATGAATCAAATTCCGATCCCCAATCAATGGGACAAATTTTTTCACATTGTACTATGCTTCGACGTTGCTTTACATATTCGCAACAATAACATTTTCTATAAGGTATATAGGGCTTTACTATCCCCATAACCCTAAAGTATTCCCTCTTTCCTATTTTCCGTTTCTGTTTTTCTGTTTGCTCAGCGATCCACCTCCACATTTCGCGGTGTAACCTGACAGCCTCTTTCTTCGTAAGCTCCATTTTTCATCACTCCTTATCTTTCATATTGCCTGTAGATGTGCCTCCACCGCCTGCGAAATTATCAACGAATAACTCATCAAGACTTCCCTCTTTCATTGCGGATTATTCCTCCTGTATCTCTTTTCAGTTCTCTCTTTGCTTTGCTCAAAAGCCACTTCCTTAAGCAAGCGGCGCACGTTTTCGGGTCTGTAAAAAGGCGATGGCACTTCATCACACTGTCGTATCTGCACAGCCCTGCAGCTTCCATTACCTCCGCGGCGATCTTCACCGCTCTGGCTTCTACTGTCTCTTTCGTTATGCTCATTACGCTCCACGGAAACTCCCTGCGCATATTTTCTTCGCCCATAATAGGGACGAGACTGTCTTTCATAAATAAGGGTATATTTTGTTTGTTGCATAGTTTTGAAATATCCTCTATCCACTCTCTTTCGGGTACGACCTTGTTTTTACGGCTGCCCGTCTCAGCTCCAATTATAATCCATTCAGGCAGTCGGTTCTTAGGCGATATCTCACCAAACCGTGCAAGCATAGGTTCTATAGATATAAACCAATGATATTTTTTATCAGCAAACCATGTAAACCTTGATTCAGGAGAGGTAACAGTCGTTCCGAAGTAGAAGTTGTCATAACACGGTAGCATTTTCTGCTCTTCAAGGTCTATATATCGCTCTGGATTTTTCGTGAGAAATAGGTATCTGTGCCATGGAGCTTCCTCACATGCCTCAAATACTTCTTCTATCCACTCATCATGAACCCAGTCGGCAAACAAGTCTCCCATGGAGCAGACGAATATATTTTGAGGCTTTTTAAGCTTCTTAGGTTCGCCAAGCCTGTACTTGTGGAGCGTCGGCTCAAATCCGTATGGATATGCGCATATCCTCTCTTTTCCGTCCTTGCATTCCGTGATTATCGGCGAGGCCAGCTCGTTAATGCCCTGCAATACTCCGGCCTCTGTGAGGTGCGGCAAATCAAACGGGCGAAATCTCTCCGCTATCCTCCGTGCGTAACAATACTCGCATTTGTGGCGGCAGCCTGTAACCGGGTTCCAAGTGCTGTCGCACCACTCGATTTTTGTTTTATTCAATTTCCTTCATCCTTTCTCTCTCTGCCGAGCGGAACATCCTCAATAACATTTCGCTCAATGGTCTTTCTCTTACGCCTCCGTTACCTCGGGTTATGGCATATATAGTCAAGAGCGGCTCTGATGTCTCTGTCTTCTGCCATATTCGGAAGTTCGGCGAGAATGTTGCAGGCTGCACAGACGGCAGCATCTTGTTTTAGCGAAAAATTGTACTCGTCTCTTATTTTTATCAAGCTTTCGACTATTTCTCCAAGTTCCATGATTGTATACTCCTTTCTGCTTACATAATTTCCGATACAATGTCAAGGATCATAGCCACACCACTGTCCCCCGTCACCGGCACGATTTTAGGCTCTCCCGCGTTAAAAAAAGCCGTCACAGTCTCATGATCCTTATATCCCGAATAGTTTAAAACTCTCAGCCCTGCCCCCGCTCTCGTGGCTTTAAGTGCCCCGTATAGTAAGTCGCATATAAGCTGCTTGTCCTCTGCAAACCCCCTATTTGTCTCTGCCTCTCCCTCTGTGTTGACCTCCTTCCTAAGAGCCATAAGCCTGTCCTTGTAAACCTTATACCTCCATATTCCCCCGGGCGAAACAGGCTCAACGGCCACCCCAATGTCAAGCTTGCCAGCCTTCATCTGCTGCCGTATGAATTGCGGCGTCATTCCCAAAACTTCCGCCGCCTCCTTCACATTTGTAATATTTGGATTTTTTGATGTCATAAGCTTTCTTCCTTTCCCAAATATTGTCTTATCTCACAAGACAATACGATTCTCATTTCCATATTTCCCCTACCTCTACCCCTAACGCCTCCGCTATTCTCTCTAACGCACTTGTCATAACAGCCCCCTTTTTACCTCTTTCAAGCTCGTGTATCGTTACCCTCGATACATTCGCCCTTTTAGCCAGCTCCCGCTGCGAAATTCCCTTTTCCTCTCTTACTTCCTTAATCCGGAATCTCATTTGACTTCCTCTCCCCTCTGTGGTATACTATGCCTTACCAAAATATTTTTTAGGGAGACATTTCAATGAAACTAAACATCGACTGCGTTCGGGATATATTACTTACCATAGAAGCCCACCCGGTGCCTATGAATCTACACATAAAAGCCTTTTGCGAAAAACTCCCCGATTATTCTCAGACAGAAATAATTTATTGCTGTCGCCGTCTTCATGAAGCCAACTACATAAACTTGTTTTACTCAAAGTTTAATTCTAAACTTTTGCTTGATGCAGTAGGCGACCTGACATTTTCAGGACATGAATTTTTGGAACACATCAGAAATGAAAACGTATGGAGCAAATCAAAAAATATTCTTTCCGTGATAGGCTCATTCTCTTTTAGTGTTATAACCGAAGTTACAGCAAAAGTTATTTCTGAAATGGTATCAAAGATGTTTTAGTATTTTTTTGAACCTTTAAACAAGTCCATATAAAAATGTTCTAACACTTTGGTCATGGCTGTTTTTACTGCATAGGGATTTATTTCATATCCCTTTTCAATACAGTAATAAACAATGCCGGTATAAATTAATTTGACCGTTACATACTTGATAGCAAGAAATATGTTCAAAATCATGCTTGCAGTCAATACTATAATCACTTTTTCTACCCCCTCAAGCCGTCTTATTACGCCTTTTGCGTTTACGCAAATTAACTTGCAAAAAAAATTGATTCGGGGTCTTTTATATCAAATTCCTTAATGATTGTATCCATTTCAGATCTATAAAAGTCACTTACCCCTTTCATCTTTCTATATAATGTAGATAAATTTATGTTTAAAACATTTGCCACATCTTGTAAAGTTTTGCCCTTTTCTTCTAAAGTCTCTCTAAATACTTTCTCATTAAACACTTCACTCGCCTCCCCTCTGTTTTTTTGCGTTTACGCAAGTTTGTATTTTTATATTATCATCGTCTAAAGTATTTGTCAACACTTTTTTTGCAAAATTGCTAAAATTTTTCTTGCAAAATCGCAAAAGGCGTGATAGAATAGTTTTTAAGGAGGTGAAAGACATGGAAATGAGCGACAAAATAAGAAAACGCCGAAAAGAACTAAACCTAACCTTGGAAGAAATAGCTGAAGCTGTTGGAGTATCAGCATCTTCAATACAACGCTATGAAAATGGTATTATAAAAAATATGCGAAGAGACAAAATTAAAAAACTTGCAGACGTTCTTAAATGTACACCAGCTTATTTAATGGGGTGGTCAAACGAAATAACAAATTCTATTACAAACAGTAATGTTCTACAAGGAAATAACTCTGAAATGTATATAGTAAATGACAAAAAGGACAAAACAAACTTAACAAGCCAAGAGGAGGAAATACTCCGAATATTCAGGTCATTAAGTATAAGAGATCAGACCGACTTGCTTTCCTACGCCTATAAATTAGAAGCTTTAAACAAATCTACTCAGAAAGGGGTGAATTAAATGGCTGTTATATTACTAATAATAATTGCTGTTGGTGTTTATTTTGTTTATCTATATGCTTTTGGAAAGAAACTTAACAAAGCTACAAAAGAAGCAGCTGAAAAAAGTAAAGAGGACAGAATAAAAAGTGCCATAAAGGATGTTTATAAAACAAATCCACACAGAAAGGAGAAAATTATGATTGAAAACAAACAAAACCAAGACGACAACACAAAGAATCCGGATGTGAAAACATCAGAGGATCAAAGTCTACAACCCGAGCCTCAGATGCCTGAAGAACAAGTTTCGCAGTCTGAACCCCAAACATCTGAGCAACAGGTCATACAATCCACAGCTTCGGCTCCTGAAGAACAGGTCTCACAGCCTGAACCTCAAACATCTGAGCAACAAACTATACGTTCTGCGTCTCAAATAACAAACAATTATAAAGAATTGTCACCTGTTTTCAAAAAGAGAGCTTTAATTATGGGTGCAGCTTTAATTGTATTTATAGGCATAAGCTTATTAGGTTATTTTAATATACATAAATGGCAAGCTGCCACCTGCACAGAACCTCAAATCTGTACAATCTGCGGAAAAACAAAAGGTTCTCCATTAGGACACACCTTCACAGAAGCCACCTGTACAGAACCTCAAATCTGTAAAGTATGTGGCGTTACCGGCAGTCCTGCGACAGGTCACGTCTCAGACGAAAACTGGGTTATTGACGTTCAACCCACCTGTACAGCCGTTGGAAAAAGACATAGCATATGTATAAACTGTGGCGAAACGCTCACTGAAGAAATGCCAATTATAGAACATACTCCGAGCGAATGGGTTGTAACAACACAAGCCACTGTTGATAATGCCGGTACACGCCAACAAACCTGTACAGCATGCGGAGCTGTTTTAAATACAGAAAACTACGAACTAACAAAAGCAGAAATTGAAGCCCTTGGCTTATACTCCGGACCATCATTCAACATAACCTTAAACGAATTTCTCAAAAAGTTATCTGTTGATATAGCTCCTTATTATAGCTTGCCGACAGCTTCTCAGGGTAAAGCAAGTTCAGACGGAAGAGGAGTATTCTCAACAAATGGCGATTATATTTCATTTTTGTTTACGACAAAATCTAATTCTCTTGATAGTCATCTTATAAGCGTTATGTTAACAATCGACGGTGGTATTGTAGATACAGATACATATTTGCCAATAATGAGATCTACTATACAAGAAGTCAATGATGGCTTAGTTACCGCTTCTTATGCAGATGAGATTTTAAAAAATCTTACCGAGAAAGCCATTTCAAATGTAACCGAAACTGCTACTTGTCTGAAAGATGGAAAGACATACAGTATGTTAGCTATAGGAGATGTTATAGTTTTCGGCATTGAAGCAGCATAAAAATTATACATGTGGAATAGTCAGCTTATTTCAAAGCTCCCACCATTATAAGGGGTGATTTTATGATACCAAGAATTAAAGCAATTAAACCTATTGAAAACTACAAACTTTTAGTGACCTTTGACAGTGGTCAGAAAGTTTTGTATGATGTGCAGGACGATATTGACACCTTGGAAGACTTTGAACCCCTTAAATCTGTCTATGGCTTATTTAATCAGGTTCAGCTTGACACAAGCCGTACGATTGTCTACTGGAACGATCGTATCGACCTGCCAAGCGATATAATTCTTGAATATGGTCATGCTCTGTGAATATCATAACATAGTCCACACAAACTATATGAATTTTCTGCCAAAAAAAACAAGCCTTGACCCATTGCCCACAGGTCAAGACTTGCTCTCACCAAACGAAGTACGATTAAAGGAGATGGAATTGAAAGGGAAATGCTCCTCATCGCAGAAAGAAATGGATCAGAAGTTTCGCCTACGGCGGAACCGCACTACGTGCGCCCGACTTCTTTCGGGTTCTCTGATGCACACTTATGTACACTTATGTACACTTATGTACACTTATGTACACTCTTATTATACCCCAAAAATAAAAAGATGTCAAACTAAAAATAATAGTGCCTTATGCAATAAGACACTATTATTACGCTTTCTTCCTTTCAAGAAATTTAAGTTTGAAAGGAGAAATAATTATGAAAAATCCAAACGGATACGGAAATGTAGTAAACTTGGGCAAGGGGCGCAGAAAACCCTTTGCCGTCAGAATCACAGTAGGATATACTGATGAGGGAAAGGAGATACGCAAATATATAGGATATTATCCCAAAAGACAAGACGCCCTGTTAGCTCTTGCCGAATACAATAAAAGGCCTTACAATATAGACGGCAGAAATAAAACCTTCGCCGAAGTTTATGCTATGGCAAGTAAAATGGCATTCAGAGAGGCAAGCCCCCAAAAAATAGCCTCATACTCCGCTGCCTTCAAAAAATGTGAAGCACTCCACAATGTAAAAATATCCCGTATAAAAACAGCAGAACTTCAAGACGTAATAGACAGCTGCCCCGTCCGCAGTAAAAGCACCCTAAATAATATAAAAATAGTCTTTCATACAGTCTTTAAGTACGCTGTTCAAAATGACTTCATACAAAAGGACTATTCAGAATATGTCGTCATCACAGACGCGGCAGCCAAAAAGAATAAAAATGCTTTCAGTGACGAGGAAATACAAATCCTTTGGCAAAACTCCGACAATTTCTATTGTCGATTAACTCTTATTCTTATATACACAGGCTTCCGCATAAACGAACTCTTAACCCTCAGAACAGAAAACATCAACTTAGGAGAGGATTATATGTCAGGAGGACTGAAAACCAAAAGCGGCAAAAATCGCATAGTACCAATACACCCTCGCATACGCCCCTTCATCGAGGAACAGTACAACAAAAACAAATTGTATCTTTTCCCTTACGGCGATGATGACCATCTCAAATACAGCTCAACAAAAGATAGCATCATAAAGGAGCTTGCCGCCCTTAACATCTTCCACACTCCCCACGAGTGCCGCCACACCACAGCAAGTCTCCTTTACCGTTACGGAGCAAAAGACCTTCCAATCAAACGAATACTGGGTCACACCACCGGCGACCTCACCAAAGACGTCTATACTCATCTTACCCTCGCCGACCTAAAACAGACCCTCTCCCTGATCCCTTGATTGTAACCAACTTGTAACCAACCGCCACAAATTCCCGCCATCTCCCCCACAGTTTAATCCGCTCCAAACCCCCACTTTAATCAAATTTTCCACAAATCCACCACTCCAAAAAAGCATGTAGATTTAATAACTTCTTAAAACTAATTTTATTTTTTGACCACGTACCACGGTCTGTTTTTCGAACCGCCCTCAGGCGGTCCGAAAAGCAGACCGCGGGTCGGGGCGGGGGAGGCGAGGGAACAAAGAAGCGAACAAAGTTCGCTTCTTTGTTCCCTCGCCTCCCCCGCCCCGACCCGCTTCGGATGGTTTTCGCCCTCACAAAAAAAGAACCGACAGCAAAAATTGCTGTCGGCGTCATTTCACAATTATCTGATTTTTTCTTTATATTCCGAATAAGACAATGTGGGAGAATTGTTGAAAATTCTTGAGTCAGTCACATCCGATATAAACACCGCTTGACTTCCCATATCCTTTTCTTCCAAAACCTTTGCCGAAATATAGGAGTTTGAATAGCTGTTAAGATAATATATGCCGTTTGCGCTGCGCTCTACAATGGCATTGTCGGTAAACTTATCTCTTTCCTTGCCCGTTTCCTCACCAAAGTGCTTTATGGTTTCATTCGGAACATCCTTTGTGAGTACAGTCAGATTAAATCTGCCGGTTTTTTCTATGAGTTCACAGGTTTTTGAATTTTTATCCACAGAAACGACCAATCTTGCGGGGTCGTCCGATATTTGCATAGCCTTGCTTATAATACAGCCGTCATCATAAGTTCCATCTCTTGCAGAGAGCATATATAAGCCGCCCTCTATGTTTTTCACTGCTTCTTTATTCACTCGATCAACTCCTGACATATTTAAAAACTTTGCTATGGAGGCAGTCGCTTACGGCAGACCTCCCAAAGTGCCGGAGGCAAGCAAAAATCAGCGGCGACGTAGGAGCCGCTGATTTTTGCCCCCATCGGTCCGCCTTTTTTCTCGTCTTGTAAAGACGAGAAAAAAGGCGGGGCAACCTCTCATTTTTATTATATCCTGACAAATGAATTTTATTCGTCAAGCACAGTATGGGCAATTATATCAGCAAGAGCTTCACATCCGTTGTATTCTTCCTCAACGGTATTGGTCTGCGCACCAAGCTCAATAAGTGTTGACAAGGGCTTCATATGAAGTGAATATCTGTAGGCATTGAGATATATTTTTCTGGCAAATTCCGGGTAAAGCAAATCCGCATTTTTCTTCATGCGATAGCTTAAGGCAAGATTTGTTTTAACATAAGGGTTTTCAAGTCCGTCAATATCCTGCAAAGCTCCGTCTTTATATATTTTGCAAAGTCCGTTAAAAAACATGACCTGAGCTGCAGGCTTTCCGTTTATTTCTGTAACAAGCCTTGTTCCGTCAGCTACGCCGTCCCTGTGAAGATCTATCACCATTTCGATAGATTTATTCTTTTTAAGGTATTGTCTTATAACAGGCTCCATTCTTTCATATGCGCCCATTATGGTAAGCTCTCCGTCAACATAATCAAACGTGTCAGTCACATGCAAAACTCCTATGCCATATTTTTCCTCAAGAATTTGGCTGAGTCTGTCGCCTACACCCACTATAGTGTCTTCTGTGACTCCATCTCTGCTGTCGGCAAAGGCTTCGTGAGAGTGAGTATGAAAAATCAATATTTTAGGCTTGTTTTTCTTTGGCTTTATGGTGAGATCCGCCTTTTCAAACTCTTCTATATTAAAAAGGTCGGGGCTCATGCCTGTTTTTCCGTCAACTATGTAATAATCCTCCTTAAGCTTTTTAAGGTCTGTATTGTTTTCCGGCTCATCCTCCGAAAATAAAAGTCCGGGGTTAAAAATAAGCGTAGGATTTGCCACCAACAAACCCTCTGCTCCATCGGATATAAATTTATTTGCGGCAAATATTATAAGCACAATAAAAATAATTAATATGAGCTTTTTTCCGCGTCTTTTTTTAGGTTTGCAGTGTCTTTTGCGCATAAAAAACCTCCGCTTAAGAAAGAATAACTCTCACGAATATGTGACTATATATTTTATGCCGATATTCGCATTTAATTCCTGAGAAAAGAGTTATTTGCAGACTTCATTAACACTATAATATATTTTAATTGAACATCAGGTTCATATACATATCATCAAAGCTGTTTCCGTAAAAATATGCCATTCCAAAGGCTTTGCCCTTTCCTGTCCCTCTCATAATACCTTCATCAAGATTTTTTTCTCTCAGAATTTCATTGGCAGCAATTTCACAAAGCTCACCCATAGCCTCTTCAAATATTATTTTCCCATCTTCAACAGAGTAAAAGCAATATCCTTTAAGCCTGCCGCCCTCATATACTCCCTTTACTCCGCCGCCAAATCTTTTAAACATATCTTTTTGCACATCAAAATAAGCCGCATCTCTTATAATATGTGGCTTATTCTTTAAAAAAAGTTCATAAACGGCTTCAAGCTCTTTGCCCGTAGGCTCACCAAAGTCATAGCTCTCTCCTGCATTTTTATATGTCAGCTTGTGCTCGTCTACATAAAAACAAGTTTTATATCCATAACGTGCATAAAAATCAAAAAGCGAGCTGTTCCCGGGGATAAGAACAGATGCCGCCCTGCCCTTTTTTATATCCTCTCTGTGAGAATAGTCCAATATACTTTTGCATAATCCTCTCCCTCTGTATTCAGGCAGAGTCCCCACGGCGTAAAGATATGTCACCTCTCCCACGCCTGATATATCATATTTAAGCTCCATAGCAGAGCCTGCAATTTTGCCGTCTTCAACACATATAACAGTATTTTCAGGTGAAAAAAAATGCTTAAAAAAATATTCGGCAAATTCTTCTTCGTTGGGAAAGCAAATATTAAATAAATTCAAAATTTCGCTTTTGTCCTTATTTTCGGCATATTTCAACATTTGTAATAGCCCTCGTATGTTTCACTGAGAATTTCAGGGCAATAAGACTCCTTCGACTGTCTTAAGCCCTCTAAACCCATATCCTCCTCACGGTTTATATATTTATAAGAATAAAGGTTTCTTTTGGCAAATTCGTTGTTTATTATCTGATATGCTCCGTTGATGTCGGGCATAGCCTTCTCTATATTTACAACAAAGGTCTCTTTGTTAAATTCTGTGCCTAAGGTCATAGCGACTACCTTGCCGTCAAGTCTTATAAGCCCTCCTATGACTCCAAGCTCTTTCCTGTTTTCAAGCAGAAGCTTTACTGCCTCGGTTTCTCCTTTAAATTCTTCTTCGTTATGAATACTGCACCACTTGAGCTGGAAGCTGTAAAATTCTTCTCTGTTATAATCATCAAGGTCTTCATAATTCCAGCGGCCTTCATTATCCTTTACAAACCTGTTAAGGTGATTTTTTTTGCCGTGATATTTTTTACCCCTAAGCTCTATAAGGCTTTCTGCCAAATAAACATAATTTGCATAATCTCTGCTGTAAATAAGCTCAAATTTGCCGGGAAATTCTTTTTCAACTATCTCCTTCTGCCATGGCATAACGGAAAAAAGTCTGATTTTTCCGTAGGTCTGTTCCGCTTCTTCCAAAAGTACCAAAACAGCCTCCTTAAAGCCCTCTTTATCTCCTACAGGAAGACAATATGCCGTCATCTCCGATCCCGCAGGACCGTATTTTATATATAAATATCCGTTATATATGGCAATTTTTGTGTTATACTCCTTCTGCCATATAAAAATATCGGCAAAATTATGCTCGCAGTTAAAGCCATGCTCATCCTTGAAAAAATTGCTTATCGTTTCTTTATCCTTTATCTCTATACCCTTAAATTTCAAACGGGCAGTCATAAATAAAACTCCTTTTCAATTAACATTACCTTTTATTATAATATACCCACCGCTAAAAAACAAGAGCAATTTGATAAATATGGGCGCTCGGGGCGAAAAACGGACTGCGCAGCAGTCCGTTTTTCGCCCCGACCCGCGGGCAGACCAAAGCAGCCGCCTGCGGCGGCTGCTTTGGTCTGCCCGCGACACTCCGCAGTTTGGTTATAAAATTTTAATAGAATTCCTCTTGAAAAAAGGCAGAGTAATGGTATAATTTAATAAGATGTAAAATATGGGAGGTAAGAGTATTGATCGAAGTTAAAAATCTAACTAAGAAATTCGGAAAAATAACAGCAGTCGACAACATAAGCTTCACAGTAAACACAGGTGAAATAGTTGGCTTTCTCGGTCCCAACGGAGCAGGAAAATCCACAAGTATGAACATTATGACGGGCTTTATTTCCGCTACAGAGGGAACTGTTGTTATAGACGGCCACGACATTTTGGAAGAGCCCGAAAAGGCAAAAAGGCAAATAGGCTATCTTCCCGAAAATCCGCCTGTATACGGCGATATGACGGTTACGGAATATCTTGAATTTGTATGCGACCTAAAGGGCGTAAAAAAATCAGAAAGACCCAATATGATAGGCGATATTTTACGCACTGTAAGGCTTTCGGAGGTTCGGGGCAGAATTATCAAAAATCTCTCCAAGGGCTACAGACAAAGAGTTGGTCTTGCTCAGGCTATAGTAGGCTATCCTGACCTATTAATACTTGACGAGCCCACCGTAGGCTTAGACCCCGGTCAGGTTTTGGAAATGAGAGAGGTAATAAAAAATCTCGGCGAAAAGCACACCGTTATATTAAGCTCTCACATACTTCAAGAGGTAAATGCAGTATGTGACAGAATAATTATAATAAACAAGGGTAAACTCGTTGCCGACAGCCCTGCCGAAAGACTATCAGACAATATAGTAGGCAATCGTGTATATGTTGAGGTAAAAGCAGACAAAGAAAAGTTAGAAGAGCTTTTATCTTCTGCTCCCGACATAGAAGGCTTTACCGCAAACGAAAAGGATGGCATATCCTCGGCAGAATGTGAAGGAGTCGAAGGCTGCGACATAAGAGAGACCATTTTCGGGCTGTGCTGCAAAGAAGGACTCCCTCTGCTGGTTCTTAAGCCTGTAGATATGAGTCTTGAAGAAATATTTATGAATGTAATAAACGGCAGCATCGAAGAAGAAGAAATAGCAGCAGAAGCTGCCCTGCAAACCGAAAATGCAAGCAATGACGAAAATGTCATAACAGATGACGAGGCTGATGTATCAGAAGAAATTACCGACGGAGAAGAAGCAGCCGAAACCACTGATAATATTGAAAATACAGAAGAAAAGGAGGACGGGGAAAATGACAGCGATCTATAAAAAAGAAATAAAAACATACTTCAACACCCTTACGGGATATATTTTCCTCGGCTTTTTCGTTGCAATTACGGGAATATATTTTATGATAAACAATATGAGCACAGGGGATTTAAACTATGCCTCCACCTTAGCAGGCTCTCTTATGCTTTTCTGGATTCTTATTCCCGTACTTACAATGCGTCTTTTTGCAGAAGAAGCAAAGCAAAAAACCGACCAGCTTTTATTCACATCACCTATAAGCATATGGGGCATAGTGCTTGGCAAATTTTTTGCTGCCATAACCCTTTTTATATTTGGCGTGGCTATAACAGGCATTTTCCCCTTTATACTCAGCAGGTTTGGCACTATTGCGGTTGCCGAAACCCTCAATGCCATGCTGGGCTATGTGCTCCTTGGCTGCAGCCTTGTTGCCGTAGGTATTTTCATATCTGTTCTTACAGATAATCAGATAGTTGCGGCAGTAGGCACATTTGCTGCTCTTTTTGTTCTTTTTATGATAGATACTTTCACAGCCCAGATGCCTATTACGCCTGTTTCGTCAGTTATATTTGCCTTTATACTGCTTATAATTGCAGCCGCAATATTGTACAGCTCTACAAAAAGGCTTATTGCATCCATAGCGCTTATAGTCGTGGGAATAATATTGATACCTGCACTGTATTTTTTAAACCCTTCCGTTTACGACGGACTTATATCCAAATTTTTCGGTTGGTTTTCAATGATATCAAGATTTGAAAACTTTTATGCAGGCGTATTTTCACTTGCCGATACCGTATATTATATAAGCTTTGCTTTTGTGTTTATATATCTTACAGTAAATGTAATTGAAAAACGCAGATGGTCGTAAGGAGGTAAAGGCATGAAAAATATATTTAGTGATAAAAGACTCAGATATGGCACATACTCAACCTTTACGGCTCTTGTTGTAATTGCCATAGCAGTTGTTGTCAATCTCATTGCAGGCAGCATCAATTATAAAAAAGATCTTACTCCAAACTCAATTTTTGCAGTCACCGATGACACAAAAACAGTGCTTGACAATGTTAAAAACAATGTAAACATATACGCCATGTATCAGACAGGGCAGGAAGACAGCGTTGTTCTCCAAATATTGGATCAGTACGAAAACGCAAACTCTAATATAAAGGTTCAGACGAAGGACCCCGTGCTCTATCCTCAATTTGTAGAGAAATACACCGCTGACGGAAGCACTGTTTCAACAGGCAGCATAATCGTAGAGTCAGGGGACAGATATAAGGTAATAGACAGCAGTGACATATATACTCAGGGCACAGACTATATGACAGGTGAAGCCACTCAGAATGTTGCCGCAGAGGCTCAGATAACAGGAGCTATACAATACGTTACTATAGACGAGCTTCCCGTAATATGCAACATAACAGGTCATAACGAAATGAGCCTTCAAGACTTAGGCAGCGAGCTTGCCGCCAATCTCTCTACGGCTAATTATGAAATTCGTGACGTTGATCTTCTTGAAGAGGATATACCTTCAGACTGCTCTCTTATTTTAGCCACCACTCCCGACAGAGATTATACAGCCGACGAGGCAAAAAAGATAACAGACTATCTTGCAAACGATGGCAGAGCATTGTTCCTCATTGACTATAAGTATAATACCTTTGAAAATGTATCGAGCATATTGGCAAATTACGGCGTAAGCCTTGATAACCCAATCATATTTGAAGGCGACTCAAAATATCAATTCCAGAATTACCCCACGGCAATTCTCCCCGATATTGCTATACACGATGCCACAAAAGACATGGGCGACACGGCGGTACTGTTTACAAATGCTTACGGTATAACAGAGCTTCCCGAAAAGAGAGTTTCTACGACTATAGAGCCACTTCTTACTACCTCAGCTTCTTCCTTTGGCAGAGTAGGCGAGAGTGAGTCTGTTTCAAAAACCGACTCGGATGTTCCCGGTCCTTTCAACACAGCAGTTGCCATTACAGACAACACCTATACAGACAGCGAACACACAACAAAGCTTATAGTATGCTCAGGCTATTACTACCTGCTGTTTTCTCAGGCAGATATGCTTGTAAGCTATGGAAATTCCGATTTTGTAATGGGCTGCATAAATTGGCTCAACGATAAAAAAGATATGGACACTATAAACATATCACCTAAATCTCTTACAAACGAAACCTTCACTACAGACTATGCAAGTTCTGAAAGAGTAAAATATATATGTGTAGTGCTTCTGCCCTTATTTATAATAGGTATGGGCTTTGTCGTTTGGTTTTCAAGGAGGAACAAGTAAATGAAAAAAAAGCTGCCCCTGCTTATAGGGCTTGTTTGTCTGCTTATTGTTTTGGGCGTGTTGTATGCGGCAGTAAGTAAAAAGGAAGCCGCCGAAAACAGCGAACCCGAAACGACGGCAGAAGAAAAAAACAAAGATATAATTTCCATCCCGGAGGGTGTTTCCATAACAGAAATAACTGCCCGCAGAAATATGGCTTCTTCGGAAATAAGTGCCCGCGAGCCTTATGACTTGGGCGATAGCGTTATGAAAATATATCTCGACAAGGACAGCTATTTTATAGAAGGCTATGAAAGCTATGCACTTGCAGACAGCATGAGTGAATATATAAACGGCTTTTACTCTCTCTACTCTGTAAACGAGCTTGCCGAGCATGATGAGCTTGCCGTTTATGGTCTTGACGACCCTATTGCGGATTTTAATATAAGCTATGACAACGGAAGCACTTTAGACTTTGCTGTGGGCAACAAAACAGCTGACGGCTATGGTTATTACGCAAAAACGTCAGACTCTGACAGCGTATATGTTGTAAATAACAGCTTTACTGAAAAATATTTCTATGGGCTTAATGACCTTTTGGATAAATCTCTGCAGGAAATAAATTACAGCGAAATATGCCTTGTTTCCGTAACAGACAACGTAAGCGGAGAAAATCTTCTGATAACATATCCTGACTCGGCAGAGTCTTCGCAAACCAAGGATGCCAACGGAAACACGCTTACGACTCTTATAATGTCAGAGCCTATAAGTGGGCTTTCGGTTTATCCTTATAATCTGGAAACAACTATATTCTCAGGCAAATCAAATCTCCGCCTTGTGGACATAGTCGACACCGATCCTGATGATATGTCAGCTTACGGTCTTAATGCTCCAAGATATAAATTCATCTTCGGCGATACGGAAAATACACTTTCGCTGGAGATAGGCAGCCCGGCCGATGATAACCATAGCTATTGCCGACTTCCTGACAGCAATATAGTCTATACCATACAAAACATAGGCTATGAGCCTGTTATAAACTATAATATTTATGAATTTGTAGAAAGGTTTGTAGATCTTCAATACAGACGATATATAAGCGAAGCAGATATTGAAAGCTCTGATGGTGCAAAATATACCCTCACCTTCGGAGAAGATACTGTAAATCAGGAAAACGTAGACAACCGTGTGGCAATACTCAATGGTAATGAATATGAAAGAACAGAAATTTCAGACTTCTATCAGCTTCTTGCAGGCATAACATTTGAAAGAATAGATGAAAACGCAAAGCCCTCGGGAGAGCCTGAGCTTGTAATAACCTATAAGCTCCTTGACGGCTCGGTGAAAAAAGATGCTTATTACAGCTATGACGCCAACTATTATACAGTTGCAAAAAATGATGAGCCTACAGGGCTTATAGTAAGCAAATCGTATGTAAGCAGAATGTTAAATAAAGCCGCAGAATTGACAGCGCAATAATAATTTTAACCGACCAATGCAGAATTGTCGAGCGGTGAGTGCCGGGGTGTGTGGACGAGGACAACAAAAATGAGGCGGGCGTGCCCGCCTCATTTTTGTTGTCCTCGTCCACACACCCCGGCACTCACCGCCCCGCGGCCCCACCACCCGAACCGTCTGCGACGGTTCGGGTGGTGGGGCAAATATTCTTATTTATAATTTTGTTTAATTTGCTAATAAAAGTGTATAATTATTAGTAATCTTTGTAAAAACCACTAATTATTTAAACTCCGCTTAAAAGCTATTGTTTTTTTGAAATAAATTTGATAAAATGAAGTTAATTTTGGATTTGAATTATACTTTTTATATATTTATTTAGGAGGAATTAACATGAGTAAAGACAGAGATTATCTGCGTAAAATGCTCCTTCCACAGGCGCTGGCAGATATTTTAAAATCAGAAAATTCAAACATTATAGTTCCCGAAAGCAAGGAGCATCTTTTTGAGCTTGCCCTTGGAGGAAAAGGAAACGACACCTTTGAATGTAACTTCGACGTAAACGGAAAGTCCGTCTGTGAAGCCACTGTCACAAAGTGCAAAAACGGTATCGTTGTAAACTTCCCTGATGTAGCAATGAGAAGAAGAGATCCTAACAGTATGATAATTGCTGACGATCTCCCAACCGACAAGCCGACTCACTTTGAAAGATTTGGCAAAAGCTTTGACGACACAAGAACAGCCACCTTTGAATGGCTTAAAAAGCAGAAGGACATTATAGTTCTGCCCTTCTATTCAGGAAACAAAGATATGGGGCTTGGATACCCCTCACTTGCCATAGTTCCGGCAAATGCTGCCTTCTTCGCAGCAATGCTTGCTGACCTGCAGTGCTTTGTTCCTAAAGATGAAATACCGAATTTTTTTAAGCCCAAGGCAATAATATATGTGGCTCCGCCCTTCCGTCATACTCACTATGATGGCAAGCAGGTCGTTGTGCATAACCGCCTCTATGATATGCACGAGATATTCTCATACAACCTTTATCCCGGACCATCGGCAAAAAAGGGTGTTTACTCCGTGCTTTTAAATATAGGCGAACAGGAAGGCTGGGTAACTCTACATGCCTCAACAGTAACCGTAGTCACACCCTACGAGCTTACTCTCACAATTATGCACGAAGCAGCATCAGGCGGCGGCAAGTCAGAAATGACTGAGCCCATACGCCGTGGCGTAGACGGTAAAATTCTTTTAGGCACAAATATTATAACAGGTGACGGCATTTACATTACAATTTCCGACTCCTGCGAGCTTTATCCCGTTACCGACGATATGGCTCTTGCGCATCCAAAGATCCAGACGGACTCCAAAAAGCTGGCTATTGTGGATGCAGAGAACGGATGGTTTTTAAGAGTAAACCATATCGACCACTACGGCATGGAGTCAGAAACGGAAGCGGCAACCATCCACCCCAAAGAGCCCCTTATATTCCTCAATATGCAGGCTGTGCCCAACTCCACCTGTCTTATTTGGGAGCATATAGAAGACTCTCCGGGGGTTTCCTGTCCTAACCCGAGAATAATTATGCCAAGAAAGATAAAGAAAAACATACTAAGTGATGTAGCTGAAATAGACGTAAGAAGCTTTGGAATAAGAACCCCACCAACAACGGCAGAAAATCCTAATTACGGAATTGTAGGGCTTTTCCACGTTCTTCCACCCGCACTTGCTTGGCTATGGAGGCTCGTTGCTCCAAGAGGATTTGCCAATCCTTCTATAATAGACAAGTCTCCCGGTATGAAGAGTGAGGGTGTTGGCTCATACTGGCCCTTTGCAATAGGCAAAAAGGTAGATCAGGCAAACCTTCTTCTTAAGCAGATATTAGACACTCCTGCAACACGCTACGTCCTTATACCAAATCAATTTTTAGGCGCTTACAAAATAGGCTTTGCAGGTGAATGGTGTACAAGAGAATATCTCGCAAGACGAGGCGGAGCTAAATTCAGAAGCGATCAGCTTACGGAAAGCAGATGTCCTCTTTTGGGCTATGCCTTTAACTCTCTTAAAATAGACGGTTATCACATTCCAAAGGGACTTTTACAGGTCAACTACCAGCAAGAGGTAGGAAACGAAGCCTACGATATTGGAGCTAAAATATTGACAGACTTCTTTAAGGAAGAGCTTAAGTGCTATTTAACACCCGATCTTATGCCTCTTGGCAGACAGATAATAGAGGCTTGTCTGAATGATGCCTCTGTTGAAGAATACGCAAGATTGATACAGAATATTTAATAAAGACCACGTGCCGTACCACCCATTTTCAACTGCCCTTGGCAGTTGAAAATGGGCGGCACGGGGGGAGGCGGGCGAGCACGAGAGGCGTGTGCCCTAAAGACGACCCAAACGCCCATACGGGCGTTTGGGTCGTCTTTAGGGCACACGCCTCTCGTGCTCGCCCGCAAAACCGCAGTTTGGTCGGCATTTCATTGTAAAAAGTGCAGATCTGTGCTATAATAATAAAAAACAGAGAAGGGAGTAATTATATGAAAAAATTAGGGTTCGGGTTTATGCGTCTTCCTCTTATAAACAGCGAAGATCCCGCAAGTATAGATATAGAAACCGTTAAAAAAATGGTTGATATATTTATGGAAAAGGGTTTTAACTATTTTGACACAGCGTATCCATATCACAAAGAAAAAAGCGAAGAGGCTCTCAGGGAAGCCCTCGTAAAAAGATATCCCCGAGACAGCTTTATTATAGCAGATAAAATGCCTACAATAAGGGTGACAGGTACGTCCGATTATCCTGTTTTGTTTGAAAATCAGCTAAAAAGAGTCGGGGTAGACTATTTCGACTATTATCTATTTCACAATATCTGGAAAAAGAGCTTCAGAGAAACAGAAGAATACGGCGGCTTTGATTTTATAAAAGAAAAAATCAATAAGGGACAAATAAAGCATTTTGGTTTTTCATTTCATGATACACCTGAGCTTTTGGATGAGGTTCTTACAAAACACCCCGAAGTCGAATTGGTACAGCTTCAGATAAATTACCTCGATTGGGAAAGCCCCGGGGTCAGATCAAGAGAATGTTATGAAACTGCCGTAAAGCACGGCAAAAAGGTCATAGTAATGGAGCCTAACAAGGGCGGCAGCCTTATAAATATTCCCGAAGAAGCCGAAAGGCTTTTTAAGGCTGCAAACCCCAACGCTTCCAATGCTTCCTGGGCAATGAGATTTGCAGGCTCTCTTGACGGTGTATTTATGGTTTTAAGCGGCATGTCAAAGGTTGAACAGCTTTTAGATAATATCAGCTTTATGGACGATTTTAAGCCTATTTCCGACGAGGAAAATAATATCATAAAACAAGTGGCACAGATCATCGAAAAAAGCCTTGCAATAGGCTGCACAAAATGCAGGTATTGCACAGACGGCTGCCCTGTAGGTATACCTATCCCCGAATACATAAGCGCCTACAATTCATACATACTCACAAAAAATATGGGAAATGCCGGCATGTATTACCGCCGCCACGCCGCAGGCAAAGCTCTTGCCTCAGAATGTATAAAATGCGGAAAATGTGAGCAAAACTGCCCTCAGCACCTCAAAATAAGGAATATCCTTTCAGAAATCGCAGACACATTTGAAATAAAATGACACAAAACGCTTCTCCGCCCTTCAAACCGTCAGAGACGGTTTGAAGGGCGGAGAAGCGTTTGCGGGGGCGCGGGCCCGTGGGAAAAGGGCAAAGAGCGGACTTATCCGCTCTTTGCCCCTTTCCCACGGTCCCGCGCCCCCGCAACGCAACCTGCGTCCAATTCACTTTTTAAGAATTGGCACCGGACATAAGCCCGGTGAAAATTTTTACAAGTACCAAAACAGCTATAATTGCCAACACGACCTCGGCAAGGAACTGCGAATAAGCAAGTCCAAGCGCCATAACAAGGGAGCTTAACACCGTAGGCACACAAAGCTTCATATGACAACAAAAAAGGTCTGTATATAACAGACCTTTTTTAGTAGCGGAAGGGGGATTTGAACCCTCGACACCACGGGTATGAACCGTGTGCTCTAGCCAACTGAGCTATTCCGCCACGGAAAATGGGAACAATAGGGCTCGAACCTATGACCCCCTGCTTGTAAGGCAGATGCTCTCCCAGCTGAGCTATGCTCCCATGGGAAATTGTCGTTTTCCAACAACAAATGAAATTATATCATCACTTGCCAATGTTGTCAACACTTTTTTTAAACAAATTAAAAACAGGGCTTTACAAATATAAAAATAGGTGATATAATGTATTTGATTTTTAAAAGATGTATAAAGTCGTTGATTAAGAGAAGTAACCTTAGAAGAACCATACAGAGATTTCCGCATTGGTGGAAGCGGAATTGGGGAGTTTTTGGTGAATGGGCTTATGAGATTTTGGGCGAAAGGCAGCTTGCTTATTAGCTTTAAACGTGTCCTCACGTTATAGAGGTAGGATATTTTAGTATCCGATAAATCAGTGCTGAAATTGGGTGGCACAACAGAGTTTGACATTCTGTCCCAACAGGGGATAGAGTGTTTTTTTTATTATTCATAAACCATCAGCTTCTTTATAAAATTGTTTTATTGGGAGGTAGTATTAATGAAAAACTTAGTTACTTACGAAAGAGTATTTTCGGGAGATACCGAAACGCCTATAACCCTTTTCTACAAATATGTAGGCGACGAAAAGGGCTTCATATTAGAGGGACGAGGCGACGGAAAGATCAATTTTTCATTTTTGGGCAAAAATCCTAAAGCTCGTCTTTACGGCTCCGACAAGCTTATTATAGAAGAAGAGGGAGTAAAAAGAGTATATGAGGGAAAGCTTCTTGACAGAGTTAAGGAGTATTTAAGCGAATATAAGGTTGAGTCAGACCTTGACGTTTCGTTTATAGGCGGAGCCGTCGGCACGGTTGGCTATGATATTATAAGACAGTATGAAAAGCTCCCCGATAAAAATCCCGACGTCATAGGCGTGCCTGTTGTAAACCTTATGGTGTTTACCGAATTTATAATTTACGACCACATGCACGACTGCATAAGACTTGTTGTGCTGGATACTCCCGACAATTACGGCAAGCGCAGAGCTGAGGCTATGCTTGACAATATGGAAAAAGACATTAAATCTTCCATTCCTCCCGAAAAATATGAAATGCCTAAAAAGCAGCCTGAAATAAAGGTAAGCAGCAACGTGACAAAGGACGAATATATGTCAATGGTTGAAAAGGCAAAGAAATATATATATGACGGGGATATTTTCCAGGTAGTGCTTTCTCAGAGGCTCACTGTTGAAACAGACCAGAAGCCCATAGACCTTTACAGAAAGCTAAGAGCCATAAACCCCTCCCCCTACCTTATGTATTTTAACTTCGGTGACTATCAGGTGGCAGGCAGCTCACCGGAGATGATAGTTGAAGTTACGGGAGATGCTGTAAAGACTGTTCCTATAGCAGGTACAAGAAAGAGGGGCAAAAATGCCGAAGAGGATATTGCCCTTGCCATAAACTTAAGAGATGACCTTAAGGAGCAGGCAGAGCACGTAATGCTTGTGGACCTTGCAAGAAACGATATGGGAAGGATATCAGAAATAGGCTCTGTTGAGGTAAAGGAGTTTATGAAGGTACACTACTACTCACACGTAATGCACATGGTAACTACCGTAGAGGGCAAGAAAAAGAGGGACGAAGACAGCTTTTCGGTACTTTCCACCTTCCTTCCTGCGGGCACTCTTTCGGGTGCGCCCAAAATAAGAGCTATGGAAATTATTGACGAGCTTGAAAACGTAAAAAGAGGCACTTACGGCGGCGCAAGCGGATATTTCAGCTTTAACGGCAATATGGATGCCTGCATCACCATAAGAACAATGATAATAAAAGACGGAAAAATATATATGCAGGCAGGAGCAGGCATTGTAGCCGACTCCATACCCGAAAATGAATTTGAAGAATGTCACAACAAGGTAAGAGCCCTTGTAAATGCTATAGGAGGTGACATCTGATGGTTGTGCTTATAGATAATTACGATTCCTTCACATTCAATTTATATCAGTATATAGGTGAATTTGACAAGGATATAAGAGTATACAGAAATGATGCCATAACGGGAGAGGAGGTACTTGCCTTAAACCCCGACAGACTTGTTATCTCCCCAGGTCCTAAAACACCCGAGCAGGCAGGAAACTGCATAGAAATAATAAAGACCTGCAGCGGCAAAGTGCCAATATTAGGGGTATGCTTAGGTCATCAGTCAATAGCCGTTGCTTTTGGCGGGGTCGTTTCTAATGCAAAGGAACTTTTCCACGGCAAGGCATCAATGGTCACCCACGACGGAAAAGGCATATTTACAGGCTTAGAAAGCCCTATGAAGGCAGCAAGATATCACTCTCTTTCTATAAAGGAAATGCCAAAGGACTTTGACATAGCAGCAGAAACTGAGGACGAAATAATGGCAATAAGGCATAAAAGTCTTCCTATAATAGGACTTCAGTTCCATCCCGAGTCTATATACACCCCCGAGGGTATGAAGCTGGTTGAAAATTTCATTCGGGAGGGGCTTATATGATACTTGATGACATTTGTGCTAAGAAAAGACTTACACTTGCGGAGAGAAGATATATATTTGATGTAACAAATCTTTATGAAAAAATAAAGACAGACAAAACGGCGAGCTTTAAGGATGCTCTTAAAAAAGACGGTCTTTCCATAATAGGTGAAGTAAAAAAGGCTTCACCTTCAAGGGGCGTTATAAAAGAGGATTTTGACCCTATAGAAACTGCCCTTGCCTACGGAAAAAGCGTTGATGCCGTATCTGTCCTTACGGAAGAGCATTTTTTTCAAGGCTCTCCCAACTATCTTAAGGCAATACATCAAAAAATTGACCTGCCCTTACTTAGAAAAGACTTCATAATATCCCCTATGCAGATATTTGAAGCAAGGGAGCTTGGGGCTTCTGCTGTTCTGCTTATAGCCGCCATACTTGACGACCCGAGAGTTTTAAGAGAATATATAGATTTTGCTCACGGCGTAGGACTTGACTGCCTTGTGGAGTCACACAATGAAAAGGAGCTTGAGATCGTACTTGAAGCAGGGGCTGACATTATAGGCATTAACAACAGAAACCTGTATGATTTTTCGGAGGATCTGAATACAACGGTAAGACTTGCGGAAATAGTGCCTGAGGGAAAGGTTCTTGTAAGCGAAAGCTCCATTCACACGCCTGAGGATATAAAGGTAGTGGCAAAGGCAGGCATTGATGCTGTGCTTGTAGGCGAGAGCTTTATGCGCAGCGGAGATATTGTAAAAAAGGCAGGTGAGTTCCGTGATGCATACAAAACCGCTTATTAAGATATGTGGCTTAAGACGATCCGAGGATGCCTATATTGTAAACGACTTCCCTGTCAGCTTTATAGGGCTTGTATTTGCCAAAAGTAAAAGACAGGTGGATATAAAAACGGCAACCGAAATAAAGAAAAGGCTAAGACCCGATATCAAGACAGTGGGCGTTTTCACAGAGACCACCCCCGAAAACGTAAGAGAAATAGCCGATGCCGTAGGACTTGACGTGGTTCAGCTGCACTCAGACGAGGATAATGAGTTTTGTCAAAAATTCAGAGACCTGACCGTGTGGAAAAGCATAAACGTCAAGGACGGAAATGCACTTGAAAAGGCAGCAGAATACGACGTGGACGGCTATTTGCTTGATGCATACGACAAAAAGCTTTGGGGCGGAACGGGCAGACCCTTTAACTGGAAGCTTGCGGCAGACTTTGCTAAAAAATATTACACTATTCTGGCTGGTGGCATATCTGCCGAAAATATAAACGATGCCATAGAAGTGGTACATCCGCCTGTTGTCGACCTTTCATCATCTGTGGAAACCGATGGCTTTAAGGACAGGCGAAAAATAGAAGAATTATTTAATGCTTTGGAAAGGAAATAAATTATGAGCAAGGATTTTGGTATTTACGGTGGACAGTATGTTCCCGAATCACTTATGAATGTTCTGAAGGTTTTGGAGAAGGAGTTTGAGACCTATTGCAAAACCGATGAATTTAAAAAAGACTATATGTATTATATGAAGCAGTATGTAGGCAGACCATCTGTGCTTTACTATGCGGAAAATCTTACAAAAGAGCTTGGTGGAGCAAAAATATATCTCAAAAGAGAAGACCTCAACCATACAGGGGCACACAAAATAAACAATGCCATTGGTCAGGCGCTGCTTGCTAAACATATGGGCAAAACAAAAGTCATCGCAGAAACAGGAGCAGGTCAGCACGGTGTTGCTACGGCTACTGTAGCGGCTCTTTTCGGTATGGACTGTGACGTTTATATGGGTACTGAGGATATAGAAAGACAGAAGCTCAATGTATTCAGAATGGAGCTTTTGGGCGCAAGGGTAATTCCCGTTGCATCGGGAACAGGCACTCTTAAGGATGCAACAAACGAAGCTATAAGAACATGGGTAGCAAGAGCAGAAGATACCTTCTATATAATAGGCTCGGTGGTAGGTCCTCACCCCTACCCTACTATGGTAAGAGATTTTCAGCGCATTATAGGCGATGAAGCAAGAAAACAGATAATGGAAGCAGAAGGCAAACTCCCCGACAAAATATATGCCTGCGTAGGCGGCGGCTCCAATTCAATGGGTATTTTCTATCCCTTCCTCGAAGACAAAGACGTTGAGCTTATAGGTGTTGAAGCAGCGGGGCTTGGCGTTGAAACAGGCAAGCATGCCTGCGCCTTTGCAGGAGGCAAGCCGGGAGTGCTTCACGGAATGAAGTCTGCCATACTTCAGGACAACGAATGTGTTGTAAAAACCGCCTATTCTATTTCCGCAGGTCTTGACTATCCCGGCGTAGGACCAGAACACGCCTACCTTCACGACATAGGCAGGGTAAGATATACCTCCATAAAGGATGACGAATCAATAGAAGCATTTAAGACCCTTTGCAAAACCGAGGGCATAATGCCTGCTATAGAAAGCTCTCATGCCTTGGCACAAGCTATTAAAGAAGCGCCTAAAATGTCAAAGGATGAGGTAATAATAGTAAATCTTTCAGGCAGAGGCGACAAAGACGTTCATACAGTGGCAAAATATTTAGGCAAAGAAATTTAAGGGGGCTATATTATGAACAGAATAGACAAAAAATTTAAAGAGCTTAAAAGTAAGGGTAAAAAAGCCCTCATAGCATATATATCGGCAGGAGATCCTTCAATAGAAAAATCAGAAGAGTTTGTATATGCTCTTGAAGAAGGCGGCGCAGACATTATAGAGCTGGGTGTCCCCTTTTCAGACCCTCTTGCTGACGGACCTGTAATCCAAGAGGCGGGACTTCGTTCTATAAGCGGAGGCTTCAATTTTAACAAGCTTGCCATTCTTACAAAAAACATAAGAAAAAACAGTGATATACCCCTTGTTGTTATGGTATACTTTTCTTCAATAATTTGCTATGGCACAGAAAAATTTGTAGACCTTATGACAGAAATAGACGTGGACGGAGTTATCATTCCCGATCTTCCCTATGAGGAATATGACGAGGTTCTGCCATATCTTGAAAAAACCGATATTCATATGATACCTCTTGTTGCAGTTACTTCAGGAGAGCGAGTGCCAACGCTTGTTAAAAATGCAAAGGGCTTTGTTTACTGCGTTTCGACCTTAGGTGTAACAGGCGGCAGCTCGGGCTTTGACTCAAGAATTGATGATTTTATAAAAACAGTAAAGGCAAATACAGATACACCCGTATGTATAGGCTTTGGTATATCCAAAAAAGAAGACTGCGACAGATTTAATAAGTCGGGAGACGGCTGTATAGTCGGTTCTGCCATAATAAGAGTAATAAACTCAAGCGGCGGCAACGCAGAAGCAGTAAAAGACTTTGTTAAAAGTCTTTGCTGAAAAAAAACACAATCATCCGGGGGCATTGGCTTTTCGGAATACTGACCACGTGCCGTTGGGCGAGGCGAAGAAATGGGCGCTCTGCGCCCATTTCTTCGCCTCGCCCACGGGTCGGGCAT
>CANRPW010000026.1 GCA_947632615.1 uncultured Clostridia bacterium | reverse complement strand
AAATTGATGATGTTACCGCTTATACTGGGAATCTCTTCTTTTTGCATTTTTGCACTTTATTTTTACAGTGCAAACCACGCACCCTATACATACATCAACATTATACTTGTAGGACCGATACTCTCCTTTATTGGCGTGATTATTTCCATTATTACGAGGAGGAGCAGAAAACTGTATCCCACGTTATGGACGAGTGGACTTATAATCTGTTTATTTAGCCTTGTAATATGTGTTCTGATTATTATATTATTGATAGCAATTATGGCAGCGGCGTTTAATGGAAATTGGATGTGATACAGTCATGAGATTACAATGTAAATTCCTATTTATAGTGTATTTTTATTTAACTAAATAGCATTGCATATCCCAATAGCATAAGCTGTTGGGATTTTTTATGCCAATTTTAAGGAGTGACGATATGACACCTGTAAAAATGCTTTTAAGCTACAACAATAATGAAAAGGTTGTGGAAGTGCCTGTTATTCCCGATAAGCTGCCCGAAATAGTGCAGGAGCTTGCCAATGAGGAATTTACGGCGCACACCAAGACACTGACTCTCCTTGGCAGCAAAAAACCGAGGACGTTTACACTTGATTTATTTCTGCCCACAAAGGAATATGAATTTTGCAAAGGAAACGGCGAGGAGGTTATTTCTCTTCTGAAGTACGTTGCAGAAAAGAAAATTCCTGCAAGGCTTGTGGTTACAGACAATATGACGGAGCTTTTGAACATTGCCATAGCGATTAAGAACTTCCGATACTACTATGACACAGTAAAGAATATAAGGGCAACCATTGACTGTGTAGAATACATATTCGTAAATACACAGACTGCCCCACCGGAGGAAAGCACAGCCCCCGTATTTAAGGAAACGGCAGTAACATACAACAATACCACATCACAAATCAAATCGGCAAATATTGAAGGACATACTCTCATAAAGGCGAGAGATGTCCTTAATTTATTGGGAAAAGAGGTTGACTGGAACGCCGAAAGGAAACAGGTTATTGCAGACGGAGAACTTCTTGATATACACACTGAAGTGTATGACGGCTGTGCTTACTGCTATGTAAGGGATATGGCAGGAGCGGTCGGCTTTGATGTTGACTATAATCCCAATGACAAATCAGTGACTCTGAAAGAGAGGTGAAGCAAGTGAATATACCGGACAAGGAAACTGCATCAAAACTCCTGAAAAAATGGGTATCTGAGGGAAATCCCAACTTCTACAGATTTCTTTCAAGGCTTGATGATAAAGAAAGTGAAATTGTAAGGCTTAAGTTTAAAAAAGACAAATCTTGGACTTCCATATCACTTATTCTTTACAGAAGCGAAAGACAACTGCAAAGGTATTATTCCGGAATAGTTGAGAAGTTAAAAGTTTATATGGAGGAGGTGGAAAACGGTGAATTATAATGAGGAAATTTCCGATATACAAGCCGATATGCTGAACGAAATGCCGTCAAACTACTCAAAGGTAAAAGGCAACTGGCTGTGGGAGATGTTCAAGGCTTTTGCCATAAAGCTATATGAGCTTTTACAGCTTTTGACCGATACGGCTGAAAAACTGAACGTGGAAAAGCTCAGAGGAGATGAGCTTGATGCGTATGTGAAACAATGGACAGACATAAAACGCAAAACTGCCCAGAGAGCAAGCGGATATATCGAAGTCAGAGGAAACGGCACGATATATTCGGGTACGATTGTTTCTAATGGGATATGTGAGTATGAGGTTGTGGCTGATGTTGAGGTAAACGGAACGGCTGTTGTTCCGATAGTGGCTGCAAATCCGGGGGAGGATTACAACACAGACGAAAATACCGTTACCGTTATGGTTACATCAAATGCCAATGTGGACAGCATAACAAACCCCTCCCCTATCGAGGGCGGAGCGGACGAGGAGACAGACGAGGCTTTAAGGAACCGTTATTATTTAAGGCTGCAAATGCCCGCCACAAGTGGTAACAGAGCCCATTATATTCTATGGGCTTTGGAGTGCAAGGGAGTAGGCGGCACAAAAGCCACAAGGGATAAAACCATCAACAACAAGGTAAATCTGTATATCTGCGGAGATGAGGGAGATACGGCGGACGAGGCAATAATAAAATCCGTTCAGAATTACATCGATCCAAACAAGAACGGAGACGGCTCAGGCTGTGCGCCCGTGGGAGCAATCTGCGAGGTTTTCGGGGCAGTCACAAAGGAAATAAACATAAGCGGCAATGTGGAGCTTGACGGAACTCTTGAAATTTCAGACATAAAGGAAAATATAAAGGCTGCGGTATTAAAATATTTTTCACAAATTAATTTCAAGAAAACGGAACTCAGCTATGCGAGACTTCTTCACCTTGCCTTATGCTGTGAGGGAGTAAACGACATAACTGATTTCAAAATAAATGATGGCTATGAGAATATAACCTGTGAGGAAACCGAGATATTTTCACTCGGCACTTTTGAAGTGGAGGTGGAATAAATGAAGCAGACACCGAATTTAAATCTGAACAAGCCCGATTATGCGGATATAGCCGATATTATGAAACTTAATGCAAACGCAGACATACTGGACGAAAGTATAAACGGCATACAGACTAAGCTCGACACGGTGGAGAGCGGCGCAGAGGTAAATGTCCAGTCGGACTGGGACGAGAGCAATTCCGGCAGTGATGCTTTTATTAAAAACAAGCCTGCAAATGCCACCGCAGCCAAATCGGGATTTATGTCGGCGGCAGACAAGAAAAAACTTGACGGAATAGCCGAGGGCGCAAACAAGACAGTAGTTGACAGCTCATTAAACGGCTCTTCAAAAAATCCCGTTGAAAACAGAATTATCAAGGCAAGGCTTGATAGCAAGTCAGATGTGGGACACAAACATAGTCCTGATGATATAGTTTATCAGATTACTGCAAACCTCAAATGTGTTTACAGAAACACATCTCACGCCGAAAACACAGCTCCCGATGAGGGAAATACCATCATCGGGTGGGAGGTTTTAAATTACACAGACTTTTCGGAAAAGGTTTTGAATATCGCTCTTACCTCCCTTGAATATATTGATTTTCTTGGGGTTTTGTACCCAACAGAGTCTGTACGGGGAAAGGTTGTAACAGAAACACTTTCCTCGGCTGCCCAACCCAAATGGGGCGGTCCTGAATACGATATTTTGCGGTTTTACATTTATGATGGCTGTGTTCGTTATATCGCTTCAAGCGAGTACCCTGTTGACAATTTAGACTATTATGTCAACAATACTGCTACCTTTGAAGTAGAATTTACCCCCGGACATACCCACGAAAACGCCACAAAAACAACCGCCGGATTTATGTCCGCAGCGGACAAAACCAAACTTGACAGCCTTGATGCAGGAGCGAAAAAAATAACCGTTGATAAAGAAATAAACTCATCATCTGCAAATCCTGTTGAAAACAAAGCCATCGCTGCAGCTTTGGACAAAAAGTCCGACACAAGTCATACCCACAAAAGGCTTGACAACGACCTTGAAATAGGCGGTGATTACTGCCTTTTGGTTAAGGTTGTTAAGGGCAGAAAGGGACTTACCCTGACAAATGCAGATGGAACAGCCTCAATAGAGATAAGCAAAAGCGGCAAGATTGAAACACACGGTTCTGAAGCCTTTGAGCTTTGGAACTCTATATTCTGCCATTCCCACGCAGTTTTTACGGGAAATCTTGAAGTAGGAAATGATGCATCAGGCTTGTATGAAACAAATACATTTCACAATCCTACGACATTTTTAAGCCTTTTGAATTTTGAGGACACTGTAAAAACTCATACAATGGAGCCTGCCGCCAACTGTGTATATAATTTGGGCGGTTCAGGCTCTTCGGGATATATGCGCTACAAAACAATATTCGCCAAGCTGATAGACACAACGGACATTCTGCTCAGCACATCGGCTTGGTTAAGCCCATACAGCGTTTACAACGGCTCAAACGGACACGGCGGTGATACCGAGATAACAGAGATTTTAAGCGATTTCAAGAAATATGTGCTTGCTCTTAATGATAGGATAAAGACACTTGAAACAAAAGTTAAATCACTTGAATCATCAGGAGGAAGTACAAGTGGAAGTGGTGGTAGTAGTAGCGGCAGCGGAGGAGGAACCACACCACAGCCATCAAGCGACACAAGGGATTACAATAATGTATTTTCAACTAAGTCAGACAGTTGTCCTTTTGGTCTGCAAAGCAGTTTTCAGAAAAGCTACACAAGCTCAACCTTCAAGGTTAAAACTGGGGATAAAATCGAGCTTTCCGTCAACTACGCAATGCACTGTGACGGCATAGAATATGACTACACTTACAATCTTTACGGAGATGCGTATATAGAATGCCTGAGTGAAAGACTTCAGGTAAGCTGCAGCGTTGAGGCGGAACAAGGCTTTGAGGAGTCCGGAAACTGGGACGCTTCAGACAGCAAGTCATTTACGGTAAGTGAAAGCGACAACGGAAAATATCTCAATGTGAATGTTCACGCAGACCAGCCATGCGGCTCAAATCACGGACCTTTAAGGGGTGCGGTTCAGGGCTTTTCCGCCCATTTAACGGTAAACGGAACAACTGTGTACAGTGTAATTTAATATTCGGAGGTGATTTTATGAATGAATTATTCATTGCTTTAATCGGCGCATTGGGTAGCTGCCTTGGCACAGTGGTGGGTATTTTCGTAAATACCAAGCTCATAAATTACAGGCTTGAAAAGCTGGAGGAAAAGGTTAATAAGCATAATAACCTTATTGAGAGAACCTATGAGCTTGAAACAAAAGAAAGGCTCATAGAGGAAAAAATCGAAACCGTCCACCACAGGATAGATGAAATCAACGAAAACATAAAATCTTAAAGGAGGCATACACAATGAACATATCAAACGGAACGATAATCAGAACGGTTTTACTTATTTTAGCTCTCGTCAATCAGATTCTGACAGTTATGGGCATAACTCCCCTGCCAATAGAGGACGAACAGATAACACAGCTTTTAAGCCTTGCCTTCACCATAGGCACATCAGTCTGGGCGTGGTGGAAAAACAACAGCTTCACTGTTGAGGCGGTAAAGGCTGACGAATATCTTAAAACCCTTAAAAACAAAAACTAAGGAGGCTATTGCAAATGGATATAATTAAAAACCTTACTACTCAGAATTACAATGCAGGAACGGAAAGCCGTATAAAGTACATAGTTGTGCATTATACAGGCAACAACGGCGATACCGCCCTTTCCAACACAAACTATTTCAAGTCCTACAGAGGAGCTTCGGCTCACTATTTCGTGGACGAGAACAGTATATATCAGTCAATCGAGGATAAAAACATCGCTTGGCACTGTGGCACAACAGGCACTTATTACCACCCTGAGTGCAGAAACCACAACAGCATAGGCGTGGAACTTTGCTCTTACATAAACTCAAAAGGCAAATATGACTTCAAGGAAAAAACTATCGCCAATGCCATATCACTCATAAATCAGCTTATGGCAAAATACAATATCCCTCTTAACAATGTGATAAGACACTATGACGTAACAAAGAAAATGTGTCCCGAACCCTTTGTGAGAGATAATACAGCTTGGGTAAATTTCAAAAAACAGCTTGCGGCAGAACAGAACAACTCTAAACCCGATGAAGAGGAGGTAGAAAACGTGGTAGAAAAAATCACTGTTAAAATAAACGGAAAGGAATACAAGGCAAACAGAATATTAAACGAAAGTCTGAATTACATCTGCATTCAGGATTTGGAACAGGCGGGCTTTGACATCGGCT
This sequence comes from uncultured Clostridia bacterium, assembly GCA_947632615.1. Taxonomy (GTDB): domain Bacteria; phylum Bacillota; class Clostridia; order Lachnospirales; family CAG-274; genus JAJQCI01. The sequence continues at coordinate 22,813 of CANRPW010000026.1, read as the reverse complement.
ATGATGTAAGTACAAAGGTTCCCTCCATCAGCAGCAAGACAAACGAGCTCAAAATCCATGTAGATGATGAGGAAAAGACCGTGGAATCAATTCTCTTAAACGGCAGAAATTATGTGCAGATGAGAGAGCTTGCAGATGCAGTCGGAAATTTCAGTGTGGAATATACCGATAATCAGGTTATAATAAAAACCGCAGAACAGCCGAAATCAGCGAAAAAATAAGGAAGTTTAATATTTACTTTCGACAAATTTTATTGTATAATAAGCATAGGCACTTTGCTAAAGAGTGGTTGGTCGAGCTTCCTGTAAAGGAGGTGAAGCCTCTTATGACAGTCTTTGACATAATTTATGGCTTCTTCGCATTAAAGCAGTTTATGCTTGACGTGAAGTACATAGTCATCTTATATAAAAGTAACTTGTTGTAAAGAAAAAGACCGCTCCAGTTTGCAAATGAGAAGCGGTCTAATTTTGTGGGCTTAATGCCTACATAATATAACTGCCGACCAACCACTTTTGAAGTGGGGTGTCTTTTTGGGAAAGAGTGGGTACGGTCAATACCTGCTCTTTCTTTTTCTAATTTAATTATACAATATTTCCGAATCAAAATCAACTCCTTTTTTTAATTTTAGAGGGCGGACCAAAAAAAGTCTGCCCTTTTTTACACAATTAACTTGACTTATCGAGCAAACAGAGTGATATATAATAAGGAAGGAAGGAGTGAAAACAATGCGAATCAGGATAATTAATCCAACAGATGTAAAGACATCAAAGCCAAAAAAGAGAGTCTGCGCCTATGCGAGAGTTTCAACAGACAGTGACAGCCAAGCCCAGTCCCTTGAAAACCAGACCGAAACCTACGAACGACTTATAAAATCAAACCCAGAGTATGAGTTTGCGGGAATCTACCACGACAAGGCGATAACAGGCTCCAAAGAGGAACGACCGGGCTTTATGCAGATGATTTCGGACGCAAGGGAGGGAAAGTTTGACTTAATCATCGTCAAATCAATATCCCGTTTTGCAAGAAATACCGCAATTACTCTTAAATATTTGAGAGAGCTTAAGTCGCTTGACATAGGCATATTTTTTGAAGAAGAGAATATTAATACACTTTCAGAGGACGGTGAAATGATGATATCCGTCCTCTCTTCTTTTGCCCAAGAGGAGCTTGAAAGCATAAGCAAAAACATAAAGTGGTCTGTACAAAAACGGTTCAGACAGGGTATGGTCGTTATGTCAACCAAATTTTTACTTGGCTATGATAAGAACGAGTACGGTGAGCTTATTGTAAACGAGGAACAAGCTAAGATTGTAAGAAGAATTTTTGATATGTATGTAAGCGGTATCGGAACCCCTACCATAGCAAAAATACTCAATTCTGAAGGAATACCTACAATCAAAAACAAGAAGTGGATTTCAAATTCCGTATGCCACATATTAAAAAATGAGAAATACAAGGGTGACTGCCGATTACAGAAAACCTACAGTCCTGCCGTACGAAAGAGAAAAACAAATCGGGGTGAGATAGACAGCTATTACATAGAAGGAGACCATCAGCCTATTGTTTCACCTGAAATATGGGATAAGGCACAAGAGATTATGGAGAAGCGGCGTATAGAAAGAGGCATGAAAGATACCGAAAAATATAAAAACCGCTATCCCTTGTCCGGACTTCTCATCTGCCCCTACTGCGGCTCCGCTCTCATACGCCAACAGGTACACAACAAAAGAATTGAATGGTGGTGCGGAAAGAGCATAAGGGAGGGCATAAAAGCCTGTCCGGGAATTCACGTAAGAGACGAGGACGCATCAGCACAAAACATCACAGAACCCACAATAGTAAAGGAGGAGATTATCAATGGCAAGAAGTGTTACAGTTATACCCGCAAATCGGAACTTAACAGTATCAGACCAAAACAAAAAACAGCAAAAGCTGAGAATGGCAGCGTACTGCAGAGTGTCCACCGCCCAAGACGAGCAATTATTAAGCTATGAAAATCAAGTGAGATACTACAAAGAATTCATAACCAACAACCCCAATTATGAATACGCCGGAGTATATGCAGACGAGGGTATTTCAGCTACAGATACAAAAAAGCGTGATGATTTCAACAGAATGATAGCCGACTGTAGATTAGGTAAAATTGACCGCATCATAACCAAGTCAATATCGAGATTTGCAAGAAATACACTTGACTGCCTTAATTATGTCAGAGAATTAAAAGCTCTTGGAATTGGAATTTTCTTTGAAAAGGAAAACATAGATACCCTTGACTCCAAAGGAGAAGTGCTTCTGACAATATTATCATCTTTAGCACAAGACGAAAGCCGCTCCATATCCGAAAACACCAGATGGGGAATAAGGCGCAGATATGAAAACGGAGAATACGGCATAGCCACAAAGAGATTTATGGGCTATGATAGGGACGAAAACGGCAGACTTATTATAAATCCTGAACAGGCAAAGGTAGTAAAGAGGATTTACAAGGAATTTCTTTCAGGTAAAACAGCAGACCACATAAAGCGTATTCTTGAAAAAGAGAGAATAGTCAAGTGGGACGGCACTTGCAAATGGGAAACTACAACTATTCAGAGTATGCTTGAAAATGAAAAATACAAAGGTGATGCTATTCTTCAGAAAGGTCTGACAGTAGACTTCCTCACCAAAAAGCGCAAAAAAAATGAGGGAGAATTGCAACAGCTTTATATTGAGGAAGACCACGAGGCTATAATTCCTCCCGATATGTGGGAATGTGTTCAGCTTGAAATACTGAGAAGAAAAGCCCACATAGAAAAATATTCCCTGAAATCCTATTCCCGAAAAGCCGAGTCAAATCCATTCTTCGGCAAGGTTGTCTGCGGTGAATGCGGCAGCTCCTTCGGCAGAAAAACATGGATAAACGGAAAGAAGTCAAGACAGGTATGGCAGTGCAACGAACGCTACAGAGTAAAAGGCGTTCAGGGCTGCACAAACCGACACATTGAAGAATCCACCTTAGAACAGGTTTTCATAATAGCTTGGAACGCTCTGATAGACAATATCTCCGTATGCCGAGAAAAATGGCATAAACAAGCCGAGGACAACAATCTCCTCACAGCCTACCGAGCGAAAGACTTCTTAAAGCTCACAGAAAGAGCCGACCACATAATAAAATTCAATTCAGACCATCTTCTCCGCACTCTCGACCACATAACGATTTATGAAAACGGAGATATTTTTATACAATTTCTTGACGGAACAGAGATTGAATACTGCTAATCGCAAGGCTTCATTCGACAGAAATAGGATTTTTCCACCAAAAAAAATAAATTGAACAAGAACCTAATAATGTTAAAAATTTATCAAGGGGGTGAAATTTAAAATTCACCCCCTTTGCACCTTAAAATTCTATTTCGCCATATTGTTTAAATTACGCCATTTTGTATGTGAAATCTGTTCTTACGCACATCGAAACCGTAGTCCTGCTCAAAAGAAAATAACCTAAAAAACACGATAAACAAGGGCTTTTCAATCACCAAAGCCCTTATTTTTATTTCGCCCTTTAGTGTGTTTTAAGGCTCTATACAATGTAAAAGCAGATATTTTACGACCCCCCTTTTGTCCCAAAACAGCTTTTTGACCCCTTTTACCCCCCCCCTATAAGAAATGTCAGATTATAGAAATTTTAACAGTTTTATGCAATATCCATAATCCGACCTTTTGTTTATATCCCACAGGAATACCCCATCATCTTTGTGCTTTCCTTATATTCCCTAATCCCAACATATGTGGTAGTATGTGTCGCTGAAAGGACGTGATTAAATATGAAAAGCCTACTCGACAAGCTCTACTACGGCGAAATAAACCCATTCGGGGAAAAAGTAAGTTATATAAAATAGATAGAATACGCATTTTTCATTTTATAATCATTTATGATTCATTATGGTATAATTTGATGTGTATTTGCCCCATAAGTTTGTAAATAAATACATTATGTATTGCATTTCTAAATATTTTGCTTTATAATAAAATTTAAGATTATAATTATGTTTTACATTACATAAGAAAGGAGACATTAATTATGGATATTAAGATTTTTACAACCTATGTTCTACCTTCTGGTTTAGCTGCTGGTTTATTTTCATTTATCGGAAATGTTATAATTACACTGTTTCAAAGCTATAAAGAGAATAAGATGGGGGAAAAAAGACATGGGGAAAGTTTAGATGAGTTTAGATACAAAAAAATTTATGAAAATCGAAATAAATTATCTGAAATGGACTTGAATGAAGGATCCATAGAACCAAATGAAGGTAAAAATAATGTAATTGAGCTATCAAACAACTTAAATAAAAGTGTAGAAACTATCTACAAAAATGTTTTACCTCTACTTGACAAAGATATTGCGAGTAATTTAGAAAAAGAATTTGATGAATTGAATCAACTAACTATAAAAGCTCTCGAATATACACTTAAGATAAATGAAGAAAAGGTTGGGTTTGAAACTGTTATTGTATCAAGGTTGACTTTTAAAGAGAACTTAAATTTAGCTATGGAAAAACAATTAAAATTATTATTATATAAGTGAGGTGATATTTAACACAATATAAAGTTTATCTATAAATTGTGTTTAGTTATAAGTTTTAAACATATGTAAATCAATTATAGTCAATGTGGGATTTTTCGGCAGTGTGAAATTTTTTCTGTAAATTGACTTTCTATGACAATTTAATAGTTGATATGTAGCGGTTAGCAGATTTCTGCTTAACCGCTATTATTGTGAAAGAAAACCCCCGGATAGTCCGGGGAGTTCAAAAGAGCTTAAGCGATGAGTACAAAAAGTAAGCCTTCTTTGCTACAATAGAATTGCGGCTGACACTGCAAAAAAAGCAAAGGAGGCTTACGTTATGAATAATGATATTCATAGTTTATCACATTCAAAGTGGAATTGCAAGTATCATATAGTATTTGCACCAAAATACAGGAGGAAAGTATTTTATGAGACAAAACGCTTAGAAATAGGGGTAATATTAAGGCGGTTATGTGAGTAGAAAGGAATAAACATAATAGAAGCAGAAGTGTGTCCGGATCATATACATATGCTGTTAGAGATACCACCAAAGTACAGTGTATCAGGAATCATGGGATATCTGAAAGGAAAAAGCAGTTTGATGATATACGAGAAATGGGGAAATATGAGGTATAAGTACAGGAACAGACAATTTTGGTGCAGAGGGTATTATGTAGACACAGTAGGAAAAAACACAAAAGCAATAAAAGAATATATTGCAAATCAATTAAAAGAAGATAAAGAAACAAATCAAATGACATTAGAGGATATAGATCCATTTGACAGGAAGTAACACCAACCCGTTCTAACGGGTAGCAGGCAAAAATGTTTCGCAAGTGTCAGTCGTATATGCCCCTTAAGGGGCAGCTAGTAATAAGAGCCTTTAAGGCGCATAAGTAAAACCCCCAGTTTTACTGGGGGATACTTATTAGCCTATAGTACAAAAGGACGAGCATGTCAAGGGCAGCCGTCAAGCTGTGCATTTACCCTTGACTTGCTTGGACTTTTGTGCTACTTAAACTTTTATGTTACTGATCCATTCGCTCGCCATACATAATGCATAATTCACCATACACCTTACCCCAATTTCGTAATGGCAAAGTCCATTTTTTGATGATTTCGGTGGTTGCTAAATATAGTGCTTTTTGCAATGAAATAACGCTCGGGAAAACACTCCTCTGTCGATTTAGGCGTTTATAGCTGCTATTCAGGCTTTCTATAGCATTTGTAGTATATATGACCTTTCTTACCGCTTCAGAGAATTTGAAAATCGGACTTACCAAATCCCAGTTTTCACTCCAAGACTTCATGGAACGAGGATACTTTTCTTCCCACTTTTCAGTTACTATTTCCATCGCTTTAAAACCTGTTTCTTCATTTGGCGCATGATATATACTTTTTAAGTCATTAGCAAATGCTTTCATATCCTTATATGACACATGCTTTAGTGTATTTCTTACCTGATGTACTATACATCTTTGGTACTCGGCATTCGGAAATGCTGTATTTATTGATTCTTTAATCCCGGCAAGTCCATCAGCGCAAATGATAAAAATATCCTTAACTCCTCTGTTTTTTAAGCTGTTCAGCACTCCAAGCCAGAATTTGCTGCTCTCATTTTTGCCTATTTCAATCGATAATACATCTTTTTTACCATCTGTATTTATCCCAAGTATTATATATGCTGCCACTTTTTCTACTATTCCGTTATTTCTAACCGAAAAGTGTACCGCATCTATGAAAACTATAGGATATATACTTGATAAAGGTCGATTCTGCCATTCCTCTATTTGCGGAAGAAGTTTGTCTGTTATATCTGATACCAAGCTCTCGCTTACTTCAAAACCATAAATATCTGTGGGTTATATCAGATATCTGTCTGGTCGTCATTCCTTTGGCATACAGACTTATTATTTTTTCCTCTATTGCAGAAATGTCTTTCTTGCGTTTTGGCACTATCTTAGGTTCAAAGCTACTATCTCTATCCTGAGGTACATCTATATTCATTTCTCCATATTTGCCTCAGATTCTCTTGGTTTTTTTGCCATTTCGATAGTTGTCCTCGGAAGTGCGCTCATATTTCTCATATCCTAAATGCTCATTCATTTCATTCTCAAGCATTTCCTGAATAGTTCCTCCGAGCAAATCCTTAAGTGCATCCTGAATATCCTCTGCTGTCTGAATATCATACTCCTGCAGCAACCCCGCTATGATATTCCTCTTACCTTCTGTCATCGGTTTTACTTTGTAGATGTCTTTTTTTGCCATAATTTTAGACCTCATATGTCTTTATTTTATCATAGAAAGCTTCATTATTTAAGTTTTATTTTTACAGACTTTTTTTCACAGTCTCAATAAATCCTATAAGCGAATATCTTTTTCAATATAATTTATTACCACTCTATTTCTGTCATCATCGTCAAAGTTTCTTATAAATTCTTGTACCCTTGAATCTAGTCAGCAATTATTTATTAAATTTTGCCATAAGGCAGAAAAATCTTCATCTATAATATTTCCAATAACAAATGGTGCCATACCATCTATGCGAAAATCTCCATTAGGTCTTATTAATGCTCCAGAACGAGGTCGGTTTGAAAGATTGATTAAACCTTGCTTAACACTGTTGGTGGATTATACTTTCATCTTCCCTTGAAAACGCAGTCTGTTTTCTTCAATTTTTTCTTTCATTAGGTCTTTGTCGCACGAAGATAAAAGTAAATCTTGGTTATTGTTAGTTCTTCCACTTAAAGAAATTCCACCTAACATAATGCTTGTTGCTCCAATTGAATATGCTAAATCACACATATCATCTATGTTAATGAGATTGTATGGAGTTACACAGTGTGTTATTTCTAAGGGAATGTCATTATCTGCGATAGCTTTTACCCCTTTAATTGCTTTATCCCAATTTCCCTTATTTTAACGAAACCAGTCGTGATACTCAGCATTTACTCTATCTATGGACACTTGAAACCAATGGTACTGGTATTTTGCAAATTTTTTTGCTGTTTCATTTGTTAGTAAATATCCATTTGTCATTACAAGGAATATAGTTCCATCGTTATGTAAAATATCCATAATTTCAAACAATTTGTTTCCCAACAGCAAAGGTTCTCCGCCAGATAATACTCAAATACACCTCCGTTTTTCACAATGTATTTTTAAATTTCCAGCCATCTGTCAGGTGTCATTTCATCTATGGCATTATTGACGCCCAAATTATTGTAATAATATTTACAGGAGGTTTTGCACTTAGAAGTTAGTTCAAAATGTAGTGACGAAAGAGGGTGTATGTCTGAACCAGAGTAAAAACCTATGTTTTTTAATGCCTGACATACTACATATTACAATAGCTAATATGTCTGAAGCTTTATGTTAGAACCCATTATGAATAGCTTTTTTCTCAGATTCACTAATTCCACTTGTAATTTCTCATAATTCTCATAATATACTTATATTGTTATTTGTCACTAAATAATCCCGATTTAATCAGCAATTTATTTATATATATGTTTAGATTGCTTTAGCAAATATTATATAAATATAATTAGCCCTTGCCTTTATAATCATTTTTATATTAAAATAAATAAAGAAATACTATATCGCAATGGAGGTAAAAAGTTGTGTTAAATCGCAGATACCAAATCTTTATAAGTTCTACTTACAAGGATCTGATTGAAGAACGTAATTCAGTTATAAAGGCAATTTTAGAGAATTATCATTTCCCTATTGGAATGGAAATGTTTCATGCTGACGATAAAGAATAGTGGGAACAAATTGCCAATACTATTAATATGTCAGACTATTATGTTCTTATATTGGGAAATTGTTGTGGCACATTATTAAAGGGAGAAGAAAGAAGCTATACTGAAAAAAGAATATGATTATGCAAAATCAATAGGGATTCCTGTTTTGTCATTTGTTATAGATCCTGATGCAACAAAAAAATATTTTGAGGAAAGCAGTAAGCAAAGAAGAATTTATAAAAAATTTAAGAAAAAAGTTGAAAAGTTACCAATAAAAACATGGAAAAATAAAGATGATTTGGCATTAAAAGTTATTACTACCCTTCATGCGAAAATTTCTGAGGGAAAAAGAAATGGGTAGATTCCGTATAATTTAGGACAAGTAATAGAGAGAAATAATATTAATTCAGATTTAGCAGGTACATATATATTCGTATATCTCTCTGCGCTTAAAAATAAAAAATTAATATATTCCCTGTTGCATATTGATAATATCGGAAATGCTATGCTCGAAAACAATATTAACTATAAGGGTAACAAAAAAGCAAAATTTTATTATCATGGTTTTTGTGAAGAATATGATACTCTTCTATCCTTGCGTTTAAAAAATGATGATTCAAACGAAATTATAACAATGAATTTGATAAATCCAGTTGGTAATCTACAGCGACACATAGGAATTCTTTTGGGTACATCTTCAAATGGCATTCCTACATGTGTTAAAGTTGACTGTTTTAAAGAACAATTAAAAGATAAAGTAAATATTGATAAAATATCAGAAATCCTATCAAGAGAAAACACTTTATTAAATTTCTCGACATTGTACATTGAAGAGAATGAAAAGATGTTATTTTTCTCTGATTATATTCTAAACTATAAAATACATACCACATAATATAACTACTCATATTATTTTCATACAAAACACATATTTATTTTTAAATTTAAAATTGTATGATAAAGTGTGCTGGCTGGTATATATATTTAAAATTTAAAAGTAATATTATTATACAACAAGAGTTAGATAGGACAATAAACCTAGTTTCATTCATAAATCTAACATAGACCTTGACTCTTTTCACTTAGAATTCGAAATAAACAGATTAAGAGAAGTAACAAAAATATTTATAATTATTTTTGCTAAATTGAATACTGACAGTGTAGCGTTAGGCGGCTTTCCCGTAGGGAAAGTTCTGAGTGGCGGATGCGATTTTAAAAAAAGGATAATGAATCCAATGCCAAAATGACCCGACATACCTTGCAAGAACCCCGGCTGCCCGAGGCTTGTACCTTACGGAAATAAATATTGTGAAGAGCATAAATCACTCCGCCCCGAAGAGGTACGGAGTGCAGCAAGCCGTGGCTACAACAGCTTATGGAGAAGAGCGAGGAAAGTATTTCTTGAAGCACACCCACTTTGTGAGAGATGCAAGGCTGAAGGAAGATATGTCAAGGCAACTGTCGTTGACCGCATCATTCCACACAAAGGAAACAGAGATTTATTCTGGGACAAATGTAACTGTCAAGCCCTCTGTAAGAAATGTCACGACAGGAAAACGATGACCGAGGATATGTATGGGGAGTACGGCTACAAATAAACAGCCCACCGGGGCATGAAAATCTCTGAAATCGGGTTTGCCGGTGACCGCAGGGGCCACAGACAGACAAAACTGTAAAATTAAAGGGTCGGGATACCCAAAATCAAAAATATGGGTTGCCGAAAGGCTTTGAAACACTGATAAATTCGGTGTTTTTTTATTGCCCGAAATATTTATATTTCGCCAAATAGTATGCTATTTTTACAGAAATGAGGTATTTTTGCGACTAAAATAATACTTCGTCTGCGTAAAGACGGCGAGGGTTATAAAACTATTGCGAATACCGTAGGGCTGTCAAGAGACAGGGTGCGTTCCTTTTGCAAGTCAAAAACATAGCAGGATTCGGTGCTGCCGTCGCTCTCAGTATGGAGGAGCAAGCTACGGACGGAAGTATCTGTACCAACTGTTATGCTCCAATTGTACAGTCTACAAAAGGCAGACGGAAAAAATTCTGCTCAGAAAAATGCAGACGGGAATAGTGGAAAAATCACCCCGATAAAACCAACCGAAGCGATGAAACAAGCTACAAGCTTAAATGCCACGGCTGCGGAAAAGAATTTATATCCTCGGAAACAAAAACAAAAAATTCTGCTCACACAAGTGCTACGTAAAATCAAGATTTTATGAGGATGGAGAATATGAATAAAGCCATGGAATGGAAAACACTGCAGATTGATGCCTTAAAGCCCGCAGCTTATAACCAATGCAAAAAATTAAAGCCGGGGCAATAAGAATACGAGAAAATAAAAAGTCTATTATGGAGTTTGGCTATGTTGAGCCGATAATCATAAACTTTGAAATGGTCGGCAGACACAGCTTCAATATATGTTTTCTACGCAGATACACAGGGTTTCAATTTCAGAAAAGCCTTTCAGGACACCGGCTTTTACCTTTCGGACTGCTGCATATGGAAGAAAAACGGCCTTGTTCTCGGAAGAAGTCCGTACCGGTGGCAGCACGAGCCTTGTCTGTTTGGTTGGAAGAAAGGCGGCAAGCACCAATGGTACTCGGACAGAAAGTAGACCACCATCCGGGAATACGACAGACCGAAAATCAGTAAGGAACACCCCACAATGAAACCTGTTCCGCTTATGGCATATATCATTAAAAATTCAAGTATGTCAAACTGCATTGTACTCGAACCTTTCTGCGACTCAGGCTCTACCCTCATAGCCTGTGAAGAAACAAACAAAATCTGCAATACCATAAGAGCTTGATGAGAAATTCGTTGATGTAATAGTAAACGGATTTGTAGAATATATGGGAAGTACAGATAATGTATTTGTAATGCATGAGGGTAAAAAAATTAAATACGATGATATGGCAAAGGTCGGTGATGTACAGTGAGTTAGCTTAAATTTATCGACTATTTCAGTGGTATCGGAGATTTTCGTCTTGGGCTTGAAAAAGCAGGAATGAAATGTATGGGGTTTTGTGAAAAGGACAGGTTTGCCGTAAAGTCCTACAGAGCAATGTACAATACGGAAAGAAAATGGTTCGGTTATGAAAGACGTAAAAAATCAGAATACGGGGACTTACTCCACGGGAGTGCTTCAGACTTCAGGACTTTACTGACGAACTTTTAGAGAAAGCGAGAGTGGTCAACTCTGATGCACAGCTTTACAAACAAGCGGGAAATACCGTAACCGTAAAAGCGGATGTAATATTGCGAAATTATCTTTACCGATATTTTGTTTTTTTGACAATTTAATTATATTATATTTACAAATGGGGCGTTATTCTCAGACGGTTTTAAAAAAAATCAGTCCTCCTTGTTTTTTGCAAATTGATATCATTAATTTGCTTTATTTCCAAGAAGGACTGTTTTTATTGTTCTTTAATTTTCAGAATGTGTCGATATCTGCTTAAGGCTGAATATATACCTCTGCAGAGTCGGAAGCGCTGACTACTTCTGCGCCTTCCTGTGCATCACTTTCCGTTTTACCGCAGCCGGTTAGCACACATGAAACAAGTGCAAAAGCCAGCAATAGACATACTGTTTTTTTAATCATATTTAATCTCCTTAAATATACTTCTATACCCTTTTTTGCATATTATTTATTCTTCCTGCGCAATTTAAGACCAATTGCAAGGGCTGCAACACCTAAAACAATAGATGCAAGAGCAGGAATTACAGGCATACCTGTCTGAGGAAGTCTTTCTGTTATAGAGCCTCCGCCGTTTTCAGAATTACCGTTTTCATTTGGATTTCCCTGGTCGTCAGGTGTACCATTATCATTAGGTGTGCCGTGGTCGCTGCCATCGTCGGAGCCGTTATCGCCGTGAGTTGTGGGTGTACCGCCGTCACCGGGACTTCCGTTCGGACTTCCGTCTGTGGGGTTGTCTCCCTCAGGATCATTTCCATCGGGATCATTCTCATCATTCGGCTCATCTTCTCCGGGTATAGAGTTTGTTATTGTAAAATCTCCATCTTTCTTATTGACGGAGGAAACATAGCCTTCGGGAACGTCAACCTCTTCAACGTCCCATTCGTGTCCGCTCGTAAGCTGCGTCCATGTGTACTCCCAATTATTACTGTCATCAAGAACAACAGACTTATAGACATCTCCGTCTCTGAGGAGATTTACGCTTATGCCGTCAGGTCTTAAGCCATCGGCATTGTTGTTATCTTTCCATACCTTATGAACAGTAATATTGGAATACTTCACTGAGCCGCCGCCTCCCGGAGGATTGCCAGGATCATCGGGATCATCGGGATCATCGGGCTTACCTGTGGTTGTTTCTTCCACAGGCACGTCATTGGTTACGGTCTCATAGATTATCGTTTCGTCAGTTGTCTGTTCGGTTTCATCTCCGGGGCCTCCTCCGGGTGAAGGGCCTCCATCGGGCTTACCTGAGCTGTATCCTGTATTAACAAGACGCCCGCCTGTTTCGTCTATAAGCTCCTTGGTTACGGTAATATGAACATTTGCAGTCACCGTATCTCCTGCCTCGATCGCTGTAAGAATAACGTGAGGCAATACATTTTCTGCTTTATTGCCTGTGGTAACAAGCTCTTTGACTAATGCACTTGTATTTATACCGTCATAGATAACCTCGTTTCTGCCATCAGCCCTGACAAGACTTATGCTGTCGATCACCGCTTCGGGTCTGCTGTCGTATAGTGTGAAATCCTTAAGGCTTACAGAGTTTGCATTGGTCGCTTTAATCTGATAGTTGACTACGCTGCCTACTCTGTAACCTGATGTACTTCCCACAACGTCTTTATGAAGCTCTATTGAATAGGAAGTAGGCTCTGAAGTACTTTCGGGAGGTGTATGCGGTCCGTCACTTGTAGGCGGTTCTGTTTCTTGTACTGAAACCTCCTCAGTATCTCCTTCGGTAACGATTACAACATCTGCCGATGTTTCTTCGCTTGCACTTTCTGTTTCACCCGGTCCCGGTGTGGGTTTGCTTCTGCCGCTTGTGTGACCTTTGTTTACAAGACTGCCGCCGGCTTTTGCAGTTACATGCGCCCATACTGTTATGGTCTGTCCCGGTTCGAGACAGTTTATCATTACATGGGGCAGCTTCATATCCGCTGTTGCTCCGTCTTCGTTATATTTGGCGGAGATACTCTTTACATAGCTTTCATTTATATAGCCGCTGCTGCCGTCATATATAAGGGTGCCGTCGTTAAGCTCTGCCTTATCGATCACAGCCTCCTCATTTTCATCAACAACTATAAAATCGTAAAGCCTTATGCTATTTGTGTTTGTTCCTTTAAGTACAAAGGGTACGTTGTCCCCTACCTTATAAGACTTTCCTCCTGTTCCGTCACTGTCAACACTCTTTACGAAGTCTACAGTAAGGGTCGTTGTTTCGGAGGTCGTTTCAACTGAAACCTCCTCAGTATCTCCCTCGGTAACGATTACGACATCTGCCGATGTTTCTTCGCTTGCACTTTCTGTTTCGCCCGGCCCCGGTGTGGGTTTGCTTCTGCCGCTTGTGTGGCCTTTGTTTACAAGACTGCCACCTGCTTTTGCAGTTACGTGCGCCCATACTGTTATCGTCTGTCCCGGTTCGAGACAGTTTATCATTACATGGGGCAGCTTCATATCCGGCGTTGCTCCGTCTTTGTTATATACCGCGGAGATACTCTTTACATAGCTATCATTTATATAGCCGCTGCTGCCATCATATATAAGGGTGCCGTCGTTAAGCTCTGCTTTATCGATTATAGCCTCCTCATTTTCATCAACAACTATAAAGTCATAAAGCCCTACATCGTTTGTATTGGTTGCCTTAAGTACAAAGGGTACGTTGTCCCCTACCTTATAGGACTTACCGCCTGTTCCGTCATTGTCAACTTCCTTAACGAAGTCTACAGAAAGGGTCGTTGTTTCGGAGGTCGTTTCAACTGAAACCTCCTCTGTATCTCCCTCGGTAACGATTACAACATCTGCCGATGTTTCTTCGCTTGCGCTTTCATTTTCGGTTTCGGTTTCGCCCGGTCCCGGTGTGGGTTTGCTTCTGCCGCTTGTGTGGCCTTTGTTTACAAGACTGCCGCCGGCTTTTGCAGTTACGTGCGCCCATACTGTTATTGTCTGTCCCGGTTCAAGACAGTTTATCATTATGTGGGGCAGCTTCATATCCGCTGTTGCTCCGTCTTTGTTATATGTGGCGGAGATACTCTTTACATAGCTATCATTTATATAGCCGTTGCTGCCGTCATATATAAGGGTGCCGTCGTTAAGCTCTGCCTTATCGATCACAGCCTCCTCATTTTCATCAACAACTATAAAGTCGTAAAGCTCTACATCGTTTGTATTAGTCGCCTTAAGTACAAAGGGTACGTTGTCTCCTACCTTATAAGACTTTCCGCCTGTTCCCTCATTGTCTACGCTCTTTACGAAGTCTATCGAAAGAGTCGTTGTTTCCGTTGGCCCCTCCGAAGTTGTAATCTCGGTAGATACTTCCGATGTGGTTTCCGTATCATAGGGAGGATCGACATCCGGGTTATCCTCTGTGGTCACCTCTGTGGTTTCAGCCGCCTTTACAACATCAAAGTCTTCATCGCTTACGGGTTCGTAAACATGAAGATCCCATTCATCGTGAGGCTTGGGGTCGCCGTGTACATATACATTGTTTGTTCTTTCAATGTTGTCAACGTCATTCTGGATTATGCGGTATGATACATCAAAAGCAATTATCTCCCCTACCTTGAAGTCATTTAATAGGGTAATGCTGTTTATGTTATACTCATAATCCTCATTCATAATAAGGCTTTGTTCTGTCTTCTGCCCTGCCGCATCAGTTGTTATCTTCTTTACGGTATTGGGAAGAATTGTAGGATTTTTTGCCCACGCTTCCTCCTCGCCGTCAAAAAGTGTAAGAAGATCCTCGATTACGGTATTCGCAAGGTCAAGCTCACCTGTGTTTTCAACTGTTACGTTAAAGACTGCGGTGTCGTCCTTTCTTAGGGGCTGTCTGCTTGCTGTTGCTTCGTCAAGAGTCTTTGTAATTGTAACTGCCGGCTCGTAAGCTCTCAATTCATTGTCAAATTCAAGAGCCGTAGTAAGATTTCCGTCATCAGAGCTTGAAACAACCTCTCCGTTAAGAGTAAGCACATATGACAACTTAAGCTTTTCAACAGTGGGGTCATAACCTTCCTCGCCCTCTGCAAGCTTATCTACAGTGACCGTAAGTATGTATTCCTTGGGGTCAAAGTTTACTCTGTCGTAGTCAAAGCCTGCTAAGTCTTTACTGTTTCTCTCGCTTATTTCATAAGTGTATATACCCGTCTCATCGTATTCGATAGATCCGAAGTCGAAAATACCGTCGGCATTATTATACACTCTGTTTGAATATTCGGGGCGTGGATATTGATTGATCGTGCTTATGCCGTAATCATCATCTGAAGCAGGTACCGCCTCATCGCCCTCATTTTCAGCAACCGTCGCAGTATTAACCACAGCATCAAGGGCACTCGGCGTATCGCTTTCGCCGTCCACATAAGCATTTCCCTCAATATCTACACTGTCATAAACAAATTCAGCTTCGCCCTCATCAGAATTTTCGGAAGGCTCTGCCATATCGCCCTCTTCGCCTTCGTCGACTATCTGCTCCTGCTCTTCATCAATCTGAGGCTCATCAGCCTGAGCTTCGTCTGAAGAACCGGTGTTGTCAGGTTCTGCTGTTTCCTCCTGTGTAGTGCTGCCTGAGCCGCTTGTGTTGCCGCCATCTCCTGCACCTTCATTTACAGCTTCGGAAACGCTCTCGGAACCATCCTCATTATTTGCTTCTTCAGAAATATCATCATCTGCGGTGGCAAGACTTATATTAGCCGCTGCGCCAAGAGGACTGTAGTCTGACTGATAAAGCTCAAATTCAAACTCTCCGCCCTTAAGCTTTCCGCTTAAAAGCGTCTTTAAGCCCGAAATACGCAGGCTGACAGGAATTTGTCTATATACGTTTTCAAATATAATATTGTGTTCTCCGTCTGCAAGAGGTTCTGTGGAGTCATTCTTATAAACGCTCACCTTGGCTTCAAGCACTCTTTCAGCCGCATTATTTTCCTTAGTGGGCTTAGGACTTACCGTAACCACGATTTTATAAACCGCATCAGAATAGGTAATGCCCGAAATATTGCCTCCCTCGGAGTTTATTTCACGCAGATAGTAGGTGTATTCTCCCGCTCTTGTAAATCTTACATTGTTGAAGACTTCGATATTGCCGTTATAGCTGCCGTCGTCCTTATTTGTGAGTATCTTAAGAGCGTTCTGTCCCTCGGGTATCTCCCCTGCCGAACCGTCCGTTATACTTTCTTCCGCAAGAGGGTCTCCCTCAGGATTTGTCTGTGCAGCCGTAAGAAGGAAACGATAGTCGCCGTCCTTAAGCTTGTCTGCAAGCTCTGCTCCTCTTTCGTCAACAACCCTCTTGTCTGCAAAAAGACTTACATTTGCAGGCCCAAGCTTTGTGTTTCCGAAAATCTGCCTTGACTCTATTTCCTTCTGACTGTCGTTCTTCTGTATAGTGCCATCCTTTACGCCGTCAAGGTCATCGGGTATAAATTCACTGTTTTCCCAGTTTACCTCACGTATTTCATATTTAGTATTCATAGGCAGAGCATAGAGCCTGAGCTCCTGACGACCCTTAAGCTTTATAGTCGCCTTGCCGTATGCACTTGGGGTCGTTTCGTCTGCCACTTCGCCTGTTGCTTCATCATAAGCAGTAAACCTGAGTCTGCGTCTTGCCTGACTTGCAAGCACATTTCTCTTTTCGTTTTTCTCGCCGCTGCTGTCAAAATAATTATCATCATAGGTAAACAGTGAATAGCTGAAGAAACCGTCAACAGGCTCTTTTATCTTCTGTCCCTCAGCGTTTGTTGAGTCCTTATAAAGTATTATCTCAAACTCAAATTCTTTGTTAAGGTCTTCCTCTGTAAGCTCGCCCTCGCCTATGGCCTTAAGGTCTTTGTCTATTATAAGAGTACCTGTGTCGGCGCCGTTTACAAAGTGTACCTCCTCCTGATATGTTCCTGTGTCACCTGATATACTGTAATATTTTGTAGTAACATTGTCCTCGTCCGTTGTGGTGCCTATATCAAAGACATTTCCCGTAATAGAGCCGCTGCTTTCAAGGACATTGTGGTTTTTGTCGTATGTTATGACGCCGTTCTGCATATTCTGCGAAACGCTCACAAGGTCGAAGCCGTGGCTTACCTGATCTCCGCTCAGATTTTCGGTCACCTTATAATCAGTACCCGAATCAAGACCGTTAAGTAATATACCCTCTCCGTCGCCCAGTGTGAATGTTGCTGTGTTTTCGGGCTGCTCTGTAAGATAGGTGTTATATTCCTCCATCTTTGCCTGCTTTGCAGCTTCATACTCAGGCGCCGCAGGGTCAACATCTATTTCGGCAAGCCAGCTTGGTGGCAGCTCATCAGGGCTCTTAAGCACCTCGGGTCTGTTAGCTTCGCTATAGCCAAAGTGCAAGGTTATTGTGCTGTATACGGCATCAGTCTGGAAGTCGTCCGCATACTCATTTTCGCCGCCGCTTTCTCCGCTGAATGTGCCGCCGTCATCTGTTAAAACAGTAAGCCATACAACTAAGTCCTTATTTGTTCCCGTTGCACCTTCAGCATCGGGAGATGTATAAAGCTCACAGTTTACATAAAACTGCTGGGAATCGTTATCGTCCGTTCCCCCGGTGGCATTTACAGAGCCTGAAGAATAATCTGCGTTTACCTTATAATAATAGCCATCATATAATGCAGGACTTCCGTCAGGAGCAAGCACAAAGCCCGTTGTGGGGTCTACATTTACAGTAACAGAATCAAATACTCTGTCCCAATGGTATTCGTCGGGGTTTGTAGCATCGGCATGCTTTGTAAGCTTAATTACGCCTATATCGCCCTCAAGACCCTTTTTCTTTTCTGCATTGTTTATTACCAGATCGTAGCTAAAGCGAGGCGGCTCTTCATCTTCCGCAGGCTCATAGCCTTCAAGCTCCTTTGTTATGGCAAGCACAGTGTCTTCTATTGAAAGCTTGCCGTTGTTGCCCATATAGTTTACAAGGTTTAAATTTGTAGAGTCAGTACCAAGTCCGAAGCCGGGCATATATGAATAAGGAGCTGTTTCCGTATTATTTCCCGGTTCAATACTGTTTCCTTCCTCGTCTACCATTTCACCGTCAGACTTTGACCTTGAATGTCGTGACATTTCACCCGCTCTGCAGCCGCCTACCCTTGTGGCAACTATCCATCTCATACTGTCGCTCCACTCGCCGCTTACAGGCTCGCCGAAAGTATCAAGTGTGCTCCAGGTTTCCTTAGTGGGTTTGTTTGTCGTTCTCGTTCCCGTCTTTAAATAAGGGAAGGTCTGAGAGGTAGTTCCGCTGGAGTCATACCAGCAGATGTAAGCGCCGCTCATATCCTCTTCTGTTTCAATGGCGTCATTAAGCATAGAACCAAACTCTTTACCCTGTCTGGTAACTATCTTGACCACCTGCTTACAGCGGTTTTTCTTTGCGCCGCCGTCGGTTTCGTCCTCAAATTCTTCACCTGCAACGTAATATTTTATAGGCATAAAGTAATAACCGGCTGACCTTACGCTTGTAGTAATTACGTCGTCAGGCAGTAGTATTATCTCACCGTTTTCAGGCTTCGGGTCAAGGGCACTGAGTGCATCCAATGCAGCCTGATTTGGTTTTCCGTCCTCTGTTTTTCCTTTGGAAAGGGCGATGGTGGTTCTGTCACCGGTAAGAGATGGGCTGAGATAGCCCTCCCACTCCGAAAGGTCTGCTCCGCTTGTGCCTACATCTATAAGTTTACCGTCCTGATAAATATATGCATTGCTGAATATAGGCGTATTCTGCTGGAATATGTAATACTGATTTGAAGAACCTACAGAAAAGGCAACTGCCGCATTTCCGTAGTTCTGATTTGCATCGGTTCCGCCGCCGCTTTCATAAAGTGACTTGTCATAATAATTGGAATAGAAGGTTACGTCATCATTTATGTCTTTATTTTTAGAAAGATATTCCTGACTTACCTTGCTGAGGTCTACGTCAAGTCCATCCTCAGACATAATGTCATCTCTCAAGCCTACAGTATAGAAAAGTCTGACAGGCAGAGAGGCATTATCCTTAAGGTTTGTTTTATAGGCTACCATACGAGAACCTGTAAATTCAAGAGTAGTAACCTGTAAAGGCAGAGCCTGTGGAGCAATGTTCAGATAAAGCATTTGGTCGTAGCCTGTGTCCTGTCCTAAGTCAGAGTCACCGCTTGAGGTATATGCTCCGCTGTCTTCTACCCATATTCTTATATCGCTTCTTTTAAAAGTAACCGTAGGGGTCTGATGTCCCGCAGCGTCCTGCTTTATTTCATAGCAGGGATTTGCAAGATCTTCTCTTAAGAATTCCTCGTCATAACCCTTTGTTCTACCGTCAACACGATAGAATGTATATACCTTTTCGGGGTCGGGGTCTGACTCTACGCCCTCGCCGTAGCACTGTGCAAGATATTGCTTGGCATTGCTCTCGTCAAGGTAGTACATTGCCCCTATTTCCCAAAGGGTATGGTTTGGCCCTGTAGAACGGTCACTTACATTTTCTCCGTCCAAATACCAACCCATCTTAAATTCTTCTCCGGGGTGGTTTTCTTTCCATTGTTTTATATAATTGGCATCGTACTTTGCGGTTTTTTCCACGCAGTACATATTGCCGTATAGCTCAAGAGCCATATCCGTCAGCTTTTCACCGTTGCTGTCAAAGTCTCCGTAATTCTTTACAGAGCCGTCTGCGGTGGTAACGGGCTGCTCATTAGAGTCGGCTATTATGCCATTTGTTTTTATTTCCATGTATTTCCCTATGGGGTCTGAATATGTAAGTCCTTGGAAGTTTACGGAATTCTGACCCTCAGAGGGTTTAAAAGCAGGTGTGCCTCTGGTGTTGAATACCTTGTCAAAGGCTGATGCTATGCTGGTTCCTGCATCGTCGGCAGTACTTGCATAGTAAGAGTCAGTAACATAATTTACATCAACATCTGCATCTGTAAGTCCGTAAGGATTATTTGCATTTCCTGCTTCAAGGTGGGGGATCTCCATGTTCTGTGTTTCGTTTGACACGATCCAGAAGCTGTTATGATCTCCCTGATTTTTGTTAAAGCCTGAAATATACGGCTTCTCTCCTTTGTCATTAAGGTTTGTAGATGAACCTATACTTCTGTATACGGAAACGCTCTTTATAGCCTCGCTGTTTTCAGCAGTTTTATTGGCTTGCCAATCTTTAAACGCATTTATAGCGTTCTTTATTGACCTTACATAACCCGAGCCGATCGTATACTGATTATAGATCGTGCCGTCGGGGTCGTCGCCGGCTGCTCCGTATTTTCCGTCTACCCAAGCCTCATTAAAATATTTGCCCGGGTCCATCATGGCAGGGTTACTGCTGATGGCGTATGCTTTTGTTGCATCTTTATTTTCATTTACGGGCTTGAAGTTGGGGTCTGTGGGGTCAGTCATATCTACCGAAATGGTATATACTCCCAGATCCTCCTTACTTATATTATAAGCCTTGCTGACTGCCGCCTTCATATAACCTGCCGTCATAAGAGTGGAAAGAAGTATATAGCCCATAGAGCTTTCATAGTCTTTCGCAAGCTTTACTGCTCTGTTATACGATTCATTATTTTCTTTTTTACTGTTCAAAACCTTATAGCTTCCATTATCTGTAAGGTCATCATCGGGAATTACTCCGTCTTCGTTTGCAGCTACAAGCTTATACATCCAATCTGTTCCTTCCTTTGTGAAAGGCTCTACAAATTGGTTCCATGTTCTTTCGTTATTTTCTATCGCCCAGTCAGTAAATGAAACTGTCTTATTACCAAACTCATTGAAATATCCTGTTGCTTCATAAAATCCCGTGTCGGAGCTTTTTGTGGGGTTTGAAAAAGGTCCTGCAAGGGAGTCTGTGGCTGCGCCGTCCGTAAGTATAATAAGTGAGGGCACTCTGCCCGCCGTTATATTGTCTACGGTTACGGTTTTTTCGGCATTCATAAGTACGTCAAAGCCTTCCTGTATGCCCGCCTGTATATTTGTTGTTCCGTTTGAATATGTATCGTAGCCTGTTTCTTTGCCTCCGCTTAAAGCAGACTTGTTTACATATACAAATCCTCCGTTTCCCGAGCCGATGGCTTCATGATTAGGGTTGTCGCCGTCGCGGGGATCGGCAGGATTATTCCAGCCCGACTTCAGATATTCAAGTTGAGAAATACCCCCCCCCCACGGGATAATGACCCAAGGGGATAATTTCGTGGGCTGTGTTAGTACCTATAACAGTACCATCGCTCTTCTTACTTGAATCACCGTCGCCGAAAAGCACAACGGAAACCCAGTTGTCTTCATTTTCTCTCATAAGACGGTCAATAGCCTTATTTACGGCGTCCACCGTAATGCTCATTCTCGTTTTTGTCCAATCTGTTTTGTTGTTTGTATACATAGAGCCTGAGTTGTCGATCACAATAACCGTACTCGTAGGCACCTTGCCCGTATATTGAACGCTGCTGCCCAGGGCTGAAAATATATGTAAAAAGTCCTCGTTCGTCTTTACATAGTTTCCGTCGTCCTTTTTGCCGTAGGCATTAAGCTTTGTTTTGCCAAACACAAATTTCTTATAGCCTTTTTCATCTGCTTCTGAAAGCTGCGGGTCATTGTAGGCTATAACAGATTTGTCTGACCAAATACGTCCCGCATAGCGAGAGCCGTTTGCATCGTCCTTCTGACTTTCATCGATCATATCATAAGAATACATAGTATTCGGGTCAGCCGTCATATCTTTTGCACTGGCGGTTACGCCGTCCTGTGGCTTGGATGGCTCACCGTTTATGGCAAAGGCAGGTACGCCAAAGGACGAAATTGCCATCACCATACAGATAATAAAGGCAATGCTTCTTTTTATGCCTTTAAATCTGAATAAATCCGAAAAGAAAAATTCTCCTTTTATACCGATCATTCCTTTCTTTACCATATTTTTATATTTATTCATAAAGTACACGCTTTATAAGTTTTATTGTTGTCCTTGAGGTAATAATAATTCCCCCCCCCCATACAGCACAAACCCACTGTATTTAACAGACCGTCACACCCCTGTCAAAAACCGATCCAACAGGAGCATAAAACTCAACCGTCTGTAGTGCTTTTTTATTTGAAATGTGCAGTCAAAGTCCTGAAATTATGTAACGTAGGCATTTTTTATAAAAAGCAAAAATAATCAGGAAAAAGTCGAATATTATCAAGTTTTTCCATTTGCCACCCTTGTATTTCAAAAGTTTGCAAAACACAAACTCATTTTATCACACCTTATTTGATCCGTCAATAAAAAAATATTATTTTAAAATCAAAATTTGTAGGATTACAATACATATGTTACAACCAAATCAAAAATAGGCAGGAATCCCATTTTGTGTTATAATTTAGTTG
>CANRPW010000025.1 GCA_947632615.1 uncultured Clostridia bacterium | reverse complement strand
TTTATTACCTGCCGAAGCAGCACGCCGTCTTTCATATAGTTGTTTGCATCGGCAAAAGTCGTCTGAACGATAGCCTTTTTGATAGGCGTATTCACATCTACGTTAAGACTCCGAAGTGTCGGGAAAAGTGTGTTGTTTACAAAATCAAGGAGCTTGTCGCCCGTCATCGCACTGCCCAATTTATCGTCGTGTGCCCAGTTTGCCCAGCGGCAGTTATCGGGGATAATCGAGGTATAGCCGTCGTCCGACCATTCCCAGTCCTGCTCCTTGGCATCGTAGATTTTAAGAAACAGAAGCCAGGCAATTTGCTCAATTCTCTGCGCATCGCCGTTTATGCCCGCATCGTTTCTCATAATATCCCGAAGTCTTTTTACAAATCCAGAAAGGTTGCTCATAATTTAACCTGCCTTATAAATTTCTTCTTCAAGTTCTTTTACCGCCCTGAGATAGCCGTCCTTGCCGCCGAAATATGATGCGATTTTTGTGGGCTTTCCGTATTTTACAAACGGGTCGAGCTGTAAAATTTCCGTCTTTTCGATTTCATATACCCCGAGGTTCATATACTTGTCGAGCAAAGCCTCCAAGACCTCTTTTGCAACTCCGCTGTATCTGCTTAAGAAATCCCGTTTCTTAACACCGTTTGCGCGTTCTCGCCTTGTAAGCGGCTTGCGGTCATATGCGACATGGCAGATAAAATCAAAGTCGTCTACGTCTGACATGCCCTGCTCCGCTTTCATCGCTTCAAGGTCTATTCCCTGCTCCTTCAAAAGGTCGCGGACAGCTTCTTTCTTTTCCTCCGCGCTCCACTTCTGAATGAAGTTGTCGAGCGAGGCATACTGTCCTAAAATGTTTGATTTTGTGTAATCGACGATGCTCTCCTGCCTGAGCAGCTTGCCGCCGGCGTCATAAACTGATACCGATTTTCCGAGAATCTCAACCCTGCACCCGTTTCTGTCAACGATAGGTTTTGGGTTATCTTTGGTAGTAGCAGGCGGAAGGTCGGGGTCGCCGCCGCCCTGATTTGGCAGACGGTTTGAGTCATAGCCGTCGTCCTGAATGATGTCACCGTCCCAATCGGGATCGGCAAACAGCCTTGTCACGTTGCGAAAATCCATCACCGTAAAGGACATTTTGCCCTCGTTTTCACGGATTCTCGTGCCGCGCCCGATTATCTGCTTGAACTCGGTCATCGAGTTTATCATCTCATCAAGGACGATGAGCTTTGTCATTTTGCAGTCTGCGCCCGTCGAAAGCAGCTTTGATGTGGTAGCAATAACCGGATACTTTGCCCCGACAGAGATAAAATAGCTCAGCTTGCTTTTGCCGTATTTATCTGAGCCAGTGATGCGGACAACATAATCGGGATTTTCTTTCACCATGTCCGAATTGAGATTACAAAGCGCAACTCTCATACGCTCGGCATGGTCCTCAGTCGCACAGAACACGATGGTTTTCTGCATTCTGTTGGTGCTTTTCAGATAATTTGTTATCTCCCTCGCGACCTGATATGTGCGGTCCTCAAGGACGATGTTATAATCGTAATCACTGTTTGTATATATCCTGTCCTCAATCTCGTTGCCGTATTTATCCATCTGACCTTTTAAAGGACGCCAACCTTCGCCGATGTCCGTCTTGATGTTGACTACCCGAAAAGGCGCAAGGAAGCCGTCCTCGATTCCCTCGCGCAGACTGTATGCGTAAACAGGCTCGCCGAAGTAGTCGATGTTTGAAATATACTTCGTTTCCTTGGGCGTTGCGGTCATTCCGACTTGCGCGGCTGATGAGAAATATTCTAAGATTTTTCTCCAATTGCTGTCCTTTTTGGCAGAACCGCGGTGACATTCGTCTACGATGATAAGGTCAAAGAAATCTTTCTGAAATAGCTTAGCAAAGCGAGCAACCGCTTCATCTCCGTTCTCCTCATCGTCCGATTCCTCATTCCCCGAAAGCTGCTGATATAAAGAAAAATAGACCTCGTGCGACGTGACGGTTACGGGGTCGTCCTTAGAAAAATTTATTTTATGTATCGTCTTTTCAAGCGGCTTAAAGTCCTGCTGAATAGACTGATCTACCAGAATATTTCTGTCCGCAAGATACAAAACTTTCTTCTTAAGCCCGCTCTTTAAAAGCCGGTAAACTATCTGAAAAGCGGTATATGTTTTTCCGGTGCCTGTTGCCATTACAAGCAAAAGACGGTTCTGACCCTTTGCAATCGCCTCAACGGTGCGGTTAATTGCTTTTTGCTGATAATATCTTGGCGCGTATGTAGTTTGGCTTGTATAATACGGCTGACTGATCACGGTTTTCTCGGCATCAGATATACCCCGACCCTCGTTAGCGCCGATTTCCCAACGGGAGGCAAGCTCGTCCATAGACGGAAACTCGTCCAAAGAAAGTTCTCGCTCCTTGCCTGTTAAAAAATCATGCTCATAAAAGCCGTCGCCGTTCGAGCTGTATGCAAAGGGAATGTCCATCATCGTGGCATAAGTCATAGCCTGCTGGAGCCCGAACGAAACAGTGTGATTGTTATCTTTGGCCTCAACGATGGCAATAGGTTTGTTATTGCTGATATAGAGGACATAATCAGCCTTTTTCGGCTTCTCCCTGACCGTGATATTTCCACGCAGATTTATCCGCCCGTCGGTGATGTTTGTTTCCATAGTAATGAGTTCAAGATTCCACTTCGCGGCGATAGCGGGAGTGATGTATTGGAGCTTTATATCTTCTTCTGACATATCTTTTTTGGACAAAACAGCACTCACAAACAAACCTCCAAAAATTAAATAAATAATGAAATACTTTTTATAATTATATCACATTTATTGTCGCATTTCAAGAGGGAAAAGAGTTATATATAGTAGCCGTAATTCAGTGAAGTTAAACGAAAAACGATAATTAGCAGTTACTATGAGCATAAATAATGAAAAAATTTGCAGAACGAAATTGCTTTGGCTGGAAAGATATAAGAAAAAACAGAAGTTGCAGAAATATCAGGCAGAGCAGCAGGAATTAGTTGAAAAGATTGATAGGCTTAAAACGGAGCTTGCGACAGAAAAGCAGACTACTGCCGATACTGAAAAGTTGATTGCCCTAATCAAACAATACTTCAACCACACAGAATTGACTTCCGAAATGCTCAATATTCTCATCGAGAAAATAGTCGTACATGAAGCCGTTAAAGATTCTGATGGCACCAGAACCCAAGAAATTGAAATATTTTACTGATTCGTAGGTAAAATTGATTAAAACACAGACACACGTTTTTAAGTTTTTTAAACGGGTGGCAGACCGGCAGTAAATAAGTAAAAAACAAATTGACAAACCTAAAATAAAAGTATATTATAAATGTATATACTTATATTTCTAAAGGAGGAAATTTTATGAAAAAATTTTTAAGTCTTGCGCTTATTACAGCCATGGCTGTTTCAGCTGTTGCTTGTGGAGGAACATCATCTGAAAGCACAGCAGACAACGCTCAGGCTGAAGAGTCAAGCGGCAGCGACGTATTCAAGATCGGCGAAATAGGTCCTACCACAGGCAGCACAGCTATTTATGGCAACTCTGCTAAAAACGGTGCCCAGATCGCTGTTGATGAGATCAATGAGGCCGGTGGTATAAACGGTTATCAGATCGACTATATGTACGAAGATGACGAAAACGACGCTGAAAAGTCAGTAAACGCATACAACACACTTAAGGATAAAGGTATGCAGATACTTATCGGTACTGTAACAACTACTCCTTGTATTTCTGTTATTGAAAAGTCAAAGGAAGACAATATGTTCCAGCTTACACCTTCAGCTTCTGCAGTTGAAGCTATAGCAACTGACAATGCCTTCAGAGTTTGCTTCTCAGATCCTAACCAGGGTATTGCTGCAGCTCAGTACATCGGCGAGCATGCTCTTGCTACAAAGATAGGTATAATTTACGACTCATCAGATCCTTATTCAACAGGTATCTATGAAAAGTTTAAAGAAGAAGCAATTAATCAGGGACTTGAAATAGTTGCTGAAGAGGCTTTCACGGCAGACTCAAAGACAGACTTCTCAGTTCAGCTTCAGAAGGCAAAGGACGGCGGCGCAGAGCTTCTTTTCATGCCTTTCTATTACACAGAGGCTTCACTTGTTCTTGCACAGGCTAAGTCAATGGATTTCGCTCCTATATTCTTCGGCGTTGACGGTATGGACGGTATCCTTACATTAGAGAACTTCGACACAAGCCTTGCAGAGGGCGTAATGCTTCTTACACCTTTCGCAGCAGATGCAGGCGATAAGCTCACTCAGAGCTTCGTTGAAAAATATGAAGCAGCATACGGCGAAACACCTACTCAGTTTGCAGCAGACGGATATGACTGTGTATATACAATTAAGGCAGCTATTGAAGAAGCAGGCGTAACACCTGATATGTCAGTATCAGATATTTGCGAAGCTCTTAAAACAGCTATGACAACTATCTCAGTTGACGGTCTTACAGGCTCAGGCATAACATGGACAGCAGATGGCGAACCTTCAAAAGAACCAAAGGCTGTAGTTATCGAAAACGGCGTTTATAAAGCCGCAGAATAATTTTAAAATCATAATTAATAAAAACAGCAGGTCTTTATGAAACCAAAAGTCAGATAATATGATATATTGTCTGATAAAGAGGAGCATTTCATTTAAGATCTGCTGTTCTTTTTTGCTGCTATTTTCAGGCGGCTGCATATCATTGGCGCAACCGTCACTGCCAATGCCATTTTTATAATATCTCCGGGAATAAACAATACAACACATTGTATCAAAGCCACTTTAACGCTTACATCCATAATATATATAAACCATATTGTTCCCACAAAATAAAGAGCCGCTGTTCCAAGCATCATTCCCCAAAAACATATAACTTTGCTGTGGCTGAAATTATCTATTATAATACCCGCAATGGCTATCATAAATAAATAACCTATAATATAACCTCCCGTAGGACCGGCAAGCTTGGCTATTCCTCCGCTAAAACCTGACAACACAGGCAGTCCGCACAGCCCTATAATTATGTAAATGCCGCAGCTTATGAAGGCTCTTTTTGCCCCTAAAATATATATTGAAAAATAAAATATAAGGGTAGCCAAGGATATTGGCACGGGTCCCACGGGCAAAGACATAGGCGCAAAAACACAGCTCACCGCAGTTATTAAAGATATCAAAACCATATTATGAATTTTATTGTTCATAAAAACCTCCTGATAATTTTTTTACCCTGAGACCAACCATGTGTCGGGGGCGACTGCAGGGGCGATGGGATGAGGCGGCGTGGAGCAATGAGCGGCAAACGGGTTTGCCGCTCATTGTTCCACGCCGCCTCATCCCATCGCCCCTGCACCCCATTGGTCCGCCTGAAATATCGTTTCGTCAGAAACGATATGGAAGGTGGGGCAGCTATTATTATACAATTACTCCTGCCAATTGTCAACCCTTAATAAAACACAGGTTTACAATTGATGAAAAAATAATCCCGAGAGCGTTACCCCTCGGGATCATTCCCTTGTTCCTTTGCCATAAAATCTTTTGCATAGGTCTTTAAGACCTTAGCCCATACATCATAGCCTTCGGTGGTCAGGTGGACATATTTGTCAGAGCTGTAATTTACATTAAGTCCGTCCGTAGAGTCCACAAGCCTGTCGCCTATGTTTATAAATTCCACATAATCATAATTTAATGAATATTTGTACATATCATCATTCAGCTTTCTTAAATTGACATTTGTAAAGCCGTTTTTTTGCCTGTTGGGAACAATATATGTTGTACCTATTATGTATATTTTTACTGACGGCGCTTTTTCGTGTATTCTGTAAATCAGGTCGTTATATTCCTTTTCGGTCTGCTCCGCTGTAAGCCCCACCATATCGTTTATACCAAAAAACAGAAATACTTTGTTTACACCGCTTTTTACAACTATATCTTCAAGTCTCATTTTTTCTCCCATAAAATATGGGTGAAGGCTGCCCTCGGTAACGGGTCCGTTTGCGTTTTTAAGAGTAAAGCTTTGTACGGCAAGCACAAGAGGACCGCCCATAAAATTGCTGCCCTTCCATTTACAATAGCTGCCAAAGCCCACCATAAGAGAATCCCCCAAGAAAAGGGAATTTTCAAAAAATGAGTCTGTTTCAGGGTCGTTTACGTCTATGTCGGGTATGGGCTTGCCATATCTTGTTCCTGCTACATATTTGTTATTGGGAGGTATGGGTTTTTCTTCTTCCTCCTTTTTTATAGCCGTTGAAACGACCTTATCAAACATAACGCTCACCCTTATAGGCTCTGCTCCGAATACGGTGCTTAAAAGGCTCGCTATTAATAATATAAAGACTGCTTTTTTCATAAAAACCTCCACACCGTCAGAAAACGGCTCTTATTCCCAGGTCGTTGTCTATGGTATTCATATTATATAAAAACAAAACGTCGGATATGCCTTTTTCATTTATAAATTCACTTACAGAGCCCTTATAATATCTGGTATCAAAAACATATATGCTTTTAAAATGCCGTGTAAGAAAGGGTATAAGGCAGTTTGCATAGCTGTCCTTTATAACAGCAAGGCTTCTGTCAGACTCTGCATTTTCATTAGTTATCTCTATCAAAGTGTGAATGTTGTTGAGAAACAGAGAATATTTGTCCTTCTTGTCTGCATAGTCAAAGTTATATAAGCTGTGGGAGATTTCATTCGTGTCTTCATAGCTTACCTTCAGCTTGTCACCGCTATCCCAAACCTCTATACTTTCGCCGTCTATATTGGGTAAATTTATTTTAGAATATATTGTTCCCTTAAAATCCTCGGTGACTGTCTTAGGCTCAAACTCCGCCCTCTCCCCAGGCTCAAAGCCCATACGGCTTATTATTTCTCTGTAGGCTATATAAGCTCCCTCTGTTGTCCAGTGATGATCCAGCCTGTAATATAGCTTTTTGTCCTTGTTTTCTGACAAAACTCCGCTTACATCTATATCTTTGGCATTGGTAGCTTCATAAATTTGCTCCATAGTTTCAAGCTGTCCGCCCTTGGGGGCAAAGCTCGGCAGCTTGTCTTCATATATTGCATATGCCGTAGGCACAAGGCTCATATAAATATCAGCCTCTGTTTTTTCGTCAAAATTATTTATAATGTCAATAATTTCATCTGTGCTTTCGGGCTTTTCGTATTTTTCTATATAATAGCCGTCAATGCATACATATACGCCGTTTATTTCACTTTTACCCAAAGCCTTTGTTTCAAAAACGGAATTTGCATTAAGAAAAAAGTCCCTGAAAGGAAAACGGTCGCTTATATAATCTCCAAGCTCTTTACTAAAATCGCCGCTTTTCACATTATTTATGCTTATTTGGGGAAAAGTCTGCAAATATCTGTTTTCATTCTCAGAAAACGACATTTTGGGAAGTACAAAAAAACAAACGGTCAAAGCAGTTGCCAAAACCGCTGTCAGGATGCCGGTTTTTTTCATATTACACCTCAAAATCTGAAATATAAAAACGGACTGTATGCACTGCTTACCATATAGGAAACAGCTATTATAAATGCTGCAACCCTGATAAGCCCGCCGGAAAAAAGCAGTCCCTGCCTTATATAAAGGCTGTTTATTCTTCTCACACGCTCCGATAAAAAGGTATAGGTCGGCGCAGCAAAAACAAGCGCCGCTATGATAACGACTTTATAGTTCATTACATAAAAAATAAAGTCATTGCTTATAGGCGCAGCCCCTGTCATAAAGAACAAAGCCTTGAAATACCCGGGTATAAGCCCCATATCGGTAATATCGAATATAGCAAAGCCCAAAACTATAATAAAAGCCGAATATAAATATCTCACAACCGAAGGCAGTTTTTCAAGTCCTTTGCCCCATACATATTTTTCAAGTATGAGTATAACTCCGTAATAAAGTCCCCATACCATAAAATTCCACGAAGCGCCGTGCCAAAGCCCTGTAAGAGCCCAGACTATAAGTATATTTATAATATGCCGCAGAACACCCTTTCGGTTTCCGCCCAAGGGGATATATACATAATCACGAAACCATGATGAAAGGGAAATGTGCCATTTGCGCCAAAACTCTGTGATGGATCTCGAATAAAGGGGGTGGTCGAAATTTTCTACATATCTGAAGCCCATCATCCTACCCATGCCTATTGCCATATCGGCATAGCCCGAGAAGTCAAAATACAGCTGAAGGGTAAAGCAGATTATGCCAAGCCAGGCAGAAGATGCCGAAAGAGAAGAGTAATCGCTGCCCTTTATAGCCGTCCACAAAATACCCAGTCTGTCGGCAATCAATACTTTTTTTATAAGACCGTTTGTAAATCTGAAAACACCGCCTGAAAAGCCTTTAAGGCTGTGCTCTCTGTGGTGCAGCGCCTCGCTTACGTCCTGATATCTTACAATGGGACCCGCTATAAGCTGAGGAAACATACATATAAATGTAAAGAAATCCACAAAGCTCTTTTCAGCCTTTATTCTTCCCATATATACGTCGGCAGTATACCCCATTATCTGAAATGTGAAAAAGCTTATGCCAATAGGAAGCCTGAGCTTCGGGGCAGCTATATCAAGTGAAAAAACCGAGTCTATAGTCGATATTATGAGGTCGGTATATTTAAACACAGCCAAAAGCATAACACCAAAGCCTACGCCTATAATAAGTATCAGTCTTTTTAAAAATAGGTTTTGTGCAAATTTTTCTGTCAGTCTGCCGCAGGCATAGCCTACTATAGATGCGGCTATTAATAGCAATATATAAACAGGTTCGCCCCAGCTGTAAAAAATAAGGCTGAATATCAGCAGAACAGCATTTTTTATTTTGCCGGGAGATATATAATATATTACGAGAAATATAGGCAGAAAAAAGAACAGAAATTCAAGGCTTGAAAAAACCATATCAAATCATTCCTTCAATAATGTCTTCCACTTTGTCGGGTTCTTCACAAATAGCAAGATATAAATAATCTCCGTTTTCCACAACCTTACATTTTTTAGCCTTTGCATATTCTTCGGCGTTATAGTTTTCAAGCTCTTCAAGTTTACGTTCAAAATAGGTGTCTATTTTTTCCTTTACATCCTTCATCTTGCCTTCCTGAACCTTAAGAACAATAAGGGTGTCGGCGCTTGTGGCATCAAGAGCCTCTCCCGCAGCAAAATTAACAAGATTTTTTGTGTCTATGCCAAAATAAATAAGCATATAGTCGCTGTCAAAGTCTACCAGCTTGTCGAACTCTCCGCTGTGTACACAGGCATTGAAAATATCTTCACTGTCGGCACTCTTGTTTTCCTCCTGCTTGGCAGAAGCATTTTTCTGTTCCTTAGGAATTTCACTTCCACAGCCTGCAAGAATTACTGCCATAAGCATACAGATCAATAGTTTTTTCATAAATATCCCCCTAACATCAAAGCTCAAAGCGCTTTCTTTTCTTCCCGAAATTTTTAAGCTTATAGTCCATAAGCATACTCGCTGTTTCCGCATCATTTATGCCCCTTGCAAAACCGAGAAGCTCATCTGCGGCTTCCTCTGAAAATAGTTTTTCTTTTATCATATAATAAACGGCTCCGAATATATGCCTTTCAATAAAACCCTTGCCTGCCTCATAAGCGTTTTCTCTTAAATAGTCAAGATAGGTCGCTTTTGAAGTGTCGTCTAACTTATAAGGGTAGGCGAGCCTGCAAAATGCAAGATATGAAAGAGTATCTGTTGTTTCTTCCTCCAAGGTTCTGCCAAAAAGCCTGTCATAGAGTTTAAAGCCTATCTCTCTGCCAACGGTTTCCTTTCTGTAGGTATAACCGGGGCCTGAAAAGGTGCGGTGAAAGGCTCTGCCGGGCACGTCTTCGGAAAAGCTCTCTGCATTCACAGGAAATACCAGCTGCCAGACTATTTCATCAGCCTGAGTTTTAAACGTCACCGTAAGCTCCTGTGAAAGCTCGTCAAGTACATACTTAAGCATTCTATCGTTTCTTATAACAACATTTTTTATGCCGTCGCAATTTTTAAAGGCATCTCCGCCTATTCTGTAAAGCGTTTCGGGCAGGTCAAGGGTTTCAAGTCCTCTGTCATTATAAAAAGCAAGATTTCTTATACTTTCAAGCTCTTTTGGCAAGATAACTTTTTTCAGCTCTCTTTTGCCGCTAAGACCATATCTTCCAATAGATGTGACCCTGACACCTTCAATTTCATCGGGCAATATAAGCTCGTCACCCACGAAGTCGCATTTTATTATCTCAGCCCCGCTGTTTTTTATATCATATTCTATTTTACTTCCCAAATAGTCTATAATTCCCATTTTTATACCTTGCTTTTAAAATATATATTTGCCCTCTCCTTCCAAAACGCCGTAAAGGCGTTTATTGCAGGAGGGGCCGCGGGCGGGTCGAGGGGCACGGGAGAGGATGAGCCAAAGGAGCGGACAAGTCTCGCTCCTTTGGCTCATCCTCTCCCGTGCCCCTCGACCCGGCAACCGCTGTTTGGTCGGCAAAGACTTTATATATCAGTCAAATGTATATTTAAGCTCTGCCAATTCCTTCTGTATTTGCTTACTTTTTTCTTCAAAAAGCAATTCTCTGTTATATTTTATATACTTTTCGTTTTCATTGTCGCTTAAGAAACGCCCTGCGTGTCTGTCCATATTGAGAGAGGTTATGAAAAGGACCATTTCCTGTCCCTTGCCGAATGCTACCTCTATAAATCTGAATGAGCTGTCAAGGGCTGTCATAGCTCTGTCCGCTGCTGCATTTAACTCTTCCGTTTCTTTATTGAAGCTCTCTTTTACTTCATCAAAGCTGTCAAGGCTTAAAGAGCTTTCAAGCCATCTGAGTATTCTTATAGCAGTTTCTTCAGAAGTGTTGGTGTAAAGTTCAGCCGCCTTTTTCTGCTTATAAGCTACGTTTCTCTCTTCCAAAACAGCAGTCGCCGCTTCCTTATAGCTCCATTTATCCAAATAGAGCTTAAGCCTTTTAAGAGCATCATAAAGCCCTGTCACAAAATCGTCTTCTTTGGCGTAGTCTTTAAAATATCCGTTAAGCCCTGATGTTAAAAGACCTATTATAGACAGTTTTTCGTCAAAGCTGCCATAGCCCAGACGTCTTGCGCTCTTGTCGTCTGTTTTGCCCTTAAGCACTTCGCCTATTTTATAGTCATTTTCATACTTGGTGTAAAGCTCGTAATACATGGTGAAGTCTTTAGCTATCTCAGTATTTTGAATATACGCTCTTACCTCGTCATAATTAAGCTTTATGTCTTCAGCTTCATATGCCTTTATAATATGCGAAAGATCCTCCCAGCCTCTTGCAGTGGCTATTTCGAGCCCATCCACGGTGGTTTCGGCTTTATAAAAGCTGTCTTTTTTGATATTCAGATAAGAAATGATACTTCCGTGAACGCCCTCCTCAAGGGCATATTTAAGCCATTCCTCAAGGCTTGGCTCTATATCTATCTTTTTCATTCTGTCAAGAGTAACTATATCAAACTCCCTTACAGAGCGGTTAAACTCAGGGGGATTTCCCGCTGCTACGACCACAAAGCCCTCCGGCATTTTGTGAGTGCCGAAATATTTATACTGCAAAAACCTGAGTAGGGCAGGGGCAAGGGTCTCAGACACGCAGTTTATCTCGTCTAAAAATAAAATGCCCTCTTTTATGCCCGTGCTCTCTATTTTATCGTATATCTCGGCGATTATTTCGCTCATAGTATATTTAGTAACGCTTCTGCCCGTCTGCTCGGTTATAAAGGGCAGACCAAGCGCCGACTGGCGGGTATGATGGGTTATGGAATAGGAAACAAGATTAAGAGAAAGCTCCCTTGCTATCTGCTCCATAAGCGCTGTTTTGCCTATGCCGGGTGCACCCATAAGCAGTATGGGGCGCTGAGATTTCAGAGGTATTACATACCTGCCGTAATCATCTTTTTTGAGATATGATCTTATAGTATTTTTTATTTGTTTTTTAGCATCTGTAATATTCATGGTGTTGCTCCCGTGTTTAAATCATCTTCATCTAAAATAATCTTTATTGCCCAGCCGGGTGGTTCGGCATCAAAATAATGATCCTTAAAAAATACAAAGGCGGTATCATAAGCCGTGGGCTTTTCGGGATATATTCCCTCTCCGTCTGTAAAATATATAAGCCCTTTGAGGTTTTTAAATTTGCCCGTCTTTATAAGCTCATCAACATATTCAAAGGCAGGGCGGAAGTCGGTTCCCCCAAAGCCGGTTACTTCAAAGCTGTTAAAAATATTATCTATATGCTCTAAGCTGTCTACAGCTATATCCTTCTGCACCTTGCTGTCGCACTGTATAATGTGTATATTTACCTTTCTGAAAAAGCTTTCTCTGCCCTTTAGCAGGGTGAAGGTTTGGCGTAAAAATTTCTCTATTACCTCTCCCGAACAGGATGCCGAGGTGTCTACGACCACTGCAAAATCGTTTACCTTTTTAACCTCTTTATATTCAAGGGGCTCTATAATCGGCATATTGCCGTACAGTGAAAGACCGTAAGTGTAAAAGCCATAATCAAAAGAATCGGGATCGGGCTTTACCTCCTCGCCGTAAACTGCAAAGCGCTTTAAAAACTCGCCGTAGTTATATCTGCGCCTGTTTGCCGCCTTAAGGTTTAAAAGGAGTCTTTCATCGCCCTCGCCGCTGCCCCGAAGCTGCCTATTGGCTTCGGAGGTGGTTCTTTCGCTTATGTCCTTCCATTTGTCGTTTATATCCTTTGCCTTTTCGGCGTTTGCTATTCCCTCAGGCTTACCGCTTGGGTTGTTTCTGCCCTCCGCTCCGCCCTGTGGCTGATCGTTGTTATTTTGCGGTCTTGCCCAATAGCCGTGGTCGTCGGTTTTAAACACCTTATACATTATTTTGAAGTCGGCATCGGAAATATCCCATTCCTTAAGCTGTTTATATATGCCCTCGGCAGTAAATATTTCCAGCTCCAAAGACAATCTTTTGTAAATATATGTTCTGTATCTGGAAACTATGGTATTTAATGCGGAAACGTCCAGTCCGTCTATCAGATATTCCACGGCTATATCACAGGCAATGTCCCAATAAATGCCGTCCTTGCCCTCATATTTTACGCTGTTGGATAAATGTCTGTAAAGGCAGTGGAATATGCTGTGGAGAAGATCACGATTTATCTGTCTTTCGTTCTTTTTATATTCTTCTATAAGCCCCTCTCCTGAATAATATAGCTTATCTCCATCGGTGCCCAATATTTCTATTTTATTGGAAGCTTCGGGCGCAAGAGCAAAAATCGCCAGATCTAAATATCGCATAGACAAAAACAAGTCGCTTCTTGCGCTGTCTATAAGCATTTGACCTATTTTTGAAATTTTTTCGCTTCTTCTGCTCATAGCCCGTCTCCGTCCATTCACTTAATACTTAACCTATTCTATTCTAACACAATCAAAGCAAAAATCAATAGCAAAAATCAAAAATGGAAACCGACCAACCTGCGGTGCCGATCGGGGCTGGGGAAGATGACAGCGAGGCGGCAGGGCAGACGACCACGGATGTGGTCGTCTGCCCTGCCGCCTCGCTGTCATCTTCCCCAGCCCCGACCCGCGGGGGCGCCATTCAAACCGTCTTCAGACGGTTTGAATGCGACGCAACCTTTTTTATTTTCTCTTTTTATTGACCTTTTCAATGGTGACCCTATCACCCTTAAATTCTATATTTGCTCCGAATTTTTCGCCCAAAGCCCTTATCATAAACACGGGCAAAACAAGCATTCTTTTAAATCTGCTGGGCTGTTTAATAAGTCTGTAGAGCCACTCAAGTCCGTGATTTCTGTAAAATTCCGGCGCTCTTTTTATTTCGCCGCTCATTACGTCAAAGCTGCCGCCTACGGCTATCATAATTATAGAATTAAGCTCGTCCTTATGCTTGGCTATCCATTTTTCCTGTCTGGGATATCCTAAGCCTACAAGCAATATTTCAGGGTTAAGGCTGTTTATTTCATCAATTATAGCGGCCTCTTCTTCGGAGTCGTCTTTAAAATATCCGTGATGAGTGCCTGTGATGTTTAGCCCCCTGTACTTTCTCTGCATTTTTTCCTTTGCCTTTTCGGCTATACCCTCTTTGCCTCCGAGGAAGTATACGGTGTTTACACTGGTTCTTACCCTTGAAAAAAGAGCCTGCACAAGGTCATAGCCTGCCACTCTTTCCTTTATGGGGTTGTGATAGAGTTTAGAAGCCTTTACAATGCCGATGCCATCGGGTATGAGAATATCGGCGGATTTTAAAACCTCTTTAAATTCTTTATCCTTTTGTGCCGCCATAACTATTTCGGGATTTGGCGTATATATGACAGTTTTACGCCTTTCCTCTAATGCTATAAGCACCATTCCCAAGGCTTCTGTCATAGAAATATTATTAAAGGGTATTCCCATAATTTTACAAATTCCTGCCATTTAAAAACCTCCTGAATAATTAAGACAACGTCTTTCTTATAAGCTCCTTAAGCAGCTTATCGTTCTTTTTTGCCTTTTCCGTAAGGGGAGCCGTTCTCTTTGCAAGGTCTTCCTTATATTTATCATAATTATCAAATATATCAGCAGAGAGCTTTACAAGCTCTGCCCCGGAAAGTCTTTCCTCTCTTATATCCGCTGCCTTGCCTACGCCTAAAAGGTCTATATAATGCTCTACCTTAGGGTCGTAGACTATGCCTAACATGGGCACATTTTTAATGCCTGCAAATATAAGGGAGTGCAATCTCATGCTTATAATAAGGCTCATCTCTCCGACTACGGCTAAAATTTCTTTCGGTCGGTAGGGGCTTGAGAGTATATAGCTCTTTTCTTCCATCTGCGCTCTTGCTCTTTCTGATATGCCTATATCAGCCTTAAACTCCATAGGTATAAACAGCACTGTTTTGCCGCTTCGTGTAAGGCTGTCGCAGGCGATGGCTATTTCTCTTACATATTCTTCGCCGTATTTTGACTTTTTCCATTCTCTTATGGCAATTCCCACAATGGGCTTGTCGGTGGGCACACCCTCACGGGCGAGAATATCCTGCGCCGTTTCTTTGCTTTCCGACTGAAGATTAAACACAGGGTCAGCTGTGATGTAGGTAGGGGGAGCCGTTACGTTCATATCCTTAAGCTCGTTAAGAGAAAGCTCTTCTCTTAAGGTTATGACGTCCACCTTGTTTACTATTTTGCCTATGAGCTTTCTGTTCAAAGGTTTGGTGACGGGCCCTATGCCGTTTGCGTATATCATTATCCTCTTTCTGAAAAGCTTAGCCAGCTTTAAAATGCTGAGATAATAAATAAGCGACCTCGTGCTGGAAACATCCTGCAAAAGCGTACCTCCGCCAAAAAGCAGAACATCGCATTTAGCAACAGCCCTCAACACCTGAAACACATTAAATTTCTTTACGGCGTTTATTCCATATTCACTTTTTGTAAATTTCGGGTTGTATGAAAGAGCGGTAAGACTTATATCTGCCTTCATTTTTTCGATGCCTTCCTTAATTGCAATAAGAATGGCCTCGTCACCGGTGTTTCCATATCCGTGATATCCCGTAATAAGCACTTCGGTCATAACAGTTCCTCTTTTCCGGCATTTACTTTCTTCTTCTATACCAAAATGACATAAGCACAGCGGCAAAGATCCAAAATTCGGTAGACGCCATAGGCACTTCAAAAATATTTTCAACAAGATTATGCGCTATAACTCCGAAAAGTCCTGACATAATGCCTATTTTAATATATTTATATTCCTCAGATGACTTTACAGCCCTTACTGAGTTTATGAAAACCTGATACATAAGGAATATAAAGGCTATAAGCCCCACAACTCCCGTTTCTATCATTGTTTTCAGATAATAATTGTCCATATAAAATGTTTCCATATATTCGTCAGCTACAAGATAAGCCATGCCGTGGTTTTGGGCAACGGCGCCGCCAAAATGACCAAGCCCTACGCCAGTCGCCTTGCCGTAAGCCCACACCTTAAGTCCGTCAAGCCATCTTATGAGCCTTCCTCCGTTCATGGAGGATTCTATATATTCAGGGCTTAGCATATAGCTTATTCTGTTTCCTATTTCGGGAACTAAAAATACTGCCAGAAGCCCCAGTACGCATACGGGTATGAGATATCTTGCGTCATAAAACATTACAAACAC
This sequence comes from uncultured Clostridia bacterium, assembly GCA_947632615.1. Classification (GTDB taxonomy): domain Bacteria; phylum Bacillota; class Clostridia; order Lachnospirales; family CAG-274; genus JAJQCI01. Next base: position 16,052 of record CANRPW010000025.1, on the reverse strand, counting down.
AAGAACAGCCCCCACAAAGCCAAGCCATGCGCCTCTTGAAAATGTAAAGGCAAGGGTGGCTATTATGCAAAGCGTACCAATGGCATATGCTGCCTTTTTGAGTTTGTTCTTTTCTTCCAAGAAAAGCCCCGCGCCTATAGGTGCTGTGAGTGTCATAAGGTCGCCCAATACATTGGGGCTTGTGAGTATGGAATATACTCTTGTTCTTACCCCTGCTTCGTTATGGTCTACCCAGCTTGAGGGCATAGGCACAGCAACGATGTATTGATATATGCCATGCACTGCCATAAGGCTTATCACTATAAAAAGACATATGCAAAGCCTTTTTGCCAGCTTGTCGCTGTCGCAGAGCTTAAGCACAAGGAAAAACCAGAATATATATTCACACACGGCTCTTAAGCCTTCAAGCCCTATCTTTCTGTCGGGAGAAACGGCAAACCAGCAGCCTGTCATTACTGCCAAAAACACAAGTATGGCAGTATTAAGGGGCGAAACCACATATTGCCTGCCTTCGTGGTTATAAAAGAAATCCAAAACAAGCAAAAGTGTAAGCCCTACGAAAAACAGCTCGTCCCAATTACCTGCAAGTCCGCCTACTGTGTTTCTTATAACAAAATCAGTAAAGGGATAGGCAACGAGTATATATAAAAATATATCCTTATGTGACACCAACTTTTTAAGCAGGCGGAATAATAAGCTGTCTGAAACTAACTTAATAACACTATCGCAAAGCCTGCCAAAGCCTTTCAAAATGTAATTAAAAAGGTTTACTATTCCGCTTGAATATATTTTAGGCTGTTTATATATATATTTACGCAAAAGCGTGTATGTCAGGCTGCTTTTAAAATATGCTCCTAAGCTGCCAAGCGCCTTCTTCAGCGTGCTGCTGTCGTAGGCGGCAAAGAACATACAAACGAGCCTGTACACAAGGCTGTCTTTAACAGTCATAATATCACCTTACTCTGTAAATGTGTTCACATTTCCGAACATGGTCTCGGGGTCAACGCTGTCGGCTTCATCAACAGGCACAAACTGTATGCCTCTTACCTTAGAATTGCCCTCAAACTGCTGAGTCTTGAGAATGTAAGTATAATTAACTCTTACCTCCTGCTCGCCTGCCTTTAAAGTGACCTCTGAGGGGTTTACCTTGTCACGAATAACAACGTGAAGATCCTTCCACATAGGATGTTGTGTGAGAACGGCTTTTCCGTTGTCGTCAACGCCTACATAAGCAGAAGGCTCAGAACCTACATACATTATTTCGCCTGTTGTCTGCTTGCCGTTTGCTACCAGCTTATCCCCCACCTTAAGAGTGTCAACCGCTTCGGGCACTACCTGATTGGCATACAGTTCAACATACATATACTGCTCTTCCGAGAGGAGATTTTCGTCACCTACATTGCTGCTGCTGCCAAAAACTCTCCAACAAACTGTGGCAATTATGGCAACTATTATTACAAGAACGATTATGTCTATAATATTAATTTTTTTCATTTGAATTTACCTCTTTCAATATATCGCTGTAGATAGTTACGTGGCGCTTTGCCATAGAAACAAGTGAAAAATCTTTCTTTATGCTTTCGTAAAAATTGTTTCCAAGCCTTTCTCTTAAGGCTGAGTCTTTTAAAAGCCTTGATATAGCCATAGCTAATTTTTCGCTGTCGCCTACGGGAGTGAGAAGGCCTGTTTTTTCATTCTCTATCATTTCAACAACTCCGCCTGCCATGGTGGACACCGTTGCCTTTTTGCGCCGTCCCCCCTCTAAAAGGGCATAGGGGAAGCTTTCGGAATGGCTTGAAAGCACGTTTATATCAATGGCATTATAAAAGCTGTCTATATATTCAAAGGGGAGCTGACCCAAAAACATTATGCGGTCAAGACCCTTTTCATTTGCGTAAGCCTTAAGCTCTTCTGACATATCACCGTCGCCTGCTATAAGGAAAAGTACATCCTTTCGATCTTTTAAAACAAGCTCGGCTGCCTTTACAAATACATCTACGCCCTTGACAGCCTGAAGTCTTGCGGCAATGCCTACAATGGGTCTGTCTGAGGGAATGTTGTATTTTTTAAGAAACTCATACTTTGGCATTACCTCGGGTATGTTTTCCATATCTATGCCGTTATATATTACCCTAAGCCTATCTGCCTTAAAGCCTCTTTTAATAAGCATATTTTTAAATACCTCTGTCACCGTAAGCACATAAGAAAATCTCCTCAGAGCAAAGGCGTTTATTGAAGTATAAAGAAGCCTTTTTTTCAGATTTCCCGCAAAGTCTAACTTATAGTCGCTGTGAAGGGTGGTCAGAATAGGCATTTTGAGCTTATGGCGTATAAAAAGGGCTATATAATTTGCTCTTGCACCGTGACAATGTACTATATCCGCACCGCTTTCGTTAATATATCGGCTTATTTTGCCGAAGGCGCTTATGTCATATCTTTTGTTCTGTTTGATAACCTTCACGGGTATGCCCAAGGCTCTTGCTTCGCTTGTAAAGATACTTTCCATAATACAAAGCAGTGACACATCAATATTCAGTTTTTTAAGATTTGTAAGCAGGGAAAGAACATGAGTCTTAGCCCCACCCGTATCTCCGCCGGAAATAAAATGTATTATTTTCATTCCCATGCTCCTTTACGTGTATAATATAATAGTTGCGCCGCCTAAAACAACCATCATAGATGGTTGTTTTAGGCGACCCACCGGGGGCGGGGACGTGGGAGAGCGGAGGGCGACGTCTTGAGCGAACCCGTCCGCTCAAGACGTCGCCCTCCGCTCTCCCACGTCCCCGCTCCTGCCCGCGGTTTGGTCGGCACTGCCTTTATTTATCTGTCAGAGTCGTCAGACTTTAGTGGAGAATATTTCCGCAAGCTTGCCTGTCAAAACTCTTCTTTCGTAATTATCTATAACTTCTCTTTTACCCTCAAAGGCAAGAGAGCCGTTTTTCCAGTCGTTATAATATTTAAGCAAATTGAGCTTTGCGCCTTCCTTATCGGAGGTTTCCGACACAAGACCTATACCGCTTTTTACTACAAGCTCCTTTGCTACGCCTTCGGGAAGAAGGGAAAGAACGGGTCTGCCTGTGTTCATATATTCAAACACCTTGCCTGTATAAAAGGCATTTGCGCCTCTGCCGCCGCCCTCTATAAGAAGAAGACAATCGGCGGAAAGCTGGCGTTTTATACACTCGTCATGGGGCACATAGCCTACTATTTCAATTACGTCCTTAAGCCCGAAGCTGTCTATCTGAAGCTGCAGCTTATCCTTATGATAGTTGCCTATAAGCTGCACCTTTATTTTGTTTTTGTCTATTTTTCCTTCCTTTATAAGCTCCGAAAGAGCCGAGAAGAAAACATCGGGCTTTCTCCTGCCGTAAAGCGCGCCTGTATATACAAGTGTAAAAACGCTGTTTGTTGGCGGAGTAAGGTCAAGCCCTTCAAAGTCTTCTTTATCATAGCCGTTGGGTATAACATAGAAGTTTTTGCCCGAGATGCCGTTGTTATTAATAAAGTTATCTCTCATAACGGATGAATTGGCTATAAGCAGATCCGCCGTAGTGACCACCTTATTTTCCATTTTCTTTTCTATAGACGTTCTCACGGGGTTGTATGGGGAATCGAGAGTATAGGGGTTATTTGTCCACTCATCTCTGAAATCCACCACCCATTTAAGGCTTGGCATACGCTTTTTAAGCCACAGGCCTAAAAGATGATCCGAATAAGGGGCAGAAGTGGTATAAATTATGCTTATGCCCTCGTCTTTGATCACCTTTTCTGCCTTTTTTCTCGATGCTTTATACCAAAAGTAAGCCGAATCGGGAATTGTGAGCTTTCCCAACACCTTGCCGGGTATGCGCATTATTCCCTTTAGCTCCGGCGCCTCGTAGGGCTTTGTTCTGTATATTCTGACTCCTTCGGGGATATCCTTTAAAAGAGTGGTATCTTTAACGGGCATATTGCCCTCCTGTCTTGTGAACACAACAGGCTCGTAGTCAAAATATCTTAAATTTTTAACAAACTTAACGCTTCTCTGAACGCCCGATCCGCCCATAGGGGGAAACTGATTGGCTATGATAAGAACCTTTTTCATAATTATCTACCGTTTCCTAAAAGGACATATTTAAGTCCTGCATTTTCTACCTTTTCCTTATCGAAGAAGTTACGTGTGTCAAGTATAACATCTCCGTCCATAACCTCTTTAAGCTGTGCAAAGTCGATGTCTTCAAATTCCTTATGGTTTACGCCAAGAACTACCATTGAAGATCTGTCCGCAGCCGTATAAACGCTGTCAATGCCTCCTACCTTGTTGTTGGCGTGCGGGTCGCATACGTTTACGACTACGTTTTCGTGCTTAAGAAGATCTAAAAGTCGCATAATAGGTGACTCTCTTACGTCGTCGATATTTGGCTTGTAAGTAACACCTAAAAGAGTTATGAGCTGACCGTTGAAGCCGCCGAGGATAGTCTTTATCTTTTCAAATACATACTCAGGCATAGAGTCGTTTATATGACGTCCCTGATTTATAAGAAGGGCATTCTTGCTCTTTTCTACAAGGAACCAAGGGTCTAAAGCTATGCAGTGTCCGCCAACGCCGGGACCCGGACTTAAAATATTAACTCTTGGGTGCTTGTTGGCAAGCTCTATTACCTCCCAGGCATTTACGCCAAGCTCCTCGCTCATTTTGGCAAGCTCGTTTGCAAGCGCAATGTTTACATCTCTGAATGTGTTTTCCATAAGCTTGCACATTTCAGCAGTAGTGGCTGTTGTTATACATATTTCGCCTTCGCATATACTTTCATAAAGCTCCTTAACAGCCTTTGAAGATTCTTCATTTATACCGCCCACGATACGGCTGTTTGTTCTGAGCTCGTAAAGTACATAGCCGGGAAGTATTCTTTCCGGTGAGTGAGCAACATAAACATCCTTGCCCATTTCAAGCCCCGACTCTTTAAGAATAGGGAGCATAAGATCTTCAACCGTTCTCGGAGGTGAAGTAGACTCAAGAATAACAATATTGCCCGGCTGAAGACAAGGCACGATCGACCTTGTAGCAGACTCAACAAAGCGCATATCTGCTGTCTTATCTTTATTGATAGGGGTAGGAACGGCGATAATATAAACATCACAGTCTTTGGGACATTCTGTAGTGCCTGTAAGGTTGCCCTTTTCAACAACTTCCTTTACAAGCTCGGCAAGTCCCGGCTCTTCGATTATTATTTTTCCTTCGTTAAGAGCGGAAACAGCATTTTTGTTTACATCAAAGCCAACTACCCGATGTCCCTTTGAAGCAAACATAGCAGCCGTGGGGAGTCCCACATAGCCTATACCTATAACGCATATACTCTTCATAAAAAACATTCCTTTCTTTATATTATTTCTTTCTTGTTTTAAAAACTTTGCCAAGTATTTTATTTATCTCATCCTTCATTTCGCCGCTAAAATAAAGCAGACCGAAATAAAGCACAATTCCTATTAAGACCATCATTCCGAGCACAGGGAGATTTTTAGGAACAAACAGCTTCATGCCTATAAGCACAGCTGCCATTACTGCGCCGCTGCCCAATATTCTTAAATAGTGCACGCCGGGCAGATGGAATTTTATCAGCTTTCTCGTGCCGTATCTTGCAAGCAGGAAGTATACGAAAAAGCCTATGAATGTGGAAACCGCGGCGGTAAAAAAGCCGAAGTAAGGCACAAACAGAAGATTTATAATTATGTTTACAATGCCGCCCACCAAGCTTCTGTAAAATATCTGCTTAGTCATTGAGTTAAGCTCCCAGCCCTTTATACTGTATTCGGTAAGAGCAAGAAAAAGCATACCCAAAGCAACGGGACCCATTATGATGTTGCCTCTGAAATATTCCGGGGCAAACATAACTCTGCTTATAACGTCCTGTAGGGCAAAAATGCCGCATACTGCGGGCACGCCCAATATGAGATAGAGCCTGACGGCTTCGTTTACAAGCTTTCCCGCCTGCTCCTTGCGCCCTTCGGACCAGGTTCTGAGAATTGTAGGATAGCTGCCTCTCATAACAGCGGCGGCAAGCATTGTAAAGGCAGTGGAAACCACCGAATAATTTTGCTGATATATGCCTGCTTCGCCGTGGCCTAAAAAGTGAGTTATTATATAAACATCTGACTTGTTGAGTATCTGAGTTGTTATCAGATTTCCCATAAGGGGAAAGCCATAAGCGAAAAAGTCTGCAAATATGAGCTTGTCATAGCTTTTGAGGTCGATATATTTAAATATCTGAAGCTTGAAAGCGCCGAATACCGTGGTGAAAAGATCCATCAGGCAATAGCTTATGAATATAAATTCTATCCTTCCGCCCCAAAGCTTAGACATTGCCACTAAAAGCACAAGCTTTCCGCATATGTTTACAACAGAGAGAAAGAGGTTTGTTTTAGCTCTGCGCACAGCAGCCAGCATAGCTATTATAAGCTGAGCCGAGCTGTAGGTGACAAACATAAAGCCCGAGGAGATAAGAAGTGTCATAGGATAGTCCTTCAAAAACTCTCCCCCATAGCCCTTTATAAATATGAGAGCAACAACAGCTAAAAATATTATAGCGAGATTTATTCTTGCCCATGAAAAAAATGCGGTGGAATAAAACTCCCTTAGCTTTTTCTGTATCTCATATTTGTTTATGTATCGCATAACGGACTGCACAAGCCATTGGCATGAAAACATGGCTATTGTGGTGACGGCTATATTTACTACAGTGTATATGCCCACCTGTTCCGGAATGAATATCCAAGACATTACAGACAGCGTAAGAGCACCGACTATACCCTCGCAGCCCTTTGCCAGCATATATATGATCGTATCTTTAGCCATTACGCTTTTTCCGGAACTTTGATCCGTCATAAATCCAACTCCTCTCTGCCATAAAGACAGACATACCTTACCATTATTATAATTATAACCCAAATACCTGAAAAGTCAATCTATTTATTGACAATACCAACACAAAAACCGGCATACCGACACGGAACAAAAGCGGGGGCAGGGAGCGAGGCAGTGCGGGGAGCGAGGGGGAGAAAGGCGCTTGCGCCTTTCTCCCCCTCGCTCCCCGCACTGCCTCGCTCCCTGCCCCCGCGGCGCCGATTTTTTGTCCGTCTTTGAAGGACAAAAAGTCGGTCGCACATATTTTTTTTAATGCTTTTGTCCAAGTCCTGCAAGAGCGGTTTTTATAAAGCTTTTTACGGCAGGAGAGGCATATTTGCCTGAACGCATGGCAATGCCCAATGTTCTGTGATATTTTTTACTTAAGGGCTTTATAATATGACCTGCATGTATGTTATCGCCCAATAAAAGCTTTGGCATAATAGAAACTCCCAAGCCCTCGCCAACCATTGCGAGTATTGCCTCGTCACCCTTTACTCTGTATTTTATGTCAAAATCAATGCTGTCATCGGCTTCTATATATTTATAAACATCCTCATACGAATTTTCGCTTGGGTAAATAAAGGGATATTTTGTAAGCTCGTGTATATCCACAACTTCTCTGTCTGCAAGAGGATGGTTTGCCGGAAGCACTGCCATAATAGGGTCTGTCTGAATAGGTATAAAATCCATACCTTCAGCGCCGGGGTCTGAAATAAATCCCAGATCCAGCGTGCCCTCTCTTATGCCGCTGAGTATCTCGGAAGAATCTCCCTCGGTGAGTCTTAGGTTTATTTCGGGATATTTGCTTTCAAACACACCTATTATTTTAGGCAGCCAATATACGGAAACACTGTAAAATGTGCCTATTCTTACAACGCCCTTTTCAACACCTTTTATTTTGTCGGAAATTTCAAGTATTCTGTCTTCGGAGTTTATAAGCTGGCGTATGTGAAAAATAAGCTCCTGGGCTTCAGCTGTAGGCGCAACTCCGTTTTTTGTTCTTATAAGTAGAGAAAAGCCAAGCTCCTTTTCAAGAGCTGCTATCATGTGGCTTATTCCCGGTTGTGTATAATTAAGTCTTGCGGCGGCTGCCGTAAGATTGCCTTCCTCTATGGCGCTAAGAAGCGCTCTGTATTTAATATTGCTCATATTCTCTCCATAACATCTCAGAATGACTAACATTCCTAATATTCATTTTACTTATTACAATAACTATGGTAATATTAAACCATAGTTGATTGCCCCTTTCTCCTAAAAAGTATATAAAAGTATAATATAACATCGGAGTAGCTGCTTGTGGGGCTAAGCAGCAGATCCGAAAACCCACAAACCCACACAGCCGCAGAAGCATTAAGCTCTGCGGTTTTTGCTTTTATCCTGAAACAAGGTATGTATTCATGGCTTCAAGATAGTCTAGTATACCGTTTTTATATTCTATTATAAGATCCCGCCTGAATTTTTCATAGGCTATAGATTTGCGCCCTCCATTTTTGGACTCCTGCCAGTAAGGCAAAAATTCTTTTAACGGCAAATAAAAATATTCATCGGTCTCTCTGAAATACACCAGAAAAAAGGCTACACCGCCTTGCTTTTCAAAGGCTGTCATAAAATTCACCTGATGCTCGTGTATGTTTTGTATAGGCAGATTGTGGGCGGCGGTCTCTTTGGCATCAAAGCAAAGAGGTATGCCCTGTACAGCACCTATATAGTCTACCGTAGACTGCTTTTCAAAATAAGCAAGGGTGATAGTTCTTGTAGAGTTGTCAAAGTTTACGGGGGTTATGGGTGTGGGTATTTTCTGCATAACGCCAAGCCCCTTTTCCATAAACCTTTCATTTGTGAAATTAACTATTTCTTCAAGTCCCGCGCCTCTTAAGCCCCGGGAATTCCAATAGCCCATTCAGATCAGTCCTTTATAGTTTTTATAGGTGTTGCCCCGGCTTCTGTGCCTTCTCTACGAGAAGGCACAGAAGCCGGACCGTCGGGGGCGAAAATCAGCGGCTCCTACGTCGCCGCTGATTTTCGCCTGCTCCGGCAGCTTGTCGATTTCCCGTTTATATATGGCCTCCGACACATAACAAATGTTAATATACCTTTACTGCCTTATTATATCAAAAAAGAAAAATTTTAGCAACACAAACAATTAAATTTAATGCGCTTATGAAAATTACCGAAAAATGGGGGAATTTGCTTACGCGATATAATTGACAAAGAACCGTGAAGATTGTATTATTAAGGAAGTAAGTATTTATGATATAGAATGTTGTTAAGAGGTAGTTTTTATGGCTGATAAATTAGATCTTTCCGTTGTGGTCGTAAATTTTAATACAAAAGCACTGTGCAAACAAACCGTAGATTCGGTTTTTAAAAGCATAGAAAATATAAGCTGTGAGGTAATAGTTGCCGATAATTCTACTGTGGAAAAAGAGGTTTTTACAAGCGACGACCCTCGGGTGCGGATATACTCGGGGCTGCCCAATAAGGGCTTTGGCGTTACTTCAAATTTTGGCGCTAAAAAAGCTGAGGGCAGGTATATATTGTTTTTAAATTCTGACACTATTATGGGTAAAGGCAGCCTTGACAAAGCTATACATTATATGGATGCACATAAGGATGTGGGCTGCCTTGGCATAAAGACTCATCTTGAAGACGGAACCTTCGACCATGGCTGCAAAAGAGGTTTTCCTACGCCATTTAACGCCTTTTGTTATTTTATGAAGCTGGACAGGCTTTTTCCAAAAAGCAAACGCATTGGAGGGTATAGGCTCACATACATAGGCGAGGATGAAACAGCGGATGTTGACAGCGTTTCGGGGGCATTTATGCTTATGCCGAAAAACGTGTTTTATATAACCGGCGGCTTTGACGAAAATATATTTATGCACGCAGAAGACTTAGACCTGTGCTTCAGAATAAAGGCTATGGGTAAAAGGGTGGTTTATTTCGGAGATGCTTCAATGATACATCTCAAAGGGAGAAGCTCTCTGTATATGAAAAGCAGCGACAGCATAAAAAATTTTTATAGCGGCATAACCTATGTTTGCGATAAATATTATGCAAAAAAGCTCGGCAAGGTGGGCATAACACTGCTTCATATTGCCATAGGGCTTAAATTAAGACTGACGCTTTTAAGACACATATTCAAAAAATAAAAAAGGCTGTGAATATATGAACTACATATCTAAAACACTAAATTATCTGAAAAAAAACGGGCTGTCCAATACAGTGGTGAAGGTTTTTGAAGCAAGAAGCTATAGAAGGGCAGCTGAAATTTATATGCAGGAAAACTATGTAACCGAGGAGGAGCTTAACTTCCAGCGTGAAAATCAGCCCTTAAGGGGAGCAAAATTCAGCATTGTTGTCCCTCTGTATAATTCAAACGAAAGCTATCTCAGACAAACCATAGACTCGGTGGTAGGGCAGACCTACGAAAACTGGGAGCTTATTCTTGTGGACGGCAGCAGCTTAAGCTATAAAACAGGCGAAAATACGGCCATGGAATATGTTTTTGCCGACAGCCGGGTGAAATACAGAAGACTGGGAGCAAATCTTGGCATATCGGGCAACACCAATCAAGGTGTTAAGGCGGCTACAGGCGACTACATAGTTTTTCTCGACCATGATGATATACTTTTGCCCGATGCCCTTTACAGAGCCGGTCTTGCGGCTTTGGAGTGGGATGCCGACCTTATATATTCTGACGAATATAACTTTTCGGGAAACATAAACAATGTAATAAATGTGACTCTCAAGCCGGATTTTGGAGAATATACCCTCAGAGGCATAAACTTTATAGGTCATATGTGCGCAGTCAAAAAAGAACTGTTTTTGAAAGTCGGAGAGCTGAGAGATGAGTATAACGGCAGTCAGGATTACGACCTCGTGCTGAGATTGGCGGATAATACGGATAAGATCGTCCATCTGCCATATGTGCTCTATGGCTGGAGGATACACGAGGGCTCTGTTGCCTCGGGCATAGAGGCAAAAAGCTATTGCCTTGACAGCGCAAAGGCAGCAATAAAGGATCATCTTGCAAAAAGAGATATAACGGCTGATATCTTTGACATTCCCGGCGCTGAGTCCGCTTATAGGCTGAAATATGCCGACCCTGAGCTTTCTATAACTCTTGTTGTCTGCTTTGAGGGCAGCGAAAGACAGTATTTGTCTTATATGAAAAAGGTGTTTGAGAGCATAGGCGAAAAAGAGGTTGAAATTATAACGGTAGGAGGTTATAATAGCTTTGATGATGTGCTGAATATCGACTATGACGGTGAATACAGGTTTACAAAAATGGCAAACATCGGTGTGGGAGCATCAACGGGCGACCTCATTATGTTTCTTGACTATCGCATAATCCCCCAAAACGGATTTTTAGAAGAGCTTGCTCCATATGCTGCCTTTTCGGATGTTGGCTGTGTGGGCGGTCAGCTTATAAACCGCTTTGGCAGGGTAAAAGCTATGGGCTATAAGCTCGATGAAAATGATATACTTTCGCCTTGGCTTAAGGGAAGCAGTAAAAATGGCGTGGGATATTTAAGAGGACTCAAAATAGCCTACAATGTAAGCTGCCTTATGGGCGGATTTATGATGGTGAGAAGCAAAAATTTTATATCCGTAGGCGGATTTAACGAAAGACTCGGCGTGATCGCAGGAGGCTGCGACCTGTGTCTGAGGCTGTTTAACAGGGGCAATAATGTTGTGACCCCCTATGCCAAAGGCGTTCTGACAAGCGCTATAGATGAAGATTTTTATGATTTTTATACAGAAAACGGTTCCGACCGGGACTTTGACGACAGGTTTTTACGAATGCCGTAGGAAGGAGATATTATGAAAATAGGTTTTATTGGCTGCGGAAATATGGCAAGAGCCATTATGGGCGGTCTTATAGAGAAAAAAGTATTTACTCCCGATGAAATAATAGCCTCTGATGCAAACGAGGCTTCTCTTGAAGGCGCAAAAGCAAAATATAATATAAATGTAACAACGGATAATAAGCAGACAGCAAAAGACTCTCAGGTAGTTGTGCTTTCCGTAAAGCCTCAGCACTATGAAGCCGTTATTGCCGAAATAAAAGACATTATAACGGAAGACAAGCTTATAATAACAATTGCCCCCGGCAAAACTCTTTCGTGGCTGGAAGGCAAATTCGGCAAAAGGGTAAAGATAGTAAGGACCATGCCAAACACTCCTGCCCTTGTAGGCGAAGGCATGACAGGAGTCTGCTGCAATGAAAATGTTTCAAAAGAGGATATGGCTTATGCTCTTAAAATAATTTCAAGCTTCGGAAAGGCTGAGATAGTTTCTGAAAACATAATGGATGCGGTTGTTGCCGTAAGCGGCAGCTCGCCTGCCTATGTATTTATGCTTATAGAGGCATTGGCAGACGGAGCCGTAAATGCAGGCATGGCAAGAAATGCCGCATACAAATTTGCCGCGCAGGCAGTTCTTGGCAGCGCCAAAATGGTTTTGGAAACAGGCAAACACCCCGGAGAGCTTAAGGATATGGTTTGTTCTCCCGGGGGTACGACTATAGCTGCTGTAGAGGTTCTTGAAGACAACCGCTTCAGAGCATCAATTATGAAGGCTATGGACGCATGTGTTGAAATATGTAAAAAACTTTAATATTAGCCTACAATCTTACGGGCTGCTCGGGGCGAGGGAGCGTGTCAGGGGATGGGCAGAGGACGGGCTTGCCCGTCCTCTGCCCATCCCCTGACACGCTCCCTCGCCCCGATCCGTGGGGGAAAATCAAACCGCCCGGGGGCGGTTTGATTTTCCCCCACGGGCGGGGAGGGCGAACAAAGCGGCGCCGCAGGCGCCGCTTTGTTCGCCCTCCCCGCCCGCCGCTTTCTATCGACCTATGGTCGATAGAAAGCGGCGGGCAACTTTTTATAAATGTTACAATTTTGTTAAGTTTTGATTAAATGCCTGTTTTTATATAAAAAATATTGTATAATGGAATAACAGTTTAAAAATAGGGGGAAAAGATAGATGAAAAAATTTAAAGCAATGCTAATAGGTACTGTTTGTACTCTTGGCATTATTATTAGCTGTTTTACAACAGGGACTTTTGCCGATGAAAACCTGTTGTACGAAGAAAAGGAAACACAAGTGCTCACAAGGGGCGTTACATATGATGAGATCACAAGAGTAACAAAAAGCGGCTGGCAATATATTTATGCCCTTACTCTTGACGTAAAGGATGAAAATGTAGGTCTTGATGTTATAAAATCCACTCAGGAGTTGGGTTTAAAGGAAAGCACTCTTGCAATTTCAAAGGAAAATAATGTGGTTGCTGCCGTAAACGGCGATTACTTCGGCTCAGGCAATCCTCAGTCGTCTATGGGTCAGATACTTTCAGACGGAAAGATAGAAGAAACCAAAAATTACTATAATGCCGATGCAAACAATTACGCAGGCTTCTTTATAGACTCAGACGGAGTACCCTTTGTAGACTATTTAAAAACTTCTGTAGGCTTTTATAACTCATCACAGACTATAATAGAGCTTGGGGGAAAAAATAAATACACTAATTTTGCACAGCCTGTATATTTTGACAAAATGGCTATGACGACAACTGCTTCTCTTGATAAGAGATATAAAAATCTCACCAAAATAGTTGTTGAAAAGGGCAAAATAAGCAAAATATCATCTCCCGGAGAAACTGTCACAGTCCCCGACAACGGCTATATAATAGTTATGAGCAACGCAACCCGTGAGGCGAAGATAGGCTATTATTCAGTGGGGCAGGCAGTCAGCTTTGTTGAAAACGGCACCTTCGTATTCAGACCGGCAAAGCAGGTTTCAACCATAGAATTCGGAATTTCCGGCGGCGGTGAGATACTCAGAAACGGTCAGCCCATGACTCAGGGCGAAATAATCAGTCCCTCTTCAAGAAACCCCAGAACATGTATAGGTGTCAGCAGCGACAAGAGTAAAATAATAATTATGTGTGTTGACGGCAGAAGAAAGGGTATAGGCGCTACAAGCTATGAATGTTCCACTATTATGAAGGAGCTCGGAGCATACGATGCCATACAGCTTGACGGCGGAGGCTCTACTACTATGGTAATAAAGCCCCAGGGCGAAACAGAGCTTCAGACGGTAAACACCCCCTCGGACGGAGCTATGCGTTCAGTGCCCAATGCCGTAGGAGTAAAGTCTTTGGCTGCGGCTACAGGTCTTGCTCATATTGACGTTTCTACTTCAGCTGAGTATAACGTGCTTGTAAATGGGCTCACCTACAACCTCACAAGTGAAGGCTTTGACGATCTGTATAACTATTATTATCTTAAGCCCGAGGCGCTTACATATACAGTCGAAGGCGTTGAGGGCAGTTTCTCAGGCGCTGCATTTACACCATCAACCGAAGGCAAGGGCAAAATTATTGCTCATTATCCTCTCTCCGACGGAAGCGAGGTCACAGGAGAGGCTGATATAGTTGTTCTTCCGGGAATATCTATGATAGATGCAGAAGCCTCCACAAAGCAAATAGACGTGGGAATGGCAACGGAGATAGTTGTAAACGAATATAATAAAGACGGATTTGGCGGAAGACGAGTTGATCACAGTCTTGTAAGCTTTTCGGTAGACAAGCCCGAAATAGGCTATGTAAACGACCAGGGAAATTTTGTGGGAACAGGAAAGGGACAGGCTTATATAACCTGCACATATAACGGTATGTCCTGCGTATGCAGTGTTTATGTAGGCAAAACGACTCAGGTAGTAAACAACTTTGAAAGCTATTTAAAGCTTGCTTTCCTTAAGTTCCCCGAAAAAGGCACATTTACAGGAGAGACAGGCATAGGCTATGGCGTAGGAACAAGCGGCAAGGCAAGCCTGCGACTCAGCTATAATTTTGTTCCTAATGTATCCTCGGTTCAGGTGGCTTATGCAAGCATTACCGACACTGTACCCATAAGTGGCACACCTACCGAGCTTGGTCTTAATGTAAAGGGAAATAACAGCAAAAACCCTGTTAAGATAAACATTCGTGATGCAAATGGAGCAAGCTATAACATAACTCTTACAGACTCACTTGATTTTGACGGGTGGAAGCACTTAAGCGGTCAAGTGCCTGCCGGTGTAAAATATCCTATAAAGGTAATGTCTGTTTATACCGCCGCTCTTACAACAGGGGCAAACGGCTCATCGGGAACTCTTTATTTTGACGACCTTTCAGCCGATATAGGCACATATAATCAGATAGTTACCATAAGCGACAGCAAGAAAATAGCCAACGCACCGGCTGATACGAAAAATCTTTATATTGTGTCAAAGGGCGTAAACGGAGCTTCTCTTGGACTTGACGGACTTGTAACAAGCTGGTATTCAAACTACACAACAGCCGGCAACGACAACATATCCATCGTCAATCTGACCACCGAAAACGGCACCATACTTGGCTCAAGCAGCACTCAGCTCAGATATTTTGCCGACTATGTAAACAGGCTCAGCTCTAAAAACATAGTTGTAATGACAAGAAGCGATATGTACGCAACGGGAAGCGGAAAGTTTGCTGACAACCGCGAAAAAGAGATCTTCCACAAAATACTCAGAGAGGCATTTCTGGACGGAAAGAATGTAATAGTAGTTTCTTACGGCGGCAGTCTTTCGTCTGCCAATATAAAGGACGGCGTAAGATATATAAATATTGGAGGAACAAGCACAACAAAGCCTGTCCTTAATATAAAATATAACAGCTCGGATATGTATTACGGTTTTTGATGACAAAACTATATCTTTAATAAATTTAAAAAATTGTGCTTGCATTTGATTTTGATGTGTGTTAGAATAAGATAGTTATTTATTATGGCATGCCAAAATGTATGCAAATTTATGAAAGAGGTGTAATAAATGCAGGAAAACATACAGCCCAAGTATTATCAGGCTAAGGTAACTTGTAACTGTGGAAATACATTCACAGCCGGCTCAACAAAGCCCGAAATTAGAGTTGAAATTTGTTCAAAGTGCCATCCTTTCTACACAGGTAACCAGAAGGTTCTTGTAGATGCAGGCGGACGTGTTGATAAGTTCAACAAGAAGTATGGTTTAAACAAATAATGAAATTAACAAAAGCCGCTGTTCTTTAAAGGGAACAGCGGCTTTTTTCCGTCCGCTTGCCAAACCATCGCAGATGGTTTGGAAGGGCGGGCGGGTGGGGGCG
>CANRPW010000024.1 GCA_947632615.1 uncultured Clostridia bacterium | reverse complement strand
ATATTGTGTCCTTTCAGCTCACGGGCTGAAATATCCCTCATAGGCGGCTCCTTTCATCGTTCCTGGTCTCTCTGGCGCTTCTTCTGCCACGCCTCCAGCAGTTTGATAATGGTTTCCTGCATCCGCTGGGGCGTATAGCTTTTGGGGAAATACTTCCGCAGGGTGTCGGAGGTGAAAGTCACTTTGTCGAGATCACTTTTCTTTTCCTCACCCATGATGACGCGCATCATATCGAGGGTCAGATGTCCCTCCTGGCTGTATTTCTTGAGTCGCTGAGCCTGGGAGAGAGAGGGGGTAGCCTGTTCGCTGTCCATCGCGTCCAGCAAATCCCGCTGTTCTTCTTTTTTGAGAAAGGACAGCTCATAAGCCGGATTGAGGGCGATTTTCTTTTCATCGACCATATCCAGCAGTTCGGGAATCAGCTCCGTCAGGCGGATATAGCGCTGCACCTGGTTCCTACTCGAACCAGCCTGCTGCGCCAACAATTCATCTGCACGCAACTTCGTCCCAAGTTGGGACGAAGTTAAGTCCCCCCGTGCGCCTTGGTGTTTCATAGCCTCCAGCTTCATCTTGTAAGCAAAGGCCCTTTCGCTGGGGAGCAGGCTTTCACGTTGTAAGTTGCTGTCCACCATGATGATAGTGGCAGCATCATCGTCCAGGTCTCGGACAATGACAGGCATGGTTTCTTTCTCGGCCAGCTCACTGGCCCGGTGCCGCCTGTGACCGGCAACCAGCTCATAGCCGCCCTCCGGGTCCGGGCGGGCGATCGCCGGAACCAGAACACCATACTGCCGAACGCTGTCGGCGGTCTCCATCATGGCCTCGTCATCCTTGACTTTGAAGGGATGCCCCTTAAATGGGTGCAGCTCAGACAGCGGAATTTCCTGTATCTTCTCCAGCTTGGCATCCTGGCGGCTTTCCTCGGTGGAAAACAAATCATCGTATGGAGCCAGCTCTACTTTTTTCGCGCTGCTTTTCAAGTTTTATCACCTCCTTGGTCAGATTCTTATAGCCCTCGGCCACCTTGCCATTAGGGTCATGGGCAAAAATGCTTTTGCCCTCGGCGCTGATCTCCTTTGCCCGGACAGAATGGGGAATCTCGGTGCCGAACACCTTGATTTTGCTGCCATAGGTCTCCCGCAGCAGGGCGGCAATCTCCTTGGCGAAGTTGGTGCGGTTGTCCACCATCGTCAGCAATATGCCGTCGATCTGGAGCTTGGGGTTGATCTGCCGCTTCACCTTGTTTACGGTCTGGAGCAGCTGTTCCAGGCCCTTGGCGGGCAGGTACTCCGCCTGAACGGGGATTATGACCCTGTTGGCGGCGGCCAGGGCGTTGACCGTGAGCATACCCAGGGATGGCTGGCAGTCAATCAGGATATGGGAATACTGTCCCTTGAGCGTGTCCAGATACTGCCGCAGGATGGTCTCTCGGCTCATGGCGTTCACCAGGGAGACCTCCATGCCGGAGAGCTGGATGTCTGCGGGCATCAGGTCAACGCCCTCCGGGTGGTGCAGGATACCCTCGCCGGGGCGCAGCGGCTCGTCCATCAGGATACGGCCCATCGCGTCGGACAGGGTAAAGGGCAGCTTGTCCGGCTGGGGGTGGCCCAGGCTGATGGTCAGGCTGCCTTGCGGGTCCCCGTCGATCAGCAGCACTTTCTTTCCGGCCTGCGCCAGCCCAATCCCCAGGTTCGCGCAGGTGGTTGTCTTGCCAACGCCGCCTTTCTGGTTGGCGATGGCGATGATTTGCGTGTTCAATGACTTCACCTCATTTCTGAATTGTTCTATGGCTTCTGGAAATAGAAAAAGCCGCCACTTCAAAAATTGAAAGTGACGGCCTTTTCTTATCCCGGAATGAAATTCCCCGGAAACGCAAAAAGCGCCCAGTAGAAAATACTGAGCGCTTGGCGATTAGATTTATTCTCTTTTGTTCAAATTAGGTCAAATTCAGACAAACCGTTTTCACGAAAAAGGTCTCTTGGAGATGTATAAATAAACATCCCCTTGGCATCCCAAAATCGCGTCTCGGTTGTCCTATTTTTTAACCCATAAGCCCTCTTTTTGGGGTGGTTGTCCACCATTTAACCCATAGAAAACGGGTTAAAAGAGGCTTCGTTCTGTCAAATTGCGTCAAACCATTTGAAAAGGAAAAACCCCGGAAACCGCGTAGTTCCGGGGTTTTTGACCACTTTTGATAAAGTTTAGCGCTTGCTGAACTGCGGAGCGCGACGGGCAGCCTTGAGGCCGTATTTCTTTCTTTCCTTCATTCTTGGGTCTCTTGTTAAAAGACCTGCTCTCTTGAGGGAAACTCTGAGGTCTGCGTCTACTTCGAGAAGAGCTCTTGCTATTCCGTGACGAACTGCACCTGCCTGACCGGTCGTTCCGCCGCCGTCTACCTTAGCTTCTACATCGTACTTGCCGATTGTGCCTGTTATTTCAAGGGGCTGGCGAACGATGAGCTTTAAAGTATCAAGACCGAAATAATCGTCGATGCTTCTTTTATTGATGGTTATTTTACCTGTGCCGGGAACCAGATATACTCTGGCTACAGAAGACTTCCTTCTGCCTGTTCCGTAATATCTAACTGATGCCATATTTTCTACCTCCTAATTAACCTTCGAAATTATAAACTTCGGGTTTCTGTGCTTCATGCTTATGATCAGGACCTGCGTAAACGTGGAGCTTCTTAAGCATATGCTTACCAAGAGTATTTTTAGGAAGCATACCTTTAACGGCAAGTCTTATAACCTCTTCAGGTTTTTTCTGGAGCATTTCGCTAAGGGTAGTTTCTTTAAGTCCGCCTGTCCAGCCTGTGTGATGTCTGTAGAGCTTATCTGTAAGCTTCTTACCTGTTACAGCTACCTTTTCGGCATTTATAACGATCACATAGTCACCTGTATCTATGAAAGGTGTGAAAATAGGCTTTTTCTTACCTCCGAGAATTGATGCAATTTCAGAAGCGAGACGACCGAGCGTTTTGTTTTCAGCGTCAATTACTAACCATTTTCTCTCAACTTCAGCAGTTTTTGCTATAAAAGTGGTTCTCATTATTGTTCCTCCATTAAAATATGTTTAAAATTACAATTTCCAATTCCGGGGCTAACGGTATTGAAGTGGTAATCAAACATAACAATTATATAACCAACAAACCTCATTGTCAAGCATTTTTCCCAATTTTTCTAATTTTTTTTGGAAATAAGCCTTATAAAATAAACAGACTGCTAAAACGCCAAAATATAAGGGGTCGTTTAGTCAAATCCTCATCTTTAGGATATGATCGCATTTAGAGCACCCATAAGCCGGATAATTTTAAAAAAGCTTTCATTTTAATGATTTTCTAATATTTAATTAATTGCTATATAAACATAAGTAATTATAATGAAAGCAAAGGATGGAACGGTATAGACATTAAGGTTGTAATTGGCTATAATATTTGAAAGGACTCAGGAAAGGAATTTACTATGGAAAACAAAATAAAAGCATTGATAATAGAAGATGAGGTCAAGCTGGCGCGCTTTGTAGAGCTGGAGCTTAGGCACGAGGGCTATGACGTTGTTGTGGCAAATGACGGCAGAAGCGGTCTTGAATGTTTTGAAAGCGAAAAGCCCGATATCATACTTTTAGACCTTATGCTTCCCGGCTTAAGCGGCATAGAGGTCTGCCGGCGAATAAGAAAAGACTCTGACGTACCTATTATAATGACAACAGCCAAGGGAGAAGTCATGGACAAGGTGTTGGGGCTTGACAACGGCGCCGACGACTATATAACAAAGCCCTTTGCCATTGAAGAGGTTTTGGCAAGAATGAGAGTGGCTCTTAAGCACAGAAAAACGGCTGAGGGCGAAAATCCAACCCGACTCTCGGTTAAAGACCTCACTCTCGACCTTGGCAAGCGAACAGTCAAATTAGGCGACAACAACATAGACCTTACCAAAAGAGAATTCGACCTTTTGGCATATCTTATCAAAAACAAAAACATAGTCATTTCAAGAGAACAGATATTAAACAAGGTTTGGGGCTATGACTATTTCGGCGAAACAAATGTCGTGGATGTTTATATAAGATATTTAAGGACAAAAATTGACGACAAATACGGAGAAAAGTTTATTCATACAATTCGTGGTGTAGGATATTATGTTAAAGACGATGAAGACTAAAATTTCAAATTGGTTTAAGCGCATACCTATAGGGAAGAAAATAACTCTTTTATATGGGGGCATTTTTGCTGTTGTGCTAATACTTTCATCTATATTTATATTTACCAATCTTTGGTATTATTATCGTGACAGCTCTAAAAGAGAGCTGCTGGCTACTATGAAAAATATAGAAAAGTTTATTACAGACGGCGGTGAGGTCACCTCACAAAATATACACGAGCTTATAAAAAGCAAAAACATAGAAGCAAGGATAATAGTAAACAGCGGCAATGAGCCTCCTATGGCAACAAACCCGGGCATAGCGCCGGATGTTTCACCTTTTAACGACAAAATAAAGCTCAAAAGCTATGAATATATGGGGGACAAATATCTGTATTGCGAAAAAACCGTAAAATATTTATCCAACACCTATGTTATACAGGTTTTTGGACTTTATAAATACGAGGCTCAGATACTTAAGCTGTCGGCAACATTATTTGTGGGAATAAACATATTCGGCATTTTGGCGGCATATCTCATAGGCGTGCTTATAAGCAGAAAGTTTTTAAAGCCAATAACGGAGATAACCGAAACTGCCGAAAAAATAAGCATCAGCGACCTTAACCTGCGTATAAATGTGCCCGAGGCTGACGACGAAATAAGAAGACTGACGCTTACATTCAACGATATGATAAAACGTCTGGAAAGCTCCTTTGAAAATCAGCGACAGTTTATTTCAGATGCATCTCACGAGCTCAGAACGCCCATATCTGTAATACAGGGCTACGCAAACCTCCTCTCCCGCTGGGGCAAAGGCGACCCCGAGGTTTTGGACGAGTCTATAACCTCTATTAAAAGCGAAACCCAATATATGTCGGATATGATAAATCAAATGCTTTACCTTGCAAGAGGAGAGAAGAACGAAAAGGAGATAGTAAGAACGACATTCAGCCTTAACGAGCTTTTAGCCGATATCGCCCGAGACTTTGAGGTGGTAAGCGAAAATGTGGATTTTGCCTATAACGAACATGGCAGTTTCTATATGTATGGGGACGAAAATCTTATAAAACAGCTTGTTTATATATTTCTTGAAAATGCCATAAAATACGGCAAAGACGAAAATAAGCAAATACGCCTAAGCCTTAAAGGATCGGAAAACCAAGACCCTGTAATAGAGATAGAAGACAACGGCAAGGGCATTGCCGAAGAGGATCTACCTCGCATTTTCGAGCGTTTCTACAGAGGCGACAAGTCAAGAAACAAGGAAGTTCCCGGCACAGGCTTAGGTCTTTCAATAGCCAAGTGGATAGTCGATGTACACAAGGGCAAAATAGACGTCAAAAGCACTTTGGGAGAAGGCACTACCTTCTCAATAACCCTTCCAAAGGCAACGCCTACAGACTAAAGCCAAAATTCAGACAATATTAAAAAGGAAATGAGTTATGTATTTTACTCATTTCCTTTTTTTGACCCCTTCGTCGATAGTAAAGCTTTTTTAAAGTATGTTTATGCCGAGCTTATTTGCTTCTTCGTAGACTTCATCGGGCCAGAGGGAAACCTGTACCTCGCCTATATGGGCTTTTCTTAAGAAGTACATACAAATTCTTGACTGACCGATGCCGCCGCCTATGGTGTATGGCAGCTCCTTGTTGATGATGGCACTCTGGAAAGGAAGCTCCTTTCTTTCCGGGCAGCCTGCTATGTCCAGCTGCTTTATAATGGAGTCTTCGTCAACACGTATGCCCATTGAGGATATCTCAAAGGCAATGTCAAGCACGGGATAGTAAACTACTATATCTCCGTTAAGCTCCCAATCGTCATAGTCGGGCGCTCTGCCGTCGTGCTTTTCGCCGCTCTTAAGGGCGCCGCCTATTTTCATTACGAAAATTGCTCCCTTTTCGCGGGCTTCTTTATTTTCTCTTTCCTTCGGTGTAAGGTCGGGATATTTGTCCTCTAATTCCTGAGTTGTTACAAAGCAGATATCATCGGGAAGCATGGGCTTGATATAGTCATATTCCGATGACATATATTTTTCTGTTCTCTTAAGCGCTCTGTATACCTTTTTTACAATGTCTTGAAGAGTGGCGATGTTTCTTTCGTCTTTGTTGATTATTCTCTCCCAATCCCACTGGTCTACAAATATAGAGTGAAGATTGTCTGTTATCTCGTCACGTCTGATGGCGTTCATATCGGTGTAAAGACCTTCGCCGTGCTTAAAGCCGTATTTTTTAAGAGCCTGTCTTTTCCACTTTGCAAGAGAGTGCACTATTTCGGCAGTACGTCCGTTCTGCTCTAAAATGTCGAAAGAAACAGGTCTCTCAACACCGTTTAAGTTATCGTTAAGTCCCGATTCGGGAGTAACGAAAAGTGGCGCGGATACTCTTACAAGATTAAGCTCCTTAGCAAGAGCCTGCTGGAAATGATCCTTCACCTTTTTGATGGCGATCTGCGTTTCGTGCAGATCAAGGTCTGACTTATACCCTTGGGGTATAACAAAATTTTTCATGTTGATTTCTCCTTTAAATTATATTGTATATAAAGCCTGCCGACCCACAATGACAGCAGGCAGTATATTTTTTACAGTCTACAGTTATTAACTGTTCTTGGAAAGGGTATGACGTCACGTATATTTGTCATTCCCGTTACGTACATAACGGCTCTTTCAAAGCCAAGGCCAAAGCCCGCGTGCTCTACTGTGCCGTACTTTCTCAGGTCAAGATAAAACTCATAGTCTTCCTCTTTAAGCCCCAATTCCTTCATTCTGCCAAGAAGCACGTCATAGTCGTCTTCTCTCTGACTTCCGCCTATTATCTCGCCTACACCCGGCACAAGGCAGTCCATAGCGGCAACAGTCTTTCCGTCTTCGTTGAGCTTCATATAGAAAGCCTTTATTTCTTTAGGGTAGTCTGTTACGAAAACAGGGCGCTTGAATACCTGTTCTGTAAGGTATCTCTCGTGCTCGGTCTGAAGGTCGCAGCCCCACTCTGCCTTATAGTCGAAATTGTCGTTGTTTTTCTTCAATATTTCAATAGCCTCAGTATATGTTATATGTCCGAATTTTGAATTAAGAACATTATTAAGTCTGTCAATAAGTCCCTTGTCTACAAACTGATTAAAAAACTTCATTTCCTCGGGAGCATTCTCCATAACATATCTGATTATATACTTAAGCATATCCTCGGCAAGTATCATATCGTCCTTAAGGTCTGCAAAGGCTATCTCAGGCTCTATCATCCAAAATTCTGCGGCGTGTCTTGGGGTGTTGGAGTTTTCTGCTCTGAATGTAGGGCCGAAGGTATATACATTTTTAAATGCCATAGCATAGGTTTCTACATTGAGCTGACCGCTTACGGTGAGATTTGTCATCTTGCCGAAAAAGTCCTTTGAATAGTCAATGCTGCCGTCTTCGTTTTTTGGGAGCTTGTCAAAGTCCATGGTAGTTACTTTAAACATCTCGCCTGCGCCTTCGCAGTCGCTGCCTGTAATTATTGGTGTATGCACATATACAAAATCTCTCTCCCTGAAGAAGCAGTGTATGGCGTGAGCTACCAAAGAACGCACTCTGAAAACCGCAAGGAATGTATTTGTTCTTGGTCTTAAATGAGCAATTGTTCTTAAATATTCAAAGGTATGGCGCTTTTTCTGAAGAGGATAGTCTGCCGCTGCAAGACCTTCAACAACTACCTCTTTAGCTTGAATTTCAAAGGGCTGTTTTGCGTTTGGTGTTTCCACAAGCTCGCCCTTAACTACTATGGCAGAGCCTATGCTTATTTTAGATATTTCACCGAAATTGTCAAGTCCGTCGTTATAAACTACCTGTAATGGCTGAAAATATGTTCCGTCGTTTATAACTATAAAGCCAAAGGTCTTGGAGTCTCTCTTGCTTCTTACCCAGCCGCCTACGGTTACTTCCTTACCTGCATAGCTTTCTGTGTTTCTGAAAAGCTCTCTGATAGATACTAAATTCATATTGTCCTCCTTAATAATTACATTACGACTTCAAAGGGCCAGTCTATAAGCCCTCCCATATCATAAATATGCTTATAGCCAAGCCTGTCAAGTATTTCTGCCGCCGCTTTGCTTCTTTTGCCGCTGCGGCAATATACCATGACGGGTTTATTTTTATCAGGCAGCCTGCTTTCGGCTGTTGCTTCCAATTCGTCAAGGGGAATAAGCCTTGCCCCGTCTATGTAGGCTTCTTCAAATTCCTCTTTTGTTCTTACATCTACAAGAATAAGCTCGCTATTAAAGTCGATCATATTTTTTGCCTGAGCGTGGTCAAGCTTTGTTATCACTTATAACATCTCCCTACTCTATAATAAGCTCCACAGGGCAGTGGTCTGAACCGTATACCTCTGTATGTATGGCGGCTTCCTTTATACTGTCCTTAAGCCTTTCGGAAACTATATAATAGTCTATACGCCAGCCCGCGTTCTTTTCTCTTGCCTTAAAGCGATAGCTCCACCAGGAGTAAATGTCAGTCTTATCAGGATAGAGAAATCTGAAGCTGTCTGTAAAGCCGCTGTCTAAAAGAGTTGTCATTTTTGCTCTTTCTTCATCTGTAAAGCCTGCGTTTTTACGGTTTGTCTTGGGGTTTTTAAGGTCTATCTCGTTGTGAGCCACATTCAGATCTCCGCAGTATATAACGGGCTTTTTACTGTCAAGCTCCATTAAATATGCTCTTAAAGAGTCCTCCCACTCCATACGGTAGTCAAGCCTTTTAAGCCCGTCCTGTGAGTTGGGGGTATAGCAGGTGACATAATAGAAGTCTTCGGCTTCAAGTGTTATAAGCCTGCCCTCTTTGTCGTGCTCGTCCTTTCCCATACCGTAAAATACATTCAGGGGCTTATGCTTTGTAAATACTGCCGTGCCGGAATAGCCCTTCTTTTCGGCATAATTCCAATAGCTATAATAGCCCTCGGGGGCAAAATCTATCTGCCCCTCCTGCAGCTTTGTTTCTTGCAGAGAAAAGTAGTCTGCTGATATTTCATTGAAAAAATCTTCAAACCCCTTTTTCATACAGGCTCTCAGCCCGTTTACATTCCATGATATCATTTTCATAGCTGTTTTCCTCTTTAGTAATATTCATTTATTATATCCCAAGCTTCTTCGTTTTCAAAGCCTCTGCGCCAAAATGCACAGCCACCGCAGCCGTATTGAAGGCTGAGGGCAAGGCGTGAGCTTAAGGATGCTCCGTCTTCAAGCCATATTTTGGTCGTGCCCTGTCCTGAGGGATATTCGGCGTAGTTCTGCCCTGTTTCGGAGTCAAAACCTATCTGCGCGCCGTTTTTCTCTATGACATTCATTGCTCCGTCCATGCCGCTGCTTTCGTTTGCAATAACATTGTTTTCGGCATCTGTCACCCAAATTCTTGTGTAGAAAGGACAGCCGAGAATAAGCTTGTTCATATTCATTATTCCCTTTGAAACACCAAGATATTTTTCTACCCAGGGCAGTGAAGAAACCGACCCCGCCTGAGGGCTTGTGGAGAAGTGCTCGTCATATGCCATAAGAAGAACATAGTCGCAGATCTCTCCCATGTCTGCCATGTGATATTTCTCATTATACTCCGTTGGCATAAAAGTATCAACCGTAACCGTAAGACCCATTTCATGAAATCTGTCTGCAAGGCGGCGCATAAAGTCAACAAAAGCATCGCCGTCTTCGGTATATATATTTTCAAAGTCCACATTTATGCCGTCTGCTCCCAAGTCTATAATATAACCTAAAAGCTCCTCTATTATCTTATCGCCCTTCGCTTTGTCGTTGAGTATGGCGCTTGCCACATCATAGCTAAAGCTGTTGGTCACAAGTCCCCACACCTCATAGCCCTGACTGTGCGCCCAGACTACATAGCCCTTGCCTGATACGTTGTTTATGCTGCCGTCAGATTTTATTTCAAACCATGTAGGGCAAAGTACGTCAACACCTTCAACAGGGGTCTGCTTTGCTGCGGAGTCATTTGCAGATACACTACTTATAGTGTCCCACAAAACCACCTTGCCCCCGGAGCGCGCCCCTGTGTTGTGCCTGACAGCCGCCGCAGGCTGAAGCTTAGCTTCCGTAACCTGCTCGGTGGCAGGCTCAGGAACTACAACAGGCCCCGGAGCCTGTACCAAAGTATTTTTTGTCCCTGCGGGCGAAAGTATGTAAGCCGTTCTTGTGCTGTTGTCAAATGAAACCTTGCAGTCTAAACTCTCTGCCACTACTCTCAGAGGTATCATAGTGTAATCATCTATTATTTTAGGCGCAACATCAATGCTTATGCTTTGCCCGTTTTTAAATATCACTTTTCTGTCTATGGGAATAACTATCTCTATGTCGTCATTATAGACAGTGACCTCTCTGTTGTCGTTATTCCAGGCTATGTCACAGCCAAGCTCTGTAAAAACATCTCTTGCGCTTACAAGCACTCTGTCGTTCATAACAAGAGGTATCATACTATAGTCGCCAAGCAGCTTGCCGTCAACATTTACAAATACTTCTTCGGCATTATAGTAGTGCATTTCACCGTCATATTCAATATTTTTGCTTATATATTTAGCCGCAAATACATTTGTGGAAATAAGGCTTAATATAAATGAAAACGCCAATATTTTTATAAATTTTTTCAAGCGGTGCTACCTCCTTTATCCCAGAGCTCTGTGAAGTCTTACAAGAACCATATAGGCATCCTTTTCGGTTATAAAGCCCTGTCCTACATCTCCCATAATGTCATCAACATCCGCAGTTAAGTTAAGAGCGGTTTTAGCGCCGCTTATAAGCTCCTTAAGAGCGGTTGCTGTAAGCACATTTTCGGGGTAGAAGCAGTTTTTGTCATCACCCTTGGCAATATTAAGCTCCTTAAGAGTTCCGCAGGCTTTAACATAGCTTCTGCCTGTAGGAAGGTCAGAAAATGTACCGTAAAGCCCTGTGCCCTTAAGAGAAAGGGCGTTTACCATATCCTCTGCAAAGCTGCCTTTTGTTATATAAATTTCTTCCTCTTCATCGGGAAGTGTTATATAGTCTTTAAAGGTGGCAGATGAGCTCTTCATAGCCTTAAGGAAGCTCTCCGCCGCCGCCTTTGCGCCTACGTCGCTTAAATAATTTTTAAGGCTGCCGCTGTCGTCATAAGCATTTAAGGCAAGGCTTGCTTCGCTGCCCGCTTCTTTATATATTGCTGACATATTATCGGTCATATTGCAGAAATAGATCTGTTCTTCCGATACAAGCTCTCTTGCGGCATCTGTGTAGCCGCCGTCTGAGTACGAGAAGGTCTCTCCCGAAAATTCTCTTTGTGCAATAGGAGTAATTATAATAGGCACGGCTTTTTTCTCTTTGATAGGCTTTACATAATAATTGTAAAGATAATATTTAAAGCTGCCCTCTGTTTCCTTATCACCGGAAGCTGAGGTAAAGCCCTCACCGCTTTGCTTATCGTTTGTTCCGAAATGTAAAAGAACATAGTCCCCCGGGCAAACGCCGTCTATAAAGTCTTTATACTGCTGAGTGTTTATATAGCTCTTAGAGCTTGCTCCCTCTGCGCCCAAGGGCACAACGTCAATAAGCTGTGACAGGTTTTCCGTCATATATTTTGAAATGCTGCCCTTTTCTATTACGTTTGCGCTGTTGTCGTTTGTATAGTCTTTAAAATATTCGTCCCCTACAAGATAGAGCTTTGCGCTCTTAAGTCCGTCTGTTCTTTCAACATCGGCTCTTGAGGGTGTGATATAGCCCTCAAGCCCTATGCCTGCTTCGCCCACTGCCTGAGCAAACTTGCTGGCAATTATGTTTGCGCCAAACTTGTTGTAGTGAGTAAGGTCCATTGATCCGTCTGCCTTTATATTTGCAAGCCCCTGAACCATTGTATAGCCATAGCTTTCGTAAAGGTTTTTGGTTACCTCATAAAAATCTATAAAATCGCAGTTCTTTTCTTCCGCCACCTGTTTTACCACCTTGAGATAGCCGTCATTTTCACCGTGGTGAGGTGTTATCTTACCGTCAGAATCAAAGAAAACTCTGCAAATAGATGTAAGAAGCACAGGGGTTGCGCCTGTTTCTCTTACACGGTCTACATACTGCTCTATATACCACTTAAAAGTTCCGCCCTGCTGAGGATAGTAGGTGTCGGAATATGGATAGCCCGTATTTGCGTAGGCATCTAAAAGAAGCTGAGGGGTTTTTGACTTCTGAGGTCTTATAGAAGGATAAACCCCATTGCTGTCGGGCTGTCCAAGGGCAACGGAATATTCAAGCCTGTATGCCTCGTCTGTCTGACCGTCATTTATACCAAACTGTATAAATACATAGTCGCCCTCGTGGGCTTCGTTACATATTTCGTCAAGCCTGCCCTGGTTCATAAATGAGCGTGAGCTTCTTCCGCCCTCCGCCTTGTTTATGATATCAACGTCCTCGCTGAAGTAATAAGGTATGTACTCACCCCAGCCGCCTATAGTATTTCCGTCACCATAAGATTTAGCCGTGGAGTCGCCTGCAATAAATATTCTTACGTCCTTTTCTTTAGCTATACTTTCTCCGTATACATTGATATAGTCAAGAAGTACGGCGTTTTTCTTGCCGTATGTTTCAAAACCCACATAACCGCCGCTTAAGGCTTCACTGTCATTGGCGGTAAGTGTAGAAAGGGTCTGTCTTGTGTTTTCTATAATAAAATCAGCCTTAACAGTGCTGCCCTTCTTTGTAATAACAACGTAGAAATAAGGGTTGTCCTCTCCCGAGTTCTGATTTACGTTGCCCTTCATACTTTCTTCATCGGAAGCAAGGGTCTGCTCTGTGCCACCTGTTGCTTTTATCAAATACCATCTCAGGGACTTTGTATTGCCCCCTCTGGTTATTTTCACCTTATAATAATTGTTTTCGTCCTTATAGTTTACAAAAAGGTTTTCATAGCTGTCACCTGAAAGGCCGTCTACAGCAGGGTTAAATCTCATTCTGTAGACTGTTGTATTATCTCCCCAGCCCTCTGTGCCTTTATAAACTAACTTACTTGCGTTTGTTTCCTCTGCGCCTGTTATAAAGCTGTTTGAGCCGTCCTTTATAAACTCAAAAGCAGATGGCGAGC
This sequence comes from uncultured Clostridia bacterium, assembly GCA_947632615.1. Lineage (GTDB taxonomy): Bacteria > Bacillota > Clostridia > Lachnospirales > CAG-274 > JAJQCI01. Next base: position 23,243 of record CANRPW010000024.1, on the reverse strand, counting down.
TTACGCTCCAGCTGTCTGAAAGTGATGAAAAGTCTTCTTTAAGATAAACATTTGCATCTCCGCCAACAACGGTTTTTGAAACAGCCGAGCTGGCTGCGCCTACCTTACCGTAGCTGGTAGAGCTTTCGGGATAAACCTCCATTTTTATATAACAGCCTATTTCTCTGTCGGTCACGTTATATTCCTTAAAGCTTTCTCCCCTGCCCTCGGAAACTATAAACTCCTTGCCTGTTGCGCCGTCTACAGCTATCCATCTTATAAGGCTTCGGTCGTTTTCGGTGTCCTCTTTATTTGTAAATGTATATGAGCCTCTTATTCTGTCGGTCTTATCCAGTGTAGAGCCATAGTCTATAGATATGTCTGAAATAACGGGAGCATCCGTTCTGGGGGCAGTCACGGTCACCTTAGTTCTGACAGTAAAGCCGTTTGCAAGGCTTGCCGTAACAAAGGCAGAGCCTATTTCATTAGCCGTTATGTTTCCGTTCTGATCAATTTTTACAATATTTTCGTCAAGACTGTTATATGTAACCGTTCCCTTAGAGCCCATAGGCAGCATATAAGTGCTAAGCTTATAAACATCTCCCTTAGGTATGGAAACGTCGTAGCTTGCAAATGTAATTTCACTTGCAGGGCTGTTAGGTACGTTTTCAAGATTTGCAGGATTCCAAAGGTCGTTGCCTCTAAGTATATTGTGGGGTTTATATGCGGCTGCCTGCCCGTCTGTGAGTATAGTCACATAATCGGCTCTTGTGGCGGTATTCTCCGGCAAAGCGCCGACCCTGTTGTTATATTCCATAAAACGAACCTTATCGGCTACCGTAGTATCGTCCCAAAGAGCAAAGCCCTTTTCGTTAAGTATTTTTGGCAGTGAAGAATTCATTATAAGCACGGAAGAACCAAGTGTCGGGTGATCCTTATCACACTGCCAGGGTCTGCCAAGATAAATATTTTCTCCGTCTTCTGCCGTATATTTTTCGTCAACCGTAAAATTACAGCCGTTAAAAACATAGCCCACATTGTAAAGAGTGGTATTTGCCGCTGTAAAATAGCCGCCCCCTGCTCTGTATGCCATATTTATATCACAATTTCTGAATACTGCCGTGCCGTCGCCGAAAATAAAGTCAACAGTACCCTCAATATAGCAGTTTTCAAGGTAAGCTCTTGCCTGATTTGCAGAACCCGTAACTGAAGCGCCCTTTGACGCACCCTTGAGATAAAGAGTATCCTGTCTGCCTATAAAACGGCAGCCTGTAAATACTGTTCTGTCAGCACTTGAAACAAGAGCAACTGCCTGAGAATACTCTTCCTCCTGACTGAGATTGTTTGAATTTTGGAAGGTTATGTTTTCTGCCTTAAAGTCGTGCGCCCCGGCGCTTACAGCAACGGTTGCCGTCTGCTCTGTGCCTGCTCTTTTAGCAGGGTCGGCATTTCCTACGGATTTGTCGTAGGTTATAACAACGTCCTCGGCTTTGCCATTATTTACAAGTGAAATATAAGGCTTGTCTACCGTAAAGCTCTCTTCATAAACTCCCTTTTCTATATTAATTACAAGGGGAGCTTCCTTTGTAGGCGTATAGTCTACAGAATTAAGAGCCTCGGTAATTGTGGCAAAATCGCCGCCCTTGCCTACAGTTATGCTTTTTGGCGCTGCGTTGGCACTAACCACGCCAAAACCCGAAAGCATAAGAGTAAGGGACAAAAACAAACTTACACATCTTTTAATATTAATTAATGACTTCATAATTTAACCCCCAATTAAATGCAAATATTTAATTAATTATAACATAAATCAACTTTTTCGTAAATGCTTTTTTCAACAAACTATATTAAAATTAACATATTGAGGGCTTTTTTACAAATAAAAAAGACTGCCGCCTAATACATTTAAGTATATTTTGGGGCAGTCTTATATGGATTTATTATTTTTGACCCTTCATGGGGGTTATTCTTATGTTTTTCACCTCCGCTCCTGTTTTGCGCTTTACAATGTCTTGAATTTGCGCAAGCTCCGCACTTGTAAGCTCCTCTTTAGATACCACCACATCTACAGTGTCGTCGTCTATTCGCACATACGCCTCTTCAAAGCCCTTTGCCTCTATAAGCGACTCCGCTGCGGTCTCCTTTTCTATCCTCTTTTGTATTTCTATCATGCTGTCGGCACATTCCTCCTTTTTGGCAGTGTCTATATTATCGTCGGAAAGCATTTCCGTAAGTATTTCCTTTTGCTTGGCTCTTGACTGCTCTCTGTCAAGCTTTGCCTGTATGAAATATGACGAGTCACTTGAGTCGTTTACAAAAACAGCCTTGCCCGTTTCGTCATCTTCTGCGGCTGTGCTTTTGCCGGAAGAGACTTCGGTGGTCGCCTCTTTGTCTTGGTTTGCCGAGGCTGCTACTGCCCTATCGGAGTCCATCTCTATTGCTACATCATCGTCATAATAAATGTCACCCTCAGCACTGAGCGCATCGGAGTCATAGCTTATAAGCTCGCCGTCTTCATTAAACATCATCTCCTGAGGCTCTAAGCTTGATTTGTTTATGTAATTCAAATAACCCGCCACAGCCACCATTGCCACCAGCGCCGTGATTATGACTTGGTTTTTCTTAAAAACAAACATTTAGTTCCCTCCCATTTTTAAGACCTCTGTTTTGTTTGCTTCTATTCCAAAAAGCGCAGAGCATGCGCCAATTAAAGAGCTTTTTACTGACATATTCCCTCCTCCTTCGGCAATTATAAGTACCCCCTCTATTTCAGGTCGGCTCTTATTAATAATATATGGCTGTTCCCCTTCTGTTAGAAGTGTTTTATATTCTTCTTTTTCCGAGCTGCCTCCCTCTGCTTCGGCGCTTTTTTCTTTTGATACGTCCTGGGCGAGCTTTATATCTCCGCTGTCTTTAAGACTTACCATTACCCTTATGCGCCCTACCCCCTCTACCTGCCCCAATATGCTTTCAAGCTGTCTTTCAAGCTTCGTTTTATAGTCATTTTCAAAATCCCCTGCTTTCTCACTCTCCGCCCTTATCTCATTTTCCTTTGCGGGGGCTTGGGGCTTTTCACCATCAAACATTCCTCCCACAACTATAAGCCCTATTCCCACCGCAAAAGCCGTAAAAAGGTTTATAAATGTTTTTTTGTTCTTGTTTTTAAATAATTCCTTAAAAGTCACTCCTGCTCCACCTCTATGCTTATTATTTCTATACCGTATATGTGGGAAAGTGCCGCCTTAAGCTCAGAAGCCGCTAAGGCTGTGCCTTTGCCCGTCACCTTAACAGCCTTTGGTTTAAGGGTTTCGTCCGTTGTTACCTCCACCCTTGGGTCTTCAATATATCCTTCGGAAATAGCCATTATCCTCTCGCTAAGGGCGGCTGAATACTCCTTTAATATAATGTCCTCATTTTCATTTAGCGCAGCCCTCTCCCTCATTTCCTCACTTATCTCCCCACTGCTTTTGATAATATAGTCTTCTAAGCTTGGCAGCCCCGTTTTTATAAAGGCGCTTATGGGGTTTAATATGATCAGCATAAATATAAGCCCCAAAAACATATTTATATAAGCCCTGAAGCTGCCGCTTGGCATAAAAAGTCTTACAAGGGACGAAAAAACCATAAAATAGCCTATATCCATTACATACTCTTTTAATACGTCCATACCTCATACCCCCATACCTGCGGCGACAAATATCAATGCCCCAAATATAAATATATAACTTACCACAAACAGCGCGCTCAATATAACAAGCCCAAAATCCCCAAGCTTATCTATAAATTCCACTGTCCGTTTGTCGCAAATAGGCTGAATTATGCCCGCAAGCAGCTTAAAGGCATAAGCTACAGCCGCCACCCTTAAAATAGGCGCTATAGCGTAGACTACAACGGCTATTATAAAAACAATGCCTACTCCGCTTTTTACGGCATTTAAAAACACCAGCCCCGTGTCAACGCTGCCCGTTATTATATCGCCTGCAATAGGCACCATACCTATAGCTGACTTAGCGCCCTTCATAAGTACATTGTTTCCAAGCCCCGATGTCAGCTTGTTAAGCCCTGCAAAAAATGTAAATATAAACGCTGCCGCCTTTATGCCTGTTTCCGTAATGGCGCGGAGCAGATCCGAGAGCTTTTCAAGCATGGGCTCTTCGGAAAGATAGTTTACGGCGCACATAACAACCGACATATTTATAAACGGTATCACAAATACCGAAACCGCCCTGCCTATCATAACTATACAAACAGACATAAGCCCATTATATGCAAGAGCCGAGGCAGGTCTGCCGCTTGCCGTTATAACGCTCAGCATAAGGGGCAGACTCCCTGCGGTTATCTGTGTAAGGCTTAGGCAAAAATCCTCCATAAGCCCCACAATAGGAAAAAATGCCCCAAGGGCAATACCCACAGTTATCATATATGTAATAGCAAAGCCCATTTCTCCCGTTTCCTTGTCGTGAAAGGCAGAAATGAGATTTTTAAAAAAACCGCCCAAAACCGCCGCCACAAGCAATATTTTAAGGCTGTTAAAAACATCCTTCGTTTCTCCCGCTATTCTTGATATTATAAGCTCCTTAAGCGCGGAACGGATGCTTTCGGAGTCGTTTGTCACTACGGCTTTTACCAATGTCTTAAAGTCCGTTTTTGTTCCCGTGGTGTTTTCATAAGCCGAGTTAAAGCCTTCAAAATCATAGTCTGAAAGGCTGTCGTCTATATCACCTGCAAAAACGCAGACGGAAAGACTTAATATAAATATAAAAGTAAATAACATTTTCATTTGCTTGTCCCCTGATCATCTATGGCATAAGCTCGCTGAGCATATCCAAAAGCCCCGTTATAACAGGCAGAGAAAATATTATGATTATTATTTTCCCTCCCAGCTCTATTTTGTGCCCTATAGAGCTTTCGCCGAAGTCTTCGCATATTTTTGCCCCGAATGAGGAAATATAGCCCACTGCCACTATTTTTAAAATGAGCTTTACATAGCTGCTCTCGCCCGAGATCAATGAGTCTATTCTCTCAAGAGTACCCCAGATAGTTTCAAAACGGGGCAGTATAAACATAAGTATCAGCACGGAGGTTATTATGGAGATACCCATTGCTATCTGAGGGCAGTCTTTTTTAAGCGTAACGCAAAGCACAGCGCCTATAAGCCCCACAGCCGTTATTCTGTATATATCCATAGCCTGACCTCACAGATTAAAAAGAGTCTGCATACTTGTAAACAGCTGATTTATGTATTGTATGAGCCAAAACAGGACCACAACAAGCCCCGCAAGGGTAGTCATCATAGCCTGTTCTTCACGTCCCGCCCGTATTAAAACCTGATTTAACACTGCCACCAATATTCCCGTGGCGGCAATTCTGAAAATTATCTGTATGTCCATAAGCTTCCTCCTTATAAGAGTATTACCACAAGCAAAAGCCCTGCCATTACAGAAAAGCCCCTGCCAAGCCTTTTTGCCTTGTCAGCCTCTCCCCCAAGACGTTTTGCTTTTTCGTCTATGCGCTCATTTAAAGCCTCTATGTTTTTTTCCTGTCCGTCGGCATTAAAACATTCAAATATGCTCCCCAAAGAGGACAGCATATCAACATCCTCAGAGGCTAAGTATGTTTCTTTTGCCTTCTCACTTATCGCCTGCTCCCAAGCCTCACAGGCACTGCTTCCCTCAGAGAGCCTGCTGCCAAAGGCTTTGAATATGCCCCTTACGGGCTCGTCCAGCTTAGGGGAAATTATATTGCACGCTTCCTCTAAGGTGCGGAGGTTATACCCAAGCTCCCCTGCTATAAGGTTTATGCCAAGCCTTATATCACAAAGCTGATCTATCCTGAGCTCCCACCTTATGCCAAAATATTCACCCAATATGAAGGAGCTTGCCGTTATTAAAATTATACCCGCCCATATTATCATATATTTTTTTAATAAGCCCCCTGCCCTTTTTATTTTCAAGTACAACCGCATATCTGAATATATCTTCAAATTCTGTATTATTATCGCCGTGCATAGTGGCAATTATGCCAACTCCCATGTGAGAAGCCCTGTAAAGCGCCCTGACGTCCTCATCTCCGCCCAGCTCGTCAACGGCTATTATGTCGGGAGACAGGGCTCTTATAAGTATTTCTATTCCCTCGCTTTTTGTGCAGCCCTCAATTACGTCCGTTCTTAAACCCAGGTCTTCTACACCGCCTATCTCTCCTCTTTCATCACACACCCCTAAGGTATAGCCGCCCCGACTTAAAAGCCTTACAACATCTCTTAAAAGCGTAGTCTTGCCGCAGCCCGGAGGGGATATTATAAGTGTATTTTCAAAGCCGTTTTTATATAAAGCCATTAGCTTCTCTCCACAGCCGGGTATAGGGTGAGGAACTCTTATATTGACGGATGTATAATCTCTTATAGTCTTTAAATAACCGTTTTCCACAACCGCCCTGCCGCAAATACCCACACGAAAGCCCCCGTCAAGAGTGAGAAAGCCCCTTCTTATTTCTTCGTTAAAGGCAAACACCGAATACGCAGCCATTCTTGCAATAAGAGCATTTATATCCTCTTTGTTTAATACAATGTCAAGAATGATCTCACACTTAGCATATTTTAATATAACAGGCTTGTCCGCCCTTATCCTTATTTCATTAAGCCCATCAAGGCTATGCTTTAATATTTCATCAGCAGCTATTTTGGAAAAATATTTTCTTACAGTAAACTCCGTATTCATAAATTACCACCTCATAATACAAGCTATGCCCGTTTCAGGGGCTATATGCCAAGCAAAATTTTAAAAAACAGGAATAATTTTTGTACACGCTTAATATAATATATTAAAGGCATAATGAAAAAAGGTGATAAAATGAGCAAAAATTACAGATTATCTTTAAGAGAAAGCGGTTATCTTAAGAAAAATAAGACCCCTGAAAAAGGCAGCCTTTTTATAAGATTTAATATTTGTATGACTATTACGGTTGCGGTGATATTGCTTTCTAAGATAGACCTTGACATAACAAAAAACATATCGGGTAAAATTGAAAACATAATATCCTCCGAAACAGACACGGAAGGTCTTAAACAGCGTGCAGCCGACGTTTATACAAGCTTTATGGGCGGCGAAAAGACAGAAAAGGTATTTTCTGATATAGATGAAGACCTTGCAGAGCAGATAAGGCAGCAAAGGGAGCAGGAGGAAAACCTAAAAAACAGATGAGCGCCGTCCATATTAATTTATCGGACGGCGCTGCAAAAGACGAATGGCTTTTCCCTGTAGAAGGCGGCGTAATATCCTCAGTCTTCGGCGAAAGGACAAGCCCTATTTTCGGAAGTGAAGAAGTGCACAACGGCGTAGACATAGCCGTACCCGAGGGAACGGCCGTAAAGGCAGTGGCTGATGGCAAAATAGTCACCGCAGGAATATCAGATAGCTATGGTAATTACATCATTGAAGAGATAACTCCCGAGTACAGCGCACTGTACGCACATCTGTCAAAGCATGAGATATCGGAAGGAGCGGAGGTGAAGAAAGGCGATGAAATAGCCCTCTCAGGGCATACCGGCTGGGCAACGGGGCCTCATCTTCATCTCACCGTAAAAAAGAACGGTGAAGATATAGACCCCATGACAATGTACCCCAAATAAAAAAACAGGACCGGGAAAAATTCTCAGTCCTGTTTTTTTATAGTAATTTCAAATAGATAAGCAAAGCGCAAATAACAACAAAGCTGCTGCCAAAGGCTATTATTACCATATCTGCTATTCTTTCGCCTTTTTCAAGCTTTTTGTTGAATAAGCTGAATTTAAGAGTCACAAAAAAAGGTAATATGCTGAATATCAGACTTGCTATACCTGCCAAAAGCGCATATTTACCGTTTATATCCGCTTTAAGAGCTATAAGTATGCTCACCGAATTCACAATAATACATATAATATCTCTATATTTTCTTTTCATACGCTTACCGCCCCTTAACCGACATCTATAAGCTCATATTCTCTTGAGCCTATATTAAGCTCTGCCGCCTTTTCTATGGTGTAAATTCCGTTGCGGCTTTCGACTCTTTCAATAAAATGGTCTCTGCCGGGGTCGTCGGAAGCGTATACTATGTCGATACAAGCCTGGTCTATAGCCACAGGATCGTCAGAAACAAGTATGCCTATATCTGCCATACAGGGGTCTTCAGCCACACTGCAGCAGTCGCAGTCTACCGAAAGATTTGTCATTACGTTTACATAGAGTATTTTGCCCTTGAAATAGTCAATGACAGAAGAAGCCGCATCAGCCATGGAGGCTAAAAAGCTGTCATGATCTGACGACCACATCTTGTCAGGCTCACCTGCTCCGTGAATATTGGCTTTGCCGTAGGACGAAGCAATACCTATAGAAAGCTGCTTGAGCGCTCCGCCGTAGCCTCCCATGGGGTGACCCTTAAAATGTGACAAAACAAGCATTGAGTCATATTTTGCCAAATTTTTGCCTACAAAATTTTCTTTGATAACATTTCCCTTTGGTATGTCAAGCTTAAGGTCGGGGCCTTCTGCATCAAGAAGGTCTACCTTGAAGTTAGACGTCCAGCCGTGCTTTTCTAAAAGCCTGAGATGCTTTTTTGTTTCATCTCTTTCGCCGTCGTATGCCGTATTGCACTCAACCACGGTGCCCTTTACATATTCAACAGCCGCCTTCCAAAATTCGGGCTTGATAAAATTCTGATTGCCTGCCTCGCCTGAGTGCAGCTTTACGGCAACATTTCCTTCAAGCTTTTTGCCTGTCATTTTGCAAAGCTTAACAACCTCTTTCCCTGTTATATTTTTAGAAAAATAAACCTTAGAACTCATTTTATTACCTCCTGCTTTAATATATTATATTTTTACAATTTCAATAGGTTTTGATACCCTCAGACTAAAATAGAGCCTACAGTATATACCAAAAATGCAGCTATCCAGGCTACTGCGCATTGAAGTATAACAATGCCGAATGCCCACTTTCCTCCAAGCTCTCTCTTTATAGATGCAACCGCCGCAACGCAGGGTGTATATAAAAGGCAGAAAACAAGCAGTGCCGCTGCCGAAAGAGGCGATATTACGGAAGAAATGGATGTTGCATTTCCAAAAAGAACTATAAGGGTAGCAACAACGCTTTCCTTAGCTATAAAGCCCGTAATAAGCGCCGTAGATACTCTCCAGTCGCCGAAGCCCAAGGGCTTGAACACAGGAGCTATAAAACCTGCCACAGCCGCAAGCATGCTGCTGTGAGAGCTTGTGACTATGTTAAGCCCGAAGTCAAAGGTCTGTAAAAACCAAATAACTATAGACGCAAGGAGAATTATGGTAAATGCCTTCTGTAAAAAGTCCTTAGCCTTTTCCCACAAAAGCCTTGCTACATTTTTAGCCCCGGGCAAACGGTAGTTGGGAAGCTCCATTACAAAGGGGACTGCCTTACCCTTGAAAAATATCTTCTGAGATATAAGGGTAACTATAACGCCCACAAATATACCCGTAAGATATAGAAGAACCATTACTAAGCCGCTGTATTTAGGGAAAAACGCAGCCGTAAAAAAGCCATAGACGGGCAGCTTTGCAGTACAGCTCATAAAGGGTATGAGCATAACGGTGAGCTTTCTGTCTCTTTCCGAAGGCAGAGTCCTGCTGGACATAACACCCGGCACAGAGCAGCCAAAGCCCACAAGCATAGGCACTATACTTCTGCCGGAAAGACCTATTCTCCTGAGCAGCCTGTCCATAACAAAGGCGACCCGCGCCATATATCCCGTATCCTCCAAAAGGGAGAGGAAGAAAAACAGTATAACAATTATAGGCAAAAAGCTAAGCACACTGCCTACACCGCTCATTATACCGTCTACTATAAGGGAGCGCAACGCTTCGTTTACATTGGCGCTCCGAAGCCCCAGATCCATAAGCCCGGTAATATATGCTATGGCGTTTTCAAGCACTCCCTGCAAATATGCTCCAAAAACATTGAAGGTAAGTATAAATGTAAGGGCAATAATGGCTATAAACGAGGGTATTGCCGTATATTTGCCCGTAAGCACCTTGTCTATGGCGTTGCTGCGCTTAGTTTCTTTGCTTTCCTTTGGTTTAACTACACATTCGTCTACAAGGCGCTCTATAAATGAAAACCTCATATCTGCAATGGCGGCACCTCTGTCAAGCCCTCTTTCGCTTTCCATCTGAGCAATTATCTGCTCCATAGTAGCCTTCTCTGCCTCCCCAAGATTTAAGGCGGCGAGTATTTCCTCATCCCCCTCAACAAGCTTAGTAGCGGCAAACCTTACGGGTATGCCTGCCTCCTTTGCATGCTTTTCAATAAGGTGCATAACAGCGTGGAGACAGCGGTGAAGCGCGCCGCCGTTGTCCGTAGGGTCGCAGAAGTCTTTTCTGCCGGGAGTTTCGTTATATTCCGCCACATGCAGGGCATGGTCTATAAGCTCTCCTATACCTTCGTTTTTTGCTGCGGAAATAGGCACAACAGGTATGCCCAAAATTTCCTCCATTGCATTTATGTACACCGTGCCGCCGTTTCCCCTTACCTCGTCCATCATGTTAAGCGCCAGAACCAAAGGTACGTCCAGCTCCATAAGCTGCATGGTAAGGTAAAGATTTCTTTCTATGTTTGTAGCATCAACTATATTTATAATGCCCATGGGCTTTTCTTCTAATATAAATTGTCTTGAAACGATCTCTTCGTTGGTATATGGGGATAGTGAATATATACCCGGCAAATCGGTCACAAGTGTGTTTGGCTTGCCCTTTATTGCTCCGCTCTTTCTGTCTACAGTGACGCCGGGGAAGTTGCCTACATGCTGATTAGCCCCTGTAAGCTGATTAAAAAGCGTAGTTTTGCCGCAATTCTGATTTCCCGCAAGGGCAAAGGTAAGAGTTTTGCCAAAATTAACGGGTGTGTGTTTACCCTTTTTGCCCTTTTTGCCCTTTTTATTTTCACCAAAGCCGGGGTGACTCATCTTGCCTTTTTTCTTTTTGGAAGAGACCGCGGCATCTTTGCCGTTTGAAGCAGGTATTTCATGAACCTCTATTTTTGCAGCATCATCAAGCCTGAGAGTAAGCTCATAGCCGTGAATACGAAGCTCCATAGGGTCTCCCATAGGTGCCAGCTTTATAAGAGTTATCTCCGCCCCGGGAATAACGCCCATGTCTAAAAAATGCTGCCTGAGCTGTCCCTTTCCCCCTACGTCATCTATAATTGCCGAATGTCCTATCTCAAGCTCTCTGAGAGTCATTTTTCACTTCCCCCTTTCATAAAAGCTCCTTCTTATGAGCTTGTTTTATGAATTCCGAATAATGTATTATTTTTATTATATAACAACTTTAACCCAATGTAAATATATAAAAACGTCAGCCGACCGAACTGCGGCGCAGCGGGTCGAGGGCGGAGCGAGCAGAGGCAAAAGGGGCGGACGGGTCCGCCCCTTTTGCCTCTGCTCGCTCCGCCCTCGACCCGCCCCCCCGGTGGTCCGCCCTTTTATCTTCATTTTCAATGAAGAAAAAGGGCGTGGCCAATTATTTAATAATGAATTTTTCAAAATTTTTCTTAAATCGGTTGACTAATTATTAAAAATATAATATAGTGTAAGTAGTGAAACTATGATTTAAAACTGTCTATATAATTATATAAATACGGAGAGATATACATGGAGCTTAAACCACTTAGAATAGGTAATATAGAAGTTAAATATCCCATCGTACAAGGTGGAATGGGTATAGGTATAAGTCTGTCTTCTCTTGCAGGCGCAGTTGCCAAAGAAGGCGGAATAGGAGTAATTTCAGCTGCTCAGCCGGGTTTTATGGAGGACGATTTTTATACCAATACTGAAGAAGCAAATATGCGCGCCCTTTCATATCACATCAAAAGAGCGAAGGAAATTTCCGGCGGCGGCGTAATAGGCGTAAACCTTATGGTGGTTTCCAAACAATACGACCACTATGTAAAGTGTATTATAGAAAGCGGAGCTGATCTTATCATCTCAGGAGCAGGCCTTCCTCTTGATCTTCCAAAATACGCTGCCGGCTCCGATATAAAGCTCTGCCCTATAGTTTCTTCAGCAAAAGCAGCAAACGTAATTCTTACAAGATGGATGAAAAAGTATAAAAGACTGCCCGATATGATAGTAATAGAAGGTCCTAAAGCCGGCGGTCACTTGGGCTTTAAGCCTGACGAGCTTGAAAAAATAACCTCTATGGACGAGGAGATCAAAAAAATCCTCGCCATAAGAGATCAATTTTCACAGCAGTATGACAAAGATATACCCGTTATTTTTGGCGGCGGAGTATTTACAAGAGAAGATATCGACCACTGCTTAAGCCTTGGGCTTAGCGGCGTACAGATGGCAACTCGCTTTGTGGCTACAGAAGAGTGCGACGCATCCCTTGCCTTCAAAATGGCATACATAAATGCAAAGAAAGGCGATGCCAAAATAGTAAAGTCACCTGTAGGTATGCCCGGCAGAGCAATAAATAACGTGTTTGTTCAAAGAGTAGAAGCGGGTAAAAACCCCAAAGTAACAAGGTGCTTTAATTGTATGCATCATTGTGACCCAAAAACAACCCCCTACTGCATTTCTCTTGCACTTTTCAACGCAGCTAAAGGCGACCTTGACAACGGGCTTATCTTCTGCGGAGAAAATGTAGACAAAGTAAACAAGCTCACTACAGTACACGAAATATTTGAGGAGCTGACAAAATGAAAAAGATAATCTCCACAAACAACGCTCCTGCCGCAATTGGCCCTTATTCTCAGGCTGTACTTGCAGGCAATATGCTGTTTATATCGGGTCAGATACCCATTGATCCAAAAACAGGCAGTTTTGCAGGCACTACAATAGAGGAGCAGGCAGAACAGGTATTTAAAAATATAGAAGCTATACTAACCTCCTGCGGACATGATCTGACAAGCGTTGTTAAAACCACCGTTTTCCTTAATAATATGGAAAACTTTGCAAAGGTAAATGAAATTTATGCGAACTTTTTTAAGTCCGACTGCCCTGCACGCTCTGCTGTAGAGGTATCGGCACTTCCTAAAGGCGCACTTATAGAATGTGAGGCTATCGCCTATCTGAACGATTGATGTTGCCCCCTACGCCCAAACCATTGAAAATGGTTTGGGCACAGGGAGCCGCGGGGCGGGGCGAAGCAGAAAAGCCAAGGAGCGGACCCGTCCGCTCCTTGGCTTTTCTGCTTCGCCCCGCCCCGCGGCTAACCGCAGTCTGGTTGCAAATTCTTAGTTTTTTAAAATGTCTATCTGTCGGCGCCCTCTTTTATTCCCTCTTCCCTTATAACGGAAACAAAGGTGCGGCAGATAATTTTTATATCGGTGGCTATATTCATAGACCTTACATATTCTCCGTCGTATGCCGCTTTCACATCTATTGGCAGCTCATCTCTGCCCTTTATCTGCGCAAGCCCCGTAAGCCCGGGGGTTATATCGTTTGCGCCGTATTTATCTCTTTCTTCCACAAGGTCATACTGATTCCACAACGCAGGACGAGGCCCTACTATGCTCATTTCCCCTTTTAATATATTGAAAAGCTGAGGCAGCTCGTCAAGACTTGTTTTTCTTAAAATTTTTCCCGTTTTGGTAATAAACGCATCCGGGCTTTTAAGAAGATGTGTGGGTATGTCTTTAGGCGTGTCGGCATACATTGTTCTGAATTTATATATTTTAAACAGCTTTTTGCCCTTGCCTATCCTGTTTTGGGTGAAAAAAACTCCGCCCTTTGACTCGGCTTTTATAAGAATGGCTATTATTATCATAGGTATACCTGCAACAACAAGCCCCAAAAGCGAAAAAAGTATATCCATAATTCGTTTGACATACTTGTACATAGCTATCTCCTTAATATAAAACTTCTGTTTTTTCTCCGTTGTCACGATTATTGAAGTTAGGCACGATCTCCTTAATAACAGCTAAGGTGTCGCTGTCATTTTTACAGGATCTTTCCAGCTTATTTAAAAGAACATCAAACCTCTTCTCGTCCATATCTATAGGCTTTGCTATAAATATTTTCTGATGATAGGTTTTTGTCATATTGTCCTTTTCTTCATCAAGTATAAGCTCCTCGTAGAGCTTATCACCCGGTCTTAAACCTGTATAAACTATTTTGATGTCCTCGTTGGGCTTAAGTCCGCTGAGCTTTATAAGATTTACAGCAAGGTCGTTAATTTTCACAGGCTCGCCCATATTAAGCACGAATATGCTGCCGCTTCGACCCATTCCCCCTGCCTGGAGCACAAGCCTTGCAGCCTCGGGAATAGTCATAAAAAATCTCGTAACATCCTTATGCGTAACGGTCACGGGTCCGCCGTCGGCTATCTGCTTTTGGAAAATGTGTATAACAGACCCGTTAGACCCAAGTACATTGCCAAACCTGACTGCCATAAACTTGGTATTGCTGCCGGCGGCTGCCTTCTGAATTATCATTTCCGTAATTCTCTTTGTAGCGCCCATAACATTTGTGGGGTTTACCGCTTTGTCGGTAGAAAGAAGCACAAACCTTTCCGCTCCAAACTTATCCGCAGTCTTAACAACATTTATAGTGCCAAACACATTGTTTTTAACTGCTTCCTTAGGCACGGTCTGCAAAAGCGGCACATGCTTATGCGCAGCCGCGTGAAATACAACGGCAGGCTTATATTTTGAAAATACCTTTTCTACCAAAGCCTTGTCACAAACGGTGCCTACAACTATAAATATATCAATGCTTTTGCCCCACTTGCCCCTAAGCTCAGAAAGAAGCTCGTAGGCGTTGTTTTCATACACATCAAAAATAATAAGTCTTTCGGGCAAAAAGCTGCAAATCTGCCTGCAAAGTTCAGAGCCTATAGAGCCGCCGCCCCCTGTTACCAGCACTGTTCTGCCTTTAAGATATCCGCTTACGTCTTTTACATTTATTTCTATCTCGTCCCTGAAAAGAAGGTCGGTTATTTTAACATCTCTCAGCACTCTGACGCCGTTACCCTCAGAAAGATCGCTCATAGGCGGTATCATTTTAAGTGAGCAGTCCGTCTTGGAACAATTATCCATTATTCTTTTTATTTGTATGTTGTCCGCAGAGGGTATTGCTATAATAATTTCGTCTATTTCATATTCTTTGGCAAGCCTTGGCACATTGTCTATGTTATGCGTTACTCTTACACCGTGAATTATAGAATTATTCTTTGCAGGGTCGTCATCTACAATAATGACAGCCATTCTGTTTTCATAGCCTTTGGCGCACTGAAGTATGCTTCTCACTACATTATATCCTGCAAAGCCTGCGCCTATGACCATAACTCTTTTAGTGCCTGATTTTTTGATTATCTTATTTTCTATGTGTATTAACATTCTCTTAAAAAATCTATAACCGGATCTTGAAAATACAAAAAGCACAAAATTAAGGCAAAGAGCCAATGCGAGCATTCTTTTGGGAAGCTCTATAAGGTCTAATTTGCTTACAAAAAATTTGTCGTATAAAAGTATAAGCAAAAATATTATTATCTGACTTATAAATATTTTTATAAGCTCTTCCATATTGGCATACTTCCATATTTTTGTATAAAAGCCAAAGGCAGCATAGGTTATAACGGTAACTATGCTTGCAAAAGCAAAAACATATAAATACCATTTCCATACATCTGCATTTATTGTTATATATCCGCCTCCGGGTATGCTGCCTGCATACCACATACTGAGGGAGGCAATAACGGAAATATTAATGATGGCAATATCAAGTATGACATATAAAAGCAAAGCCCTAAGACTTTCTCTTTTTGTGATATAGTCAGAATTCATAATTATTCCTCCGAAAGCTCTGCCCTGTTGAGTCCGCAGCCAAGCCCTAAAATTATCCAGAAATAAGGAGCAACCGCCACAGTAGAATCACAAGCCATTCCTGCTGCAAGATAAGCCAAAACCCCTGCAAACAGCCCAAGCCTGACAATATTCAAATAGGTATTTTCAGACTTCATCATTTTTCTTACTGTGGATATGAGATATATAGCCATAAGAACAACAAAGGCTATAAGAGAAAGCGCCCCTGTGTTTACTGCTGTCTGCAAATATAAGTTATGCGGCTTGTCTACAATAACATAAGGATTTCCTAAAAATCGTGTTTTTCCCAAAATATCATTCTGAGGAAATTCAAGAGCAAAGGTATCAGGCCCTGCGCCGAACAAAAATGTCTTTATTCTGAATATAAGGGGCAGCGTACGAGACCATATATAGCCTCTGCCCGAGCCTAAAAGCTCCAGCCCTTCAAAACCCATGGCTTTTACATTTGTGTCAAGAGGATATTCCTCTCCCATTTTGGTAACTCCCACCATACCGCTATCTGTCAGCTTAAACAAAAAGTCAGTAGTGGTAAGTCCGTCAAAGGCTTCAAAATAAATTATATCATTAGACATAAACACCTTACTGCTTGCAAGTGAAAAAACATTGTAATTGAAATTGTCAACATTGTTTTCATTGGTCACGCTTGTATATTCAAGCTTTTCTCCTTTGACAGCTAACACAGGCATGCCGTTTTCCATAGATATCTCTATATCACCCTGCGCCGTTGTGATTATAGCCCGATCACCTTCTGTTTTTATATCCTTCCAATAATATGGGCTTGTCTGCTCTGTTTTGCCGGTAAGCGTGTCAAATATAACGCCTACCTTTGTAATGCTGAAGCTGTCTGTTTTTACGATAAAAGCGCCTACGCCTATAATAACAACAAGAAGGAGAGCAAACAAACCGTATGCCCCCTTGCCTATTTTTTTAAATACGCCATTTTTTATGCCACAAACAAGCCCTACTATAATACAAATAACAGCAGAAACCAAAACGCCAAGAAGAGCGCCCGCAGAGCCTGAGCCTATGATATTTACTATACCTATGGCAGTAAGTACCAAAGAAAAATATTTAAACTTATTTTTAACAGGCAGTAAAAGCGCAATAACGGCAAATATAGGTGTTGTCAGGGCAAAAAAGCTGCCTACATAGTTAGGGTTATATAATACTGAATAGATGTTGTCAAATCTTGCGTTAAGTGTATTTCCCGGTTTGTAATAGCTGCCGTAGATCAGCTTAGCTGCAAGCTCTGTTTTGAATATATCAAAACCCATAAACTGACCTAAGCCTATAAGCCCTATTATAAATGTGCCTATAAATATGCAAATTATGAAAAAGTTGAGTTTTTTTACGCTTTTTACAAAAAACATAACGACCAAAAACAGGGCTATATAGCAAATCAGCGTTATAAGACCCTCATATCTCTCGGTTATGCCAAAAACGGCTACGTGTTTATATGATGAAAAAAGCGTTGAAAGTACAGCAAAACCGCCGTAGCAAACTACGGCAAAAAAAGCCGAAGACTTAATATCAACCGTCTTTCTTCCAAGCTCCGCCAAAAACTCGAAGGCACTCATAAGCAGTATAATAACAGTTAATACAATAAGTGTGCAGCTTCTGCAATATATGAATATGTCGTTATAGGTTTTAGAGCCTCTTATAACACCGTATTCCGCAGAGGATACGTTCACCACAGAAAGATGCACTATAAGGGGAACTAAAATTAGTATAGCCCCAAAAAGAAATGAAATTATTAAATCATTAAAATTAATTTTGTCATTTTTCATATTCATTCTCCAATTCGCTGTTAATAATAAGAACCGCCAATAAAAGCGGCGAAGCCCTATTTTTTTTAGTTTAGCATATTTCGCCGCTTTTAACAAGTATTATTATATTATAAGTCATCAAAAAAACATATCAAATGTGACCTGCCTTGTTTCGGGAAGACCCTTAAGCACGCCGTTTTCCTTCAGAAGGTCTACAACTGTCTTGCCTATGGCAGTTCTTTCATATATGTCCTCTACGGTCTCAAACTTCTTGCCCTTTCTTGCCTCGGCAATGCTTTTGGCAGCATTGTCGCCAAGCTTAGGTATGGTTGCAAGGGGCGGAAGAATACCACCGTCACGAACCAAGAATTTCGTTGCATCCGACTCGTAAAGATCCATAGGAACAAATTTAAGCCCTCTTAAGTACATTTCGTTTACAAGCTCTAAAGTCGTTTTTTCACTTTTTTCATTTGCCGTAGCCTGATGACCTAAGGCATCAATTTCTCTTATGCGGGCTAATACCCTATCTCTTCCGAAGCAGCAGACGGAATAGTTGAAAAACGCTAACTTCATTGAGAAATACGCCGCATAAAATACCTCGGGATGATATATTTTAAAATAGCCTATTCTTACGGCGCTTGTAACATAAGCCGCAGCGTGACCCTTTGGGAACATATATTTTATCTTCTTACAGGAGTCAATATACCAATCGGGCACGTTGTTTTCTCTCATAAGTGCTTCCTGTTCATCAGTAAGACCGTTGCCTTTTCTGACCTTTTCCATTATGTTGAAGGAGTCGGCATTGGGCAGTCCCTTTGATATAAGATATGTCATAATGTCGTCACGGGTAGCTATTACTTCTTTAAGGGTCGCCACGCCGTTTCTGATAAGCTCCTGGGCGTTTCCTTCCCATACGTTTGTACCGTGAGAAAGTCCCGAAAGTCTTACAAGCTCCGAAAATGTGGTAGGTCTTGTTTCCATAAGCATTCGTCTGGCAAGAGCCGTACCGAATTCGGGAAGACCGAGAGTGCCCGTTTCAACGCCTATGTCGTCCTTTGTCACTCCAAGGGCATTGGGAGAATTGAAAAGTGACATTACCTTTTCATCGTCCATGGGTATATCCTCCGGGGCAATACCCGTCATTTCGGTGTACATGTGCATAATGGTAGGCACATCATGACCCAGCTCATCAAGCTTTAAAAGACGTCCGCTTATAGAATGATAGTCGAAGTGGGTTATGACCACATCGGAGTCGATTTTATTTGCGGGGTGCTGTATGGGGCAGAAGTTATATATGGAGTTGTCGCTGGGGACTACCATAAGTCCGCCGGGGTGCTGACCCGTAGTTCTTTTAATGCCTACGCAGCCTTCCACCATTCTGTTGATCTCGGCGTTGTTGACCTCAAGCCCTCTTTCGTCAAGATATTTCTTTACGAAGCCGTAAGCCGTTTTTGCAGCAAGTGTACCTATAGTGCCGGCTTTGAACACAAAGCCCTCGCCGAAAAGAGTTTCGGTATATTTATGGGCATTTGCCTGATATTCACCCGAAAAGTTAAGGTCTATATCAGGCTCTTTGTCGCCGTTAAAGCCTAAAAAGGTCTGGAAGGGTATGGCTTGTCCTTCCTTAATAAGTTTTTCGCCGCAAACGGGGCAAAGCTTATCGGGAAGGTCGAAGCCGCTTGTGCCTGCCTTTGCCTTTACCTCATCGGAGTCAAAGTCGGAATATTTGCATTTTGGGCAATAATAGTGAGGCTCTAAGGGGTTTACCTCGGTAATGCCTGCCATAGTAGCCGCAAAGGATGAACCTACCGAACCTCTTGAGCCTACCATATAGCCGTGCTCGTTTGAATTGTAAACAAGCCTTTGAGCTATAATATAAAGCACGGCATAGCCGTTTTTGATGATTGAGGAAAGCTCTGTATCAAGTCTGTCGCCAACCACCTTTGGCAGGGGATCGCCGTATATCTCTCTTGCCCTGCCGTAGGTTATATCCTTAAGCTGCTCCTCTGCTCCGTCTATGTGAGGAGCATAGGTTTCTTTAGGTATGGGGAGGATATCCCCTATCATATCGGCTATTTTATTTGTGTTTTCAACAACTACCTCATATGCCTTTTCTTCACCGAGAAATTTAAACTCATTAAGCATTTCTTCCGTTGTGCGGTAGAAAAGAGGCGGCTGATTGTCAGCATCTTCAAAGCCCTGACCTGCCATAATTATTCTTCTGAAAAGCTCATCCTCAGGGTCTAAGAAGTGGCAGTCACAGGTTGCAACAACAAGCTTATTATACTCTTCACCAAGGCTTACGATACGCTTGTTTATATCCACAAGCTTTTCTCTGCTTTCTACGGTCTTGCCGCTTCTTTGGGTGTTGTTTATCATAAATTCATTGTTGGCTATGGGCTGAATTTCAAAATAGTCGTAAAACTCTGCAAGCTCCTTTATTTTTTCTTCGGGAGCGTTTTCATATATGGCAGTGTAAAGCTCTCCTGCTTCGCAGGCTGAGCCTATTATAAGGCCGTCACGAAGTCTTAAAAATTCGCTTTTGGGTATTCTGGGACGTCTTTTGAAATATTTAAGGTGAGCATCTGATATAAGCTCATAAAGATTTCTTACGCCCTGCTGCTCCTTTACCAATATTATGGCATGATAATAGTTTTTAATGTTGTTTTTGTCTATGTTTTTAGCTCCGTATACGTTTATATCCTTTACATTAAAAACGCCGTTTTCCTTAAGAGCTTCCATCATTTTTATAAATATCTCAGCCGTTGCCATAGCATCGTCTACGGCTCTGTGATGGTTTTCAAGAGATACGCCAAGGTGGGCGCAGACTGTGTCCAATTTATGGTTTTTAAGGCTGCCGTAAAGTGTTCTTGCAAGACCGAGAGTGTCTATTACGGTATTTCTTACCTCTGTGCCGTTGTCGGCAGCAAAACGTCGAATAAAGCCTATATCGAAGCCTACATTGTGACCCACAAGCATACAGTCGCCTACAAAGTCAATAAATTGGGGCACTACCGTTTCTTCGCCGGGCTGATTTTCAAGCATACCGTCTGTTATGCCTGTGAGCTTTATTATCTTTTCGGATAGCTTGCGCCCGGGGTTTATAAAGGCTGAAAATTTATCTGTTATTTTGCCGCCCTTTATTTTAACGGCGCCAATTTCTATTATTTTGTCGGTTTCCTTTTTAAGACCTGTTGTTTCAAGGTCGAATACAACAAATTCATCGTCCAAGGTCTGTTTGCCCGGGTTTTCGCAAATAGAGCCAAGATCGTCTATTATGTATGCCTCACAGCCGTAGATCACCTTTACGCCGAATTTTTTGGCGGCGTCCATTGCTTCGGGGTATGCCTGTACAACACCATGGTCGGTAAGGGCAATAGCCTTATGCCCCCACTTAGCCGCCCTTTTTACATAGGAGGTAAATGAAGAAACGCCGTCCATATCGCTCATATTGGTGTGAAGGTGAAGCTCCACCCTTTTTACCCCGGCTTCGTCCATTCTTTCGTCAGCCGGCTTTTTGCCCTCACAAAGCTCCTTCATCATAAGCACCTTTTCTCTGTCGTAGGCATCGTAGGTTATAATGCCCTTTACAAGTATATATTTGCCGCTTTTAAGATGCTCTTCAAAGTTCTCTTTATACTCTTCGGGAGATGTGAAAAACTTAACTGTGATAGAAAAGGTATTGTCGGTTATCTGAGTTTTGACAATAAGCTTACCCTTTTTGGTTTCCTTTGTTTCGGTCTCGATTACCCTGCCGTTAAAAACAACTGTTTGTCCTTCGGTTATATTGTCTTTAATAGGAACGGGAGCTTCATCTATCTGCACCTGCTTTGCTTTTATGCGAGGAGTGCGGGTATGGTATTCCCTTGCAACAGCCGAGGGGCGATAAACTTCAGGCTCTCTGTATATATATTCATACTCAGGCTCGGGAGTCGGGACGTTTTTGGATCTGCCGTTTTCTTTGCCGTCTGTGAATGTAACGGTATAATCTCTGTCAAACCTATCCTTAAGAAGCTTGCTTATGACCTTATCTATTTTATTTTCGTACAGCAGAAAAGAGCCTACTTTCTTTAATTTGAAATTAAGCATGCCCTCTTTTGCCTCACACTTGCTGTCAATAAGAGCAAAGTAGCAAAATCTGTTTATATCTCTTATGACTGCAAGTATGTTTTTAAAATATTTTTTTATAATATCTTCTATATTTTCATTGGTTTTGTACTTGACGGAAACATCGGTCTTTTTCACAAAATCAAAATTCTTTTTAATGCTGCTTATAAAAAGAGCAATATTGTCTTCATTGACTATGTGCTCACCGGTAAGCCTTATTTTCATAAGACTTTCCTCCTTGAAAAGACTGACCTCTTCAACCATTAAAGTTCTCAGGCTGCTCTTTACAATAGATGGCATTTCAAGTCCGCCAAAAACCTTTGTAAAATTTTTACCCTTCATTAAAATCAACCCTTAAAATTTGTCAATTTCCTTCATTAACTCATCAACAAGCTTGTCTTCGGGCACTTTTCTGAGTATTTCGCCTTTTTTGAAAATAAGGCCCTCACCCTTGCCGCCTGCTATGCCTATGTCGGCTTCTCTTGCCTCACCGGGACCGTTTACTGCGCAGCCCATAACGGCTACCTTTATGTCTTTATCTATATTGCGGCATTTTTCTTCAACTATGCCTGCAATTTTAATAAGGTCTATCTGAGTTCTTCCGCAGGTTGGGCAGGAAACAAACTGTATGCCGAATTTTCTGAGCTCTAAGGCTTTGAGTATTTCCTTTGCGGCTCTTATTTCTTCAACAGGATCGCCTGTGAGAGATACTCTGACGGTATCGCCTATTCCTCTTGAAAGAATAGCGCCTATGCCTACGGCAGACTTTACCGTACCTGCATAAACAGTGCCCGCTTCCGTAATGCCTACATGGAGGGGATAATCTACACTTTCCGAAAGGAGAGTATATGTATCTACAGACTTGCTTACGCTTGAAGCCTTTATTGATATAACAGTATCGTAAAAATCGTATTTTTCCAAAAGCTTTACATGGCCTAAGGCGCTTTCTACAAGTCCCTGAGGGGTAACGCGACCGTATTTTTCCAAAATCCCCTTTTCAAGAGAGCCTGAGTTTACGCCTATTCTTATGGGAATATGTCTTTCCTTAGCCTTTGCTACAACTGCTTTGACATTTTCTTCGCCGCCTATGTTTCCCGGGTTTATTCTCAGCTTGTCAACGCCGTTATCCATCGCGGCAAGCGCAAGACGATAGTCAAAATGTATGTCAGCAACTAAGGGTATATTTATATTTTTTACTATTTCGCGTATAGCCTCTGCCGCAGCCATATCGGGCACGGCAACTCTTGCTATCTCGCAGCCTGCTTCTTCAAATGCCTTTATCTGAGCCACTGTCTTTTTAACGTCTTGTGTCGGTGTATTGCACATAGACTGTATAGCTATAGGCTCATTCCCGCCTATTTTAACTCCGCCTATTGAAACAATGCGTGTCATTTTTCTGTTATACATAATTATCCTCCCGTATATCAAATACATATGTTCTGACCACGTGCCGCCACGCACTTTTCTGACTGCCATCCGGCAGTCAGAAAAGTACGCGACGGGTCGGGGCGAGGGGCGTGGGTCGGAGCCGAGGGAAGCAAGGGAGAAGGGCTTGCCCTTCTCCCTT
>CANRPW010000023.1 GCA_947632615.1 uncultured Clostridia bacterium | reverse complement strand
CGCAGTGGCGAAAATATAATAATACGTAAGTGTAGTTTTTTTCTCGCAAAATTCTTTTGCGCCGCATATTTACAAACACTTTTTTACTGCTTATTATTTGGGGTGATACGCAAGCCTTAAATATCCTCCGGCTTGGTGCATATCCATAGATGGTTTGTTATTACATCGGCGGTACGCATGCCTTCAAAACCCCACCCGCCCACCCAACCCCGGTGCCGCAGTGGTGAAAATATAATAATACGCAAGTGTAGTTTTTTTCGCAAAATTCTTTTGCGCCGCATATTTACAAATACCTTATTTACTGCTTACTGTTTGGGGCGGTACGCAAGCCTTAAATATCCTCCGGCTTGGTGCATATCCATAGATGGTTTGTTATTACATCGGCGGTACGCAAGCCTTCAAAACCCCACCCGCCCACCCAACCCCGGTGCCGCAGTGGCGAAAATATAATAATACGTAAGTGTAGTTTTTTTCTCGCAAAATTCTTTTGCGCCGCATATTTACAAACCTTAATTATTCGGCTATAATACAGAAAAAGGAGGTATCTTAAAATGGCAGAAAACAATCTTGATTTTGATAAAATAACAGACAGAAAAAATACAAATTCAATTAAATATGATTTTGCCGAAAAAAGGGGAATGTCTGCCGACATTTTACCTTTTTGGGTAGCTGATATGGATTTCAAAGTGTCCTCTTACATTCAAGAGGCAATTATAAAGCAAGCAGAGCACGGCATATACGGCTATAGCGAGTCGGGAAGCGACTATTTTAATGCTGTCAAGCGCTGGATGAAAGCACATCACGGATTTGAGGTTGAAGAAAGCTGGCTTGTGAAAACTCCCGGCGTTGTTTTTGCTGCAGCAATGGCTATAAAGGCTTTTACCAAAGAGGGGGACGGCGTGCTTATACAGCAGCCGGTTTATTATCCTTTCGGAAACCTTATACGTAAGAATGGAAGAAAAATAGTTGATAACACACTTATACTTGATGACGAGGGAAGATATAACATTGATATTGAGGATTTTGAAAGGCTAATTAAAAATGAAAATGTCAAGCTGTTTATATTGTGTAATCCACACAACCCTACAGGCAGAGTATTTACTGCGGACGAGCTTGTTCAAATGGGGGATATTTGTTTAAAATACGGCGTAACCGTTTTCAGCGACGAAATACATTCCGATTTTGTATACAAGGGAAAGCACAGAGTTTTTGCCGATGTTAAGGAAGAATATAAAAATATTTCTGTTATTGCCACGGCGCCAAGCAAAACATTTAATATAGCCGGTTTGCAGGTTTCCAACATTTTCATACCTAACGAGGACTTAAAAAAGCGCTTTGAACACGAAATAGAAGCAGGCGGAAGCGAACACATAAATGCAGTAGGGCTTGCTGCTTGTAAGGCTGCCTATACTTACGGTGAAGAATGGTATAGAGCAATGCTTGCTTATGTTAAAAACAATATTGCATATATAAATGAGTATGTGGAAAAAAACATACCAAAGCTGAAGGTTTTAGACACGGAAGGCACATATCTTGTATGGATAGATTTCAGAGGACTGAAAATAAGCCACAAAGAAATAGACGATCTTGTTATTAATAAAGCAGGGCTGTGGCTTGACAGCGGTAATATTTTCGGAAAGCCCGGAGAGGGTTTTCAGAGAATAAATGTTGCCTGCCCCAAAAGCCTGCTGACAAAAGGTCTCGAACAATTAAAAAACGCTGTAAACAATTTATAAAAAAGGGGAGTCTTGAAATATAGACTCCCTTTTAATGCTTATTTCTGTTGGGCGGGCATATATTTTAATATACGCCATGCAAAATCCATAAAATTCTGTGTTTGAAGTATTACCTTTCCGGGGCCTGTGAGTTTTGTCATAAAAATACCTTCACCGCCGAAAAGCTTGTTTCCGAGACCCTTTACTGTTTCGATCTCATATTGAACAGAATTTTCAAAAGCTACGACATTTCCCGTACTTACTTTTAAAACCTCTCCGGGAGCAAGCTCTTTTTCTACAACATCTCCGTCAACCTCTAAAAAGCATAAGCCTTTTCCGCTTACAGACTGCATTATAAAGCCTTCACCGCCAAAAAGACCTGCGCCGAATTTTTTATTAAAAACAGTCTTTACCTCAACACCGGGTTGGGCAACAAGAAATGAGCCCTTTTGAATAGTGTATGACATTTGTTCCACATCAATAGGTATGATAGAACCCGGAACAGTAGATGAAAAAGCTATTTCAGCTTCATCAGCCTCTACGGTATATGTAACCAAGAACAGAGATTCGCCTGCAAACAGCCTGCCGATACCCTTCATAAATCCGCCGTTCATATTAGTTTCCATATTTATACCGTTTGTTTGCCATGCAAGACCGCCGCTTTGGGTATATAATGCTTCGCCCTTTTCCATAGTGAATTCAACTGCGGGAACAGTCGTTCCTGTTATTTTGTATTTCATTTTTATCCTCCTATCTGTTTGATATTTCCATTATATCATATTTATGTTTTGGAGGCAATAAGTTTTGATTTTCGCCAATAAAACTGCGGCAAGGGCGATAAGCAGCGGCGACGTAGGAGCCGCTGCTTATCGCCCCCGACGGTCCGCCTTTAAAAACCATCTATGATGGTTTTTAAAGCGGGGCAACACAATAATTATATCTTGTGCATAAGGCTTCCAAAAAATTATTTTATATTGCACATTTTAAATTTATATGATATAATTCACATATAAATATTTTTGGAGGAAATCGCCTATGAGAGGATTTAATTCAGACCAAAGAAGAAAGATCGCACGCATTGTTGCGTTTATAGTTATAATAGCAATGATACTTAGTATAGCGGCTCCGTTTGCAGCAGGTTATTTAGGTGCATTTGGTCAATTCTGAGAAATATTAAGAATATTTATTTCATATAATTAAATATATTTTTTGGGGGAAAGTTAAATGAGTAAGGAAGATGAAATAATTGAAAATAAGTCAGACACTGTCTCTGATAATAAAAAAAAGAAAACAAGAGTAACCATAATCATCTGCAGTATAGCTTTTATTTTACTTGTTATAATGGTTGCCGTTTTTTTCATTTTCAAAGATACTATGCTTAAAATGCTCGCAGCTGAAAGAGAAGAGGCTGAAATAAAGGCTGTTCTTGATGTAGATACTATATACACAAATGTATATGTTGAAAATGTTAATATTGGCGGACTCACTAAAGATCAGGCGCTGGCTCTTCTTAACAGTCATGTGTTGGGTAATCTTGACAGCCTTGACGTAACTTACAAATATAACAACCTTAATTATAACAGAACCTTTACATTTAGAGAGCTTGGCGTAGAATACAACCTTAACGAGGCTGTTGACAAGGCGTATAGCTTTGGCAGAGATGAAAGCCTTGATCTGTACTCAAGATATGCTATTGTAATGGAAAACAAGGACAGAGGAAATTATATTGATGCAAACTGGACATATGATGATAGTAAGGTCGAGGCTTGCGTTGATCTTATATGTAAGGATATAGACACGGATGCGGTAGATGCTGATTACAAATACAACAACGGCAATGTCACTGTAACGGAGTCTAAAACAGGCCATAAGGTAGACAGGGACAGAGCGATTTCTATGACAAAGGAGGTTCTCCCTATAGGCAAAAGCGCTGAAATAAATCTTTTGGTTGAAAACATAGAGCCTAAATATAAAAAAGAGGACCTTCAATTTACAAGCTCTGAAATAGGCAGCTTTACAAGTGCCTTTGGCGGAGGGGATCAGGACAGGATAACCAATTTAGGTGTAGCTTGTGACAAAATAAACAATTCTGTCATTATGCCCGGAGAAACCTTTTCTGCAAATGCCGCTATGTCTCCCTTTACGGAAGCAAACGGCTATAAGTACGCAGGGGCTTATGTGGGCGGAAAACTTGTTGAGGATATAGGCGGCGGAGTATGTCAGGTTTCTTCCGCCCTTTATAATGCGGCATTAAAGGCTGAGCTTGAAATTGCAGAAAGATATAATCACTCCAAAAAGGTGGGCTATCTGGATTATGGCTATGATGCTACTCTTGCAGGTGATGTGAAGGATCTTAAGATAAAAAACAACACAGGCTATCCTGTTGCTTTAAGAGCATATATAGAAAACGGAGCAGTTGTTGTTAAGGTGATCGGCTACGAGGCTCACGACAGCGGCAGAACACTGGAGTTTTACAACGAAAAAACAGGGCAGACCGACGGCACTATATCTTATGATCTTTATAAAAAGGTGTATGAAAACGGCTCTCTTGTTGACACTGTAAAAATAAACAGCAGTACATACAATACGAAATAAGGAATTATTATGGAAACAGGCAAATTACCGTCAGAACTTTTGGAAAAATACATATTCAGCAAATCTAAAAAAAGCTCGGTCAGGCAGAAAGAGGTTGTGGTTCGTCCGAATATAGGAGAGGACTGCAGCATACTGGATCTTGGAAACGAGCTTTTGATATTATCTACAGACCCTATAACAGGAGCTTGCGAAAACATAGGAAAGCTGCTTGTAAACATAAACGCCAATGACGTTTATTCAAGCGGCTGTTTGCCTATAGGGCTTCTTATAACTCTGCTTTTACCAACGGACATTACAGAGGAAATGCTAAAAAAAATAAGCGACGATCTGTTTAATGCGGCGGAAAAGGCAGGGCTTGAAATATTGGGCGGACACACCGAAATAACAGACGCTGTTGTCAGACCTGTTGTATCTGCAACGGTTGTCGGCAAATCTTTAAACAGAAGGTATATTAAAACAAGTGGAGCTATGCCCGGACAAGATGTTGTAATGACAAAGTATGCCGCCCTTGAAGGAACATCTATACTTGTTTGCGACAATGAGGATAAGCTCAAGAGCTTGCTGCCCTCAGCCGTCTTTGAAAGGGCAAAGGCACTTTCCGAAATGCTCAGTGTAAAGACAGAAGGTCTTATAGGAGCAGAGCATGGGGCAAGCTCTATGCACGATGTCACCGAAGGCGGCATTTTAGGCGCATGCTATGAAATAGCCGAGGCCTCAGGTGTTGGCATAGATGTATATGCCGACAAAATACCCATTCTTGACGAAACACGCCAAATCTGTGAGCTTTTTCATGTAGACCCACTAAGACTTATTTCAAGCGGCTCTATGCTTATCGCAAGCTTTGACGGTGAAGGACTTGTGAAAAAGCTTGAAATGGCAGGAGTAAAGGGAACGATTATCGGAAAGATAACCGAGGGTGAAAAGAAGATAATTTCAGGCAACAGCTGCACACCCTTAGGAGAACCCGAAGCTGATATGATATATAAGGCATATCTTGACCGTAAGAACCAATAATCGAATTTTATTCGTGCCGTGAGCAAGCCTGACGGACTGCCGCAGGCAGTCCGTCAGGCTTGCCACGGGTCGGGGTGAATTGACGACTGCATAAGGCAAGGGTGTGAGGACGCGTCCTCACACCCTTGCCTTATGCAGTCGTCAATTCACCCCGGGCAACCCGAAGATCTGTTGGCAATAATATAAAAAAGTTATGAATAATTTTTTGGTGCTATTGCAAAAACAACGAATTTGTTATATAATACTCATAATATTGTGAAAAGGTGGTTTTTTATGAATATAAGAGTTGGGTTAGGTTATGACGTGCATAGGCTGACGGAAGGTAGAAAGCTTATTTTAGGCGGCGCTTATATACCTTATGAAAAAGGGCTTTTAGGACATTCGGATGCTGATGTTGTTATACATGCTGTTATGGATGCTATGACCGGAGCTGTAAAGCTTGGGGATATTGGCAGGCTTTTCCCGGATAACGATCCTGCCTATGAGGGGATATCCAGCCGCATACTCCTTAAAAAGGTTTGTGAGCTTCTTAATGAAAAGGGTTATGAAATAGTCAATGTGGATGCTGTAATTATTGCGCAAAGACCTAAAATGTCGCCTTTTGTCGGTGAGATGGAGAAAAATCTTGCCGAGGATATGAATGTAGATGTTGACTGTATCAACATAAAAGCCACCACCGAGGAAGGGCTTGGTTTTACGGGCAGGGGCGAAGGCATTGCTGCTCAGGCTGTTGTTCTTGTAAAAAAGATTTCTTAAATATATTCGGAGGTTTAGTTATGAAGGTTTATAATACGCTTACAAGGCGCAAAGAGGAGTTTGTTCCTTTAGAAGAAAATAAGGTCAAAATGTATGTTTGCGGACCTACTGTGTATGGACTTATTCATATAGGTAATGCAAGGCCTTATGTTATTTTTGACACTATCAGAAGATATATGGAATATAAGGGCTATGAGGTCACTTATGTGCAGAATTTTACGGATGTTGATGATAAAATTATAAAGAGAGCCAACGAAGAGGGCGTTTCTACAGAGGTCATAACAGACAGATATATAAAGGAGGCTCTTAAGGATGCCGAGGGGCTTAATGTAGAGCCTGCCACTTATCATCCTCTTGCTACTAAGGAGATGCCTTATATTATCGAGATGATACAGACTCTTATAGACAAGGGCTATGCTTATGAGAAAAATGGCAGTGTTTATTACGATACCTCTACATTCAAGGGCTATGGCAAGCTTTCGGGAAAGAAGCTCGAAGACCTCATTGCAGGGGCAAGCAATCGTGTAGAAACCGACCCGGATAAAAAGTCACCTGCTGACTTCGTACTTTGGAAGCCTAAGAAGGAAGGAGAACCCTACTGGAAAAGTCCTTGGAGCGACGGTCGTCCGGGCTGGCATATAGAATGTTCTGTTATGGCAAAGAGATATCTGGGGGATACAATAGATATTCACGCAGGGGGAGAGGATCTTATATTCCCTCACCATGAAAATGAGATAGCTCAGTCGGAAGCGGCTAACGGCAAGCCCTTTGCAAGATATTGGCTGCACAATGGCTTTATAAATGTTGACAATGAAAAAATGTCTAAATCTAAAGGCAATTTCTTTACACTGAGAGATATTGTGGCAGATATTCCCTACGATGTTGTCAGATTTTTCATACTCAATGGTCATTACAGAAGCCCCATCAACTTTTCAAGAGACCTTATGGAAGCAGCGGGAAACGGACTTCTCCGTATTAAAAACTGCGTAAAGAGCATCAAATTCCATATTGAAAACTCCGAAGGCGACGTTATGACTGCCAACGAGGCTGAACTTATGGAAAAGGCTGCAAGCTTCAAGACAGAATTTGAAAAGGCTATGGATGATGACTTTAATACGGCTGATGCTATTGCCTGCATATTTGACTATGTTAAGTTTGCAAATTCCAATCTTAAGGAAAGCAGCACAAAGGCTTTTGGTCAGGCACTTCTTGACGGCATTAATGAGCTTTGCAATATTTTGGGTATACTTACAGAAGACGCCAAAGAAGATACCGATACTTCCGAAATAGAAAGACTTATTGAAGAAAGAACAGCCGCTAAGAAGGCTAAAGACTATCAGAAGGCTGATGAGATAAGGGCTAAGCTGTTAGATATGGGAGTAGTTATTGAAGACACAAGACAGGGCGTTCGTTGGAGCTATAAGAAATGACAGATATGTTTGAATTTAAAAACCGCACCGAAGAATTTTCTCCTCTGGCTCTTGCCTTTATGGGGGATGCTGTGTTTGAAATATTCGTAAGGACGTATGTGCTTTCTCAGGGAAATCGTGCGGTGGATAAAATGAACGGGGACGCGAGAAAAATGGTAAATGCTCACGCTCAGTCAGTAATGTATCATAAAATTGAGTGTATGCTTACCGAGGAGGAGCACAGAGTGCTTAAGAGAGGGCGAAATGCCAACTCTCACACCGTCGCCAAAAATCAGACGGCAGGGGACTACCGTCATGCAACGGGGCTTGAGGCTCTTTTTGGCTATTTATATTTAAAAGGCGACTTAGACAGACTTAAGGAATTGTTTTTAAAATGTTTGGAACAAGGAGATAATTAATGGCTTACAAAACCGGCGGCCGCCGTCCAGGCGGCAAAGACAACAGACGTGACAACAGAAATGACAACAGAAATCAAAAAAGCAGCTATGTGAGGGATAAAACTCCCGAAAGGCGTTTTAACAAGTTTGACGAAATAAGAGAAAACTCACAGCTTGAAGGACGAAATCCTGTGCTTGAGGCTCTTAATCATGGCAGACCCATTGACAAGATATTTGTTAAGAAGGGCGAAGTCGAGGGCACTCTTAAGGTGATCGTTGCTAAGGCAAGGGAGGCAGGTATAATTGTTCAGGAAGTGGATAAAGTAAAGCTTCTTAATATGCAGACAACGGGCAATTGCCAAGGCGTTATTGCACTTACTCCCGCTAAGGAATATTGCAGCGTAAAGGATATTCTGGATGTGGCTAAGGAGAGGGGAGAAGATCCCTTTGTAATTATACTTGACGAAATAGAAGACCCCCACAACCTTGGCGCTATTATAAGAAGCGCCGAAACGGCAGGGGCTCACGGAGTTATAATATCCAAAAACAGAAGCGCAGGGCTTACGGCTACCGTGTCTAAGTCGGCTGCCGGGGCGCTGGAATATATGCACGTGGCTAAGGTGACCAACATAGCAAGAGCTATTGAGGAGCTTAAAAAGGCAGGCCTTTGGATAACCTGTGCCGATATGAAGGGAACTGTTTATTATAATGCCGACCTTAAGGGCGCAATCGGCATAGTTGTAGGCGCTGAAGGCAAGGGTGTGAGCAGGCTTGTAAAGGAGCGCTGCGATTTCACCGTTAAAATACCTATGTATGGCAAAATAGACAGCCTTAATGCCTCGGTTGCGGCAGGGCTAGTTATGTATGAAGCGGTAAGACAAAGGAAGTTTTAAATATGAGAAAAAAGACCTATCTGCTTGTTGACGGTTACAACATAATATTTGCATGGAAAGAGCTTGCAAAGATCTCCGAAAGGTCGCTTGATGAGGCAAGGGATAGGCTTATACATATTCTTAGCAATTATCAGGGCGTTAAAAAATATGAGATAATTATAGTTTTTGATGCTTACAAGGTGTCGGGCGGACGAGGCTCTATTGAAAGGCACGGGAATGTTACCGTTGTTTTTACAAAAGAGGCGGAGACTGCCGACAACTATATTGAAAAGACAGCGGGCATACTTAAGAGGGAGTATAATGTGTTTGTGGCTACCTCCGACCATTTGGAGCAGGTAA
Organism: uncultured Clostridia bacterium; assembly: GCA_947632615.1. Classification (GTDB taxonomy): domain Bacteria; phylum Bacillota; class Clostridia; order Lachnospirales; family CAG-274; genus JAJQCI01. The sequence goes on along the minus strand of CANRPW010000023.1, from coordinate 28,889 downwards.
TAATTATGAGCAAGGGCTGCGTAAGGCTGCCGGCTTCTGAGCTTTTAATGGATGTAAAGGGAGCTAACAAGGAGATCAAGGAACAAATAAATCATTCAAGACCCGTAAAGGATAATCTACTTATGGATAATCTTGACGAAAAAACAAGGGCAATTTTTGAAAAGATGAGGCGTGGTTGATTATGCGTTTGAATTATGAAGATAAAACTGATTTAGAGCTTATACAGCTTTCAAGAGAAAATGACAGCTATGCCGAAGAAGCCCTGCTTGAAAGGTATAAAAATCTTGTAAAGATAAAGGCGCGCACATATTTTATAATAGGGGCGGACAAGGATGACCTTATACAAGAGGGCACTATAGGGCTTTTTAAAGCAATAAGGGACTATAGGGAAAACAATGATTCTACATTTTTTTCGTTCGCCGATCTTTGTGTGACAAGGCAGATAATGACTGCCATCAAGACTGCCAACAGGCAAAAGCATATTCCTCTGAATTACTCAATTTCTCTTAACAGAAATATATATGACGAGGAAGAAAACACCACCTATTTAGAGCTTTTAAGCGACGGCAACCTTACTAATCCCGAGACCCTTTTTATAGGAAACGAGGACAGGGAGAACATTGAGGCAAAGATACTTAAATCTCTTTCCAAGCTGGAAAAACAAGTGCTCATATATCATCTTAAGGGGCTTAAGTATACCGAAATAGCTAAACTTCTTGGTAAAGAGGATAAGTCTATAGACAATGCCCTTCAGAGAATAAAGAAAAAGGTTTATAATATATTTAAAGAAAAAGACTAAAATCCCCCGAGGGCAAAAACGACCCGCCGTATGGCGGGTCGTTTTTGCCCTCGGGGGCATGCGGGGCGAGGCTTCAGGGGTCAGAGAGGCAAGAGGGGCATAAAATTATGCCCCTCTTGCCTCTCTGACCCCTGAAGCCTCGCCCCGCATGACGCAACCGCAGTTTGGTCGGCATAAATTTATATAATGGTATTGACATAATGTATATATAGTTATATAATTAGCTTGCTACGTATTATAGGGCGGAGGTGTTTTATGAAAGATAGTTGTAATAAAACATATTATGATATAGAAGATAAATATGTGGTATCTATGCTTATAAAGCACATACACTTATATTTTGAAAAGCAGCTAAACAGCTATATTGCAGAATATGAGCTTACGGCGGCGCAGAATGATATATTATGGTTTATGAAATTTAACGAATACAAAGAGATAAATCCTATAGATATTGAAAAGAGATTTATGCTTTCCCGTCCTACTATTACAGGTATTCTTAAAAGGCTTGAAGCCAAGGGTTTTATTTACTTTGCCAAAAGCAATAAAGACAGACGGTATAAGCAGGTATTGCTTACCGAGAAGGGGAAGGAATATTCTCAGACGGCAAGAGAAAAGCTTGAGTATATGATAAATGTTTTGTGTAAGGGCTTTGACGATAAGGAGCTTAAAGAGCTTAAGGAGGTACTTAACAAAATGTTTGATAATCTTAAAGAAAGTGAGGTCTGATATATGCTGAAAACATTATTGGCGGAGTTAAAGGAGTTTAAGAAGTATTCATTTTTAGCGCCTGCATTTGTAATAGTGGAGGTTTTTATGGAAATTCTTATACCCTTCCTTATGTCTAAAATAGTTGACAGGGGTATAAATCAAAGCGATATGAAGACAGTTGTTATTATAGGTATTATAATGATAATTGCTGCTGGCATAAGTCTTACTGCGGGTATTATGGCAGGTAATTTTGCGGCAAAGGCATCTATGGGCTTTGCTAAAAACCTCAGAGAGGCAATGTTTAGAAATATACAGAAGTATTCATTTTCTAACCTTGACAAATATTCTACCTCGGGACTTATTACAAGACTTACAACAGACGTAACAAACGTACAGAACGCTTATATGATGATAATAAGAATGTGCGTTCGTTCGCCTTTTATGCTTGTATGCGCTTTTATGATGACCTGCATAATCAGGCCGTCTATTTCACTTGTTTATGTTGTGGCTATTATTTTCTTAGGAACGGCTTTGTTTTTCATAATGACAAGGGCGCACAAGATATTCAAAGAGGTATTTAAAAAATATGACGATCTGAATTCAAGCGTGCAGGAAAATATAAGCGGTATAAGGACAGTCAAGGCTTTTGTTAAAGAGGATTTTGAGATAAAGAAGTTCAATATTGCGGCGGACAATGTTTATAATATGTTTATGAGAGCCGAAAAGCTTCTTGTGTCTAATATGCCAATAATGCAGTTTACTGTTTACGGCTGCATACTCTCTATTTCTTGGGTAGGCGCTCATATGATAGTTGGCGGCACTCTTACAACGGGTCAGCTTATGAGCTTGTTTACATACACTATGAACATACTTATAAGCCTTATGATAATTTCTATGGCTTTTGTAATGATATCTATGTCGAGGGCTTCGGGAGAGCGTATTGCTGAAGTTATTAATGAAAAAACAGACCTTGCAGCGCCTCTTGACAGCATTAATGTTGTAAAGGACGGTTCAATAAGCTTTAAGAATGTGAGCTTTGCATATAAAAGCGGACGTAATATGTGCCTTACGAATATAGACCTTGATATAAAATCCGGCGAGACTATAGGTATAATAGGCGGAACCGGCTCATCCAAGTCTACATTGGTTCAGCTTATACCAAGGCTTTATGATGCTACGGAAGGCGAAGTTCTGGTTGGCGGCATTAATGTCAAGAATTATGAGCTTGATGCCCTGAGAAGCAGCGTTGCCATGGTTTTGCAGAAGAACGTACTTTTTTCGGGCACAGTAAGAGAGAACCTCTTATGGGGAGATAAAAATGCCACGGATGAGGAGATAAGAAAAGCCTGTAAATATGCTCAGGCTGACGATTTTATAATGGCTATGCCCGATGGATATGACACCAAAATAGAGCAGGGGGGCTCTAATGTTTCGGGGGGACAGAAGCAGAGGATATGTATTGCAAGAGCCTTGCTGATGAAGCCCAAAATACTCATACTTGACGACTCTACCTCAGCGGTGGACACCAAGACCGATGCTATGATAAGAAAGGCATTTACGGAAGAAATTCCCGATACTACCAAGCTGATTATTGCTCAGAGAATAACCTCCGTTCAGGATGCCGACAGGATAATCGTAATGGACGACGGTATGATAAACGGCTTTGGTACTCACGAGGAGCTTTTAAAGACAAACGATATATACAGAGAAGTATATGAATCACAGATGAAAGGGGATGAATAATATGCCGAGAATGGACAGAGTCAGAGGAAATCAAAAGGTAAAAAATCCCCATAAATTACTTTTAAGGCTAATTAAATATGTGCTTAAATATTATAAATTCAGATGTATATTTGTTGTGATATTCATTGTTATAAGCGCTCTTGCAAATGTAAGAGGAACTATGTTTATGCGCCAGCTGATAGATGACTATATTATTCCTATAGTCAACTCAAACAGCAATGACTTCAGCAGTCTTTTGGGGGCTATTCTTAAAATGGCGGCTATATATGCCATAGGCGTATTTTCTGCGTGGAGCTATAACAGAATAGTTGTAGGCATAACTCAGGGCACTCTCAGAAATTTACGTAAGGAAATGTTTGGCCACATGGAGAAGCTGCCTATAAAGTATTTTGATACACACGCTCACGGAAACATAATGAGCCTTTATACAAACGATATAGACACTCTCCGTCAGCTTGTAAGTCAGAGTATGCCTCAGCTTATAAACGGCTTTATGACTGTTGTGTCAGTTGTGGTTTGTATGGTTATGCTCAGTATTCCTCTTACTGTTATGACAATGCTGACGGCTTGCGTTATGGTGATTATTACAAGAAAGATAGGGGGCTTAAGCAGCAAATATTTCATTAAGCAGCAAAGCAGCCTGGGTAATGTAAACGGCTATATCGAGGAGCTTATAGAGGGGCAGAAGGTAGTTAAGGTATTTTGCCATGAGCAGGAGAGCGTAAAGGATTTTATAAAGATAAACGACGAGCTTTATGATGCGGCAAGCAATGCCAACAAATACGGCAACATACTTATGCCTATTATGGGAAACATAGGCAACATAAGCTATGTTCTTACGGCAATAGTTGGCGGCTTTCTTGCAATAAACGGCTTTGGGGGCTTTACAATTGGCTCGCTGGCTTCGTTTTTACAGCTTAACAGAAGCTTTAATATGCCTGTAGGTCAGATGTCTCAACAGATAAACTTTATCGTTATGGCGTTAGCCGGTGCACAGAGAATATTTGATCTTATTGACGAGGAGGAAGAGCTTGACGAGGGTGATGTTTCTTTAGTCAGAGCAAAATTCCGTCCTGACGGGTCTATTGAAGAAAGCATCGCAAGAACAGGTGTTTGGGCTTGGAAACGCCACAACGACAAGACAAACAAGGACGATTACAGACTGCTTGAAGGTGACGTTGTACTTGACAAAGTAGACTTTGGCTATGAACCAAATAAAATAGTGCTTCACGATATAGAAGTGCATGCAAAACCCGGACAGAAGATAGCTTTTGTAGGCGCTACGGGTGCGGGTAAGACCACCATTACCAATCTTATCAACCGTTTTTATGACATACAGGACGGCAAGATCAAGTATGACGGAATTAATATAAACGAAATTAAAAAGCATGAGCTAAGGCGCTCCTTGGGAATGGTTTTGCAGGACACCAGTTTATTTACGGGAACCGTTAATGACAACATTCGTTACGGACGTACTGATGCTACTGATTTGGAGGTAGTTGCTGCGGCAAAGCTTGCGGGGGCTCATGATTTTATAAAGAGGCTGCCCGACGGCTATGACACCATGCTTACGGGAAACGGAGCTAATCTCTCTCAGGGACAAAGACAGCTTTTGTCTATTGCAAGAGCGGCCGTTGCAAATCCGCCGGCGTTGATACTTGACGAGGCTACCTCATCTATTGATACAAGAACGGAAAAGCTTGTGCAGGAGGGCATGGACTCGCTTATGAAGGGCAGGACGGTTTTTGTTATTGCTCACAGGCTGTCTACCATTAAAAATTCAGACCTTATAATGGTTATGGATCACGGAAGGATAATTGAAAGAGGCGACCACAACACTCTTATTGCCCAAAAAGGCGTTTATTATCAGCTTTATACGGGTATTTTGGAAGCAACTTAAAAACGAGTCTGCTTCGCCAATTTGCCCGTCCCTTTAGGGACGGGCAAATTGGCGAACCCGCGGGCGGGGCGATACAGACACAAAAGTACGCCAAAGGGAGGGTTTACCCTCCCTTTGGCGTACTTTTGTGTCTGTATCGCCCCGGCAACCCCTTATTTTATACAGAACAAAATACGCTCCTGTCTTTGCATAAAGACAGAAGCGCCTTATTATAATTAGTCGGTTTATACTGTTTCAGCCTTGTTTTTGAAAAGGGGTGAAAACAGCTTCATAATTGCCGGCAGCAATGCGGCGAAGGTGAAAAGACATACAAACTGCATTATAGCCTTTGCAAAGCCCTCACCAAGACCTACGTTTGCAAGCAGACCGGATAATGTTCCCGAAGCATCGCTTAGCACTGAATATACGAATGTACCGAAAAATGCACGGACTATTCTTTCTGTGTTGCTTACGTCAGTTGAAAATTTTATAAAACGTCTTTCAACAAGCAGACCTACGAAAAGTCCTATAGCAGCACCGGCGGTTTTATATGAGTCAACTGCCATCTTTGCGCCCTCTACGATCACCTTGCCGTCAGCACCTATGGTTTCGGGGTAGGATTTAAGAGAGGCATATATTATAAGAACCGCACATACCGCAACGCCCACAGCCGTAGCTATAATATCTCCGTTTTTATGGCTTTCGATAACAGGCAGAAGTCTTGACATTGCAAAAAGAACGGCAACGCCCAGCACAAGAGCCACTATAACGTCCTGGGGAGTGTGGACTCCAAGATAGTTTCTTGAAAAGGCTATAAGTAGTACGAGGATTATAAAAAATATCTTCACTATTAAAGGCAGCTTATTTTTGTCATTCTTGTCCATGGCACAGCCACCCCATACGCTTACGGCGTTTGTCGTATGACCGCTTGGGAAGGAATATCCTGTAGCGTCCGCCATTGCTTCCTCCACGGGAACGACCCTTGGATCGCGTATCCATGGACGGTATACGCAGGCGGTTATTTTTATAAAGCCGTTTATTATTCTGTTTGTATAGAGGGTCAACAAAAGGAATATTCCTTTTTTCTTGTCAAAACACCAGTATATAAGCCCTAAAAAGAACATAAGAACCGATGTTACGCCAAGCTTTGTTATAAGCTCAAAAAATACGTTAAAAATTCCTCCCGTTGCTTCTCTGAAGCCTTGCAGCAGAAGAAGATAGTCAATATCCATAAATTATAATTCCTTTCTTGGTTTGATTTTATTTAAGCGGCTGAATAAAAAGCTGTTTTGGTTTCGCCGTTCCAGTTTGTTTTTATGCCGAAAGCATTTCCCAGCGCCCTGAAGGGTATGAACATTCTGCCGTCCTTTATTTCGGCTTTTACGCCGTTTTCCATAACTGAGGTTTTGCCGTTTACAGTCATTTCGGGGCTGCCGGCGGTAAATGAAACGGTTATTTTGCCAATGCTTACGACAGTCGTTTTTGTAGCGGCATCCCAGCTTACTGCGTTGTTGTTGTCGGCGTTTTCGGGGTCAGCTCCCATAAATGCCGCCGCAACAAATCTGAGAGGAACCATTACGGAGCTGCTGGAGGGCTGGATATAGGGGGCTGTACCTATGTCGAACAGCTTATCGCCTACGGAAATATTACTGTTTCCCGGTGTAAGCTTTACTTCACCTGCAAGAACAAAGCCATGGGAGGCCGGGTTCGGTGAAGCTTCGGAGCTGCTGTCTTCCTCATTGGAAGAAGCTGTGTTTGTATTTTCTGTTTTTGATGCCACTGCCGTGCCCTTTCCCGATGAACTCTTCCTTGAGGAGGTTGCGGCAGGGGTATTTGATGTTTTATGTGTGGTTGTTTCGGTAGGGGACTCCGCCGTCGTTGTTTCTGCCGCTGTAGGCTCATCTGATGACGATCCGCCTGCCGTTGTGTCTTCGGAAACTGCCTCTCTTAGGTTAAGTACGGGGAAACCGCCGTTCCATGTGCCGAAGCTTTCTATTACGCCTGCGCCGCTGTAATTGTTTACATATACCTCAGACTGATCCTCATAGAGCTTTATGCTGTGAGGGCCGTCGGAAACGGTAAACGAAAGCACTCCGTCCGCACCTGTGACTGCACTTGTTTTCACGGAGTCTATGTAGAATTCAACTTCCGTTCCCTCTGCAACAGAAGAGCCGTCCTCGCCTTTAATTCTGATGTTTGCCGTGTAGTCTGCGGGAACATATTCGCCTACGGTTTTTATTCTGCCTGATGTCACGGAAAGATCCAAGGGCTTGGTTCCGTTTTCGGTAAGATAAGCTATGTATGCGGAAACAGCCTCCATAAGGCCGCTGCCTTCACCTTCAATGGGTATATCCGCAAGCACGCCCGAACCTATGACGTAGTCGTTTGATGCGATTATTATTTTTCTTTCGCTGTCGTTTCTGTCAAGGGGCGCATTTTCATTGTCAAGATATATAGCCTCTACTCTGCTTCCCACCTCTTTATTGGGGTCATACTCAATTCTCATGCCGCCTATCTGAAGGAAGCTGCCTGAATATGCCGAATTCATAAAGCCTGTTTTGGTGTCTTGGGAGTTTACCGAAGAAACGGAGGCTTCCATAAGAGCATAGAGAACAGAAGGATTTATTACCTTATACATTACCGTATTTGCAAAGGGCAGTGTATTTATAATGCTGCCTAAGGTTATTTTACCGTTGGGTATTGCCTGACGGAACCCGCCGCCGTTTTCTGCCGAAACAACGGGAACGTCCTTCAGACTGTCGTCAATTATATCCTTTGCGCTATATATTATGCTGTCGGCAATAAGACTGCCAAGGTTTGTTTCGCCTACTCTTGCTTCGGCTATCTGATTTATAGAGCCGCCCCAAAGGGTGGTTTTTGTTTCACCGACAACCTGACCAAGCATTTCAGACTGTGCTGCAGTCATTTCGTCAGCCTTTGCCTTTACTGTGGGATCGGGAGCAAGATCCTTAAGATCCTCCGCGCTGAGCAGTGTTTCGGAAATATCGGTTTTTCCGCTTTCATCGAGAGTTATTTCCATTTTGCCTACTGCCGTGCTGCCTGTGCCCGTCTGAGCCACAAGAATATCGCCGACCTTTTCATTTATAACGGAATGACTGTGACCGTCAATAACGGCATCAAGCTCTGTGCCCGCCATTGCTTCGGCAAGCTCATAGCTTGTGCAGTCCGCCTCATCTTTTATAATGCCCATGTGTGTTATGGCGATTATTATATCGGCGCCCTGTTTGTCGAGAATCTCGGTTTCTTCCTTTGCCGTTTTAATTTCATCGGCAAATTCTACTCCTGCTATTCCCTTGGGATTTGTAGATGTAAGGGTGTTGGCGGTGGTAAGTGCAAAAAAGCCGACCTTTATGCCGTTTCTTTCTATAATAATGCTTTTTCCGTCAGAAGAGCCGGTTTTGAAAAACGGCGCGCCGTTTAGATAGGTGTTTGCGGATATTATGGGAAAGTCAGCTATATCCATAAGCTTTTTAAGCTGATCGGTACCGTTGTCGAATTCGTGGTTGCCGGCAGCCATAACGTCATAGCCTGCGCTGTTCATAAGCTTTATTACATCTTCGCCCTTTGTGAGGGTTGCAAAGGCAACGCCCTGTGTAGCATCGCCGCCGTCCACAAGAATAGAGCCTTCGTTCTGCTTTTTCAGAGCGGCAACCTTGTCAGCGCCTATAACAGAGTCGGAGCTTATGAGATTGCCGTGCATATCGTTTGTATGAAGTATGACAATGCTGCCTGCGGCTGATGAAACATCATCGGGTACGTCAGGCTTGTCAGCGTCCTTGGGTTTTACCGTTATTGCATAACTCAGATTGTCAAGCCATGTTGTGCCGTTTGCCCTGAGAGTTGAGAGATCGTTTACTATTATACCTCTCGGGTTTATAATGCCGCCCTCGGGGTCGTCGGGGCTGACGATTGAGCTTACATCGTTTATGGTATAGTATAGGCCGTTGTATTTGCCGAGATATATCATTTCATGGCCGGGTATCTGAAGGATCGAACCGGGAACAAGAGTGTCAAGCACGTCCTCCTTTTCAGCTATGGTCATACCCGACAGCTCAACGATCTGCGCGGGCATTGCAGCCTGCCATGTGGTATTTCTTGGCAGATCGAAGCCGAAGCACTTGTAAACCTCACGGGCAAATGCTGAGCAGTCTTGAGAATCAAGCATACCGCCCCAGCCGTAACGGTAACCCAGTGATTTGAATGCCTGTGATAAAACATTCTCTGTGGTATAGGGAAGATAGCCCACGTTTACGTCACGGTTTGACGGGATCATGGCAAGTTTTTCGTCAAAGCTGCCGTCGGGGTTTCTTACGGGCATTTTGACTACATAGTTATTCCATGGAAGTCTGTATGCAACAGGACCGGGGAAGGAGCTTACAAGCTCCAGCTTTGTGCCCATTGTCATCATTTTCCCGGAAAGATCTTCGTCTGCGCTTGACTCAAGATATACCTTTTCGCCTGTGACAACAAGAAATTTTTTGGGAGATGAAGCCTTAAGCCATTCGTCCTTATCGGAGCAGACCGCTATATCCTCTGTGGAAACCCACCCTGAGCAGCAGTCGCTTTTAACAAGTGTGAATTTACCGTCTGCTGTTGTAAAGTATATGGCAAGAGGATCGTTAAGATATACGGCTGTGGAAACAAGCTCATCCCATTCGGGGTCGTCCGGACTGTCGGAGAGAAAATCATCATAGGGATATGCCTTCATTATCGTTCTGTTTACGGCAAAACCGTAGCGTAGGGGCATTTTATCGGAAACATCGGAATTTCTTATGTTTTCTCTAATGTTCTCATAATATGCTTCGTCAACGCTTTCGCCGTTCAGATAAAGCCCCGACGGGGACTCGAATTCCGCCATAGCGTTAGCCATGCTTCTTCCGTTGAATTCTTCGGGCAGGGCTTCCAGGTCTATGGTGTAGGTTTTCTCTGTGTCAAGTATAGAGCGATTGAACTTGCTTATTTCATCTTCCGTCATGATCACATCATCGGGAGAATCGGTTTTCTGAAGCCAGAAATCCGCACTGCACATATTGCCTTCAACATGGGGAGCCATGAAAACGCCTTCATATACTCCGTTTTCAGCATATGCCACCGTCTGCATAACCATGACAGATGCCAGCAGAAGTGCAGCTGTTTTCGTTATTTTTTTCACTTATATACCTCCTTATATATGTATATTTATATATTAACAAGAGCCGCAAATAGTCTGCGACTGGAAACAAAGTATATATCAAAAAATAGCCTTTGTCAATCATTTGGCGCAAACAAACAATATTTATTGTTTATATAGTTTTCGCATAAAAATACGCCGATCGTGTATATTTTTCGATCCCTCTTTATTACAATAAGCAAATAATAAAATGTAAGATCAAATAAACCCGGGGTCTGCTCAGCCAAAATGCACGCCCCTTTAGGGGCGTGCATTTTGGCTGACCCGCGGGCGGGGCAGGACAGGCGCAAAAGAACGCCAAGGAGAGGGCTTGCCCTCTCCTTGGCGTTCTTTTGTGCCTGTCCTGCCCCGGCAACCTTGCAGATTTTTAAATACCGAATTAAACTCACTCTACATTAATAAAATGTATAAAGGAATAAAACGAGGCTGCTCAGCCCAAATGCCCGTCCCTTCGGGACGGGCATTTGGGCTGAGCAGCGGGCGGGGCGAGGGAGCGACTCAGAAGTACGTCAGGGGGAGGGCAAGCCCTCCCCCTGACGTACTTCTGAGTCGCTCCCTCGCCCCGGCGACACCGCAGTTTTGTCGGCAGGAGGTTTAATATGAGAAAGGGGCTTATGCTTGGGTTTATTTATGCAGGAACTGTAATAGGGGCAGGGTTTGCCTCGGGAGCAGAGCTTTACAGATTTTTCGGGATTTATGGAAGCGGCGGATATATAGGGCTTGGAGCTTCCTGTATTTTATATGCCTTACTTGGGTATTTTGTATTTTACATAATAGGAGTGTCGAAGGTTGAAAGTGTTTTTGAACTCTTTGGCAAGGGAATATTTTCTCGGTTTATTACAGTTTTGAATTTTTGTTTTATGTTTGTGCTGTTTTGCTCTATGACAGCAGCAGCAGGGGCTATGGGAGAAATGCTTTTTGGTATAAATAAGGACATATGCGGTCTTTTATTTTGTGTATTTATTTTTTTATGTGTTTTTCAGGGAAAAAATGACTTTGCAAGGTTAAACACCATACTTACGCCCTTGCTGCTGATATTTGGCATAATTGTGGGGATTCGTATATTGCCGCCCGGTAAAATCAAATTCAGCGCGGCACTATCTGAAGACATAAAAGCTGTATATTCCGCAGTGATATATGTTTCATACAACATATTATCTCTTGCGGCAGTAATTTTTCCCTTTAAATTTTATTTAAAATGTGATAAAATACGTATTATAGCAAGTATTTGCGGCAGTATGATAATGTTTGCTTTTGGGGTTTGTATTTTGCCCGGCATCGTGGTATACTGTAAACTGACAGAAGGAAGAGCGCTTCCTATGTTATATCTTGCAGGCAGGTTTGGAGGCGGCATTTACTGCTGTCTTTACTCGGTTGTGCTTTTTGCTGCAATATTCACCACCGCCGCGGGGAGCTTTTTCGGGCTTAAGGAGGAGCTTTTTAAAGGCAAAGCGGGTATGATTTTATTACTTGCCTCAGGTTATATAGGGTCACTATTAGGTTTTTCGGACATAATTTCCGAAATTTATCCGTTTTTTGGCATTTTAGGGCTTTTCAATATTGCAATTATAGTTTATAATTTTATCAGGACTATATTTCAAAATAAAGAGTCCTCTTAAAAATATGTTATAGGATATGGAGAGAAAATGGAAAAATCCGGTTTTAAAATAGTTATTAATATTAAAAAGGTTGTTATAGCAGTATGTATATTTATCGCTCTGCTTTTATGTATAAGACTTTATCATTATTTTTTCAGCGCAACGGGCGTTTCTAAAATAGGCAGTCTTATAAACACGGTAGGTTATGAGCAGGGGGATAGGGCAGATTTTCACACAGCAGACAACGGTTTGTATTTTGCCACAAAGGACGGAGTTATTTTCTTTAATAAAAATGCTTCTTCAATAGTATGGCAAGACTCCTACACAATGATGAATCCATTTATGAAGGGGCACAAAAACATAGTCGGAGTTGCTGAGCCTGGAGGAAATGCTCTTGCGGTGTATAATACGGAGGGCAACCTTTATAAAATACAGTCCGAAGGTAAAATAGTTACCTTTGACGTAAACGAAAAAGGCGGCGCAGCTCTTATTTCTCAGACAGACAGCGAATACACCATAAATGCCTATACCGAAAGCGGCTTTACTGCATTTATGGCAAAAAATCCTGTTTCGGAAGGTATGCCTGTTGCCTGCGACATTTCAGACAATGGCAGACTTTTAGCAGTATCATACATATATACGGGCTATACAGAGGTGGAGTCGAGAGTTGTTTTTTACAGCTTAGTCAACAACCCCGAAAATGACGTTGACTTAGATGCCGATGAAGAAATGGTTGCTTCATTTATAAGAGATGGTCAGATACTCGGTATATTGAATTTTATGAACAACAATACATTTATTGCCCTGTCATCCAACGAGCTTGTATGTGTAAGGCTTGGCTATGACGGAGATGCAGTCACCTGCACCGAGCTGTGGTCAGCGCCTCTTGAAAACACTGTAGATGCGTTTACTACCTTGGGCGACAAATATGTAGCTCTTGTTTTGGGAGAAAAAAACCTCAATACATATGAAAGCGAAGAGCCTAACACTCTTGTTGTATATGACCTCAGGGGAAAGGTGATTTCAAAGACCGCTCTTGACAAAACAGCAGACGGACTTTTTGACGGAGGAAATTCTACAGCTATAGTAAAAATGGGAAGAACCTTTAAGGTATTTGATAAAAAGGGACTTACGGTGTTGTCTTATACCGTTTCTCAGGACGTAAACAAGCTGCTTTTATATGACGGAAAGAAGAAAGCCATTATAGTTACGCCTAAAGAAGCATATTTAATGGATGTAAATACTAAGGGCATAGGTACTCTTATCTCCAACATTAAAAATGATGATAACAACAGCATAGGCGTAGAGATCGAAGAGGAGAGCCGTGCAGAGGATAAGCAGGAAAACGAAACGGAAAACTCTGCCGAACAAACCACCCAAAAGTCCGCTGATAATAAAGCTGACAGTGCTAAAACGACGGAGGCAAAAGCCGACTCAAAAAACAGTTCAGACGACAAGTCAAAGAACGATGATAAACAGGCAGACCCTAATGAAAAGTCTGAAAACAGCGATAACAATACTTCAATAAAAGACAAGGCTTCGGCAGATAAAGAAGAAAATAAAACCGAAGAAAATAAAAAAACAAGCAAAAAAGCCGAAGGCGAAACTCAGAAGGCAGACGGCAGCGAAGATGAGGAGGAATAATAATGAATATGATCACTATAGCGGCTGACGTTATTACAATATTTATAGTTGTTGTATTTGTTTGGGTAGGAATTACAAAAGGATTTATAAAGTCGCTTTTCAGGCTTGTGTCTGTATCTGTTTCCGTATTTTTATCAAAGCTGCTTTTTCCTTATACTAAGATGTTTTTAGAAACTATTTTTGTTAAGGACCTTATAAAATCATTTGTTATAAACAAACTCAACCTGACATCCGCCACAAAGGAAATTACAGAATATTCTGTAAACGCTTTAAACCTGCCAGATTTTATAAAAACAGCTTTTCTTAACAGCAACTATTTAAAGGGAATGCAAAATGATGCTTCCGCTACATTGGCAGGCACTATAAGCGAATTTGTTGCTAACTATTGTGTAACAATGCTGTCTTATGTTATCACATTTATAATTGTAGGACTTGCTATATACTTCATACTTGTATTACTCAATGTATTTTCAAAGCTGCCTATTATCAATTTCTGCAATGCCGGGCTTGGTGGAGCAATGGGCTTTCTTATGGCTTGCATAATTATATGGATAATTCTTACAGCAATTAATATATTCTTGGTAAATCCCAATATGCAGTATGTGTTCGACTCTCTTGACAAGTCTATAGTTTGCAGTGTATTTTACAGGTATAACCCCATTGTTTACCTTATTTCTACAGCAAACGGAGGTCTGTAAATGACAGAAAGCTATAAAACCGTTTCAAAGGAAGCAACGGCAGAAACAGTTGTCAAAAAATCAAGATTTATTGCAAATGTTTTTCCCGTTTCAGACGAAGCAGAGGCAATAGAAAAAATAGAGGGTATTAAGAAAAAATATTATGATGCAAGACATTCCTGCTATGCTTATCAGATAGGCAAGGACGGCAGCCGTATAAAATACTCTGACGACGGAGAGCCTCAGGGCACGGCAGGCATACCTATGCTGGATATACTGCGAAACGAGAAGATAACCGACACCCTTGTGGTGGTGACCCGTTATTTCGGGGGCATACTTCTTGGCACAGGCGGGCTTGTACGGGCGTACAGCGGCGCTGCTAAGGAAGGACTTTTAGCTGCCAAGGTTATCACTAAGACGCTTTATGTAAATGTAGATATAGAAATAGACTACACCCTCCATGGTAAAATTCAATATTTGTTGCTTGGGGGAGGGCATATTATAAAGGATACTCAGTTTACAGATAAAGTCAAAATAACGGCTTTATGCCTGTACGGTGAAAAAGACAAGCTAATAGCCGATATTACGGAAGCCTCTCAGGGTAAAGCCATTACAGAGGTAGGGGAAAGCTGTTATATTTAATAAACCACCGATTTAAAAATCACCTAATTTACAACATTATTTTACGGCATTTTCGTGCAAATGATAATTGACACCTCCTGCAAAAAGTGCTATAATCTTTTGAGATTAAGAAGAAGGCAATGATTATGGATCAGTGAGGATCGTATTGGTTGTTGTCTTTTTGTTTTGCCGTTCTTAATGCGGTAAATTTTAATTATCGGAGGTTTAAAATGTTACCACAGGTTATTGCAGTTGCAATCTTTATATTAATGTTTGGGCTTATAATTTCCGAAAAAGTAGAAAGGCATATAGTTACCCTTGGCTGTGGACTTATTACCCTTGTAGTTCTTTTCGGCTTATGTATGAGAAATGCAGAAGTAGCTATGGCGACCTTGAATATCAGGTCAATTTTTACCATAGGCTTTTGGTATAGCGCCGGAGCAGCTGAAGAAGGCTCCAGCGGTATCAACTGGGCAACTATTATCTTTATAGCGGGAATGATGATAATGGTTGAAGGCATGGCAAGAGTAGGCTTCTTCCGTTGGCTGTGTATGTCAATAGCAAGGCTTGTAAAATATAAGACAATTCCTATTTTTGTAACCTTTATGCTTATGTCGGCAGTGCTGGCAATGTTTATAGACAGCATAACAGTTATACTTTTTCTCGCTGCAGTAACTGTAGAGCTTGGAAGACTGCTTAAATTTAATCCTGTGCCAATGATACTTTCAGAAATTTTCTGTGCTAATCTCGGAGGCTCTGCCACTATGTGCGGCGACCCGCCGAATATCATTATAGGTACTTCGCTTGGCTATACATTTGCAGACTTTATAAAAAATACAGGTGTTATTGCTTTAGTATCTCTTGTTGCAGTGGTTATATACTTTTATTTCGTTTTCAAAAAGTTTCTTACCGAAAACTCAGACAGCATAGATATAAGCAATATGCCTAACCCCAAAGAGGCAATTACAAATAAAGCAGGCTTTATAATCCATACATTTATTTTCCTGCTTGCAGTGGTTCTTTTGGTAACTCACGCTATGACAGGTCTTACAGTGGCATTTATTGGCACATTTATTGCTCTGCTTACTCTTATTGTTTCAGGCAAACACGCACTTTCGCTTCTATTAAAGGCTGATTATAAGACACTTCTGTTCTTCATAGGTCTTTTTGTTGTAGTAGGCGGACTTGAGCAAACAGGTATACTTGAAATAATAGCCGAATTTATAGGCAAAATAAGCGGCGGTAATATCAGACTTATGATAGCTATTATTATATGGATGTCAGCTGTTGCAAGTGCGTTTATTGACAATATTCCCTTTGCTGCCACAATGGTGCCTGTTATCAGAAGCCTGGCAGAAACACAGGGCGTTGGTCTTGATGTCCTTGCATGGGCGCTTTCAATGGGTACTGATATAGGCGGAAATGCAACTCCTATAGGTGCTTCTGCCAACGTTGTGGGAACATCTGTAGCAGCTAAAAACGGACATCCTATAGGCTGGGGCACATACTGCAAATATCTTGTGCCGCCTACGGTTGTTGTTCTTATAATTTCAACTGTTATTATCTGGTTCAGATATTTATAATTAAGTAACTTATTGCTTGGTGCCGAGGGCAAAACATATAAAGTTTAGCCGACCAGACTGCGGTGCTGCCGAGGGCAAGGAACAACACTTCCAAGCTCTGCCGCACCCGTATGGGTGCGGCAGAGTTTGGAAGTGTTGTTCCTTGCCCTCGGCCCCGCGGCTCGCCCCAGCCAAACAGCCTCCGGCTGTTTGGCTGGGCGGGCAGATATATTTATAAAACAAGGGAGGGTAAAATTATGGAAAAGGGTCAGGTTATTATTTCTATCGGACGTGAATATGGCAGCGGCGGACACTATATAGCCACCAAGCTCGCTGAAAAATTTTCACTTCCTCTTTACGACAGCAACCTTATGTCAGACCTTGCAAGTGAGAAAAATCTTTATCTTCACAAGCTGAAAAAATACGATGAAGTCCCAAAAAAACGCCTCTTTTCAAGAACTGTCAACGGCTACAGCAATTCTCCCGAAGAGAATGTAGCCAATCTGCAGTTTGACTATTTAAGGACAAAGGCTGCTGAGGGTAATTCCTTCGTAGTGGTAGGACGTTGTTCTGAGGAAATTCTTGCAGAATATGACGGACTTATCAAGATCTTCATACTGGCAGATATGCAGCACAAAATAGACCTTGTAAAGAATATAGAACGTATTTCTGCTAAGAGTGCCGAAAACCTTATACATCAAATGGATAAAAAACGTAAGACATATCACAACTATTACTGCAAAGGAAAGTGGGGAGATTCGAGAAATTACGATCTCTGCTTAAACAGCACTACGCTGGGGCTTGACGATTCGGTAGAATTTATTGCGGACTATGTAAGAAGAAGAATGAATAAATGATTTTTTTAGGCGGAATCTTCAAAGGTTCTGCCTTTTTTATTTGTTAAATAAGCATAGTTAAACAAAACATATTATATGTGAGGGCATTTTTGTTGTAATTGTTTATATATTTTCTTGACTTTTATATATATTTTATATAAAATATATATAAGGATATTTATGTAATTAATAAGAGGGGATTGTATAATTCCAAAATTAAACAGAAAGGATGCGAAAATATGAGAAAAACCAAAATCATCGCTACCATCGGTCCTGCAAGTAATTCTAAAGAAAAGCTAAGAGAATTAATGGAAGTAGGTATTAATGCCTGCCGTCTTAATTTCTCTCACGGTTCACATGAGTCACATCTTGCTGTTATCAACAATATCAAGGCTGTGAGAAAAGAGCTTGATATTCCTATGCCTATAATACTTGATACTAAGGGCCCTGAAATAAGAACAGGCGCTCTTAAGGAAGAAAACATAGAGCTTAAAAAGGGTCAGACCTTTATTTTTACAACAGACGAAATAGAAGGGGATAATGAAAGAGTTTCCGTTACATACGAGGGCTTCCCAAGCGACCTCAAAATAGGCGCAAGAGTGCTTGTTGACGATGGTCTTATTGAAATGGTCGTTACGGGCATTAAAGACAACGAGGTTATATGTGTAGTTAAAAACGATGCTCTTCTGGGTTCTCATAAGGGAATTAATCTTCCCGATGTAAAGGTAAATCTGCCTTCACTTACAGAAAAGGACATTGACGACATCAAGTTTGCCTGCGAGCAGGATCTTGACTTTATTGCGGCATCCTTCATACGTTCAGCCAAGGACGTAGTCGCCATCAGAAAGGTTCTTAAGGCAAACGGCGGAAACAATATAAGAATAATCTCTAAAATAGAATCCCGTGAGGGCGTAAACAACCTTAACGAGATACTCAGCGTAACTGACGGCGTAATGGTAGCAAGAGGCGACCTGGGTGTTGAAATACCCTTTGAAGAAGTGCCTGTAGTTCAGAAGCAGATGATACGCAGATGTATCAACAAGGGCATACATGTTGTTACGGCAACCCAAATGCTTGAGTCAATGGTACATAATCCACGTCCTACAAGAGCAGAGGCTTCGGACGTTGCCAATGCTATTTATGACGGAACGGATGCTATAATGCTTTCCGGCGAGACTGCTAAGGGCGACTATCCTATAGAGGCTGTTAAGGCAATGGTCGATATAGCGGAAAGCGTTGAAAGCTCTATTGACTATGTTTCTCAGTTTAAGGGTCAGGGCACAGCACAGCTTACAGATATTACAAATGCAGTATGCCACGCTGTTGTTACTTCATCATCAGACCTTAACTCAAAGGCTATAATTGCAGTTTCAAATTCGGGCTTTACAATTATGAAGCTGGCTAAATTCCGTCCGGCTGTTCCTATTTTCGCATATACATCAAATGAAAAGGCTTACCGTCAGCTCAACCTCCTTTGGGGTACTGTTTCCGGACTTCTGCCTGTTGTACAGACAAACTTCACCGACCTGTTTAACTTAGCGGTTGAAGAATCAAAGAAGTTCAAGTATGTTAAAGACGGCGATATAGTAATGATAGTAGGCGGAACACCTATAGGCAAAACAGGCAACACAAACACAATGAAAGCACACGTTGTAGGTGAGCCCTTCTTATAATTTGTCATAATATTAAATTTCGCCATAAAATGAAAAAATGCCACAGCCGGCAAACCCAACCGTCGCAGACGGTTGGGTTTGCCGCCCGCGGGTCGGGGCAAAGGCGTAACAGAGAATGAGGCGAGGCTGACTCCCATACGGGAGTCAGCCTCGCCTCATTCTCTGTTACGCCTTTGCCCCGAGCGACCCCGCAGTATTGTCGGCTTAATTTTTAGCTTAAAGCAAATATTTTTATATTAATTTAATGAAAGCTATTCCAATTTTTAAATAATTATGCTATAATATATGTGTTTTTTAAATAATTATACAGAGAGGTTATGAAAAATGGCACAAAATGTTACCGGACATACAGAGCTTTTAGGGCTTATGGCTATGCCTTCAAGGCACTCAAATTCACCGCTAATGCACAATACTGCCTTTGAAAAAACAGGTCTTGACTGTGTGTATGTTTGCTTTGAAGTAGGACGTGATGAAATAAAGGATGCTGTAAAGGCTATACGCACATTAAAGCTAAAGGGCTGTAATGTATCTATGCCAAATAAATCAGAGGTATGTAAATATCTTGACAAGCTGTCGCCTGCCTGCGCGCTTATAGGCGCTTGCAATACAATAGTAAATAAAGATGGATGTCTTGAAGGTCATAATACCGACGGCATAGGCTATATGACCATGCTTAAGGACAACGGAGTTGACATAACAGGCAAAAAAATGACCCTTGCTGGGGCAGGCGGCGCCGGCACGGCAATAGCCATACAGTCAGCTTTAGACGGGGTAGGGGAGTTGTCTATTTTCAACATACACGACGAATTTTGGGATAACGCCCACAAAACTGCTAAGAAAATAAATGAAAACACAAACTGCAAAGCTACAGTATATCCTTTAGAGGACAAAGAGCTATTGAAAAGTGAAATAGAGTCAAGCTACATATTCACAAACGCCACAGGCGTGGGTATGAAGCCCTTGGAGGGCATGACAGTCGTTCCTTCCGCTGACTTTTTCAGAAAGGATCTTGTTGTGGTGGACATTATATATTCACCTAAAAAGACACGTCTTTTAGAGCTTGCCGAAGAAGCAGACTGCCGTATTTGGGTAAACGGTACGGGAATGATGCTCTTTCAGGGGGCAGCTGCTTTTAAGCTGTGGACGGGTAAGGATATGCCTATAGATGACATAAAGAAAGTTCTTGAATTATAAAAGGAGGTTATTTTTGTGAAGGTAATTAAATGGCTTAATGAGCATTTAGAGGAAGCCATACTCTGCATACTGCTCATTCTTATGACCATAATTATGGGAGTGCAGGTGGCATCACGCTACATATTCAGCTATTCTCTTTCATGGTCGGAGGAGATAACGAGATATTTATTTATATGGTCGGCATTTCTCAGTATTGCCTACTGCACAAAGAAAAGAATAAATATAAGGGTTGAGCAATTTGTGTCAATGATACCCGAGAGTGCTTATTCTTATATTAAGTTGGTAGACGATATTATAAGGCTTCTGATATTTATATATCTTCTTCCCTTTGCCTACAGATATCTTACCTCCGCCGTACACAGCGGTCAGTTAAGCCCTGCCTGCGGCATACCTATGTATTTCATACAGGTGGCGCCGCTTATAGGCTTTAT
This sequence comes from uncultured Clostridia bacterium, assembly GCA_947632615.1. Lineage (GTDB taxonomy): Bacteria > Bacillota > Clostridia > Lachnospirales > CAG-274 > JAJQCI01. The sequence continues at coordinate 8,333 of CANRPW010000023.1, read as the reverse complement.
ACTTGTAATTTTCAGAACCGCCCAGCAGCTTTTTCTTGAAATAAAGGAATTTGGGCACAGAAAACCGAAGGAGGATAACTGATGTCTGTTTTAGCTATATTTATAATTTTCTTTTTATGCCTTATGATTTCTATTCCCATAGGCATAACTTTGGCAATGGTCTCTCTTTTACCGGGAGCTTTCGACCCTTCATTCACAGCCAGCGGCACATACATAATACGCTCTATGCTTGGGGGTATAGACAGCTTTCCGCTGCTTGCCGTGCCTATGTTTGTTGTTTCGGGCACAATAATGGCAAAGGGCGGCATATCAAAAAAGCTGTTTGATGTATTCGCATTCTTTTTTGGCTCATTTACAGCCGGTATACCTTATGCAGTTATTATAACCTGCCTGTTTTTCGGCGCAATTTCAGGCTCGGGACCTGCAACTGTGGCAGCTGTAGGCTCTATGACCATTCCTATTCTTGTAGATCTGGGCTATGACAAGCCCTTTGCTACGGCAATAGTGGCTGTGGCAGGGGGATTGGGTGTAATTATACCTCCCAGCATACCTTTCATTATGTACGGCACAGCCTCAGGGGAGTCTGTAAGCGATCTGTTTATAGCAGGCATTATCCCCGGCATACTCATAAGCCTTTTACTTATGATATACGCCTTTTATTATTGCAAAACAAGAGGTGAAGACAAGGAGCGCATAGGTAAAGTAGTAGGGGATCTTAGGAAAAAAGGCTTTCTTCGTGTGTTTAAAGACAGCTTTTTTGCTCTGCTTACACCTGTTATTATTTTAGGCTGTATATATTCGGGAGCCGCTTCACCTACGGAAGCCGCTGTAATTTCAGTATTTTACGCTCTTGTTGTGAGCCTGTTTATATACAGAAGCATTAAATTCAGTGAGATAATAAATGTTTTTCTTGAGTCACTGAGAACTTACACACCCATACTTTTTATACTTGCGGCATCAATAGCCTTTTCAAGAGTGCTTACTCTTATGCAGGTGCCACAGATGATAAGCAGCTGGATACTTGCTACATTCTCAAGCAAATTTGTAATACTTATTGTTATAAACATATTCCTGCTTTTGGTGGGTATGGTTATGGATACAACGCCTGCAATACTTATACTTACGCCTATACTTGTTCCTATAGTAACGGCTGTAGGTGTAAACCCTGTGCATTTTGGTGTTATAATGGTTGTTAATCTGGCTATAGGCTTTGTTACTCCGCCTATAGGTGTAAACCTTTTTGTGGCAAGCTCTCTTACAAAAATACCTGTTGTAGAGATATCGCACAAAGCTCTGCCAATGATAGGCTATTTCCTTATAGCTCTTCTGATAATAACCTATGTGCCCGTTGTAAGTCTTTTGCTGGTATAATGAGGGAGGTTTTTATATGAAAAAATTAATAATTGTATTTATAGCCTCAATTATAGCCGTTGCCATGTGCATAGGCTGTTCAGACAATGGCGAACAACGCTATGCCTGGCCTTTGGGCACAAGCTCTCCCGAAGATACTGTAACGCAGATATATGCCGTTAAATTTGCCGACGAGGTAAGCAGGCTTTCAAATGGCAAAATGAAAATACAGGTTTATGCAAATTCTACCATAGGCGGTGACAGAGAGCTTTTGGAAAGCTGTCAGGACGGAGATATTCCCTTTGTTGTGCAGAACACGGCTCCACAGGTCAGCTTTATTCCCGAGCTGTGCGTATTCGACCTTCCTTGTGTTTTTTCGACCATTGAAGAAGCAAGAAAGTCTGTGGATAACCCGGATTTTCTCAATCTGATTGAGCCTTTATATGAAAATGCGGGCTTTAAGCTGTTGGGAATTTCCGATCAGGGTTTCAGAATAATGACTACGAACAAGAAAATAGAAAAGCTTGAAGACTTTACGGGACAAAAAATAAGAACTATGGAAAACTCATATCATCTTGATTTTTGGAAGGCATTAAACGCCAATCCTACGCCAATGACATTCAGCGAGGTTTATATAGGTCTTCAGCAAAAAACAATAGATGCCCAGGAAAACCCTTATGAAGTCGTTGTGTCTTCAAAGTTTTACGAGCAGCAAAAATATGTTGTGGAAACAAACCATCTTCCGCATTTAATAACTCTTATAGTAAGTGATGATTTTTATAATTCGCTTTCACCTGAGCAGCAGTCTATAATCGACGAGGCTGCAAAGACTGCCACCTTATATTCACGTCAGCAGTCAGATGAAAGAATTGACGGAAGAATAAATATTATAAATGAAAACAACACAGAGATATTACCTGTGTCTGATGAGCTAAGACAAGAGATGATAGATAAATCTCAAAACATTTATGACTCTATCAGAAAAGTCGCCGGAGATGAGCTTGTGGATAATTATATAGGAAAATAAATTTGGCACGCCCTAAAAATTCGTTTTTACAAAACGAATTTTCAGGGCGACCACCGGGGGCGGCAAGCAGAGAAAAAACAGCCTATGTGAAGCTAACAAGTACGCTTCACGTAGGCTGTTTTTTCTCTGCTTGCCGCTTCAGACCGCAGTCCGGTCGGAAACCCGCAAAAGCCCACTCAACTATTCGCAAAAGTTACGTTTCGCGAACAGTTAAATCAATATGCCATTATACCCCTCTTTTATGGTTTTATTCTTCTTTATACTCTATTTTCGGCTTATATGATCTAAAGTAAGTCTGTCAAAGACCTTATGCATACATCGGCGGTTTCCTTTAAAATATCCCATTCAAAGGAAGTATATTCATCATAAACGCCGCAGGTTTTCATGCCTGCTTTTTTTGCGCCTCTTATACCTCTTGGAATGTCCTCAAACACTATACATTTTTCAGGCTCTACACCAAGTCTTTCGGCACAGAGTAAATATATGTCGGGAAACTCCTTGCTTCGTTTAACTTCGTCGCCATATACGTATGTATCGAAATAATCGTATACATTATTATTTTTAAGGCACGGCACAAACAGCTTGTCGGAGGTCGCCGTTGCAAGACCTATTTTAATATCCATAGACTTAAGCATTTCAAGTATTTCAGCCGCCCCTGCTTTAAGCCTTACGTCATTGGCATATTCATAGGCTGCCATATCATACCATTCTTTCATAATTTCTTCTATGGTCTCTTCAATATTATATTCACTTTTGGTAAATTTTGCCGTTTCGTAAAAGCTCATGGAATTTATTTTAGTAAGATAGTCATTTGGTATTTTCATACCTCTTTTACCAAAAAAATCCAAATCTACCTTATGCCATACAAACCCGGAGTTTACAAGAGTTCCGTCAAGGTCAAAAATTACAGCTTCTTTATTTCTAAACATAATATTCTCCATTTTAAATATTGCACATATGATTAAGGGGTCCGTTGCCCTTACCAAGAGCAAGTGAATGTTCTATAGCCGAGGTTATATATGCCTTTGCCATGCTTACTGCCTCATAAACCGATTTTCCGTTGGCAATATTGGCGGCGATAGCTGAGGAAAGCGTACAGCCCGTACCGTGGGTATTTTTTGTATTTATACGGGGCGATGTAAATTTATAAAAATCCCTGCCGTCGTATAAAGTATCAACAGGCGCACCTTCGGAATGACCGCCCTTTATAAGCACTCCCCTACAGCCCATAGAATGTATTATTTCGCAGCATTTTTTTATATCATATTCTGATTTGATGTTATGCCCTGATATTTTTACTGCCTCGGGTATATTGGGGGTTATCAGATCAGCCAAGGGAATAATTCCTTTTATAAGAAGCTCCATACAGTCTTCATTCATAAGAGGTGTTGAGTCCTTTGCGTATAATACAGGGTCTACAATTATATTATGAGGGTGATATTTATTAAGCCCCCCTATTACGGCTTCTATAGTTTCTCTTTCAGACAACATTCCCACTTTTACGCTGTCGGGAAAAATGTCGCAAAATATGGCATCAAACTGCTTTTCTATCATCTCAGGTGAAACGTCCTTTATTTTTAATACGCCTGTTGTGTTTTCGGCAACGATAGATGTTATTATGCTCATTCCGTAGACCTTATGCACTGTAAATGTTTTAATATCGGCTTGTATGCCTGCGCCGCCGGAACAGTCGGAGCCTGCTATTGTAAGTGCGGTTTTCATGCCTTATCCCTCCTATGGCGGAAAAACTCCCTCATTTTAGAGGCACATTCTTCCCCTCTTACGCCCTGTCTGACGATAACCTGATGATTAAATCTGTCGTCGTCCACAATATTGAGAATAGAGCCGCAGCAGCCTGCCTTGGGGTTGGCTGCGCCGAATATTATCTCTTTTATCCTTGCCTGGAGTATGGCTCCGGCGCACATAGGACAAGGCTCTACGGTCACATAAAGACTGCAGTCTTCCAGCCTCCAATCCCCTATTACGCCGCAAGCCTCATTTATAGCTATTATCTCAGCATGGGCAAGGGTGTTTTTAGCGCTTATTCGTCTGTTATAGCCTTTGCCTATCACTTCATTATTATATACGATCACACAGCCTATAGGCACTTCATCGGCATTAAACGCCTTATCTGCCTGCTCTAAGGCAAGCCCCATATATATATCGTCAAAGTCCATTATATTCACCTTTTAACTTGCATAATATTATTTGTAATGATATAATTTATAATAACATACATGTGAGCTTTTGTAAATTCATTTTTAAGGAGGAAAGACTATGTTTAAAACTGTAAGAAAAGGCTATGACCCCGCAGAGGTCGATCAATATATCAGTGATCTGGAAAAGCAGCTTAATGAATTTAAGAGTAAAGAGGAATTTATAAACAAAGCCATGGTAAGCGCTGAAATGACTGCCTCTGAGATAAAAAACAAAGCCGAAAACGAAAGCACCACCCTTCTCATACGCACAAAGGAGGAGGCAGCAAAAATCATCGAAAACGCCAATAAAGAAGCGGAAAAGCTGATGGCAAAAACCGAAAATCAGATAGAGCTTATACGCCACAGAGAAGCATCAAGGCTGGAGGATGTAAAGCTCTTTGTAAACGACCGTATAGAACATCTTAAGCGTTTTGGCGAAGACTACTCTGCCCTTGCAAAGAAATATTTTGAAAATCCCAATAATGACGAATACAATAAAATTTTGTCAAATCTTGGAAATATCAACAGCCTTATAGATAGTTTTCTTGCCCCAAAGGAAGATGAGGCTGACCGTAAAGAAAATTTATAAATACATAACATCTCAATGAAGTATAGATGATATATAATATAATGTTTTGTAAAAAACTAAAACATTCAAAATTCTAATTTTTAAAATATTGACTAATTTTTTTAATGGTTGTATAATGTATTTGTGGCAGAATTTCGTGCGAGTAAAGCACAAAAATCTAAGGAGGAATGCAATGTGGGAAAACATAGCAAAATCTTAAGTGCAGTATTAGCTATGGTTATGCTTTTTACTTCACTTACATTTATTCAGATTCAGGCTAATGCAGCAGATTTTACTCTGACAGGCGTTGGCGCAGTAGAATCTGTATATGCTGAGTGGAAGCCTGTTGACGACACAGCTTATTACATTGCCGAGATCAAGCCTTCAGGCTCAGGCACGTATGAAACTGTTGATGACGACCTTATAAGGCAGTATAACGCATACAACAGAGTAGACGTTGTAGGTCTTAAAGGTGGCACATCATACGACCTTAGGGTTACGGCTTATAACAGTAAAGACGAAGTAATAGCTACAGGCGAAGCTACAAACCTTTCTGTTACAAAAGACGACAGAGGCGGCGCAGCTTTTTCGACAAAGTCAATAGTAAATCCAGATGCGCCTGCGATCGCAGCTGAAGGTATCGGCGCATATAAAAATGACGGTACTCTTAAAGACGGCGCAAAGGTATTTTATGTAACAAAGGATACCGCTAAAACAATTACAACTACTGTTGTAACCGGCAGTAAGGGTAAAGTAGAACAGTTTACAGGTTTACAGGCCATCATTGCTGCATACGAGAAGGGTTTAGACTCTACCCCTATTGACTTCCGTATTATAGGTACTGTAACCAGAGATGATCTTGATTCTTATTTAAGCACTGAAGAAGGTATCCAGATTAAGGGTAAAGATTATACACCTCTTAACATTACTATTGAGGGTATAGGTAACGATGCTGCGGTTAAGGGCTTCGGTTTCCTTGTAAGAAATGCAGCAAGCATTGAATTTAAAAATTTTGCCATCCTTGACTTTATGGATGACGGTATTTCTATTGATACTAAGAACTCAAACATCTGGGTTCATAATATGGACTTATTCTATGGCGGTCCCGGCGGCGACAGCGATCAGGCTAAGGGCGACGGCTCTGTAGATATCAAGAAATATTCTACAAACATTACTGTTTCATACAATCACTTCTGGGACAGCGGTAAAAGCTCACTTTGTGGTATGAAAGACGAAACAAAAGACAGCATTATTACATACCACCACAACTGGTTTGATCACAGCGACTCAAGACACCCAAGAGTAAGAACAATGTCTGTACACCTTTACAACAATTACTATGACGGTAATGCTAAGTATGGTGCAGCTTCTGCAAAAGATGCAAGTATTCTTGCAGAAAGCAACTACTACAGAAGCTGTAAATATCCCACACTTATAGGTGGACAGGGTCACGAAGCAGGTGAAGTCCTCTCAGGCGAAACAGGCTCACCCATTAAGCTTTATGGCAATATTATGAACGGCTCATACCAGTATACGGATTATGCTGACAATAAGTCAAACTTTGACGGATATAAGGTAGACAGTCTTGAAACTCAAATACCTGCTACAGTTACGGCTGTTGACGGAAGTTCTTATAACAATTTTGATACTGATTCTAAATTTGACCTTCATAGAGATGTAGTTACACCTGCATCAGAAGTTCCTAAATATGTAATGTCACATGCAGGCAGACTTCAGGGCGGCGACATTTTCTTTACATTTACAAGTTCAGACGACACAGACTATTCTGTAAACTCTGATCTTAAGGCTTTAGTAACAAATTATAAACCTACAGTTAAGGTAGTTGGCGGAACAGTAGATAGTAGTGCTGTTAATCCTAACGACCCCAGCAGCAAGCCTTCTACAGATTCCGGCAGTGACTTTGGTGATCGTGATGATAAGAACGAACAGACCGGTGGTCAGCTTGGTGGTCAGGGCGACAGTGGTTCTACAGGTGACATTGGCGGCGGAACCAGCGGAAGCGGCGGAACAACAAGCCCCAGCGGATATGACCTTGTATTAAGATCAAGCGATTTAAGCAAGGAAACTATTAGCTCAACCAAAGATAAACTTGGCACAAACGGAGCATTCGCAATTCTTGCCAACTCAGATAAGACTGTTACGGTTGATGGCTCTATCAGACTTGGCGGCTCAGGCAGCAAAGACTACAGAGCAATAAGAGTAACTATTCCGGCAGGCGTTACAGGCGCAACTATCCATGTTCAGGCATCATCAAGCGGCTCAGACACAAGATATGTGGCTGTAAGCGATGGAACTAATGTACTCAATGCCGATAATTTAATTGAAGCGCCTTCTACTACAACGCCCGGTTCTTACGGCACTGTAGATGCAGGTACATATTATATCTATTCTACAAACAGCGGTGTAAACATTTCTCTTGTAGGTGTAAGCTATGGCGGAAGCACAGTAACACCGGCAGAGCCTGACGACGGTAACGAAAATGAACCTGATCTGCCCGATGTACCTGTTGTTGAGCCGGAAGATCCCGATGATCCACCCGTTACACCGACAAGCGGACCACTCATCTATAACAATACCACAGGTGATAATACACTTAATGCAAATATAACAGGTAACAAAAAGACAGGTCTTGAGGAAGTTGAACTTCCCGACGGAACAAGAACAAGTCAAGCTCTTAAGATGGAAAGCACAACTGTAATATCATTTAACTTAGATAAACCCGGTAAGATGACTATTTACGCATCAGCTAAATCTGATGGCGCTAAGCTTGATATTGACGGAACAGAGTTAATAGTTAATAAGGCTGCCGGCACATACGATGTAGAGCTTGAAGCCGGTTCTCATACAATTAAGAAGAAGAGCACAGAAAGCTATATTTACTACATTCAGGTAGTTCCTGAAGGCAGCTCAAGCGAGCCTTCAACAGGCAGCGAGCCTTCAACAGGCAGCGAACCTTCGACAGGCAGTGAACCTTCGACAGGCAGCGAGCCTTCAACAGGCAGCGAGCCTTCGACAGGCAGCGAACCTTCGACAGGCAGCGAACCTTCGACAGGCAGCGAGCCTTCAACAGGTGGCAGTGAGCCTACATCAGAGGCAGCTCCCGATTTCAGCGACAGTGACGACTTCTCGGATTGGAATGATGAATTTAACGCAAGTTCAAGTATAGATA
>CANRPW010000022.1 GCA_947632615.1 uncultured Clostridia bacterium | reverse complement strand
ACCCACCCATTTAACAACGATGGTATTGTTGGCAATTTTAAATTTATTGCAATATAAGAGCAGTTTATGGCAAAAGGGTAAGTCGGTGACCGGGGCTTATTGGCGAGGGCTTTAGTTTCGGTATGTTATTCGGGGCGGTACGCAAGCCTTCAAAACCCCACCCACCCACCCTGCTCCAGAGCCGCTGTGGTAGTCACTTTGGGTATTGGTGGTACCGATAGTTTAGGGGGCGGTGTCGCTGTGGCTTATGGGGTGATGTTGGGCGAAACCGGCAGATAATATTTGTATAGGAGGTCAATTTATGGATTATAAATTTTGGTTTTGTACAGGATCGCAGGATCTTTACGGAGATGAATGTCTTAAAAAGGTAGCGGCAAATTCGGCTAAGATAGTTGAAATGCTGAATAAGGAAAAGGCTATTCCTTTTGAGATAGTTCTTAAACCTACTCTTATTACTCAGGAGAGTATAAGAAGGACTCTTAACGAGGCTAACAGCGACCTTGAGTGCGCAGGTGTTATTACATGGATGCACACCTTTTCACCTGCAAAAATGTGGATAAACGGACTCAGAGAGCTGAGAAAGCCTCTTTGCCATCTGGCTACACAATTTAATGATGAAATTCCTTATGATACTATTGATATGGACTTTATGAACGAAAACCAGTCTGCTCACGGCGACAGAGAGTACGGTCATATTGTCAGCCGTATGGGAATTGAAAGAAAAATAATATTCGGACATTGGGCTGAGCCAAGTGTTTGTGACAGACTTGCTAAGTGGATGAGAACAGCTATAGGCATTGTGGAGTCTTCTCACATTCGTGTTTGCCGTGTAGGCGACAATATGAACAATGTTGCCGTAACGGAAGGCGACAAGGTTGAGGCGCAGATAAAATTCGGCTGGGAAGTGGATCATTATTGTGTAAACGACCTTGTTGATTATGTAGAGGCTGTTCCTAAGGGAGATGTTGAGGCTCTTGTTGAGGAGTATTACAGCAAATATAACATACTGTATGAGGACAGAGATCCCGAGGAATTCCGCAGACATGTGGCTGTTCAGGCAGCTATAGAGCTTGGGGCGGAAAAATTCCTTAAAGACGGAAATTATCACGCCATTGTTACTCACTTTGGTATGCTCGGCGGACTTAAGCAGGTTCCGGGACTTGCCATACAAAGACTTATGGAAAAGGGCTATGGCTTCGGCGCAGAGGGCGACTGGAAAACTGCGGCTATGGTAAGGCTTATGAAGCTCATGACAAAGGGAATGGAAGGCTCTAAGGGCAGTTCATTTATGGAGGACTATACATACAATCTTATTGCAGGCAAGCAGGGCGCTCTTGAGTCACACATGCTTGAAGTTTGTCCTACTGTGTCTGACGGACCTATCTCAATTAAGGTATCACCTCTTTCAATGGGCAACAGAGAAGACCCCGCACGTCTTGTATTCACTTCAAAGACAGGGGACGGTATTGCAGCTTCTCTTGTAGACCTTGGAACACGCTTCCGTCTTATTATAAATGCAGTTGAATGTAAGAAGGTTGAAAAGCCTATGCCTAAGCTGCCCGTTGCCACAGCATTTTGGCAGCCCAAGCCAAACCTTCAGGTAGGCGTAGAGGCATGGATATTGGCAGGCGGCGCACATCACACCGCATTTTCATACGACCTGACTGCAGAGCAGATGGTAGACTGGGCTGATGCTATGGGCATAGAAAGCGTTGTTATTGATGAAAACACAAGAATAAGAGAATTCAAGAACGAGCTTAAGTGGAATTCTATGCTTTACAGATAATAAAAAGGGGGCATTTATATGCTTGAAGAGCTTAAAAAGAAGGTTTTTGAGGCTAATATGCTGCTTCCGAAATATGGGCTTGTTACCTTTACCTGGGGAAACGTCAGCGGCATAGACCGTGAAAAGGGCTTGTTTGTAATAAAGCCCAGCGGCGTTGATTATGAGAAAATGTCGGCTGAGGATATGGTGGTTATGGATATGGAGGGAAACAGAGTTGAGGGAAGGTATAAGCCTTCCTCCGACACTCCCACCCATTTGGAGCTTTACAAGGCTTTTCCCCATATAGGGGGTATAGTGCATACACATTCGTCTTATGCCACAAGCTGGGCGCAGGCGGGAAGAAGTATTCCCTGTTATGGCACTACTCATGCAGACTATATGTACGGCGAGATACCCTGCGCAAGATGTCTTACAAAAGAGGAAATTGAGGAAGCCTACGAAAAGAATACGGGCTTGCTTATTGCGGAGCTTTTCAGAAAAACAGGCAAAGACCCTATGGCAGTGCCTGCTGTGCTTTGCAAAAACCATGGTCCTTTTGCCTGGGGAAAAGACCCTCATGAGGCTGTGCACAATGCCGTTGTGCTTGAAGAGGTGGCTAAAATGGCATACCGTGCCGAGCTTATAGAGCCGGGAGTAAGACCTGCCCCTAAATCACTTCAGGACAAACACTACTTCAGAAAGCACGGCGCAGGGGCATATTACGGACAGAATTAAGCCTGTAAAAACGGAGGTATGATTTTATGAGCGACGGAAAATCCACAATTATAAACGGAAGGGCTGTTTTGGGCATTGAGTTTGGCTCTACAAGAATAAAGGCTGTGCTTACGGACGAGAAAAATGAGCCTATAGCTTCGGGAACTCATGACTGGGAAAACCGTTTGGAAAACGGCATTTGGACATATTCTATAGAGGACATTATTACAGGGCTTAAGAGCTGTTATAAAAGCCTTAAAAAAGACGTAAATGAAAAGTACGGGGTCAGCATTAAAAGGCTTGGGGCTATGGGATTTAGCGCTATGATGCACGGTTATTTAGCATTTGATGAAAAGGGTGAGCTACTTGTTCCCTTCCGTACATGGCGAAACACCATGACGGGGGAGGCGGCAGAGGCTCTTACAGAGCTTTTTAACTTTAATATCCCTCAAAGATGGAGCATTGCGCACCTTTATCAGGCTATACTCAATAAAGAGGAGCATGTAGAAAGACTTGATTTTCTCACTACCCTTGACGGCTATATACACCTGCTGCTTACGGGAGAGAAGGTACTTGGAGTCGGCAGTGCTTCGGGTATGTTTCCTATAGACTCGACCACTAAGGACTACAACAAGGTTATGCTTGACAAATTTGATAAGCTCATAGCCCCTAAGGGATACCGCTGGAAGATAGGGGATGTACTGCCTAAGGTGCTTGTTGCAGGGGAGAAGGCTGGCGTACTTACCAAAGAGGGTGCGGCTTTACTTGACCCCGAGGGCGAGCTTGAGGCGGGCTGTCCGCTGTGTCCTCCCGAGGGAGATGCGGGAACAGGCATGGCTGCCACAAACAGTGTTGAACCCCGTACGGGGAATGTTTCTGCGGGCACATCTGTATTTGCTATGATAGCTCTTGAAAAGGAGCTTAGCAAGGTGCATACAGAGATAGATATGGTCACTACCCCTGCAGGGGATGCTGTGGCTATGGTGCATTGCAACAACTGCACTTCAGACCTTAATGCCTGGGTAGGCTTATTTGAGGACTTCGCAAAGACTATGGGAATGAACATAGACAAAGGTCAGCTTTTTGAAACACTTTTCAAAAAAGCCTTAGAGGGCGACGACGACTTGGGCGAGCTTCTTGCCTACAACTATTTTTCGGGAGAGCCTATCACGGAGCTTTCGGAAGGCAGACCCTTATTTGTGCGTATGCCCGACAGCAGGCTGAGTCTTGCCAATTTTATGAAGGTAAATATATATTCGGCTCTTGCTACACTTAAGGTAGGGCTTGACATTCTTATAAAGGAGGAGCATGCAAGCGTTGACCGTATTACGGGACACGGCGGCTTTTTCAAGACTAAGGGTGTTGGACAGAGATTTTTGGCAGGGGCAATGAATACGTCTGTTTCCGTTATGAAGACAGCAGGTGAAGGCGGCGCCTGGGGCATGGCTCTTTTAGCCGCATATATGCTATACGGCAAGGGTGAAAGTCTTGGCGACTATTTGCAGAATAAAGTCTTCGGTGGGAACAAGGGCGAGACTGTAGAGCCTGATCCCCGGGATGTCAGGAGCTTTGATAAATTTATGGAGCGCTATAAGAGCGGACTTTCTATAGAGAAGGCTGCTGTAACGAGTCTTAAATAAATACTTGAAAAATTATTTACATAGGTTTATAATAAATATCAGCAAAGGGGCAGTCTTTTAAGGACTGCCTTTTTTATAGGAGGTGTAAATTTATGGATATTATGACAAAGCTGACTATAGCCGCCCGGCGTGACGAGAGCATTAAGGCGGCTATGCTTAAAACAAGAGAAGCTGCCGACCCTGCGGCGGCATTTTGCGAAACGGCAACTAAACTGGGCTTTCCCATAACGCTTGGGGATCTTCTTTCTCACGAAGACTTTACAAGGGGAAATCTTTTAAAGAGCTGCAACGGCGGAGCTGACGGACCCCTTGACGGTTGGGGCGATGCTTATGAGGAATTTTTTGCAGCCATCAAATATTGAGCTATTAAGATATGCGCTTAAGGTCGGCTGTTGACACTGTGCCTGTGATAAGCAGCAGCAGGGCAAACATTGCCGACATAGCGGCGGCGCAGAGTATAGTGGATATATTTTTCGGAAGGTGTATCATTGGCTTTATAAGCCTTACCGCAAATATGCAAAACATTGATATCAGCAGGGGCTTTATGAATATGTCGGCGGCATTTAAGCCAAGATCTACGTTTTTACTGACTTTATGTATGTTTAGTGAAGAAACTACCGTCATAGAAACAAGGTTTCCCAATATGCAGCCGTAAATGCCAAGGCGGGGGACTGCAAACCACACAAAAGACAGGCAGATAACAGAGCCTGTAAGACCGTTTATAAATATGGCGTTTTGCTCTCCAAGCCCGTTTAAAATGCCTGCAAGTATTACATTCACATACATAAAGGGGCTTATAAAGCCCAGCATAAAGAGAATATTGCCTATGGAGGCATCGCCGTATATAAGCGAGCTTATTTCACCGGGTAATGATATGAACAGGGCGGAGGCGGCAAAGCCTGTTATGGCAGCGAACAGTATTGATTTTTCTATGGTGGTCTTTAAGGTTTTGACATTGTGTCTTTCGCAGGTCTCCGATATGGCAGGGACTATGGTTATGGAAACCGCCGTAAGAAATGACGAGGGAAACATAAGAAGGGGCATAGCCATACCTGTGAGCCTGCCAAATTCGCTGACGGCTTCTGTTTTGGTAAGTCCGTACAGCATAAGGCGCGAGGGTATTAATATGTTTTCAAAGGTGGAAAGCAGTGATGAGGCAAGGCGGTTCAGTGTAAGGGGGACTGCCACCCAAAGAATTGATTTGCAGGCGGCTTTTTTTGACAGCCCCTTAAGCCTTGCTGTGGGCTTTCGCCTTGTTATATAGCAGATAACAACATATATGCAGGAAACTATTTCGCCTACGCACATACCTGTTACGGCAGCTGCGCAGGCGTATTCTATGCCCCCGGGAATAAGCAGCGAGCCAATGGCAAATATGACTGCCATTCTTGTTATCTGCTCTGCCACCTGACTTACCGCAGGGGGCAGGGAGTTTTGCATACCAAAAAAATAACCTCTTACGCAAGAGCCAAGCGCCATAAAAGGAAAGCAAAAGCTGATGAGATGAAGTGAAAGGGCACATCTTTCGTCATTCAGAAGGTGTATGGCTATAAAATCGGCTTTTTTATGTATAACCACGCCTATAACTATGCTTAAAGAAACGGAGAGCAGGGCGGCGCAGCGAAGTATGGGGCGAGGGTCTTTTTTTGCGGCGTTTTCTGCCGCCGTGAGCTTTGATATGGCAGTGGAAAAGCCTGAGGAGGTCAGACTCCATACGAGCATATAAAGTGGCATTATAAGCTGATATAAGCCCATACCCTCGGCGCCTATGGTGTCTGCCATATATACTCTGTAAAAAAAGCCCAATATTCTTGTTATTATGTTTGCGCCTGTTAATATGAAAGCGCCTTTTATAACCTTTCCTTTTTCCATTTTCTCACCGCCATATACTAATAATTTATTTTATGACGGGTATATATCAATAATAACCCTTACGGTTGTTGAGAAAAAATATTTTATGTGATATAATGTTAAGCGAAAGTCGGAGCGAAAGGGGTGAGTATTAATGGCTGATATAGAAAAAAAGCTTAAAGAGCTGCCGGACAAGCCGGGAGTTTATATAATGAAGGATAATTCGGACAATGTTATATATGTGGGCAAGGCTAAGGTGCTTAAAAACCGTGTAAGACAGTATTTTCAAAATTCAGGCGGAAAAAGCGTTAAGGTAGTGTCTATGGTAAACCATATTGCCGATTTTGAATATATAATCACCGACAGCGAGGTGGAAGCGCTCATACTGGAAAACAATCTTATAAAGAAATACAGCCCCAAATATAATATAATGCTCACCGATGACAAGACATACCCCTATATAAAGCTGACAACAAACGAGATGTTTCCACGGGTGATAATGACAAGGCAGAGGGGCAAAGACAAGGCTAAATATTTCGGGCCATTTACAAGCTCTGCCATGGTGAAGGAAAATCTGGAAATAATAAACAACGTATGGCAGCTGAGAAGATGCCGTAAGAAGTTTCCCGCTGATATAGGCAAGGAGCGACCCTGTCTTAACTATCACATAGGCAGGTGTATTGCACCCTGTACAGGCAGGGTAAGCGAGGAAGAATATAAAAAGCATACCGACGGCGTTGAGGATTTTTTAAACGGCAGGCAGGAAAAAATTTTGGAGCGTTTAAATGCCGAAATGGCGCAGGCTTCGGAGGATATGGAGTATGAAAAGGCAGCAAAGCTAAGAGACAGCATAGCGGCTATTAAACGACTGGGAGAAAAGCAGGTAGTCGAGGGTATGTCAGACTGCGACAGAGATGTTTTGGGGCTTGCAAGAGCCGAGGGTGATGCTGTTGTGCAAGTTTTCTTCATAAGAGGGGGAAAGCTTGTGGGCAGAGAACATTTTATGCTCAGCTACCCCGAAGGAGCGGAGCGAGAGAACACCGCAGAGACCTTTATAAAGCAGTTTTACGGCGGCACACCCTTTATACCTAAGGAAATTCTTACAGGCTCTGTGATAGAAGACAGGGAAGTAATAGAGCAGTGGCTTAGCTCCGTAAAAGGGCAGAAGGTGAGCATAGTCACCCCCAAAAAGGGCGAAAAGCACAAGCTGTGTGAGCTTGCGGACAAAAATGCGGCTCTTATACTTGACAAATTCGGTGACGAGCTAAAAAGAGAGCATAACAGGACAACCGGGGCTTTGGAGGAGATAAAAAAGGCTTTGGGCGTTGACTTTGACCTTGACAGAATAGAGTCTTACGATATATCAAACACACAGGGCTTTGAGTCTGTGGCTTCAATGGTAGTGTTTGAGGGAGGAAAGCCCAAAAAAAGCGATTACAGAAAGTTTAAAATAAAATCGGTGTACGGACCCAACGACTATGCCAGCATGGAGGAGGTCATAACAAGGCGTTTTCTCAGGTATAAAAAGGAAAAGGAAGATGGGACAGAAAAGCCTAAATTTAATATACTCCCAAGTGTGCTGTTTATAGACGGCGGAAAGGGGCATGTGCATATAGTAGAAAAGACACTTGAAAAGCTCGGCATAAATGTGCCTGTATGCGGTATGGTAAAGGACTCACGCCACCGCACAAGAGGGCTTATATATAACGGGCGGGACGTGCTTTTGCCCCCAAGCTCAGAAGGGTTTAAACTCGTTACAAGAATACAGGACGAAGTCCACCGCTTTGCCATAGAATTTCACAGACGGGCAAGAGAAAATAAAGAATTTCACTCTGTGCTTGAAGATATCAAGGGCATAGGCGAGGTAAGGCGTAAAAGGCTTATAAAGCATTTCGGCGATATAGAGGGCATTAAAAAAGCATCTGTTGAGGAGCTTGCTTTAGTCGAGGGTATGGACAGACCTGCGGCTAAGGCTGTATATAATTTTTTTAATAAAAAGGAATAAGCTTAAGCCTTCCGGGCAAAATCTTGTCGGGCAGGCTTAGCTTTTTATACAATATGCGTTTGTAGAGAAGGGCTTTACAAAATTTATAATTTTTGCTTGACAAATGTTTTTAAATGTGATAATATAATTTCTGTCGTTAAGATGTTATGCGCGAATGGCTCAGTGGTAGAGCATCGCCTTGCCAAGGCGAGGGCCGCGGGTTCGAATCCCGTTTCGCGCTTTTTATGTTAATTAATATAGGGCTATCGCCAAGCGGTAAGGCATAGGATTTTGATTCCTACATTCGCAGGTTCGAATCCTGCTAGCCCTGCTTGTGCATGCCAAAAGGTTAGCATAATATTGGGCTATCGCCAAGCGGTAAGGCAACGGATTCTGATTCCGTCATTCGCAGGTTCGAATCCTGCTAGCCTAGTTTATTTTGAGAGGTTTTTATAACCTCTCTTTTTTATTGTATTTTTTAGAGTAAAAAAATTGAAATTGTTTAAAAAAGGGACTGTACAATTCGGAAAAATATAGTATAATATATAATGTAACACTATGATAATTGAAGGGTACGGTGTGTTTTTTTATGAGAAGTATGACAGGTTATGGCAGAGGAGAAACAACTCTTAGCGACCGCAGATTTATCGTGGAGATCAGATCGGTCAACCACAGATATAACGATATAAATATTAAGCTTCCCAGAATAATGCTTTCTTATGAAGATAAGATAAAAAAGGAGGCTGCAAAAGAGATATTAAGGGGCAAAACCGATATATATGTAAGCTTTGAAACCTTTTCTAAAAATGACTATAAGGTAAGCCTTAATAGGGCGCTTGCAGATAATTATGTAGATGTTTTAAAAACAATAAATGAGGGCTATAATCTTGACGACAGGCTCTCTCTTGGGCTTATTGCCCGCTTTCCCGATGTTATAAGCGTAGAAAAATCAATACTTGACGAAGACGGCGAAAATGAGGAGATCCTTGCGGGGCTTATGGGAGCTTTAAGGCAGGGACTGAGCGCCTTTGTTGAAATGAGAACAAGAGAAGGCGAGGCTTTAAAGGCTGACCTTTTGGGCAAGCTTAAGGGAATAAGGGAGGTTGTGGATAAGGTTAAGGAAAGAGCTCCCCTTGTTGCTGTTGAATACAGACAGCGCCTTACAGACAGAATGAAAGAGATAGAGGGCTTAGACCTTGACGAGAGCAGAATAATCACTGAGGCGGCTATATTTGCCGACAAAGCCTGCATTGACGAAGAGATAACAAGGCTTTACAGCCACTTAGATCAGTTTGATATTATACTTAACGAAAAGAATGCCATAGGACGTAAACTTGATTTTCTTGTACAGGAAATGAACAGGGAAGTCAATACAATAGGTTCTAAAAGCAACGATCTTATAATTACGGAAAGCATAGTGCTTTTAAAAACCGAAATTGAAAAGATCAGGGAACAGGTGCAGAACATAGAGTAAGGGGTATGATATGAGTAGGTTTGTAAATATAGGCTATGGAAACATAATCTCCGCAGACAGAATAATCGCTATAGTAAGCCCCGAGGCTGCTCCTGTGAAAAGGCTTATAAGAGAGCAGAGAGAAAGAGGCAAGCTTATTGATGCCACTTGCGGAAGAAAAACAAGAGCCGCTATCATTACCGACAGCGACCATATGATATTGGCAGCAAACCAGCCGGAAACCATTGCTTCCAGACTGGGGGGAATTACAGATGCAAAGGAGGAGAGCGACAATGAATGATAAAGGTATCCTTCTTATAATATCCGGGCCTTCCGGGGCAGGCAAGGGCACAGTTGTAAACGAGCTTATGAAGGATAGTGATAAATATTGTCTTTCAGTATCGGTAACTACCAGAAAGCCCAGAGCAGGCGAAGAAGAGGGCGTATCTTATTATTTTAAAAGCGAAGAAGAATTTAAGAAAATGGCAGAAAACGGCGAGCTTTTGGAATATGCTCTTTTCTGCGGCAACTTTTACGGCACACCTGTAAAATATGTCGAGGAGAAGCTTAAAGAGGGCAAAAACGTCATTCTTGAAATAGAAGTTCAGGGAGCTATACAGGTGAAGGAAAAATTCCCTGATGCTGTACTTATTTTCTTAACGCCCGAGACCATACAAGACCTTGAAGACAGACTCAGAGGCAGAAACACCGAGTCAGAAGAGGTCATGGCAATGAGGCTCAGAAGAGCAAGAGAAGAGGTAACTCTTATAGATAAATATGACTACATTGTAATAAACGATTTGGTAAGAAACGCCTCAAAGCGCATTAACAGTATTGTGGACACTGAAAAGTTTGCTTCCGCAAGAAATACTGATTTCCCTAAAAATTTTATGACAAAAAAAGGAGTGGAGTAATATGCTTAAACCATCTTATGCTGAACTTATGGACATTATGAACAAGGAAAAGGACGGCGGCAGCACAGTCACAAGCCGTTATTCGGTCGTTCTGGCAGCCGCAAAAAGAGCGCGCCAGCTTATAGCAGGTGACACGCCTATGATAGACAGTGAGGGAATGACAGACAAGCCCTTATCAATTGCCGTTAAAGAAATAGAGCTTGGCAAGATAAAGGTAGTTCCCGAAGGTATGGGTACTGAGATACACATTGAAAAAGAGACCTTAGAAGACGAAATAAAGAATGAGCTTGAAATGCAGGCTGCTCTTTCAGAAGATGAGTCTGATATTGAAGACCTTGATGACATCGATGACATTGAGTCTTCAGACTTTGACGAAGAATTTGAGGAAATTGACTTACTTGATATAGATGATGAAGAATGAAATATGCCGAGGTAATTATAGGACTAAAAGCTAAGGAGCTTGACAGAATATATTATTATATCATACCCGATAAGCTTATAGGGCTTATAGAAGTGGGAATGAGGGTAAGTGTGCCCTTTGGCAGAGGAAACAGAAAGACGGAAGGCTATGTTATAGGCATTTGCGACGAAGCGCCCACAAAGCATACCCTTAAGGAGATTTCTGCTTTAAAAGACGGCTTTCCTGTTTTTTCAAAGGAGAGAATAGAGCTTGCCAAATGGATGGCGAATAAATATTATTGCACACTTACAGAATGTCTGCAATGTATAATTCCTAAAATAGCTAAAGACAAGACTGTTAAATATATAAGCCCCTGCAATATGGAAAACGCCGAAGCCTTGCTTAAAAGAAGCAAACGACAGGCAGAAATTGCAGAATTTCTTAAAAAGACAGGCAGAATAGAGCTTGACAGACTTATGTCAGAGCTTAATGTATCGTCGGCATCGGTTTTGGGGCTTGTTGAAAAGGGGCTTGCTGTAATAGACGAAACTGAGGTAATAAGAGATTTTTACAAAGCGACTAATGCGGAGAAGAAAAACTCTCCTACACCTACGGCGGATCAGCAAAGGGTAATTAATGAGGTAGTAAGCGACCTTGAATATACCGGCAAAAAACCTTTCCTTCTTATGGGAGTCACAGGCAGCGGAAAGACCCTTGTATATATGGAAATTGTAGACAAGGCTCTTAAAATGGGCAAGCAGGCTATTGTGCTTGTGCCTGAGATATCCCTTACGCCCCAGACTGTTCAGAGATTTATAGAAAGATTTGGCGAGCTTGTTTCCGTAACACATTCGGGAATGACCGACGGCGAAAGATACGATCAGTGGAAAAAGGCAAGAACGGGCAGAATTTCTGTTATGATAGGTCCTCGTTCGGCGTTGTTTGCTCCCTTTGACAATTTAGGTGTTGTAATAATAGACGAGGAGCACGAAAAGACCTATAAATCGGATATTTCCCCTAAATATGATGCCATAGAAACAGCAATAAAGCTCCAGGAGATATACGGCACAACAGTAGTGCTTGGCAGCGCTACGCCCTCTATAAACAGCTATTATAAAGCTTTGCAGGGGGAATATAGACTTTTGGAGCTTAAAAACAGGATAAATATGAAGTTCCCCGATATATATGCCGTAGATATGAGGGACGAGATAGTGCTTGGAAACAAATCTATGTTTTCAATAAGGCTGCAAAAGGCAATAGGCGAGGCTCTTGCGGATAAAAAGCAGGTTATACTGTTTTTGAACAGAAGAGGACATTCTACCTTTGTTTCCTGCAGAAAGTGCGGCTATGTTTTCGGCTGTGAAAGCTGCAGTGTAAACTATACCTACCACAAAAGGGAAAATAAGCTGGTTTGCCACTACTGCGGAGCAGAGGAGGATATACCCGAGGTATGCCCGGGCTGCGGCTCTAAATATATTAAATATTTCGGCATAGGAACGGAAAAAATAATGGCTGAGGTGAATAAGCTATTCCCTGAGGCAAGAGTGCTGAGAATGGATGCCGACACCACAAAAACAAGGGACAGCCACAGACAGATATTAAGCGCCTTTGCAAGAGGCGAAGCCGATGTACTTGTGGGGACTCAGATGATAGCCAAGGGGCTTGACTTTCCACGGGTAGTGCTTGTAGGTGTTGTGGCAGCCGATATGTCACTTAATTCATCTGATTTTCGGGCTGCGGAAAACACGTTCCAGCTTATTACACAGGTGGCAGGCAGGGCAGGCAGAGCCGACAATGTGGGCAAAGTGCTTATACAGACTTATATGCCCGAAAACTACTGCATACAGTATGCCAAGAAAAACGATTATGTTAGCTTTTATAAAGAGGAAATTGAGTTCAGACGGCAGATGAAATATCCGCCCTTTACTAATTTATGCACTATACTTTTTTCCGGCGAGGACGAAAAGACAGTCATTACAAGAATACACGAGCTTGCGGCAATTTTGGAATTTTACGGCAAGGGCAAAAATTATGAAAGAATAGGTCCTGCGGCGGCTATGGTGTCAAAAATACACGACAAATATCGCCACAGAATAATTATAAAGGGCTTGGAGGAGGAAAAGCTTAAAAATTATGCTTTTTACTGCTTAAACAAGCTAAGAGAAAGAGAAGATATGGGAGGCATTTCCGTAAACGTGACAATTAATCCCAAGTACATACCTTAGGAGGTTTTACAAATGGCTTTAAGACAATTAAGAACGCAAGAGGACGATGTTTTAAGAAAAAAATGTAAGGAAGTCAAGGCTTTTGACGAAAAGCTGGGTCAGCTTTTGGATGATATGGCAGACACCATGTATAACTACAACGGCGTTGGGCTTGCAGCTCCTCAGGTAGGTATTCTTAAAAGGGCAGTTGTAATTGACGTAGGCGAGGGGCTTGTAGAGCTTATAAACCCTGTTATAACAGACGTCAAAGGTACACAGACAGGAGATGAGGGCTGTCTTTCCGTTCCCGGACTTGTAGGACAGGTAACCAGACCCCAGTGGGTCAAGGTTGAATGTTTTACCCGTGAGGGGGATAAAATGATATTGGAAGGCGAAGACCTTATGGCAAGGGCACTTTGCCACGAGATAGATCATCTTGACGGCGTGCTTTATACCGACAAGGTGGAAGGAGAGCTTATGGAGGCGGAAAGCGAGGAAGAGTAATGAGAATTGTTTTTTTCGGCACGCCTGATTTTGCAGCCACAGTGCTTAAAAGGCTTATAGCAAAGCACCAGGTAGTTGCGGTGGTAAGCCAGCCCGACAAACCCAAGGGCAGGGGTAAGAAAGTCATACCCACCCCTGTAAAGCTTGTGGCGGAGGAATATGGAATACCTGTTCTTCAGCCCGCAACAGTTAAGGAAGAGGGCTTTACGGAGCAGCTGAGGGCTTATAAACCCGATATAATCGTTTTGGTGGCTTACGGTCAGCTCATACCCGAGGCGCTTCTTAATATGCCTGAATATGGCTTTGTGAATGTACATGCTTCACTTCTGCCTAAATACAGAGGAGCAGCGCCTATTCAAAGAGCCATAATAGAGGGTGAAAAGGTGACGGGAGTAACTATAATGTATATGGTCAAGGAGCTGGATGCAGGGGATATGATACTTAAAAGATCTCTTGCCATAGAGGATGACGACACCTATGAGACCCTCCACGATAAAATGGCCGCCTTGGGAGCTGAAGCAATAGTCGATGCTCTTGAAATAATAGAAAAGGGCGAAGTAAAGGCAGAAAAGCAGGACGATGCTCTTTCAAGCTATGCCCATAAAATAACAAAGGAAACGGGAAGGCTTGATTTTTCAAAAAGCTCAAAAAGCCTTGTTAATCTTATAAGAGGGCTTAACCCATATCCCTGCGCATATACCTTATATAAAGGTGAAAAGCTGAAGGTATATAAGGCACAGGCTAAAGAGGATAAGTCTTTACAGGCGGCAGGTTATATAATTTCGGCAGATAAAAAGGGTATAGCCGTAAAAACAGGCGACGGAGCCTTGCTTATAACAGAAATTCAGGCGGCCGGCTCTAAAAGAATGAGCGTAAAGGATTATTTGTTGGGGCATAAAATAGAAACAGGTCAGACCTTAGGCAAATGATTTCGTATATTGAGGTAAGAAGGGATTTTTAACAAAGTAAAAAGGAGGAAAAAACTATGTATTACGGATATCCATATATGTATGGGGGATATGGCGGATATGGCAGCTTTACAGGGCTTCAGGTGCTTGCCATGGTGCTTCTTATAGTGGCTATGATACTTGCCTTTTATGCGCAGAGCAAAGTAAACAGTACATTTAAAAAATATTCAAAGATACCTAACAAAAGAGGATATACAGGAGCTGAAGTAGCAAGGCAGCTTTTGGGAAACGCCGGTATTTTTAATGTAAATGTTGAGCGCATAAGCGGAAACCTTACAGATCATTATGACCCAAAGAATAAGGTTTTAAGACTTTCCGATGCAGTGTATAGCTCAAACAGCGTTGCGGCACTGGGAGTTGCTGCTCACGAAACAGGACATGCCATACAGGATAATGTAGGCTATGCACCCCTAAAGCTCAGAACAAGCATGTTCCCGGCAGTCAGCTTTTCAAGCAAGCTGGCAATGCCTATAATCATTTTGGGTCTTTTACTTGGTGCTTTTTCGGGAGTTTATGAGATTGCTATTTTTGGCGCTATACTTTATGCTGTTGTAGTATTCTTCCAGATAGTTACGCTGCCTGTAGAATTCAATGCTTCAGCAAGAGCGCTTAAAAATCTTAAAACCTACGGATATCTTGACAGCGACGAGCTTCCCGGAGCGAAGAAGATGCTTACCGCAGCAGCTCTTACCTATGTGGCAGCAGCTGCATCTGCCGTAGCTACTCTTTTAAGATTTGTAGCCATTATTTTGGGAAACAGCAACAGAAGAAGATAAATTTGCCCACACCTTTCCTGCCGTCTTTCTAAGACGGTAGGAAAGGCGGGGCCGCGGGGCAGGGAGATGCACGGAAAAAACAGCAGGGGCTGAGCCTATACAGGCTCAGCCCCTGCTGTTTTTTTCCGTGCATCTCCCTGCCCCGCTCGGAACCGCAGTCGGGTCGGCTATAACTTTATAAAAATCTGCACAGCAGTACGGGAACGAATACTGCAATTATGTAGTTTGAAATTTTAAGCTTTGTTATACCAAGCATATTAAAAGCAAGCCCTATCATTATAAGCGAGCCTACACAGTCCATTTCGGTGGTAACCGTTGTATTGAGATAAGGAGCAATAAATGCGGCAAAGAGGGTTATTCCCCCTTGATATACAAGAACAGAAATGGCAGAAAATATCGTACCAAGACCCAAGGTAGATGAAAGCACAATTACAGCTACGAAGTCGATAGTTGACTTTGTGAATATAGTCGTATAATTGCCGGATATGCCTGCCTGAAGTGAGCCGACTATTGCCATTGCCCCTGTACAGAACAGAAGGGTGGATGTTACAAAGCCTTCAGCTACAGATGTTCTGTTATCGTCTGCTTTGAATTTTTGCTGCAGCTTATTTCCCAAAGTGTTTATTTTGCCGTCAAGGTCTATAAGCTCTCCAAGTATAGCCCCTATGACTATAGATATTATTTCAATAATAATGTGTTCGCCCTTAAGTGAGCCGCTTATGCCTATAAGAAGTGTGCATAGGGCAAGACCATACATTATGGTATCTCCCATTTTTTGAGGTATTGCCTTTTTAAATATAAGACCAAATATTGCGCCTATAAATACAGCGCCTGAATTTACTAATGCTGCTATCATTTTTATCACCGTCTATTATAATATAATTTTTTCAAAATATTGTCAACAATAAATTTGTGCCAAACGCCGGAGGGCCTTGCGCGGCGAGGTAACCCGACAACAAGCCAATGAGGGAGTCAAGGGGCATTCGCCCCCTTGACTCCCTCATCGGCTTGTTGTCGGGTTACCTCGCCGCCCCGCGGGTCAGCCATTTGACCCATCTTCGATGGGTCAAATGGCTGAGCGAGAACAGCGTTTTATTGTTTCAACATATATATTATAGGCGTTTTCTGCAAATAAAGTTGTAGAATAAGCGTCAGAGGTTTTAATAGCACCTTCAGAAAGCTTAGCCCTAAGATCAGCGTTATCAAGCATTTTATTGGCATAAAGAGAAAAATTCTCAAAACTTGTATATTGAAAGCCGTTTACATTATCTATAACAACGCCCTTTATACAGTCGTCACTTCTGCAAAGAGCAGGCAAACCGCTGGCAAGAGTTTCTATATAAGTAAGCCCTTGGGTTTCGCTGGTGGAGGCATTTACAAAGAAATCTGCTGCCTTATAATATTTTCCCACCTGATCGGGAGATATCATGCCCGCAAATATAACCGACATATCACCGCATATTTTTTTAGCTTCCTGCTGAAGCTCCGTATAATATGGTCCGCTGCCTACAATAAGAAAGGTCAGGTCTTGCCTGTTTAGTCTTTTAAAATACTCTAAAAGCTCCGTGATGTTTTTCTCCTTGGCAAGTCTGCCAAGAAAAAGCATTATTCTGTTGTTTTTGGGTATATTGTGCTTTTGCCTGAGCTTTGCTATATCCTCTTCGGTATATTCTTTTCTGAATTTAGCAAGGTCTATACCTGTAGGGAGCACATAGATTTTATTTTTTACACCATAGCCTGTTATCAGATTTTTGACCTTTTCCGTTGGCACAATCACTGAGCCCATGCACTTTAACAGCTTTTTCGTAAGTACAGCCACCATTTTTTTGCCAAGCCTTTTGCTGGGGCAAAAATAATGAGTATAGTCTTCATATACTGTATGATAGGTATGCACTATAGGTATATTCAGCTTTTTTGCTATTTTTCTTGCTGCTATATAGGTTGACATTTCACATTGTGTGTGAATGATATCGGGCTTCCAGTCTATTATCTCATCATAATGGCTGCGCTTTATAACGCCTGCTCTTGCTCCCGGATATACAGGGGCTTTTACAGATTTTTCATAATATGTGGTTTTATTTTTATGCGAGTGCAGGCTTTCTGACAGGGTAAGAACCCTCACATCATGCCCTGCTTTTCTTAGCTCGTGTTCAAGATTTAATACAGAAGTAACAACTCCGTTTACCGTAGGAGCATACCAGTCTGTTGCAATTAATATTTTCAAAACTTTCATCTCCCGTCATACATGAACTATCTTTAGTGTAAAAAAATTTACATATCTGTGTTCTACAATTATATTAGAAAATACAGAAAGGATGAGATGATCATGAACGAAAAAAAGTATAATTTATTTATGTTTGTTGTATGTAACATAGGCATGTTCTGCTATCTTATAGCTTTAGCTACAGGCAAAGTATATATCGGTCTTTGTCCGCTTTTTATGTGCTTTGCTGCAGGTTATGCCATTGGCATCATACATTATTTCAAGGGCTTTAAGAGCGCTTCTAAGCCTGTAAGATATCGCCGAAAAAGAAGAGTAAAATTTCCGGAAAACAGCTATTATCCATACATAAGGCGCTCGGTTTGATTATTCTTATGTTATGGAGGCACTTTATCTTAGGTTTAGCCAACAAGTTAATGGGACGGGCAAACTAAGCGGCGACGTAGGAGCCGCTTAGTTTGCCCCTCACTGGTCCGCCCTCAGCTTCATCTCGACAGAGATGAAACTGAGGGCGTGGCCAACCTTAAAAATCAAATTTCCTCAAATGTAACATCTTTGAGAAGCTCCGCAACTACCTCAGCGCTTGCAGGTCTTGTTCCCTCTGTTGTTATAGAGCCTGCCGAAACTGCCATTGACATTTTCATAGCATCCTCAAAGCTATAGCCTCTTTCGCCATAATATGCAAATACTGCCATCATAGAATCTCCTGCGCCTACGGTGGATCTTACCTCAACGTCCAATGCAGGGCTTTTATATACCTTGTCATTATGAAAGAACAGCGCGCCGTTCGCACCGCAGGAAATAATAACTATTTCAACACCTTTTGCTATTATCTGCTTTCCCATATCTATAAGCTCGGCTTCAGTGGCATCATCCTTGCCATAATATTTAAGTATCTCTGTTCTGTTCGGCTTAAGAAGATTGGGCACACATTCGGCTTCAAGGGCATATTTAAGAGCCTCCCCCTCAAAATCAGCATATACCTTTGCTCCCTTACCCCTAAGAAGAGCAGTGAGGTCGGCGTATATAGACTTTTCTATGCCTACGGGCAGACTTCCCGAAAGTACAAATATTGCATCTTTACTTGCCAGATTTGCAAGCTTATTTATAAGACGCTCCTTTTCAAACTCGGTTACCGTAAAGCCGGGTTCGTTAAATTCGGTTATATTGCCTTCGCTGTCAACAATTTTTGTATTTGTTCTTATTTCGTGGTCAATATGTACAAAGTTGACCGCTATGCCGTGGTCTACCAGATCCCTTTCAAGCATCATACCAAAATATCCGCCTGTAAAGCCTGTAGCCACAGAATTTCCTCCAAGAGTAAGAATAGTTTTTGATACATTTATACCCTTTCCTCCGGGATCGTATACTACATTTGAGGTTCTGTTGATACTTCCCATTTTTAATTTATCAACTGTTGATGTTTTGTCTATTGCAGGATTTAAAGTAACTGTAATTATCATAAATTCAACACCGCCTTTATATCTATTTTCTAAACTTTAGTATAACCTATTTTTCACATTTTGTAAATTGAAAAATAGCTATTTTTAAATAAAAATATCAACTTTGTTCCGTGGGGGAAGCAAGCATACCGCCTTTAGGCGGTATGCTTGCTTCCCCCACGGGTCGGGGCGTGGCAACATCTGAAATGCGGACCCGTCCGCATTTCAGATGTTGCCACGCCCCGAGCGACCTTTTTTATAATCATAAAAGGCGATATATTCTTGATATACCGCCTTTTATTTTAAAGCTTATTATATAATCTGAAAACTATAAAATATATAAGATCCCAAAAGAATTTTTTTGTATGTTTTTTGACGACCTTCTCTGCTTTGTTTTTTATTTTTGTTCTTACAAAACCCATAAGATCACCTCTGTTTAATGCACAGGCTCTTCCATCACTTCCTGTCCGCTATC
The DNA here is from genome assembly GCA_947632615.1 of uncultured Clostridia bacterium. Lineage (GTDB taxonomy): Bacteria > Bacillota > Clostridia > Lachnospirales > CAG-274 > JAJQCI01. The sequence continues at coordinate 21,842 of CANRPW010000022.1, read as the reverse complement.
AGCGGGCGGAGTGTCTGCCACGGGCGCATCCTGTACGGGGGCTTCGGGAACGGGAGCAGAGTCATCCAGATCGCCAAATTCCGCTTCATAAGCATTTTCTATCTCATCTGCTGAAGGTTCGTCATCTTCTGCCGGAGCAACATTATCCTCATCTTCATCATCGTCAGCATTATTGTTATAATTATTTGAGGATGAGCCGCTGTAATCCGAGCTTTTCGCATTGGGATCATAGCCATAGCCCGAATTATAATATTTGTCGTCAAGATAAAGTCTTGCGTAGTGACCCTTACAATATTCCGTAGGCTCTGTGCCCTTTACGAAATATTCGTTATGACCGCTGCAGCCGTTGGGAAGAAGTCCGCTGTAGGAGCATACATATACCTGCACTACATCATCGGGCATCTCAAATTCTTTATATTCAAGCCCCTGATGTACCTTTTCCATACAGGTTCTCCAAACGACCTCATGAGCTCTCTCGTTAAGTCCCTCCATGTTTCTTACGGTATCGTCATAGCTATCATAGCCGAGCCATATACCTGCAACATAGTAGGGGGTAATGCCTACAAAGGTAAGGTCCTTGGTGTCGGTGGTTGTACCGGTTTTGCCTGCCAGCGGCATATTTATATTTTGGAAGGCTGCCGCCGTACCTGTACCCTTTGTAATAACGTCCTTCATCATATCTATAAGCACGAAGGAAGCCCCTGAGGATAATACCTCTCTGTCTTCAAAGTCTTCATCATAGTCCAGAAGAACATTGCCGTTATGGTCTAAAACCTTTGTATAAAGGGTAGGCTTTTTATAAACGCCGCCGTTGGCTATTGTGCCGTAAGCCGCCGTTACTTCAAGCTGTGTTACACCGTTTGTTATACCGCCAAGAGCAGTTGATAAGTGAGCATCATTTTCAAGAGTTGTAAAGCCAAAGTTTTCAAGGTATTCATAACAGGTGTCTACGCCTACCATATCCATTGCCTTTACCGTAACTACGTTCATAGAGTCCTGTATACCCTTACGGGGGTTTGCCATTCCTCTCCAGCTTTTGCCCCACCAGTTTGAAGGCTCATAATTACCTACCTTAAAGGGAGAATCTTCAATAGGTGTTGCCGCTGTAAGCTTGCCTGAGTCAATACCCGGGGCGTAAGCTGCCAAAACCTTGAATACGGAACCCGGCTGACGTGCCGAGTCTGTAGCACGGTTGAAGCCTCTGTTTACGGTCTTTGCACCTCTGCCGCCTATAAGAGCAGGCACATAGCCTGTACGATAGTCTTCTATTACCATAGCGGCCTGAGGCTCAACGGTAAAGTTGGATTTTTCCGCAACTATGCTTTCGCCGCTTGCAAGACTACCTTCTATCTCAGCCTTTTTGCTTGCTACAAAATCGTTGGCTTCTTCTTGGCTTCTCACATATTTGTTAAATTCAGAATGTTCCTGTTTGCCTGTTGCCGAGTCTTCAACAGATACATTATATGTCGCTCTGAGACAATACCGCGCATTGGGGAAGAGGGAGTCATCGGCAAAGGTCTGATCCAATATGTTCTGAATATTTTTGTCGAAAGTAGAATATATCTGCAAACCTCCGTTATATATAACGTAGTTGGCCTGTGCAGATGACATATTATATTTGTTCTGAAGGTCCTCCGATACCTGATCGAAAAGACTGTCGATGAAGTAGGTGTGTATAACTGCGTTTGACTCACTGCCCTCTTTTGTTGTCTGAGAGATAGAAGAATAAACGTCTTCCTCTAAAGCAGCGTCATGAGCCTCCTGAGTTATATAGCCCTGTTCCAGCATTTTATCCAAAATGTCTGTCTGTCTTTCTTTATTGTGCTCAGGGTTTGTTCTTGGAGAATAATAGTAGGGGTTGTTTGTAATAGCTGCAATAACCGCACTTTCCGCAAGATCAAGCTCCGAAACATCTTTATTGTAATATCCTTCTGCGGCTGCCTCAACGCCGTTATAGCCGTGGCTTAGGTTTATAGTATTGAGGTAAAGCTCCAAAAGATATTTTTTCGCCGCCTCCTTAGAGCCAAGCTCCTCGGTGAGCATTGATTCATACTGTATAGCCAGATATTGTTCTTGAATTTTCGTTTCAAAATTGTTCCTTGTTACCTTAGTAACATTATTTTTAATAAGCTGCTGGGTAAGGGTAGAAGCACCCTGAACGGAGGTGCCTGAAAAAGTCTGATATGCAGCTCTTGCAATACCTCTTAGGTCTATGCCGTTATGCTTATAAAAACGCTCGTCTTCTATGGCAATAAAGGCATTTTGCAGATCTACAGGTATTTCGTCAAGCTTAACATAAATTCTGTTTTCCTCTCCGTGAAATTCATCTATCTGGTTATTGTCTTTGTCATATACAAAGGAGGTATAAGCATCGGGCTGTATAGACAATATCTCAAGCGCCGGAGCATCTCTTATAACGCAGATGTAAATACCCAGTCCCGCTCCTAAGCAGGCAAATATAAGGCTGAAAAATACAATTATCACAATACGCACTATCCACTTAAGACACCAAAAAAATCTGCCTATAAAGCCTCTTTCCGAAACCTTCTTTGACTTCTGACCCCTAGTAGCTCCTTGTCTTTGGGCAGTGTGCTTCGGGGCTCCCTGTTTTGACTTTACGGGTCTTGGGTTTGACGTCCTTTGACCTGTGGGCTGCCCATTATTGTGTGTTTTATTAACAGGGCGGGTCTGACGGCTTGCTTCACCTTCGCCCCTGTGGGAAGCATGCTGATCTCCCGTATTCTGCTGCGCTGTAACAGGCTTATTTTCTCTTTCCATGATCCTTCTTGTAAGTCTCGGGGCAAAATCTTCACCATAGCTCACATCGGAGCCTTTTATGTTTTCCGACCCATGATTATGTAAAGAATGATCATTATTATCGTTGTTCATAATAATACCTCCCGACAATAAATGTGTTATATTTCATTTCTCCGTCAACACAAAAATAAGCAGGTCTTTAAAGACATATTTTTTATGTATGGACGGAAAAGGGTATTTAGTGATAAATAAGCTGTTTTATTACATATTATTATAACAGATTACATAAAAAATACAATCTAAATTTTTAATGGGGGTAGACTTTTTGTTTAAATTCAACAAAAAACACCGCAAAAAAGCCTCATTTAAGCTCTATATTTCGATTTTTTTCACATTTTTTATAATAATTGCAGTCTTAAACCTTATAGACAATATAGTATTTTCGGCTGCGGAAGAGATATCCTCCGACTATGCCGCCACCTATATCAATGAAAAAATAGACGAGCTCACCGAAAATATAATAGCCGAAAGAGGGCTTAGCTATAAGGATTTTTATGTTTCCGACTCAAAAGAAGGGGAGATGAGGCAAATAACCGTAAACTCCGTTCTTGTAAACGAAATTTGCTCTAAAATATCTGCCGGGCTGTCCCGCTCCTTAACAGATGCCGATGAAGCGAATATAAGTCTGCCCTTGGGAATGTTTACGGGTATTAAGCTATTTTCAAATACAGGGCCTGAAGTGGCTATAAGGCTTATGCCTGTAGGCTCCGCCGCCTGCGACTATGCAAGCACATTGGAGAGCGGCGGAATAAACAGCGTAAATTACAGCATATTTTTAAATATTGACGCTGCCGTTAAAATAGTCTGTCCCTTCAGTTCCAAAACGATTGACATCAAAAGGAAGTATGTACTCGTTGACACCGTATTTCAAGGCTCTGTGCCGGAATATTATCTTAATATGAACAGGGCGGACAACACCGAAAATTAAGGTCGGTTATATTTTGGCTTGGCAGTCCCGGGGATATTCTCTGTTATAAAGTTGTCTCTATAGCCCGCAAAGCCTGAGAATACCCAGCTTTTATTGTTCAGGTCTTTAATATACTGCTCTCTTAAGTCGTCTATATTTTTAAAGCCTGTTATATTAAATACAACAGCATTAAAATTGTCGTCAGAGCAGGTTTTTCCGCCGTCGCTTTTTATATTCCCCGCCTTGATCTCGTTGTTGATTTTGTCAATAAGACCATAGCTAAGACTGCCGTCGGCGTTTTTTACAGTGGGATATTTAGAGTCGAGATATGCAAAAAACCACATACATTCTCCATAAGGCTCATAGCCCCAATTTCTTACGTTAGGGCTATAATAGTCTAAATTCCACAAATCATCTCCCGCCCAATGATAATAGCGAAATCTCCCGTAATTTGCCATATTTTCAGTCCACCAGGCGGTGTCAAAATCTCCATACTGCTGCGCGGCATGGGTAAGCTCGTGAGCAAAAAAGCCCATATCATCAGGGTTATTGTTTGCATATTTTGTAGAAAAGCTGATTAAATATCCGTGAGTAAAACCTACAACATCCTCGCCCATATTAAAATTTTTATCCGCCTTAAGCACCACCGCCGTTGAGATGTCTTTATCTCCCCATCGTTTTACAAGCCTCGGATAAACGTCATAAAATACCTTTTCAAGCCTGCTTTTATATGTGCTGTCGGTTATGACATCCCAATCGCCTACAAAAAATATTTTATACTCACCCCGGGCGGCTGCTTCTCTTGCCTGCAAAACTATGCTTTGGTCTATATCATATTCAAATTTCATACGTGTTACTTTTCCCTCGGTCTCCGAATACATAAAGGTGCTGCTTACATAATAAAACTCAGGCAAATTTACTATTTCGGTAACCAAGCTTTTCAGCTCATCGCCGCTTACGTTGAATTTTGAAATGTCTATTCCTTCTGTATTATAATTTGTTATATTTGATATTATTGTGCTTCTCAGGTCTGAGCCTTCCACCTGCTCGGGAGGGGAGGTTGGCTCATTTTTGTCTGTTATATATACTGTACGGTCGGCAGGCGACCATCCTATTTGCTTGCCAAATGCCAGACCTGCGCCCCGAAGGGGGAGGTAGGTGGTGCCGTTTACTATTATAGGCTTTACCTGTATGTTGTTTTCATCGGTATATACGAAAATGCCTCCGTCAATAACCACACGCACTTCATCTGAATAGGGGTATACCACATCTCCCTTATCTCCTATAAATACGGTGTTGGTGTTTCCGTCCCAGTCTACAGCTTTGCCGAAAGCCTCTCCTATAGCCCGCAGGGGCAGATATGTTCTGTCATTATATATGATAGGGCTGATCTCGTTTCCCAAGGCGTCATGTGCCTGAAAGCTTTTGCCGTTTATTATAATGGATATCTGATCGGCAGCATATATGTTTATTGCAAGAGGCAATATTATAAAAGCAACCGCTATAGCTGGAATTTTTTTAAATATTTTAAATATATTCATAATAAGTCCCCCGTTTTTTGTTATATCAACACATATATTATACTAAATATGCCTATATAAAATCAACTCTTTCTTCAGAACAGGGACATATACCCAAGAATATAGATAGAAAGAGGTGATAAATATGATATATACTGTAAAACCCGGCGATAGTCTGTTCAGCATCGCCCGAAACTATGGAACTACCCCCTACAGTCTTTCTCTTTACAATCAGATAACCGACCCCGACAAAATCTCGGTAGGTCAGCACATTATAATTTTAAAGCCCGACGAGCTTTATTTCGTAAAGCCGGGAGACACTCTTGCAAGTATAGCCGAAGAGAGGGGCATATCCCTTTGGAAGATATTACAGAACAACCCTCAGATAACGGATATGGATGAAATATATCCCGGGCAGAGAATAGTCATAAGCTTTGAAGATAAGCCCACCAAAACTATGTCAATAAACGGCTATGCCTACCCAAACATTGACAGAGATATTTTAAGACAGACCCTGCCATATCTTACCTACCTTACCGTATTTTCATACGGCTTTACCCCCGAGGGAGAGCTTATCAAAATCAACGACTCAGAGCTTACCGCTCTTGCAAAACGCTACGGCGCAGGCCCTATTATGCTTCTTTCTGCCCTTACGAGAAACGGCAGCTTTTCAAACGAGCTTGCTTCCATACTTATAAATAATGAGGAGGTGCAGGACAGCCTCATAGAGGCCATTATAGAAAATATGAAGGAGAAGGGCTATATAGGTTTAGACATGGACTTTGAATTTATATTTCCCGAAGACTCCGAAAATTACGCCATCCTTATAGAAAAGCTCCGTCAGCGCCTTAACGACGAAGGCTTTTTCCTCGTGGTAGGCTTAGCCCCCAAAACCTCCCGAAACCAATCCGGGCTTTTATACGAGGGTCACAACTACCAAGCCTTGGGAGCTTCTTCAAACGTAGAGCTTATAATGACCTACGAATGGGGTTATACCTACGGCCCGCCTATGGCTGTAGCCCCTCTTAATAAGGTGAGAGAGGTGGTAGAGTATGCCGTGTCGGAGATAAAGCCCGAAAAAATTTATATGGGTATGCCCAATTACGGCTATGACTGGACTTTGCCTTATGTAAGAGGGGAGTCAAGAGCGGAGTCAATATCTAATGTAGAGGCTGTAGACAGGGCTTATGCGGGAAATGCCGAAATTATGTTTGATGAGCTTGCTTATAGCCCCTATTATAAATACAGAAAGGGGGACAAAATACATGAGGTATGGTTTGAAGATGCCCTAAGTGTGCAGGGGAAGGTGGAGCTTGCCATGGAGTTTGGGCTTGCAGGGCTTAGCTATTGGAATATTATGAGACCGTTTTTGCAAAACTGGATGCTGCTTTCCACTATGGTAGATATTAACAAAATTTATTGAAATTAAGTTTTAACTATCGATAAAATGCGACAATATTTTTAGAGTTTATTTTATTAAAATATTGACAGAGAGGGCTAATTTGTTTATAATTATATCATAATAGTATGGATAGGTATGGTTGAGAAGGTTTTTGCAGTCATAACTGAGAAGGACGTTTTTAAAAACGTGTGGCAAACCTCTTATTTCTGACTGTGGGGGCTTTATCCGCACTATTACCAAATGTGCTTACGTTTTGCTGTTGGTAGGGCTTGGCTCTTTGCTTTTTGTTTTACATGACTTTTCTAATTTTCTATAGAAAATCTTGTAAATAAGGCAGCTTAAAGCAGACGGCTTTGCAAGACCAAAGCAAAACTAAGCCATAGATGTATTTAAAATCCATATCAATTATAATAAATTTTTAAAAAAGGAGGAAGAAAAACGTGAAGTTTAATTCAAAAAGAGTTTTAAGCGTTATTCTTTCGGCAGCTATGCTTGTTTCGGGTATGTCTTATACTGCTTTTGCAGCACAGGGCGACCTTGACGGCGACAACGTAGTTTCTTCAAATGATGCTGCTGTAGTATATAATGCTGTAACTAACGGCACAACATCCCAGCTCAACAAGGCTGATGCTGACGTTAACGGTGACGGCACTATAGACACAGCCGATGCACAGCTCATTATGCAGCACGTTCTTCGTGCATCTGTAGCATTTACCGAGCAGGAAGAACCCGAACCCACAGGCGCTAATGTAACATATTGGTTTGACGAGCATGACGATGGTTCAGGTATCGCACCCGGTGAGTACACACTTTCCGATGCTCTTAGCATCCAGTTCCTTCCACCGTTAAATGGTGCTACATCAAAGTATGTTGGTGATACAGCAAGAAATTATAACTATGAAGGCAAAGACCATCATGGCTATAAGAACGGCAACAGACCCGACAACAGTAATACTCTTGACCAGTCAGGTTTCCCGGCTGCAGGCAGTGCATTGGTTGCTAAGCCAACTATGGACGGTATGCTTACATTCTTCATGTCAGGTCAGGCAAACGACTACTATGTATATGTATGGGATGTAGCAGCAGACGGTACATACACATTCTCAGCAAAGAATACCTTTATGGGTGACACAGCTGCAAGCGCAACAGTAAAGGCAGAAGCAGGCAAGGCTTATCTTCTTTGCTCATCAGGCGGAACAAACAACTTCTATATGTGTGGTGTTAGATTCTTACTTGACGAGCCTAAGACAGCTGCTCTTCAGTACACATTTGCAGAGGGAGTTGACCAGGCTGACACAGCAGTAGAGATCACACTTACTGACGTTGATACAGGCGATGTAAAGACTATCAAGTATGCTGATAAATCAGTTGAGCTTCTTGTTGGCCATACATATTCTATCCTTGTAAACGACGGTAGTATCGATGCTCTTGAAGGCGCAGATCAGGTTACTGAATTTAAGTATAACGGAGAGGAAACACTTCCATTCCAGATCAACAAGCTTGACAAGCAGACACTTAAGGGTACTTTCACAGCAAGCGATGAGAAGGAAAAGACTCTTTCAGCTAAGGATGTAGTTACAGGTGTTACTTTCACAAGCAACATCAACCCTGCACTTGCTTATTCATTTACAACAGGTACAGACCTTACTATCAATGATGATAATACTTACTCAGTAAGTATCTATCCCGGCGACTACACAACAAAGGTTGAGACAGTAGACAATGCTTATATTACAAACGACCACGTTGTTGTTAAGAGAGAAACCACTGAGAACGAGATCTATCTTGAGAGCACAACTCCTAAGACATATTCTTCAGAATATAAGGCAGAGCTTAATGTTCCCGGTGACTATGATACTCTTACAGAGGCTCTTGCAGCTATCAAGGCTATGGACAGAGGCGACCAGACAGTTACTATCAACTTCAAAGACAACATTCAGGAGAATGTATATGTTGACGTTGACAACGTAACCTTCAATGGTAACAATAATGAGCTTACATGGTATTACGGTACTACAGCAAGCTACTATTCAGTAACTCCTACAACAGCTGCAAAGGCTGCTTCAGAAGGTCTTTACAGTGAGTCTCTTTTCAGAGATAAATATAAGAAACAACAGTCAAGCGGTACATATTGGGGCGGCGTTCTCATTGTAGATGCTAAGGGCTTCAATGCTGAAAACCTTACTATTAAAAATACATTCAGCTATGAGGTAGTTCCCGAAGAGATCGAAGACGGCGTTGAATTTGGCAAGATGGACAGAGTTATAGGCGCTGATGTTAATACACAGAACGCAAGAGAAAGAGCAAGCGCTGTTATTCTTGGCCCAAGCGCAGACAATTCTGAATTTAAGAACTGTAAGATCCTTTCAGGACAGGATACTTTAGGCTATAACGGACAGACTCCAGGTCATGCTTACTTCTTAGATTGTACTATCGGCGGTAACGTTGACTACATCTGCGGCGCAGGCGTTATGGTATTTGATGATTGTAAGCTTGAATATTATGAAGAAGGCGCAGCTCCTAAGAACAACAACTCAACAGTTGGTTATCTTACAGCTCCTAAGGAAGGACCTTATGTATTCAGAAACTGCGAAGTTACTATGTCTTCAGGCAAGAACGCTTCCGAAGCTTCAGAAGGAAAGCACGTTCAGGGCGCTCAGGCAGCACTCGGCAGAACATGGTATGACGGTGACAAGAGCAAGACAAGTGCAGCTTACTTCATCAACTTTAACACAAACGGCAATGTAAATGTTAAAGAACCTTGGGTCAAGATGAACGGCGAGCTTTCAGGCGCAGATTTCAAGGCATACAACTTCAAGGAAAGTGCTGAGGGCACAGCTCTTACATCACTTCCTAACACAACGATGCTTACAGATCCTGAGACCGATCCTCTTAAGTCACTTCTTAACGATGACATTATCATCAATCAGCTTAAGGGCTGGAGACCTGACTATTATAAAGAAACAGGTCTTGGCGGCGGAGTGATCCCCGAAGAGACAGAACGTAAGGACAACTATGTATTCAGTTTTGAAGGATTTGGTAAGACTATCCAAGGATCAGCTGAATTTGCTCTTGCAAAGGATTCATTCACACAGAATGATTTTAATGCTGTTTATGCAGATGCTACAGCAAGCGGTGCAAAAGTAAGAGATAACGGCAACAGCGTTCAGCTTTCAGCAGGTACTATATTATATGTTCCCGCAGCAGTTGGCAGCAAGATCACTGTTAAGTTCTATAATTTTGCAACTCAAGATATGACTTATGCTTTTGCAGATATAGGAACAACAGCAGCTACAGCTAATCCTCAGGAATATACAGTTACAGAGGCTGATTTAGTTGCTCTTCCCGGCGCTGATGCAGCTAACAAGCTCTATGTTCCCGTTAAATCTACAAACAATAACTGCTATGTTGCAGAGATAGATGTTGACAACACAGGCGTAGCTAAATAATAATATTATTAATTTTGACGGAACTCCTTCGGGAGTTCCGTTTTTTTATGTGGCAGGGGAGAGAAATGCTTGAAAAAAAGTAAATAAAAAGTAATGGGTGTGTAACAATTTTGTAACAATGATAGTATATAATATAAGTGTAGAAATGAGCAAAATACAATTACCCCATTTGCAGAAAGGAGCATGACCGTAATGTTTATAAAACAAATCAAATATGTTTTTATACTTACATTATGTTTTATGGCCATACAGGCTATAAGCGTTTTCGGATCACAGACTCCTTCGCAGGTGGCGAACTTTTCAATCGCTGAGGGATTTGACACGACTAAAGACTATGAGGCTACTTTTGATTCTACAAGAGTCGTTTCGGGTACAGCGGCAAAGGGCACAAACATTAACATCAGTGTTTACGACCCTAATGTTGTTGTAGGCGGCTCCTACAGTAAAATTTCCAATTATGATTTAGTAGTTGGTCAATCGGGAATTTTTAGGCAAACTATAGGACTCAAGCTCGGAAAGAATTATGTTGTTGCATCATCAGCCGGAAGTGACGTGTCGTATCACACAACGATCAACAGAAAAGAAGGCCAAATTCAGTCTGATCTGGACGGTATTATAGTGCTGCCCGGTCAAAAATATGCTTTAAAAAAATAGGTGATAAACAGAAAATAGGTGAGGTTTATGTTTAATAAATTTAAAAACTTGACGATCACTCTCTTAATTCTTTTAGCTGTTTATCAGACCAACAAATTATGGTTTGAAGGGTTTTCAAGCCATAATTTTTTTTACAGCATTTTAGAAAACGGTTATGAAAGAGGATCGGACTCAAATACTGAGAGCGAAATAGAATATATCGCCGTAAACAACGGAGGAGGCAGATATCTGCTTACATACGATAACAACAGCATGGTGCAGATAAGGCTAAACCTAAAAAGGGCAGCAAATGCCGTTGTCGGCAAAGGCAGCTTTTCAAGGCTTGACAAAGACGAGTTAAAGGAATATCTGAAAAGCAGATGTATCGTTATTCACTATGACTTTGATATGGACAGATTTACATTTAAGTCTATTTACGGCTCAGAGCCTGAGATATATAAGGGCTTTGACAACTGTCTTTTTAATGTGACAGGCACAAACGGTATAAGAATAACCCTTTTCAGCTCTAACACTCTTGAAGGCGTTGTGTATGAGCTTAACGAATATTCTGACATACAGAGCATATCGGAGATTATGGATGCAGGCAGAATTATAGAGGGCAGCAGATATTATGTATCATCTGTGCAGAACAATTATAATGTATTTGTAGGCAACGAATTTATACCTGCTCAGACAGGGGAAACATATTATTACAACATTTCGGAAGATAACCCTGTAAAGGAGAACGGTGTTACCGATGTTACGGCGCTCGACAGCTATGCAAACAACTATTTTGAAAATCCTGTGCTTAAATGGAGCAGTATGGACGGTAACACCTATATTTTCAGCGACGAAAGACGGGTAGTAAAATACTACCCCAACAACGTAATGGAGTATAAGGCATATTACGGATATAACAATAATGAGAAAGACTTTGATTTTGCCGAGAATTTAAGCGCGGCAGAGGATTTTCTTTCAAATGACGTAAACCTCAAAAACGAGGTATATCTTACAGGCTATTATACTTTAGACAATATAACGACATTTTATTTTGACTATAAGCTTGACAACTTCACACTTTCTCTTTCGGAGAGCATGAAGAAAAAGACGGGTTTAAAAAGCATTGTTGAAGTAACCGTAGAAAACGGACATGCTACAGGCTGCAGGCGATATATTGCCGACTATCAGACCACCATAAAAGAGCCTGTATATACAGACAAGACCTTTTTGGAGGTAATCGACAAGGTTCTTTACGAAACGGAAAGCGAATATATAAATGAACTCAGACTGGGATATATGGAAACAGGAGAGGGCGTAGGCTTATATTACATTTTAAACATAGACGGAAGAATATACACCGTGTCCGCGGAGAACGAGCCGGAAGAAACAACGGAAGAAACAACAGAAGAATAACAAAAAGCCCCGCAAAAATGTACTGACCCCCTGTCGTTAGACTAAAGCCTAACGACAGGGGGTCAATTCATACCTTTGATTTTTCATTGCTTTTCATAATAAGAATTTATCCTTTTCTGCACGTTTTCCTGAAGATTGCGGTAGAAAAACTGATAGTCATATAAGTGGTAAATGCCGTCCTCGAATATATCAAGAACAGGAGGATAGTCCGCAGGTGAAACATCAGGAACTTTTAATGCTCCGCGCACATCGTCTATATATGCACCCGTAAGATTTGGAATTTCACTTTTTATATTGCCGTCATAATCAGTAAAGCAAGCTCCTTTATTAAGGGATCTGTCTGCCACAGTACCGTCAGTTTTCCAATTGAGAGGATTGACAGCCAGTGTTTTTGTGCCCTCGGGAATCATAAGCGAGTCATTTATACCTTCCGCCTCGCTGTTAAATGATATTATAACGCCTGTATCGCTTTCACCCTGTGCAAAATTCAGTTGGGGATATTCATTGATTTCCTCCTGTGTAACACGCCAGCCGATTGCGTAGCACGCTATAAGCTGATTTTGCTTGTCATCAAAACATTCCTTCAGCAGACGTATGCAGAGATCGGCGCCTTGGGAAAAGCCTGCCAAAATAATAGGACGCCCATTGTTTTCGTTTTCGTAATAATATTCAAAAGCATTTTTCACATCTTCAAATGCGTAGGAAAGAGATTTTTCCTGTTCGCTTTCATCAAGAGTATATACATAAAGCCCTGCCTGCCTGTAATAAGGGGCAAAGAACCTGCTGTCTGAATCGTAAATACCCTTTTCCATATTTGTAGCGCCAAGAAAGCTTGCCTTTGTTTCACTGTCTTCCATTGACATATTTCTGCTTTCGTAAGAGCCTGAATAAACCGTGGGACAAACAAAGAAAACATCGGCAGATTTATTCATTTCTTCATCCTCATAATAAGCCCAGTTGTCAGCTTCCGAATAGTCTACACTGTCCGCCGCCTCACCACACCCGGCAAGCCCCACAAGCAAACCTATCACAAAAATTAGAAAAACATATTTTAACCTTTTCAATTTAACACTCTCCTTACTTTTTTTGACAGTCTGAAGCCCCGACTTTTAGGTCGGGGCTTATATTTTTATTATTCGATTACAGAGAAATTATAGAGCATATAGTTTACGTCCTTTTCATACAGCTCGTAGTTTTCTTCGCCTGTGACTGTATAATAGAACTCGTATACGCTGTCGTCTGAAAGGGCAAATATAACATCGTGTCTTGTGTTTGTTTCGTCAACGGTGTTATTGGCTATCCAATAGCCCTTAAGACCTGCTATTGTTGTGCTCTGATAGGTTATAACGCCGTCCCCGGGAAGTCTTTGAGCAAGAGAGTCGGCAACCTGTTTTTCGGGAGTGTCTTCGCTGTCTGCCAAGCCTTCGCCTGCATCCTCGGATATGGTAAATACAGAACGATCTTCCTTAAGGACCTTAAGAGTAGCTACAGGCTCGCCTGCCTCTGTTTTGGCAACTGTTTCAAACACAGCGTTGTAGGTATATGTGCCGTTTTCTTCTTCTATTTCAACATTTTTGTCTACCTTCCAGTTGTTATCGTAATTCATTTGATATCCTGCACTTCTGTCTTTAAAAACCTTTTCGGGAGAACAACCTACAAGGCTGACTGCCGCTATAGCACAAAGTAATAATAACTTGACTTTCATATCAACAAAACTCCTTCTGCAAGTATGCGCAAATTCTATTATACATTTTAATTATAGTTTATCCATTTGTCAATAGATGTTTCAATTTTTTGTAAAATAAAGCTGAAAAATTTTTCATTCTTCATTAGCCCGACTGCTGCTGACAACCTTTTTAACGGCTTTTTCAAGCTTGACTCTGGAAAGCATTACAAGCCTGCCGCACTGAACGCATTTTATTTTAAAATCTGCGCCTGTTCTTAAAATTTCCCACTCGTGGCTGCCGCAGGGGTGCTGTTTTTTCATATATACTATGTCGCCTATATTAAGTTCCATTATTATCCTCTTTCATAATATGAACAACGCTTTGGGGATAGGGGATATTTATGTCCTCCGCTTCAAAACGCTTTTTTATTTTAAGCCTTAAATCTCTTTCTACCGCCCACTGACTGCCCGGAGTGCAGTCTACGGATATTCTTATAATAACGCTGCTATTTGAAAATTCCGTTATTCCCAAAACCTCGGGAGGGGCTATAATGTCCTTCACCTCGGCTCCGGCATATACGCGGTCAAGCTCGTCTTTTAGTACGGCTATCACCTTTTCGGTGTCCTTTTCGTAGGGAGTGCCTACTTCAATAATGGCGCGGTTGTATTCTTTACAGCAGTTAGTAACTATCTTTATTTCGCCGTTGGGTATGATATATACGTCGCCGTTAAAGTTTCTGAGCTTAGTGGTTTTTAAACCTATAGACTCCACTGTGCCCTGATAGTCGCCCACCTGTATAATGTCGCCTACCTCATACTGGTTTTCCATAAGTATGAAAAGCCCTGAGATAAGGTCGCCGACCATATGCTGTGCGCCAAGCCCTAAAGCCACGCTGCCCACGCCTGCAACGGCTATTATAGAGGCAGGGCTTACGCCGAATATTATAAGTATCTGAGCGCCTATACACAAATATACAAAATATTTAAGTATGCTTAAAGTCACTGTCAAAACCGTTTCATTTGAGCGGTTTATTTTTTTAATAGTGCTTTTTAATATATGGGAAAGAATTTTTAAAATAATTTGCCCGACTATTATGACTATTATGCAAAGGACGATCCTATAGAGAAAGTCGGCTACTACTATAAAATCTCCAAAGCCCAATTCTACAGCTTTGCTTCTGAAAAATTCCCTCATAAAAATTCCCCCATAAATATTTACAATTTTCATTTTAATAAAATCTACCCCTTATGTCAAGTCTTTTAATAAATCTTAGGCGGCAAGGGGCAAAAAAAGAACCCTTGTTTACAAAAATATAAACAAGGGTTTTTATTATTATCTGTAAAGAACCTGTGTGAGAATTGACTCTAAATATTCCTGTCTGCCGCTCTTAACGGTGGGTTCACCATTTTTAAGGGTATATTCCTCAAGGCTTTCAAGAGTGGCTGTTCCGTTCATAATTTCTGCGCCTATGCCGCTCTTATAGCTATTATATCTGTCAATAACGAAGTTGTCTATTCTGCCGTCTTCTATTATTTCATAAGCCTTTATAAGACCGAGAGCGAAAGTATCCATACCGCTTATATAAGCAAGGGCGAGGTCGTCATAGGTGAAGGATGGACGTCTTACCTTAGCGTCAAAGTTAAGTCCGCCGTTTGTAAAGCCGCCTGCCTTTATAAGCTCGTACATAGCACAGGTAGCCGTCTTAACGTCTGTAGGGAACTGGTCGGTATCCCAGCCAAGGTGCTCATCGCCCTGGTTGGCATCTATAGAACCGAAGAAGCCGTTTATTCTTGCCACTCTCAGCTCGTGCTCGAAGGTATGACCTGCAAGGGTAGCGTGGTTTGCTTCTATGTTGAGCTTGAAGTCGCTGTCAAGACCGTACTTTCTTAAAAAGCCAATAACTGTGGCTGAGTCGAAGTCATACTGATGCTTTGTAGGCTCTTTTGGCTTAGGCTCTACATAGAAGTCGCCGTCAAAGCCCTTGCTTCTTGCATAGCTGACTGCCATTTTCATAAGTCTTGCAAGGTTGTCAAGCTCTATTGCCATATTTGTGTTAAGCAGTGTTTCGTAGCCTTCTCTGCCGCCCCAGAAAACATAGCCCTTGCCGCCGAGAGTTATAGTAGCATCTATTGCGTTTTTGATCTGTGATGCAGCGTAGGCAAATACGTCAGCCTCGCAGGAAGTGCCTGCGCCGTGCATATATCTTGGGTTGTTGAAAAGGTTAGCTGTGCCCCAAAGGAGTTTGATGTTTGTGCCTTCCATCTTGCTCTTTATATAAGCAACGATCTCCTGCACATTCTCCTTTGTTTCTGCAAATGTCTTGCCCTCGGGGGCAATATCCATATCGTGGAAGCAGAAATATTCTATTCCCAGCTTTTCCATAAATTCAAAGCCTGCATCTACCTTAGCCCTTGCTATATCCATAGGGTCGGTCTTGCCATAAGTTCTGTCCATTGTGCCTGCGCCGAAGGGGTCTGACATAGGAGCGCAAAGTGTGTGCCACCAGCTCATGGCGAATTTGAGATGATCCTTCATTGGCTTGCCGTCAATTATTCTGTCAGGGTCATAAAACTTATAGGCGAAGGGGTTTTTAGAACCTTGTCCTTCATATTCTATTTTACCGAAGTTTGGAAAATAAGTCATAAATAAACCTTCCTTTCTTATTGATATTCCAATATATGCTAATTATAACATAACGGCAATTTTTTTACAACTGCTAAATAAATTTTATTGAAATAATGTTTTGGTAGTTGAAGTGGGGGTGAAAAAATGATATAATAGACGGAGTTTGAAATTTAAGACCTTTATGGGTCGTATTTTATATGAGGTGATATTATGTCAGTTATACATCCTTTTAAGGGCTATAGACCCGCTCCCGAATTTGCATCCGCCGTTGCAGCTCTTCCTTATGACGTTATGACAAGCGAAGAGGCAAGAGTAATGGTAAAGGGAAACCCTTATTCATTCTTACACGTAGACAGGGCAGAGATAGATCTGCCTGAGGATACAGACCATTATTGTGACGAGGTTTATGCGAAGGCGGCTTCAAACCTTCAGTCTATGATAGACAAGGGAATATTGATACATGATGATAAAAATGTATTATACATTTACAGGCTCACCATGAACGGCAGAAGTCAGACAGGGCTTGTATGCTGTACATCTATTGACGAATATATAGAAAACAAGATAAAAAAGCACGAGCTTACAAGAGAGAGCAAGGAAAGGGACAGAATAAGACACGTTGATGCCTGCAATGCAAATACAGGGCCTATCTTCCTTACATACAGAGATAATGACGAGGTAAACAGGGCAATAGCCGATTTTACAAAGAATAATGCCCCTGTGTATGATTTTGTATCGGAGGACGGCATAGGTCATACCGTGTGGGTGATAGATGATGAAAAGGTGACGGAAGGGCTTGTCAAGAGCTTTGCTGATGTTGAGGCGCTTTATATAGCTGACGGTCACCACAGGAATGCTTCTGCCGTAAAGGTAGGACTTATGCGACGTAAAGCCGAGGGCGACTATAACAAGAATTCGGAGTATAATTTTTATCTCTCCGTACTTTTCCCCAAGAGCCAGCTCCATATAATGGACTACAACAGAGTAGTCACCGACCTTAACGGACTCAGCGAGGCTGAATTTATAAGCAAAATCAAAGAAAGCTTTGATGTGGATGAATATAACGGAGAGGGCTGTCTTAAGCCTGAGAAGCTCCATACATTCGGTATGTATCTTGATAAGAAGTGGTATTTGCTTAAAGCAAAGCAGGTAGACGAAAGCGACCCTGTAAAGAGCCTTGACGTATCTATTTTGCAGGACAAGCTGCTTGCGCCCATACTTGGCATAGGCGACCCGAGAACAGATGACAGGATAGACTTTGTAGGCGGAATAAGAGGTTTAGGCGAGCTTGTGAAAAGGGTAGATGAGGGGAATATGAAGGTAGCCTTCTCAATGTACCCCACAACTATGGAGCAGCTTATGAACATAGCCGACAGCGGAAACATAATGCCGCCTAAATCAACGTGGTTTGAGCCAAAGCTGCGCTCAGGTTTGTTTATCCATAAATTGTCAGATTAATATTTACCTTTTTTGCCTATAATATTATTGAAAAAATATTATAAGCGAGGAAGTGTATATATGAACGGATTTAAAACAGGGCTTATTGCCGGGGGACTTATAGGTATTTTAGGACTTTCAATGGCTATGAGCGACAGAAAGACCCGCCGCGTGATAATAAAGGACGGCAAAGCTATGAGACACGGCGCCGACAAGCTCTTCGACAAATTTATGTGAATAGAAATTACTATAAATTAAGGGGATACCGCATATGATATTATGGTCGTATGCGGTTTTTTATTTGACAATGGTATTCTTTTATATTATAATTTTAATAAAATTTATTTTGGGTCAATACATTTTTTAAAAATATTCCACTAAACCTATTGACATAGTAGGAATATGGTGATATAATCTCATTATGTAAAGCCGGAGCGCAGGTTTTATATGATACTATATCGCCCATAATGTGTTTCCCGTGGGAAGTAGGGCAAGACTTAGCCTTTTGCCAATATTTCCGGAGAGGACTGTATTTTATGAATACTGAATTTATATTTAAATATCTTCCACTGTATGAAAAGGCGGCTGTTCTTACGCTGAGAATAGGTGTTGAAGGTATAATTATAGCAATTTTGCTGGGTATAATTTGCGCTCTTATACAATACGGCAAAGTTCCTATAATAAGGCGTATAGTATCTGTATACATAGAGCTTAGCAGAAACACGCCCTTGCTCGTGCAGCTGTTTTTTATATATTACGGACTGCCGAAAATCGGTATAAGCACAAACGCTGAGGTGTGTGGAGCTATAGGGCTTGGCTTTTTAGGCGGCAGCTATATGGCAGAGGCAATAAGAAGCGGTCTGGAGACCATAGAGCCCATACAGGCGGAAAGCGCACTGAGCTTAGGGCTTAAGCCGGCGCAGGTAATGAGGTATGTTATACTTCCTCAGGCGGTTTCTGTAAGTATGCCTGCATTTATGGCGAATATTATATTTTTGCTTAAGGAAACAAGCGTATTCAGTGCAATAAGTCTTATGGATCTTATGTTTACGGCAAAGGATCTTATAGGGCTTTACTATAAAACGACTGAGTCCCTCTTTATGCTGGTCGTATTTTACCTCATAATACTTCTTCCCGTTTCACTGTTGGGAAGATTTATTGAAAGGAGGCTTAGATATGCCGGATTTGGGACTTGATGTACTTTTCAAGGGCAAAAATATGATGAGGCTTTTAGGCGGACTTGGGACGGCTCTTAAAATAAGCCTTACAGCGGTTTTACTAAGCATCCCTTTAGGTATTCTTCTTGGCATACTCATGGTAAGAAAAGAGCTTGTCATAAGAGCTATTACAAGACTTTATCTTGAATTTATAAGAATTATGCCCCAACTTGTGCTTTTGTTTATAGTATTTTTCGGAAGTGCCAGGGCATTTGGCAGCGATATATCGGGGGAGCTTTCTTCCGTTATAGTGTTTACACTTTGGGGCACGGCGGAAATGGGCGACCTAGTTCGAGGCGCAATTATAAGCATACCTAAGCATCAATACGAAAGCAGCGAAGCCTTAGGGCTTACAAGCGCACAGACCTATTTTTATATTATCATACCTCAGACGGTAAGAAGGCTTATACCCTTATCAGTAAATCTTATAACGCGTATGATAAAAACGACCAGCCTTGTGCTTATGATAGGGGTTGTTGAGGTAACGAAGGTTGCGCAGCAGATAATCGAGGCTAACCGAATGACCAGCCCTAATGCGGCATTTGGCGTATTTCTTACGGTATTTTTGCTTTATTTTATAGCCTGCTGGCCGCTTAGCCTGCTGGCAAGATATCTTGAAAGGAAATGGGGATGAGTTTATGGGCGAAGAGCTTTTAAAGATAGAAGGTCTTGTAAAAAGCTATGATGGGCATACCGTTTTAGACGGGATAGATCTTACAGTACATAGCGGTGAGGTTTTGGTAATTATAGGTCCAAGCGGCTGCGGCAAAAGCACACTTTTAAGGTGTATAAACGGTTTAGAACCCATACATGGAGGAAAAATAACTCTCTCAGGCGAAGAGATCAGAAACGGCAGCAAAAACCTTCCCACACTCAGACAAAAAATAGGAATGGTTTTTCAAAGCTATGAGCTTTTTCCTCATCTGACCGTGCTGGATAATATAACCCTTGCACCGTTGAAGGTTCAGAAAAGAACCAAGGCGGAAGCCGAGGAGGAAGCCCTTAAGCTTTTAGAGCGGGTAGGGCTTAAGGATAAGGCAAAGCAATATCCGCGCCAGCTTTCCGGCGGACAGAAGCAGAGAGTGGCTATTGTGAGAGCTCTGTGTATGCACCCCGAGGTCATGCTTTTTGACGAAGTAACGGCAGCCCTCGACCCTGAAATGGTGAGAGAGGTATTGGACGTTATGCTTGATCTTGCGAAGCAGGGCAGGACGATGATAATAGTTACTCACGAAATGCAGTTTGCGGAAGCAGTAGCCGATAGAGTTATATTTATTGATAAAGGCAATATAATTGAGGAGGGTAAACCGAAGGAATTTTTCAACTCTCCCAAAACAGAGAGAGCGGCTCAATTCTTGAATATATTTGAGTTTGAGTCGGTAAAAGACTGATAATATACGATCTGTTGGGTCGTTGTTATAAAATTATTAATAGGAGTGATCAACATGAAAAGATTTAAAACACTTTTAGTTTCAGCATTAGCACTTGCATTGACATTTTCTCTTGCAGGCTGCGGCGGAAGTACAGCACCCGAAGGCGAGCAGTCAGCTGACGAAAATGCAGCTCAGGAGAGCGATGCTGTTTATCGTACACTTGATGAGATCAAAGAAAGCGGAGAGATCAATATAGGCGTTTTCTCAGACAAAAATCCTTTCGGCTATGTAGACGAAAACGAAGAATATCAGGGATATGACGTTTATTTTGCAAACCGTATAGGCGAAGACTTAGGCGTTGATGTAAACTTTGTATCAACAGAGGCAGCAAACCGTATTGAATATCTCCAGACAGGTAAGGTCGACCTTATTCTTGCAAACTTTACGGTTACAGACGAAAGAGCAGAAGAGGTAGATTTTGCGCTTCCGTATATGAATGTTGCCCTTGGCGTAGTTTCGCCCAACAGCAATGTTATAACCTCTCTTGACAACTGGAACCCCGATGATCAGATGATAGTTATTTCAGGAACAACAGCAGAAACATATCTTATCGAAAACTATCCTGACATTCCTCTTCAGAAGTATGATTCTTATGCAACAGCAAAGAGCGCCCTTGAAAACGGAAACGGAGCAGCTTGGGCAAACGACAACACAGAAGTAATTGCATACGCTCTCCAGAACGAGGGATATACTGTAGGTATACCTGAGCTTGGTAATCAGGATACTATAGCTCCTGCTGTATCAAAGGGAAATCAAACACTTCTTGACTGGATCAATGATGAGATAACAGCCTTAGGCGAAGAAAACTTCTTCCATGCCGACTATGAGGCAACCTTAGTTGATACATACGGTTTTGATTATGAAGACAGCCTCGTTGTTGAAGGCGGCGTAACTAATAACAATGCAGCCGAAAGCGACGAAACTGCAGACAGTACAACAGCAGAATAATTTATTACGGCGGAGATGTATATGGGCATTTCCGCCATTTCTTTTGGAGGCTCATATCTGACCGGTCAGCCAAGGCGGCTTTGGAGCAAGCCGAGGCGTGGGGCAGCGTAGCTAAGGGGGTACAGCTTATTTATCAGCTGTACCCCCTTAGCTGTGCTGCCCCGTGCCTCGGCTTCCCGTGGTCCGCCTTTATAAAACCATCTCTGATGGTTTTATAAAGCGGGCCAACACTTTTTTACTGCTTAATGTTTGAGGTAATACGCAAGCCTCAAATATCCTCCGGCTTGGTGCATATCCATAGATGATCTGTTATTACATCAGCGGTACGCATGCCTTCAAAACCCCACCCGCCCACCCAACCCCGGTGCCGCAGT
>CANRPW010000021.1 GCA_947632615.1 uncultured Clostridia bacterium | reverse complement strand
CCACCCACCCGCCCTGTGCACAGCCCGAACAAACCGATTGCATCGGTTTGTTCGGGCTGTGCCGCAATTCTTTACGGAACTATTTTATTTCAGGTTTGTTACAAATTTATTAAAAATTCCGATAATGAAACACAGAGGGTCAATAATTTGTTATAATTATAATGTATTGACAAATTAAATCAAAGACGGGGTTTATTAACTTTATCAAGACCCGATAAATGTTTTAAAAGGAGAAAAAGATATGAAAAGGTTATTAATAATGCTTACGCTGTTTATAAACATATTCGGCGTGACTGCCTTTGCGACAAATAAATATGTCAACCTCACTCTTAATTATGACTGGGCTGACCATAATTATATTGCCGAAGAGGTTTTTCTGAATGTAAACGGGCAAAAATTAACAGGTCTTCCTATGCCGCCAATCATACTTAACGGCTATACGCTTGTGCCGGCAAGGGAGGTTTTTGAAAAGATAGGCGCTACTGTATCGTGGAACAAGGACAGAGAAGAGGTTTATGTGGCTAAAGGCGCTAATCTGCTTATACTTAAAATAAATTCCACCGATGCTCATTATAATAATAAGGCAGTAAAGATGGAAATTCCTGCAAAGCTCATTAATTCTAAAACAATGATACCTGTCAGATTTGTTTCGGAGACCTTTGGCTATAATGTGGGCTGGGATAAGCCTACAAGAACGGTTCTTATTAGCGAGGGCGAAATTGCTGCTGCAACTGAGGCAACCACCGCAGCAGCTGCTCAGATGCCTGCTCAGGTAGAGCAGACTACTGTTCCCACAACACAGGCTCCCGCTCCTCAGACTCCCACAACACAGGCTTCTGCTGTTCAGACACAATCAACACAGACTACCACTGAAGATTATAAAGTAATAACTCTTTCAAAGGACAGCTCTTCACTTCCTACAGATCTTGCTGCGCTGTCAAGCGCAAGCTATGCACAATGCAAAATAACGGATATGTTGGTTTCATCAGACAACACCTTCCTCAGAATAAAGACAAATTCTCCTATAAGCAGAGTAGAAAAGGGAAGTGTTGGCAGCGACAGAGTTTATTATGACATTTATAATGCAAGCTCATCTATAGGACGTGTTAAAACAAGCAATCCTTTACCGCAGTTTGGCGAGGTAAGAGTGGGCGAAAGAAGCGAAAACGGACAAAGCATAACCAGAATAGCTATAGATATTAAAGACAGCAGCTTCACCTGCAAATTAAGCGCTGACAGATGCAGCTTATATATCTATTTCCCAACTGCTCTTATCAATAACTACAATCTGACAAGCGACGCAGCAAGTGATACATTTACAGTATCAGGCGAGGCTCTTACCGCGCCTGTTGTACAAAACAACGGCACGACTCTTAAGGTCACATTTGCAAACACAAGACTCAGTGCCCCCGAGCAGACATTGAGAAGAAACGGTTATCTTGTAAACACGGCGGATATATCATATTTCGGAAAGGACACTGTTATCACCTTTGCTCTTAAGGGTGAGGCACAATACAGAACCAGTGTTTATTCCAACAGCGCAGGTATCACTATATATGATAAGAATTCTTTAAGCATATCGGCTGATAGCAAAAACGACACTATAACCATTAAAAAGAATGGCACCAAGGTAAATGTTAATTCAATACTTACCGATGATAATTTTGAAAACAGAAAATACACAATAAGCATACCAGGCAACTATACGGCTTCACTTGGTACAGGAAACATACCTTATGACGGTTCTGAAAGAATAAGCTCTATAGATGTTTCTTATTCAGACGGAAACACTATTCTTACTTTTAATGAAAAGAAGCTTTGTAATTTTCAGATAACAGAGGACGGCAGCAATATATATATTAAGTGTGTTGATATACATGCTATCTATGACAAGATACTTGTAATAGATGCGGGTCACGGCGGAAGCGACCCCGGAGCTTCAGGCAACGGACTTGTAGAGAAGGATCTTACACTTGACATAGTGCTTAAGCTGAAAGCTCTCTTTGATAAAGACACAAAATATAAGGTATATTATACCAGAACAACCGACACATATCCTACGCTTAATGATCGTTCCAATTTCGGTAATTTTGTAGACTGCCCGTTTATTTCCGTTCATATAAATGCAGTAGCGGGAAATACAAGCGCAAACGGCATAGAGGTATATTGGCAGTATGAAAATACAGATGAAAACGGACTTTCAAGCTCTGTTCTTGCCAATGCAGTTTATAATAAGCTTATAGAATATACAGGCGCATATGGCAGAGGTGTACATACAAAGGATCTTCATGTGCTCAGAGAAAATAATAATCCTGCTACGCTTATAGAGGTCGGTTTTATATCAAATCCCACAGAGGCTGCAAATATGGGCTCCGACAGCTATCAGCAGCTTGTGGCTAAGGCTATATATGATGCCGTAAGAGAGGTAATTTAAAGGAGAAGAATATGAAAATAATTTTTGCTACTTCAAATGAGGGAAAGCTCAGAGAGATCAAGGCTGTTTTATCTCCTTATTTTGAGGTTATCTCTATGAAAGAGGCAGGGGTATGCGCCGAAGCCGAGGAAACAGGAGAGACCTTTGAGGAAAATGCCATTATAAAAGCTATGGAGATAATGGAAAAAACAGGCGAGGTAGTTCTTGCGGACGATTCCGGACTGGAAATTGACTTTTTAAATAAAGAGCCGGGAGTTCATTCTGCAAGATTTATGGGGCACGATACCTCATATGACATAAAAAATCAGGCTATTCTTGATAAGCTTAAGGGAGTGACTGATGATAAGAGAACCGCTCGCTTTGTATGCTGCATAGCGGCTGCCGTCCCCGGTGAGGAAAAACCGGAGATAATCACTGCACAGGCGACCATGGAAGGCATAATCGGTCACAAGATCGCAGGAAAGGGCGGTTTTGGTTATGACCCCATATTCTTCCTTCCTGAGTACGGCTGCACATCAGCAGAAATAACTATGGAAGAAAAGAATAAAATAAGCCATAGAGGCAAGGCTCTTGTTATAATGAAGGATAGACTGCTTGAAAGGTTTGGGGATAACTTATGAAAATACTTGTTATCTCAGATACTCACAGAAGGCTGGATGCCGCCGAAAACGTATTGACACATTTTGAAAATGAGCTTGACGGAGTTATACATTTGGGAGATCATATAGATGATGTCGCAGGGCTTCGCCATATGTTTCCACGGTTTATATATTGGTCAGTCAAGGGAAACTGTGATTTTGCAAGAGGACCTGAGTATATAGTCACGCAAATAGAGGGCCACAGAATATTTATGTGCCACGGACACAGGCTGGATGTGAGATATGACGTATCAAGGCTTGTATATGCTGCCCTTGAAAATGAGTGCGAGATAGCTATGTATGGGCATACACACTGTCCCGTTTCCGACGAAGAGGAAGGGGTAAAAATATACAATCCCGGAAGCATAGCCCTGCCAAGACAGGGCAGAACAAAGACCTTCGGCATATTTGACATAACTCATGAGAGTGTCAAAATGAATATATACGGCATTTTCGGAAATGAATATAAGATAATTTTATGATAAGAAAGGTTCAGATATGGATATTATTAAAAAGCTGTGCGACGAGCTTGGACTCAGAAAAGGACAGGTGGAAAACACAGTAAAGCTGATAGATGAGGGAAACACAATACCATTTATTGCCCGATACAGAAAGGAAATGACGGGAGAGCTTGACGATATTGCTATAAGAGAGCTTTACGAGCGCCTTGGATATCTGAGAAATTTAGACGAAAAAAGGGAAACTGTAAGAAAGCTCATATCCGAGCAGGGAAACCTTACAGAGGAAATAGAGGCGGCTCTTGACAAGGCAGAAACTATCACGGAAATAGACGATGTTTACCGTCCTTTCAGACCTAAGAAAAGAACCAGAGCGACTATAGCAAAGGAAAAAGGGCTTGAAGGACTGGCTACCCTTATTATGCTTCAGCGCTTAAGCGGAGAGCTTGTAAAAGAGGCAGAAAAATATGTTGATCCCGAAAAGGAAGTAAATTCTTCTCAAGAGGCTATAGATGGCGCAAAGGACATTATTGCCGAAATCATATCGGATAATGCCGACTACAGAGCTGCTATAAGAGATATGACACTTAAGGGCGGTGTTATAAATTCAACTGCTGCCAATGAAGAGGAGCAGTCGGTTTATGAGATGTATTATAAATTTACCGAACCTGTTGGAAAAATCGCAGGACACCGTATTCTTGCCATAAACAGGGGCGAGAAGGAAGGCTTTTTAAAGGTTTCCGTTGAAGCTCCTTATGAAAAGGTGACAGGCTATTTGGAAAAGCAAATAATTGCAGACAATTCTCAAACGGCTGATGTGCTTAAGGAAACAATAGAGGACTCCTACAAAAGGCTTATAGAACCTTCTATTGAAAGAGAAATCAGAAATATGCTTACGGAGAAGGCAGAGGATGGAGCAATAAAGGTTTTTGAGGCAAACTTGCGCCAGCTTCTGCTTCAGCCGCCTATTAAGGATAAGACTGTGTTTGCTCTTGACCCGGGCTATAGAACAGGCTGTAAAACTGCCATTGTAGACAGTACGGGAAAGGTTTTGTCAACGGGAGTAATTTACTGCACAAAGCCTCATTCCGAAAGCCGCATAGCAGCATCAAGACAGATCGTAAAGGAAAAAATTGAAAAATATAATGTAGATATAGTGGCAATAGGCAACGGCACGGCATCGAGAGAAACAGAGGCTTTTGCTGTGGATATAATAAAGGAGCTTGGCAAAAAGGATCTGTTTTATGCCATAGTAAACGAGGCAGGGGCTTCCGTTTATTCGGCGTCTAAGCTTGGTGCGGAGGAATTTCCCGAGTTTGATGTAGCTCTGCGTTCGGCGGTATCTCTTGCAAGGCGCTTGCAGGATCCTCTTGCGGAGCTTGTGAAGATAGACCCTAAAAGTATAGGCATAGGACAATATCAGCACGATATGAACAAAAAGCATCTTGATGAGGCTCTTGGCGGCGTTGTGGAAAGCTGTGTAAACAATGTTGGTGTTGACCTTAATACAGCTTCACCATCCCTGCTTTCTTATGTTGCAGGGATAAATTCCACGGTCTCTAAAAACATAATAGCCTACAGAGAGGAAAACGGAAAGTTTAAAAGCCGTAAGGAGCTTTTGAAGGTCAGCAAGTTAGGACCTAAAGCCTACGAACAGTGCGCCGGCTTTTTAAGAATAACCGATGGAGATGAAATACTTGACAACACGGGAGTTCACCCCGAGTCTTATAAGGCTGCAAAGGAACTTATTAAGAGGATAAAAGCCTCGGATGACGATATAAGACATAACAAGGTAAAAAATATAAGTAAGTTTATAAATATAAAGGCGACAGCGAAAGAGCTTGGCATAGGCGTGCCAACGCTTACGGACATTATAAAGGAGCTTGAAAAGCCCGGAAGAGACCCCAGAGATGAAATGCCAAAGCCCATACTTAAAAGTGATGTTCTTACTATGGATGACCTGACAGAAGGAATGGTTTTAAAAGGAACAGTAAGAAATGTAATTGATTTTGGCTGTTTTGTGGATATTGGAGTCCATCAGGATGGACTTGTGCATATATCTCAGATATGTGACAGATTTATAAAGCACCCTCTTGAAGCTGTTAAATTAGGGGATATTGTAGATGTGAAGGTATTATCTGTGGATAAACAAAAGGGAAGAATTTCACTTACTATGAAAATTTAATAGTGGCGGCAACATTAATATGGGAATTTGTTGCCCGGTGGGAAGGCTCATAAATTTGGCTCTGCCAAATATATGAGCCTTCCCACCGACCCGCGGGGGCAAGCAGGCAAAAAGGGGCAGCTTCGCTGCCCCTTTTTGCCTGCTTGCCCCCGCGGCCCGGCATTTTCATACAATATCGCATTTGCGATATTGTATGAAAATGTCGGGCGGATAAAGAATAAATTATTGCTCGAGGGGGCGGCACACATATTTGGCAAAGCCAAATATGTGTGCCGCCCCCTCGACCTGCGGGGCAAGCCGCCCAAAAGGGGACAGCGGAGCTGTCCCCTTTTGGGCGGCTTGCCCCGCAGGTCAACATTTTCTACAACATTGCAAAGCGATGTTGTAGAAAATGTTGAGCAGAAAAAGTTTATATCTTTCTGAATATAACAGGTTTTGTTGCTCGGCGTGCGGCTTCATATATTTGGTGAAGCCAAATATATGAAGCCGCACGCCGACCCGTGGGGGAGCAGCCAAAAGGGAGCAGCGGAGCTGCTCCCTTTTGGCTGCTCCCCCACGGGTCGGCATTTACATATAATATCGCTTCGCGATATTATATGTAAATGCCGGGCAAGAGAAATTAATATGCAGGTAATAAAATAGGGGCATTGTGCCAAAATGAGCACAGCACCCCTATATATTATAGAAGAGGAAATTATAATGCCTTAAAAGCTTCGTCTAAGTCTTCGATTATATCATCTATGTTTTCTGTGCCTATAGACAGTCTGATGGTGTTGGGCTTAATACCCTGTTCCAAAAGCTCTTCATCGGTGCACTGACTGTGTGTTGTGGTTGCAGGATGTATTACAAGTGATTTTACGTCTGCAACATTTGCAAGAAGTGAGAAAAGCTCAAGATTATCTATAAATTTTGTGGCTGTGTCAGCGTTGCCCTTGATTTCAAATGTAAATATAGAGCCGCCGCCGTTAGGGAAGTATTTTGCATAAAGAGCCTTCTGGCTTTCGTCCTTTGTAACAGATGGGTGATTAACATTCTCTACAAGAGGATGGTTGTTAAGATATTCTACTACCTTAAGAGCATTTTCAATGTGTCTTTCAACTCTGAGTGAGAGTGTTTCAAGTCCCTGAAGGAAGAAGAAAGCGTGGAAGGGGGAAAGTGTAGCTCCCGTATCTCTTAAGAGAATAGCACGGATCTTGGTTACGAAAGCAGCGGGACCAACAGCCTCAACAAAGTTTACGCCGTGATAGCTTGGGTTGGGCTCGGTAAGAGATGGGAACTTGCCTGAAGCCTTCCAGTCGAATTTGCCGCTGTCTACAATAACGCCGCCTATGGTGGTGCCGTGTCCGCCTATGAATTTTGTTGCGGAGTGAACAACTATATCAGCTCCGTACTCAATAGGGCGAACTAAATAAGGTGTTGCGAAGGTGTTGTCTACTACCAGAGGGATCTTATGTTTGTGAGCTATTTCGGCTACCTTTTCTATATCGACTACATCCGAGTTGGGGTTGCCGAGGGTTTCTATAAATATAGCCTTCGTGTTATCCTTTATAGCAGCCTCCACCTCGTCATAGTTGAATATATCAACAAAGGTGGTAGAAATGCCGTACTGGGGAAGGGTATGTTCTAAAAGATTGAAGCTGCCGCCGTATATGTTCTTTGCAGAAACGATATGGTCGCCGCTCTGAGCAAGATTTTCGATGGTGTAGGTTATTGCAGCTGCTCCTGAAGCAACGCCGAGAGCCCCAACGCCGCCTTCAAGAGCCGCTATTCTTTTTTCAAATACGTCCTGTGTGGGGTTGGTAAGCCTGCCATAGATGTTTCCTGCATCTCTTAAGCCAAATCTGTCGGCAGCGTGCTTACTGTTTCTGAAAACGTATGATGAAGTCTGATAAATCGGGACAGCCCTTGAATCTGTAACGGGATCGGGATTTTCCTGTCCTACGTGAAGCTGTAGTGTTTCAAATTTAAAGTTTCTTTGTTCTCTTGTTTTTTTACTCATTGTGTATACCTCTTTTCTTTTAGTCTGTAAAAAGGGCTGTTGATAAATACCTGTCGCCTGTGTCGGGCAGCAGTACGACTATATTTTTGCCCTTATTATCTTCTCTCTTGGCAAGCTCTATGCCTGCCCATAAAGCCGCACCGGCTGAAATACCTACGATTATGCCTTCACTTCTGCCAAATTCTCTGCCCTTTTTAAAAGCATCGTCATTAGCTACGGCTATTACCTCGTCATATATCTTGGTGTTTAAAACATCGGGTACAAAGCCTGCACCTATACCTTGGATCTTATGAGCCCCCGCACGTCCTTTTGAAAGAACAGGCGAGCTTTCAGGCTCCACGGCAACAATTTTTATATTAGGGTTCTTGCTCTTGAGATATTCTCCCACACCTGTAAGAGTACCTCCTGTGCCAACGCCTGCAACAAATATATCTACCTTGCCGTCCAGATCATCCCAGATTTCAGGCCCTGTTGTGTTCCTGTGGGTTTCGGGGTTTGCGGGATTTTCAAATTGTCCCGGAATGAATGAATTTTCTATTTCCTTGTTAAGCTCATTTGCTTTTGCTATAGCTCCCGGCATGCCCTTAGAGCCTTCTGTAAGAACTATTTCTGCACCGTAAGCCTTTAAAAGATTTCTTCTCTCAACGCTCATGGTCTCCGGCATGGTAAGGATAGCTCTGTAGCCCTTTGCCGCTGCAACTGCTGCTATGCCTATGCCTGTATTTCCGCTGGTAGGCTCTATTATGGTTGCCCCCGGCTTAAGCTTTCCGCTCTTTTCTGCATCCTCTATCATAGCTGCGGCAATTCTGTCCTTTACGCTTCCTGTAGGATTTAGATATTCAAGCTTTGCATATAAATTGTCAACGCCGTTGCTTTTTGCAAAGTTGTTAATTTTAAGCATCGGGGTGCTTCCTATAAGTTCTGTCATACTGTTGTATATTTTTGCCATTATGATCTTCTCCTTTCCTATAATTCCTACGTGTTTAATATGTTTATGATGGTATATTACCACAGATGATTTTCCTTGTCAATACCTTTTTTTATTTTTTTTATATTTTCTTTTAACAAAAAAACACAAAAATCAAATTTTGACTTATTTATAATGGTATGATATTATAATTATATTATTTATAGGCATAGGGGTGAATTTATGAAGGTTTTGGTTTTGCTGTCATGTTATAACGGTGAAAAATATTTAAAAAATCAGCTTGACAGCATTTTTGCCCAAAAGGGCGTAGATGTGAAAATACTTGCAAGAGATGACGGCTCACAGGATGATACCGTGAAAATACTTAATGAAAAGGGCATTGAATATTATGAAGGAAAAAACATAGGCGCTTCAGCTTCTTTTTTTGATCTTATACAAAAAGCGGAAAAAGAATATGCTGCTGACCTATATGC
Source organism: uncultured Clostridia bacterium (assembly GCA_947632615.1). Classification (GTDB taxonomy): domain Bacteria; phylum Bacillota; class Clostridia; order Lachnospirales; family CAG-274; genus JAJQCI01. The sequence goes on along the minus strand of CANRPW010000021.1, from coordinate 33,733 downwards.
TTTTTGCGATCAGGACGATTTTTGGCTGTCAGACAAGCTTTTGGCGGCAGAAAGGCTTTTGGCCAAGTATAAAGACCCTGCTATGTATTTTTCAAACCAGACTATCACCGACAATAAGCTTAAGCCCATATATAAAACAAATCTTTCACCCAGGCTTACTCCCGGAGCGGCTATGGCTAAAAACTGTGCCACAGGCTGTACAGTGGTTATAAACAGAAAAATGCTTGAGCTACTGACAAAAAGCTCCTTTGAGGGCGTTTCTATGCACGATACTTGGATGTACAGAGTTGCATTATTCACCGGCTGCCATATTTGCTTTGACCCGGAGTCATATATTTTTTATAGACAGCATGGCAAAAATACAATAGGAGACAGAAATTCTCTCGTTTCCAGGCTTGCATATTATGTTTCTTCTTTTATAAAGGGAAAAAATGTTTCAAGAGCCGGAGAAGCAAAGCTTATACTTAAATATTATGAGAACAATATAAGTAATGAAAATAAAAAACTCCTTATAGATATTATAAATTATAAGAAAAATATAAAAACAAGATTTAGCCTTGCCTTTGGCAACAGACTGCGCACAGGAGATGTTTTTACCGATGTCGTGGTTTTTCTGTCGGTGATGTTGGGAGTGTTTTAATATGCGCTGTAAAAAAGATGGCGAGATTTTAAAAAATATGTGGGTCAGACTCCTGCTATTTATGCTTACTGCCGCTATGCTTGTTTTTATTTTTGGTATGTCGTCTATGAATTCAGAAGACTCAGCCGAGGTAAGCGTTGGTCTTCTTAACATTATAAATGAATTTCTTGAAAACATAGGTTTTTCGGGAATACTTACAGACCACATCTTAAGAAAGACAGCCCACTTCGGAGAATATTTCATTTTGGGCGGACTTTATATTCTGGACATGATGAGTATAAAAGGCTATAGAGGTGCAAACATCCCCGTGCCCCTTTGTGTAGGCATACTTACAGGTGCTGCCGATGAGCTGAGTCAAAATATGTCATACGGCAGAGCGCCAATGTATACCGATGTATTTATTGACAGCTGCGGAATTTTAGCCGGAATACTTTTTATATACGCCATTAAAAAAACCGCTTACGCGGTCACTAATTATATGGGAAACCACCCAGTCTGAGCCGTCGGGGCGGGGGAAAGCGATGCAGGGAGCAAGGGGAGAGCTTTAGCTCACCCCTTGCTCCCTGCATCGCTTTCCCCCGCCTCGACGGCTCGCCTTTTCAAACCATCTATGATGGTTTGAAAAGGCGGGGCAATTCTTCATATTTTGGAAAATATTACCGTTTTGGAGGCTCTAAAAAGGTCACATTATTTTTTAATAATGTCACTCCCGGTCACATAAAATTAATTATACTAAAAAGCGTAGAGAAAAAAATTACACAAAAATTAAGGCTAAAAATTGTCAATATTGAACAAATTGTAATCTTTGTAATAAAACTGTAATAAACGACTAAATGCAGACAAATTTTATCAACAAGAGGCTGTATTTAGTAAATGCGAAACTTTGTTTTATTAAAAAAGTGTTACGAAAAATTGCCTTATTGTAAAAAATAGTTATTTTAAACAAAATATTATGAGTTTTTTTAGCACAAGATACAGTTGTTTTCTGTCACAATATAGTCTATAATAAGACCTAAGGAAAAAGGAGATAAAAAACATGATACATAAAGAAGAAAAGCAGGATGTCAGAAAGATCTGCATCCTATATTTACTATATACTATCAATATGCCAATGTCAAACAGCCAGCTTATAGACTTTGCTACAGAAACGGAAATGATGGACTTCTTTTCTGTGAGAGATTATTTGGTTGATATGAGAGATACAGGTCTTCTTGAAGAATTCCGCTCTAACAACCAGACATACTACTCAATAACCGAAGAGGGCGAATCAACCTTAAGACTCTTCAAAGCTTCAAGACTTTCCGAAAAAGATGCAAATATAATAAATTATTATATAAGCAGTCATAAGCAGAAGATAAAGACAGAAGCGGAGGTCACGGCAAATTATTTTTACGACCCGGACTCCAGTTTTCTCGTAAAATGCGGTATATACGAAGGCAACGCCACACTTATGGAGGTCAACCTCTCGGTTACCGACAGAGATTTGGCAGAGCATATTTGCCGAAAATGGAAGGCAAATACTTCCGAGATCTATAAAATGATTTTTGATGAGCTGTCAGAAGACTTTTCATCCCGTTCAATAAAAAAAGCAGAATAAGATTTCCCCCTTGTAAAGTCAAGGGGGTTTTTGTTTGTTATTGCGTATTGTTTTATGCTGTTGCTCATAAGATATGACAATTCTTTCGCGGTTATTGAAATATAATGGAAACACTGATCGTATTAAAAATTAAGCCGACATAACTGCGGCGCAGGTGGGCGGGGGAGCGATGGGCAAAGCCATACTGCATACAGCTCCCGCAGGAGCTGTATGCAGTATGGCTTTGCCCATCGCTCCCCCGCCCGCGCCTCCCCGCCCTATGCCTTCAAGCCGTCAAAGACGGCTTGAAGGCATAGGGCGGGGAGGCCAGCGATACCGGCTTAGTACACCCGAAGGAGTTGTAAACTGTGAAAACAACAAAGGATCTTATAAAATATTTAAAGGTATATAATATAATTCCCGTAATAATATGTTTTTTGCTGGGGCGAATAAGAATATTCGGCTTTTTTTCTCCCCTTGCCTTTTCAGCCTCCGCCTGCTTCGGAACGGGTCTGTCGGCAATTTTGGGGGCAGTTTCATTCTTGGGTATTCTTTCCAAGGGCATTAATATATACATATGGAAATATCTTTTTATATATGCGGCATTTCTTTTAATAAACCCCATAGTGTCAAAAAAACTTCCCGAAAAGGACTATTCTGTAGGCGTGGCGCCTGCTCTTTCGGTGTTTATCGGGGGAAGCTCCTATGCCGTATTTTACGGTTTTTCACCTTATTATTTTGCAGTAAATATTATAGAAGCCTTCTTTTCCTTTTTTGCGGCATATATATTTGACAGGGGCTTTGGCATTATAAGCCCATACAGAAAAGTAAAGGCGGTTGACTCCGAAGAGATAATAAGCATAATTTTAATATCCGGGGGAGTTATATGCGGCCTTATGGATACAAAGCTTTTGGGAATAGACCTTTCTGCCTATGCCATATCTGTTTTTTTGCTTATGGCATCATATAAATTCGGCTCTGCGGCAGGGGCGAGTCTTGGCGTTATGATAGCCTTTATATATTCGCTCCAGACACAAAGCGGAGCGGAATTGTTTGCCGTGCTGTCATTGGCAGGCATATTTTCAGGCTTTGTAAGAGGTCGCAGCAGGGGTCTTTGCGGCGGCATATTTATTTCGACTGTTTTTCTTGCTGCACTGTATTTTGACAAAGAGCTTATAAAGCCCGATATTGCTATAGGCGCAGTTTTAGGTGCAACTACCTTTTTGTTTATGCCCGACAGGCTCTATTACAGACTTACATCCTTAGCCATGGGAATAAGAGAGCCTGAGGAATATATAGCTCAGGCTTATGCTAAAATAGAAAACACCCTTAAAAGCTATTCATTTTCATTCAGAAGTTTAAGCACAGCCTTTACATCCCTTAAGGAAGATAATATAAAGGAAGATGATGTTTGCAACAGGCTTACGGATGAAATAGGGGAGCTTATGTGCAGCGATTGCAGCCTTAAGTCATATTGTTGGGATAAAAATTTTTGTGTGACTACTCAGGCTATCTATACTATGATAATGTGCCTTGACTGCGAGGGCTATATAGATATATCCAAAATATCAAATGAATTTAAATATTCCTGCATGGCGTTTTCCACATTTGTGCAGAATATGGAAAAAATATGGGAAAGAGAGCGCATAATCGGAATGTGGCAAAATAAATATAATAAAACAGGCTCTGTTATGAAATGCTATCTTGAGATCGTGTCGGAGCTTTTGTTTGGGCTGTCACAGAGTTTTAAGACTGATCTGTCCTATGATGATGAGCTGAGCCTTAAGCTGTCGGAAAGACTGAGGGAGGAGAGCCTTCCTATAAAAAACCTGTCCGCAGGCAAAACTACCGGCGGCCGCCCCGAAATATTGGTCACATTAAAAAGCAGCGACTGTACAAAACACAATACAGACAAAATTATAGAAACGCTTAATTCTGTAATGACTAAAAAAATAATGAAGGAAAGCGGCATAGTCGTTATGAATAAAAATAAAAAGGATCTCGTGACACTTAGACTTATAGGGGAAAATAACTTTCATGTGGGTGTAAAAATATTGAGAGAACCCAAGAAGGGCGAAAGTGTTTCCGGAGACAGCCATACGCTTTCAAGACTTAAGGACGGAACCTATTTGCTTGCCCTTTCCGACGGCATGGGCAGCGGATCTGCCGCAAGTGAGGAAAGCGCCGCCTCATTGGACCTTTTCAGAGATTTTATATCCTCGGGCTTTTCAAAGCAGGCATCGGTAAAGCTTATAAATACCTGTCTTGAGTGGGGCAGAGAGTCTGATTTCTTTGCCACCTTAGACGTGTGTATTATCGACCTGTACAGCGGCGAGGCATCTTTTATAAAAACAGGAGCTTGCCCTTCGTACATACTCAGAAATGACAGAGTCGAAATAATAGAAGCTGATGCTTTGCCCGTGGGAATAGTAGATGAAATAGAGCCTCAGATAATAGACTACCAATTTAAAAAGAATGATACCCTTATAATGGTGACCGATGGAGTGACCGATTCCTTCGGAAAGCTCAAAGACCCATCGGGTGCATTTATAAAGCTCATTGAGGATAATTCAGAACTGTCATATCCTAAGCTATGCGAGGCAATATTTGAAAGGGTAAAAAAGAATTACAGAGGAAGAAATTCCGACGACATAACGGTTATGGTAGCCAGAATATATTGATTTTTTATTATACTTTAGGTATAATTGTTATTGTCAATATATTTTTATACTGCTATAGGATGTTATTATGCTTGATAAAATAAAGAAATTCGCAAAAAAACACAATTTAATAGAAAATGGCGACCATATTATAGTGGGGGTTTCCGGCGGCGCAGACTCCGTCTGCTTACTTAAGGTCCTTTTGTGTCTGTCTGAAAGTGTGGATGTTAAAATAACGGTTGTCCATGTAGACCACGGCATAAGAGGTGAAGAGGCTAAGAGAGATAAGGCGTTTGTGGAAGAGCTATGCCGCAGAAAAGGGCTTTCAATAATGAGCTATTTTTACGACATACCCCGTATAGCCTCTGATGAAGGGCTGACCGAGGAGGAAGCCGGCAGAAAGTACAGATATATTGCATTTAACGATGCCCTTGATAAATGCGGCGCAAATAAGATAGCCGTAGGGCATAATAAAAACGACAATGCGGAAACAATGCTGCAAAGGCTCATAAGAGGTACGGGACTTAAAGGGCTGTGCGGCATAGAGCCTAAGCGCGGGCGCATAATAAGACCCCTGCTTTGCCTTACAAGAGATGAAATAGAGGAATTTTTAGGTGATGAAAAATATGTTACAGACAGCACAAATCTTGCCCCGAATTATACGAGAAACAAAATCAGGCTTACAATTATAAAGGAGCTTGAAACGATCAATCCTGCTGCCGTTGAAATGCTTTTCAAAACCTCCGAGATAATAACAATCGAAAATGCCTTTATAGAAAAAACTGCCGAAAAGGTCTTGAATGAGGCTGTAGTTTTGAAGAACGAAGCCCAGATCGTTCTTGACTGTAAAAGGCTTAAAAATGAAGATGAAGCCATAATTTCAAGACTTCTCAGGTTTGCCGTTTTGCCCTTTACACCCAAAATGCAGGACATAGAATATAAGCACATAAAGGCTATGATGGAACTTATAGGGGGCACAAACGGAAGAAGGATAGACCTTATAGAGGGAATAAAGGCGGCAAAAGAGTGCGACCGCCTGTATATAGGCTTCTTAAAGCCGGAGATAGAATTTTGCTATGAGGTCATTCCCGAAAAGGAAATTTTTATAAAGGAAGCAGGTATATATCTGCTTATAAGCAAAACACCCGGTCAGGGCGCTGATATTGGCAGGCTTGATGAAACCAAGCTAAAACCACCCTTTTATGTAAGAACAAAAAAGGACGGCGACAGGCTTGCTATAAAGCAAGGACGGCAGTCAATAAAAAAGATATATTCAGAAAATAAAATACCCTCTGAGGAAAGACAATTTTATCCTCTTTTAACAGACAGCGAAAATGTGCTTGCTGTTGTTGGGCTTAAAAAAGGATATAACTTTTTTGATGAAAATTGTCAAGGTCTGTATGTTTATGTGAAGCGACTGTAATTGCCGGGGCGTGGGCGAGGGTAAGGAACAAGAGCCGAAGGGGGCGGGCTTGCCCGCCCTCTTCGGCTCTTGTTCCTTACCCTCGCCCACGCCCCGGCGCGCCGCAGCCAAAGCCCGCCTACGGCGGGCTTTGGCTGCGGCGCAATTTGCCATAATTACAATTTATTCTGCCATGGTGAGGACTTGTTTTTATAATTAAAATGTGATAAAATATAAAATAAATAAATTGAAGGAGGTTGATTTTTTGAATAAGGATACAATAAAAGCAATTTTAATATATATTGTGATTTTTCTTGGCATTTTGGGCTTGATTTCTTATGCAAGCACAAACGGCTATTTAGAAAACAACAACTTTTCTCTTACAAATGAAGAAGGAGAGGAAGTCTATACTTATTCGGCACTGCTTTCAGATATGAAAAATGGCAATATAGATGTTATAAATGTACAGCAAGACAGTCTTGCCGCCGACACAGGAACGGTAACGGCAATAAAAGGCGAGCAGGCGTATACTGTAGAGCTTGCAAGCGTTTCATCATTTATGACTACCGTGGATGAAATTTTAAATGAGGGAAGCTCTGATTTTACGGTCAACACATTGCCGGCTAAAAAGAGCGGCTCATTAAGCACTTATATATTCCCTATAATACTTGTTATTATAGTAATAATAGTTATAATGTTCATGCTTCAGAAATCTCAGGGCGGCGGAAAGATGATGAATTTTGGCAAGAGCCGTGCCAAGCTGTTTGACGGAGCAGGTAAAAAAATAGGCTTTAAAGACGTTGCGGGTCTTGATGAGGAAAAGGTGGACCTTGAAGAGGTAGTTGACTTCTTAAAGTCACCCAGAAAATTTACCGAAATGGGCGCAAGAATACCTAAGGGGGTTCTCCTTGTAGGCCCTCCGGGAACGGGTAAGACACTTCTTGCCAAGGCTATTGCGGGAGAGGCAGGAGTTCCGTTCTTCTCGATTTCCGGTTCTGACTTTGTTGAAATGTTTGTAGGTGTGGGCGCTTCAAGAGTAAGAGATCTTTTTGATCAGGCTAAAAGAAATCTGCCCTGCCTTGTGTTTATAGACGAAATTGATGCCGTAGGCCGCCGCAGAGGCGCCGGTCTTGGCGGGGGACACGACGAAAGAGAGCAGACCTTAAATCAGCTTCTTGTAGAAATGGACGGCTTTGGCGAAAACGAAGGCATTATAATCGTTGCGGCAACAAACCGCCCCGACATATTAGACCCGGCGCTGCTCAGACCGGGCAGATTTGACAGACAGGTTGTTGTAAATACCCCTGACCTTAAAGGCAGAGAGGATATACTTAAGGTTCACGCAAGAAATAAGAAAATTGACCCAAGCGTTGATTTTAAAGTTATTGCCAAAACGACCCCCGGTTTTACGGGAGCAGACCTTGAAAACCTTTTGAATGAGGCTGCCCTTTTGGCGGCAAGACAGAATAAAAAGGCTCTTGATAATGACGATATAAATAAGGCATACATCAAGGTTGGCGTAGGCGTAGAAAAACGATCCAGAGTGATCAATGAAAAGGAACGCAAAATAACGGCTTATCACGAGTCGGGACACGCTATTATAAGTGAAATAATGCCCGAGCTTGATCCTGTTCATATGATCTCCATTATTCCCACAGGCAGGGCAGGAGGCTATACAATGCCGCTTCCCAGCGATAAAATGTATCACACAAAATCATTTATAGAGGCGGAGATAACATCTTTCTTCGGCGGACGTGTAGCAGAGCAGATCATTTTCGGTGATATTACCACAGGAGCATCAAACGATATAGAAAGAGCCACAGAGCTTGCACGCAATATGGTCGTTAAATTCGGTATGAGTGCTGCTGTTGGCCCTATAAGATACGGTGATGATGACGGACAGGTATTTTTGGGCAAGGACATAGGACATACCAAAAATTACAGCGAGGAATATGCTAAAAAGATAGACTCCGAAATTCAGAATATAATAGATAAATGCTATAAAAAGGCTAAGGAGATACTTACTCAAAATTCTGAGCTGCTTGAACAGTCGGCACAGCTTCTCATTGAAAAGGAGAAGATAACCGGTGACGAATTCAGAGAGCTTGTTGAGAAGTATGGACATAAGCTTAATGATACGGTTGAGTAATAAATTAACGATATAGCTTGAGGGGGATGTTTTATGGAAAAGTATTTTGGAGAGAACACAGCAAAATTAGGTTTCGGGCTTATGAGGCTTCCGAAAAAAGACGGCAAAATAGATATAGAACAGGTAAAAACAATGGTGGATATGTATATGGGCGCAGGGCTTAATTATTTTGACACTGCGTATGTATACGATGGGGGAGAGTCCGAAAAGGCGGCAAAGGCTGCCCTTGTGGACAGATATCCCAGAGAAAGCTTTACCCTTGCCACAAAGCTGTGCGCATGGATGGGAGCTCATGACGAAAAATCCGCAAAGCAGCAGTTTTACACCAGCCTTGAGCGCACGGGCGCAGGCTATTTTGACTATTATCTTCTTCACGCACTTCAAAAAGGTAATTATAAGACCTATGAAAAATATCATATATGGGACTTTGTCAAAGAGCAGAAGGAAAAAGGACTTATAAAGCATTGGGGCTTTTCTTTCCACGCAACTCCCGAGATATTAGACGAAATTCTGACAGCTCACCCCGATGCTGAGTTTGTACAGCTTCAGATAAACTATGCGGATTGGGAAAACAGCGGAGTCACTGCAAGAGAAAACTATGAGGTGGCAAGAAGACACGGCAAGTCAATAATAGTTATGGAGCCTGTAAAGGGCGGAGCATTGGCAGAGCCTATCAAAAAGGTTCAGGATATATTTAAAAAAGCTAACCCCAATGCTTCCTTTGCAAGCTGGGCTATAAGATATGCAGCATCACTTGACGGCATAATAACAGTTCTTTCGGGTATGTCTAATACCGAACAAATGGCAGACAATCTTTCATACATGAAAAACTTTAAGCCCCTTGACGATGACGAAATGCTTGCTATAAAAAAGGCTCAGGAGGAGATAAACGGTATTAAATCTATACCCTGTACGGCATGTCACTATTGTACGGACGGCTGCCCTATGAGAATACCTATTCCTGAAATATTTGCCGCAAGAAATAAACAGCTTGTATGGGGAAAGCTGAAGGAAGGCAAAGAGGATTATGATAAAGCCGTTGCCGCAGGAGGAGCAGCCTCAGACTGTATAGCCTGCGGTCAGTGCGAAAATGCCTGTCCTCAGCAGCTAAAGGTAATTGACCTATTGAAAAGCTGTAAAGAAACATTTGGAGTATAAGGATAAAATCCGTCCTGAAAATTTCAGTACGGATTTTTTTGATTTGATGCCATAGCTTTTGCCTATATCAAGTAATAATATTTTAGAATTTGAAAATAACAGTGAGTTTTGATATACTTTTTATAAACTAAAAATCTGCACAAAATGTACGGGTTACCGACCGGACTGCAGGAGCCGTGGGGCAGGATGCGAAGCGCCGAGGGGAAAAGATGCCCTACGGGCATCTTTTCCCCTCGGCGCTTCGCATCCTGCCCCACGGCTCCGCCTTTCATAACCATCTTTGATGGTTATGAAAGGCGTGGGCAAATATAAAAAAGGACGATGATGGCAATATGAAAATAAAAGAGTTGTTCAAACAGAAGCAGGTGTTTTCATTTGAGGTTTTTCCGCCCAAAAGGACTGCTTCCTTAAGTCAGATATATAAGACTCTTGACGGACTTAAGTCACTTTCTCCCGATTTCATAAGTGTTACATACGGAGCAGGCGGAAGTGACAATTTTGAAAAGACGCTGCATGTGGCAAAAACAATAAAGCAGGAATATAACATAGAAGCCATAGCTCATCTTACCTGCATAGGCTTAAACAAGGAAGAGGCGAAGGTTCTGCTTGATGAATTTAAGAAAAACGGTATTGAAAATATACTTGCTCTCAGGGGAGATCTTAACCCCGATATACCTCTCAGCAAGGATTTTAAGTATGCCAGCGATCTTGTGACATTTATTAGAGAAAATGGTGATTTTGATATTTCGGGAGCTTGCTATCCTGAGGTCCATCTCGAATCCTCCGGCGCTGTGCAGGACATTAAAAATCTTAAAAAGAAGGTGGATGCAGGCTGTTCGCACCTTATTTCGCAATTATTTTTTGACAATGAATGTTTTTATCGCTTCAGGGAAAGATGTATTCTTGCAGGCATAGATGTACCCTTAGAGGCGGGAATAATGCCTGTTGTGAACAAGGCTCAGATAGAAAGAATGGTAAGCCTTTGCGGGGCAAGTCTTCCGCCTAAATTCAGACGAATTATGGACAAATATGAGGATAAGCCTGAGGCAATGCATGATGCAGGCATAGCCTATGCTGTAGACCAGATAGTTGATCTTCTGACTCAGGGCGTAGACGGAATACACCTTTATACTATGAACCAGCCGGATGTTGCATATAAGATACATAGAAGCATAGCATCCTTGCTTTAATACCAATTCTTTACAAACACGTTGCGCACGAACTTTTTTGATTGTCATTCGACAATCAAATAAAGTCCGCACCCAGGGGGGCGAGGGCAGATGAGCGGACAGCAGCGATGACAAAGACTCCTACGTCGCCTTTGTCATCGCTGCTGTCCGCTCATCTGCCCTCGCTGCGCCGGTTTTTATGTGGTTTACCGTATATTAATTCATATCTTTACATACGTCTACCCATTTTTTGCTGTTGGAATATTTTTCGATCTCATCGGGGGTAAGCTCTATTGCAGAGTTGGAGCTTCCGCAGGCAGGAAAGACTGTTTCAAACCTTTTAAGAGATACATCAAGATAAACCTCAACGCCTTCATTTACGGCAAAGGGACACACTCCGCCGACACCGTGACCTATAAGCTCTTCTGCCTCGTCGAAGCTGAGCATTTTTGCCTTTGCGCCAAATTCTGCCTTATATTTTTTATTATCTATTTTTACGTCACCTGCTGTCACGACAAGTATTACCTTTTCGTGCAGGTGGAACGACATTGTTTTAGCTATTCTGTATTCCTCGCAGTTAAGCGCCTTTGCTGCAAGTTCTACTGTTGCGCTGGAAACATCAAACTCCTGTATTCTGTTTTCTATGCCGTATTTTTTAAAATACTCCCTTACTCTTTCTATTGACATTTTTATCCTCCCTTTTGTGCTGCAATATTGATCTGTTAGCTTTTTCAATATTATACCAAAAAGCAAAAAACGTCAACAAATTTTAAAACATAAAAAAATTTTATGCTTTTATTGATTTTGCCCGGGTAATGATTTATACTGAATAAAAGGGGGAGTGTTTTTATGGAAAATATAATTCTTATAGGTATGCCCGGGTCGGGGAAAAGTACGGTAGGTGTTGTACTTGCTAAAAGGATAGGCTATAAATTTAAAGACACCGATTTGCTCATTCAGGAGCACGAGGGTATGCTTCTTCAGGATATAATTGAAGAAAAGGGCATAGATGATTTTAAGAAGACAGAAAATGACATTTTAAGTAAAATAACTGCCGAAAAAACCGTTATTGCCACAGGTGGCAGTGCAGTTTATGGCGTGGAGGCTATGGCAAACCTTAAAGGCTTGGGTACGGTGATTTATCTTAAACAAAGCTATAGGGGCATTTCAAGCAGGATAAAAAACCTCAGCAAGAGGGGAGTTGCTATGAAAAGAGGACAGACCCTTATGGATGTTTATAGGGAGAGAGTGCCTCTTTATGAAAAATATGCCGATATAATAATAAATTGCAACAGAAAGACCATAGGCAAAATAGTAAGAGAAATTGAAGAAATCGTAGAAGATATGTTAATATAAAAATTGCAAGGTACCTTGACATTTGCACTGTTGTGTGATATTATCAAGGTACCTTATTAATTTGGAGATGATGGGCTTGGAAAATAAAAAACTGCTTAATTTAATGGAAAAATGCGGACATTTTCTTTATCACCGCAAGGGCGGTATAAAGGGTCAGCGAAGAATAATGTCAATACTTGCAGAAAAGGGCGAAATAAGTCAGAAAGAGCTTTTGGAGCTTGTAAGCGTTCGTTCGGGCTCTTTAAGCGAGACTGTTATTAAAATGGAGGCAAAGGGCTATATTGCAAGAGAAAAGGACTCTGAGGATAAGAGAAAGTTTATAATAAGGCTGACCGCCGAGGGAGAAGCCTATTATAATGCTAAGCGAATTGAAATAGCAAGTCAAAACCAAGTATTGTTTGATGCTTTGACAGCAGAGGAGCAGTCGCAGCTTGAGGGGCTTCTTACCAAGCTTACGGATTATTGGGAGGAAAGTCTTGGTGCGAATTATCCGCCTTATCATAATAAGGAGGTTTAAAAATGATCAAATATCTTAAAAAATATTATATATTTTGCATACTTGCCCCCTTGTTTATGTTCGGCGAGGTATATATGGATCTTCTTCAGCCCAGATTTATGAAAACCATTGTGGACGAAGGCGTTTTGGGGCTTTCAAATAATGGTGTAGGGGATCTGAACATTGTAATTTTCGTCGGCATAAAAATGATATTGTTTGTTATTTTAGGCGGTCTTTGCGGAATTTTGGCAGGTGTATTTGCAAACCTTTGCAGTCAGAATTTCGGCAATGACATAAGAAAGGACTGCTTTAAAAATACATTGGCATTTTCATTTGAGCAGACCGACAAATTTTCTACAGGTTCTATAATCACAAGAATTACAAACGACATAACCCAGCTTCAGAACCTTGTCGCCCAGTGCATAAGAGGTTTTGTAAGAACGGGGCTTATTATTATAGGCGGCACAGTTTGTCTTATTAGCCTTGACTTAAGCTTCGGCACAGTCATAATTTGCGCCTTGCCTGTAATACTTGGCTGCGTTATATTTTTCATTACAAAATCAGCGCCTATTTTTGGCATACTTCAGAAAAAGCTTGACGACTTAAACGGCGTTATGCAGGAAAATATCTCGGGAGCAAGGGTGGTAAAAGCCTATGTTAAAGAGGAGCATGAGCTTGGCAGATTTTCACAGGCTAATAAAGGCCTTGTGGATACTCAGCTGAGGGTGCTTACACTTTTTGCTTATATGTCGCCTATTATGAATATATTTTTAAATATGGCTATTGTGGCTGTTATTTATTTGGGCGGCATTAGCGTTAAGGGCGGCAACATAACCCCCGGCGCAGTTATGGCGGCGGTGACCTACATAACCCAGATACTCAATGCCGTTATGCGTATGAATATGATATTTCAGACCGTTTCAAGAGGTATGGCATCGGCGAAGCGCCTTAATGAGATATTGGATACTGAGCCTTCTATTGCCGACGGAGGCTTTGATGGAGAAACAACTCTGAGGGGTGTTGTGGAATTTAAAAATGTTTCCTTCGGCTATGGAAGGTCAATGATACTTAAAAATATTGATCTTACAGTAAATAAGGGTGAGACCTTAGCTATTCTTGGAGCAACGGGCAGCGGCAAAACCAGCCTTGCTTCTCTTATACCCAGGTTTTATGATGTAAGCTCGGGGCAGGTGCTTGTTGACGGCGTGGATGTAAAGGACTACAAGCTTTCTAAACTCAGGGATAAGGTTTCCGTTGTACTTCAGAAAAGTGAATTGTTCAATACGACCATTGAAGAAAATATATTGTGGGGCAAAAACGGCGCTTCTCACGATGAGGTTGAGGCGGCAGCGGAAACTGCCCAGGCAAAGGAGTTTATAGAAAGCAGTGCCGAGGGCTATAACAGTTTTGTGGCTGAAAAGGGAATGAGCCTTTCGGGAGGACAGAGACAGAGAATTGCCATAAGCCGAGGTATAATCAAAGATGCCGAAATACTCATACTTGACGATTCTACCAGCGCACTTGACCTTCGTACGGAGGCGGCTTTTTACAAGTCGCTTAATGAAAGGCATCCTGATATTACAAAAATTATAATTGCACAGAGGATAGCTTCGGTAAAGGATGCAGACAGGATAGTTATACTTGATGAGGGCAGAATAAATGCCTGTGGAACACATGAAAGTCTGCTTGAAACAAATGAAATATATCAGGATATATACAATTCCCAGCTTAAAGGCGGCGTAGGGGAGGTGGAGTAAATGGCTCAGAATAATTCTGCACAAATGAACAGTTATCGCTTGCCCGGGGCGAGAATAAAGCGCCAGAGGGGCGAGATTGAAAAGCCCGAAAACGGCGGCAAGACTCTTTTAAGGCTGCTTAAATATTTTGGTGATGAAAAGCTTATATTTGCCGGTTTTTTTGCGGCAGTTTTTGTTGTGGTGGTTTGCTCCGTAGTTGTGCCGAGATTTCAAAGCATAGCAATAGATGCTATAGCGGCAAGAGAGTTTGGCGACCTTCCGGGCATACTTTTATGTATGCTTGGAATTTACGCCGTAAGCTGTATATGCACATTCTTTCAGAACATTTTAAGCGCAGGGCTTAGTCAGAGAATAGTGCTTAAAATGCGAACCGAGCTTTTTGACAAAATAATAAATTTGCCAATAAGATACATAGATAATCACCCACATGGGGATATTATGAGTCGTATGACAAACGACGTTGAAAACATATCTCAGATAATATCTCAGTCTATGGGACCCATGGTTTCCGGCGTGCTTATGATAATAGGCACGGTCATTATGATGATGAGCCTCAGCCCACGCCTTGCCGTGCTTTCCTGTCTGACTGTTATATTGACTATCAGCATTACAAAGCTTCTTTCTAAGCTTATGCGTAAGTTCTATCTCAAAAGGCAGCAGCTATTAGGTGAGCTTAATGCCGAGGTTGAGGAAATGATAACGGGCTATAAGACCGTGACGGCATACAATCACAAAGAGCTGGCGGCAGAGAAGTTTGCCGAAACCTCCGACGACCTTACTTCAACGGGCATACTTGCGGAGATAATAGGCAGCTCTATGGGGCCCTGTATGAATGTTATAAACAACACGGGCTTTGTTATAATTGCTGCTTTCGGCGGATATTTTGCCATAAAGGGCTATATTTCTATAGGCGTTATCTCGGCATTTATAGTGTATGCAAAGCAGTTTGGCAGACCTGTTGATGAGCTTGCGCAAATATACGGACAGATACAAAGTGCTGTGGCAGGTGCCGAAAGAGTTTTTGAAATAATGGACGAAGTCTGTGAGGATAAAAGCGGCAGCCACAATATGGACGGGGCAAAGGGCGTTATTGAATTTAAGAATGTAAACTTCTCATATTATGAGGGCAAGCCCGTGCTTAAAAACTTTAGCCTTAAGGTGAATGCAGGGCAGAAGGTGGCGCTTGTTGGCGCAACGGGCAGCGGAAAGACCACCGTTGTAAACCTTCTTATGCGATTTTACGATATTGACAGCGGAAAAATTTTAATAGACGGTGTGAATATAAAGGATATTGAGCTTGATGAGCTGAGAAAAAATACTGCCATAGTATTGCAGGATACTTCTCTTTTCTGCGACACTGTGAGAAACAATCTCAAATATTCAAACCCCGATGCAACAGACGAGGAAATGATAAGGGCGGCAAAAATAAGCAACTGCCATAATATGATAGAGAATATGCCGCAGGGGTATGATACTGTAATATCCCGCTCGGGGCAGAATATATCTCAGGGGCAGTGCCAGCTTTTATCTATTGGCAGGGCTTTTCTTGCCAACCCCAAAATACTCATACTTGACGAGGCGACATCCAGCGTTGATACAAGAACGGAAAAGAACATACAGGATGCTATGGTGAGCATTATGAAGGACAGAACAAGCCTTATAATAGCTCATCGTCTGTCAACAATACAGGATGCGGATATAATAGTAGTGCTTCATAACGGCAGGATAAGCGAAATGGGAAACCACAGAGAGCTTCTTGCAAAAAAACAGCGCTACTACGAGCTGTATATGACCCAGTTTTCGGGAAGAGCTACATAACCGCCATTTGTTTTGGAGGCAACTTACTTTCGGTTAAGCCAAAGCGGTTCTGGAGTGGTCGAGGGGGCTGGGGAGAGGCTCACAAACACAAGCCGTGGGCGGCGGAGTCCGCCCACGGCTTGTGTTTGTGAGCCTCTCCCCAGCCCCCTCGACCCGTGCCCCGCTTTGGGATCTCATTCGAGATCACAAAGTGGGGCGCGGAACCTTATTTGGCAAAACCCCTTGACAAACGCCACGGTTAGTTGTATTATAAGAATACCAAGTAAAAAGGTTGGATTTATTTGAAGTGAGCGAGGTGATTTTTTGAAATTATCTACAAGAGCCAGATATGGGCTTAAGGCTATGGCTGATATAGCAGCAAATGAAGAAGGTGGGACGGTTTCTTTAAATCAGATCGCCCAAAGACACGGCATTTCCGAAAACTATTTAGAGCAGCTTATAGCCGTTCTTAAAAAGGCAGGTTTTGTCAAAAGCGTAAGAGGCGCAGGCGGAGGGTATAAGCTTGCAAAAAAGCCTGAAGATATTACAGTGGGAGAGCTTTTGGAAGTTCTTGAAGGGTCGCTTAGCCTTGTTGAGTGCGGTGAAGACGGCACCTGCGGCTCAGGCGACTGCGGATGCTGTCAGACTAAGGAAGTGTGGAAAAAGCTCAGCACAAGCCTTAAAGAAACGGCTGAGTCTATAACACTTAAGGATCTTTTGCCATAAAAACAATAAATTATAAAGGAGTTTTTTAAATTGGATAGGATATATTATTTCGACAACGCAGCTACTACAAGAGTAAGCCCGGAGGTAATAGAGGAGATATCAAAATATTTTTCTGAGTCTTACTTTAATCCTTCAAGCATATATACTCCGGCGCAGAAAACAAAGGAAGCGGTAGAAAAGGCAAGAGAGCAGGTTGCAAATGCCTTTAATGCCGACCCTAAGGAGATATATTTTACTTCAGGCGGCTCGGAGTCTGACAATTGGGCTATAAAGGGCATTGCAGAGGCTTATGCCGACAAGGGAAAGCACATTATAACAACGGCTATAGAGCATCACGCAGTTTTGCATACCTGTGAATATCTTGAAACAAAGGGATATGAGGTGACTTACCTCCCCGTTGACAAAGATGGACTTATCAGCTTAGAGGATCTTAAAAACGCCATAAGGTCCGATACCATTCTTATAACCGTTATGTTTGCCAACAATGAAATAGGCACTATTCAGCCCATAGGCGAAATTGGCAAAATAGCAAAGGAACACGGCATTATTTTCCACACGGATGCTGTTCAGGCAGCAGGTCATGTGCCTATTGATGTTAAGGAGTTGGGTATTGACCTTATGTCAATGTCAGGTCACAAAATTTATGCGCCTAAGGGCGTTGGCGCATTATATATAAGAAGGGGCATTAAAATAAAGAACCTCATTCACGGCGGTCAGCAGGAAAGAGGCAGAAGAGCCACCACCGAAAATGTACCCGGCATAGTAGGGCTTGGAAAGGCTATAGAATGTGCCTGTGCTAATATGCAGGAGGAAACTGAAAGACAGCTTAAAATGAGAGAGCGCATTATAGACGGCATACTCTCAAAGGTAGACCATTGCTGGCTCAACGGCTCAAGAGATAAAAGACTTCCGGGAAATATAAATATTTCATTCGAGTTTATAGAGGGCGAATCTATACTTCTTCTTTTAGATATGTACGGAATATGCGGCTCCAGCGGAAGCGCCTGCACCTCAGGCTCACTTGATCCGTCACACGTACTTCTTGCCATAGGTCTTCCTCATGAAAAGGCTCACGGCTCTTTGAGAATAACATTAGGTCGCTTTAACACAGAGGAGGAGGCTGACTATCTTATAGAAAAGCTGCCGCCTATAATCGAAAGACTCAGACAAATGTCACCATTGTATGAAGAATATATTAAAAATAAGAGAGGATGATCAGCTATGATGTACAGCGAAAAGGTAATGGACCATTTTATGAACCCAAGAAATGTGGGAGAAATTGAAGATGCAAGCGGCGTTGGTACTGTTGGCAACGCTAAGTGCGGCGATATTATGAAGATTTTTCTTAAAATAGAAGACGGCATTGTGCTTGATGCTAAATTCAAGACATTCGGCTGCGGCGCAGCTGTGGCTACAAGCTCTATGGCTACTGAGCTTATAAAGGGCAAAACCATACAGCAGGCTCTTGAAATTACAAACAAGGCTGTTATGGAGGCTCTTGACGGACTTCCGCCGATCAAGGTGCATTGTTCTTGTCTTGCGGAGGAAGCTTTGCACGCTGCCCTTTGGGACTATGCAGAAAAGAATGGAATTGTTATTGAAGGACTTGAAAAACCCGTAAACGATATAAGCGAACACGAAAACCTTGACGAGGATTATTAAAATGAAAAAAATTAAGTTATTTATAACGGCGCTGCTGCTTGTTCTATTCGCTAATACCGCAACAGGTTGTCAGCTTATTGAAGACAGCTTAGGAGATGGCGCAGTTTTACCAAGTGCCTCGGGGCTTCTTACCGTTGAGTATATTGACGTAGGGCAAGCAGACAGTATTCTTGTTTCTGCGCCCACCGGCGAGCACATGCTTATAGATGCAGGGGCGGCAGACAGCAATGATGACAACCCTGTGGAGAAGGCTCTTAAAGCTCAGAATGTAGACGAGTTAGATGTTGTTGTGGCAACCCACCCTCATTACGACCATATAGGCAGAATGGACTATGTTATTAAAAACTACGACATAGACAATTTCTATCTGCCCGACGTAGAGGGAAATTATACAAGCGCAACCTACGAAAAAATGCTTAAAGACCTTGAAGAATATAATGTAAACACCGTTTATCCCGAAGCGCCTCAGGAATTTATGCTTGGAGAGGCTAAGTGCCAAATCCTTAATCCTTTGGAAAATCAGGAGAAGGACTGCAACGAATATTCTATAGTTTTGAAAATGACCTATGGCGAAAATTCCTTCTTATTTACGGGAGATGCGGGAAGACAGTCTGAATATAATATGATCGACCGCGGCTTTGACCTGTCAGCCGATGTGCTTAAGGTGGGTCATCACGGCAGCGCATATTCTTCTACGAGAGAATTTCTTGATGAAGTAAGGCCTGAATATGCCGTAATATCCTGCGGTGAGGGAAACGACTACGGACACCCTCATAAGGAAACCATAGACAGACTTCGTGGTGTAAAAACCTATATCACTAAGGATCTGGGAGACATTTATATAACCTCTGACGGTAAAAATATTGAGGTAAAATCTGAATTTGGCGATGCTTCTCATGTAGAGGCGGCTAAGCCCGAGGACAACACGAATATTAAGTATATAGGCAACAAAAATTCTATGATTGTCCATAGGGCTGACTGTGAAGCGCTGCCTAAAGAAGAAAACAGAGTATATTTTGCATCCTTGTCAGAGGCAAGGGGGAAAGGATATAAGGAGCATACTTGCATTGAATAAAAAAATATATATAGCAGGCTTTGACGTGTTTTACAGCGATGCCGTCAGAAGGGGAATAAAGTATAAGGAAATATGCAAAAAATACGGTTTTGAAGGCTTATATCCCTTAGACAATGAATGTACCGAGGCAAAGGATATTTTTCGCGGAAATCTGGCTCTTATAGACAAGGCTGATTTTATATGTGCTAACCTGAATGATTTTCGGGGAGTTGATATGGATTCGGGAACGGCATTTGAAATAGGCTATGGCTATGCTTCAGGCAAAGACATATTTGGCTATACTTCGGATATTTCATCTCTCAGAGAAAAATTAGGGGAGCATGATGATAGGGGCTTTTCTGTTGAGGATTTTGGTATGTGTGTCAATCTTATGATAGGCTGTGCCTGTGTGCATATAGTTCAGGGAGATTTTGAAGACTGTATTAAATATATACTGCCCGAACGTTAAAGTCGTTTTATAAAACGACTTTAACGTCCGACCAATGGGGGCGGCGAGCAGAGAAAAAACGACCTGTGTGAAGCTAACAAGTACGCTTCACACAGGTCGTTTTTTCTCTGCTCGCCGCTTTCCTGACGGGGGCTGGCAGGTAAACCGTATAAACTACCAAAATTTGTGGGTTATTTTTTAATCAAAAAAGAATAAAAAAGGCTTGCATTTGGTTTTTATATTTGATATAATAGTGGGAGTGATTTGTAAAAAATGCCAAGGAGGTGTTACAGATGGCAAAATGTGATATATGTGATAAGAAGATCAGCAACGGCAGAAGAATAAGCATAAGCCGTAGCCAGGTTTCAAGAAGAGCTAAAAGAAGCTGGAAGCCAAATGTTAAGAAGATCAAGATCAACGACAATGGTACTATCAAGTCTATCCATATTTGTATGAGATGTCTTCGTTCTAACAAGGTTACCCGTGCTCTTTAATAATATAAAAACAAGACTGTTTTTGCGGCAGTCTTTTTTTATTGCTTAAAAGAGGGGGACTGACGGCATTATAAAAGGAGTCTTCTTCAGACTCCTATTTTGTTATTATTCGTGATGTGTGCCGGGACGGTGCATATTTACGGCTGAAATACCTGTATCGTCGCAGGTTTTTATTACCTCTGTATTGTCGGTGGATTTAAGGAGCTTTTCGTAATCTCTCTTAAGATCCATAAGAGGCTTAGCCTTGCCGGGACCGTTTATACAGCCGCCGTCGCAGACCATTCCTTCTAAAAGATCGGCATCAAGGCGGTTTGCACGGAGAAGCATAAGGTTCTTCTTACATTCGTCAACGCCGTTGCAGAGTAAAAGTGAAGGCGGCTCTACGCCCTTTTCTTCACATACCTTAACAACTGCACCTGCTACGCCGCCGCTTTTGGCAAAGCCCTTGCCGTAGTATGAAGCGACCTCGTCTTCAGGCTCGTACTTTGAAAAATCAATTTCCTTTGTATATATCATAGCTGCCATTTCGTCAAAGGTAAGGCAATAATCTATCTCTTCGGGATAGCGTGTTATGACCTCATTCTTTTTGGCAATACAAGGACCTACAAATACTATTTTAGCTTCGGGGTCTACATTTTTGATGTGTCTTGCAAGACCTACCATAGGCGAAACGGTTGTAGATACATTATCCATAAGGGTGGGGTAGTGGGTCTGTATAAGGTTGAAAAATGCGGGACAGCAGGACGTGGTCGTCTTTTTGCCCTCCTGTATTCTTTCAACTACCTCTTCGGCTTCTCTGTAGGCTGTAATGTCGCCGCCAAGAGATACCTCATAGCAGTCGTCAAAGCCTAAGTCTTTAATGCCCGCCTTAAGCTGCTTTATGGAGTAAGGACCGAACTGACCCTCTACGGAAGGAGCTACCATAGCTACTATCTTTACCTTAGGATCGGTTATCTCTGCTATAACATTTGAAAGCATTGATACGTCAGAAATTGCTCCGAAGGGGCAGGATGAAACGCATCTGCCGCAGTTTATACATTTTTCTTCGTTTATAAGAGCCAAGTTGTCGTCTTTGCTTATTTCTATTGCAGAAACGGGACAGCTTTTTTTACACGGTCTTTCTGTGTCTGCTATAGCATTGTAGGGGCACGCCTTCATACAAGCGCCACATTCCTTACATTTTGTATGGTCGATGTATGCGCCGTGAGGAGTTTTTGTAATTGCTCCAAAGCGGCATGCCTTTACGCATTTTTGCGCAAGACAGCTGTGACAGTTGTTGGTTACGTTAAATCTTTCGATAGGACAGCCCTCACAAGCAGGGGGTATAACGTATACTATCTGACCCACCTTGTTTTCGTTATATCTTTCGTCAAGAGGCTGTCTGCCCATGCCAAGGCGCACTCTGTCGGCAAAAATAGCTCTTTCCTTATATACGCAGCAGCGGAAAACCGCCTTGCTTCTGTCGGTGAGCTCGTAGGGTATAGACTCGTAGTGGCTAAGCAAATTTCCCTCATAGGAATATTTTGCTACCTTTATAAGTATGGCTCTTTTGATTTCGCTTATGTCGGTTACGTCATTTAAAATACCTACATCTCTCAAATAATTCACTCCCTTTCAAAATACCTTTCTTTCTCACAATTATGATACTATATTGTGATTATTTTGTCAATATGATCCGTTTTCCTTAATTACCTGTCTTTGCTTTTAAGAAGACCTGCAAGCTCTGCCATAAATGAGTCTATGTCTTTAAACTGCTTATAGACAGAGGCAAACCTTACATAGGCTATCTGATCCATCTCTTTAAGCTTATCCATAACAAGGTTGCCTATGTCTTTGCTGTAGACCTCCTTGCCCATTGTATTTTGTATTTCGGCCTCTATTTCTCTTACAATATTTTCCATCTGTTCCATAGATACGGGGCGCTTATTGCACGAGCGCTGAATACCTATGAGTATTTTGTTCCTGTCAAAGGTTTCTCTTGTGTTGTCAGATTTGATGACTATTATGGGAATTATATCGACTCTTTCAAATGTGGTGAATTTTTCTCCGCATTTTTCGCACTGACGGCGGCGGCGAATGGCTGCGCAGTCGTCAACCGTTCTGGTATCCAAAACCTTAGAGTCTGTGTTTCCGCAAAAAGGACATTTCATAATTCGGCGCTCCCTTCTTCTGTAAAGCCGCAAAGCTCTTCTATCTCACTCCAAAGCTCTTCCTTACCCATTTTTGTGACGGAGGAGAAGGGTATCAGAACCTCTCCTTCCTTAAGCCCCAAAGAGAGCTTAAGTTTTTTTACATAAGATGGAAGACGGTTTCTGGTGATTTTATCGCACTTTGTGGCTGCTATTATAATTTTATAATTGTAATGCCTTAAATAATCAAGCATCATAATGTCATTGCTGCCTGCTTCGTGTCTTACGTCTATTAAAAGAATTATAGCCTTAAGCTGTTTTCTTTTGTTTAAATATTCGTCTGTCATTGCTCCCCATTTTATAATCTCGGATTTTGGGGCTTTTGCATAGCCATAGCCGGGAAGGTCTACAAAATAGAGCTTGTTTTCTATTATGAAGAAATTTATTGTTCTTGTTTTGCCGGGGCTGCTGCTGGTTCTTGCCAATGACTTTCTTGAAAGCATGGTGTTTATAAGGCTTGACTTACCCACGTTTGACTTGCCTGCAAAGGCAACCTCGGGCAGCTCCCCCTGTGGGTAGCCCGCCTTGCTCACAGCGGTTTTGTCTATGGCGCAATTGTTTACTATCATAATTAACTCCTGATCTGAGGCTTGTCGCCCTCACGTATTATCGCAGGCATTATAGGCTCTGCTTTTGCTTCGGCTTTGCTAATGGGCAATTCTGCCTTTACAAGAGCCGTTTTCAAAACCGCGTCAACGTGGTCGGCAAGCACAAATTCCAAATTTTCCTTTACATATTCGGGCAGCTCTTCAAGGTCGGCAGAATTATCCATAGGTATGATAACCCTTTTTACTCCCGCCGCCTTTGCTGCCAAAAGCTTCTCCTTAAGTCCGCCTATTGGCAGAACATTACCCCTTATGGTTATTTCGCCTGTCATGGCTGTTTCCCGGTCTACAGGAATATTGGTAAGCGCCGAAACCATTGCCGTGGTCATTGTTATGCCTGCGGAAGGTCCGTCCTTTGGCACTGCTCCTTCGGGTATATGTATGTGTATGTCTGTTTCGTCAAGTTTTACTGATATGCCAAGCTTTGAGGCGTTTGCGCGTATGTAGCTGTAGGCTGCGTAAGCCGACTCCTCCATTACCTTACCCATATTTCCCGTAAGTCTGACCTTACCGCTGCCCGAATAGACGTTTACTTCTATAATAAGGGTGGTGCCGCCAAGAGCCGTCCAGGCAAGCCCTGTGACTTCGCCTATGCGGTTTTCTGTAGGTACGGTCTCCTTGCGTATTTTGCGGCTGCCTAAATATTCAGCAAGCTTAGACTTAGTAACGGTTATTTCCGAAACATCGGTGGTCAGCATTTCCTTAAGAGCCTTTCTGCAAATTTTGCCTATAGCCCGTTCTAAGTTTCTGACTCCTGCTTCTTTTGTGTAGCCCTCTATTATATCTTCAATAACGGGAGCTTTTATTTTAAGCTGTTTTGAGGTCAGCCCATGTATTTTAAGCTGCTTTTTAACAAGATATTTTGTGGCTATCTTGAGCTTTTCTTCTTTTGTATAGCTGCCAAGAGTGATTATCTCCATTCTGTCCTTAAGGGCAGGGGGAATGGTGTCAACGGTGTTTGCCGTGCATATGAAAAGCACCTTTGAAATATCGTAGGGCAGCTCTAAATAGTTATCTCTGAATGAAAAATTCTGCTCGCCGTCAAGTATTTCCAAAAGAGCGGCAGAGGGGTCGCCCTTGTAGTCGCTGCCCACCTTGTCTATTTCGTCCATAAGTATGAGAGGATTTGATACCCCTGCATTCTTTACGGCATTTATAATTCGTCCCGGCATAGCGCCTACGTATGTCTTTCTGTGTCCCCTAAGCTCTGCCTCGTCGTGAAGTCCGCCCAAAGACATTCTCACATATTTGCGTCCTGTGGCTCTTGCTATAGACTTTGCTATAGAGGTCTTGCCGACTCCCGGAGGCCCTACAAGGCACAAAACCGGCGCATTGGGGTCTTCTGTGGTAAGCCTTAAAGCAAGATATTCAATTATTCTTTCCTTAACGTCTTCAAGCCCGTAGTGGTCTTTTTCAAGTATGTTTTCCGCACGCTTCAGGTTTTTGTTTTCTTTGGAACAAATCCCCCAAGGCAGAGAAAGCACAAGGTCTATATAATCTCTGCAAACCGAGCCTTCGGCTGCCATCTGAGGTATTTTTTTAAGCCTGTCAATTTCCTTTTCCAGCTTTTCCTTTGCCTCGTCGGAAAGCTTAAGCTTTTCCATACGCTTTTTATAGTCGGCTATTTCCCCTGCAAGCCCATCCTTTTCCATAAGCTCGTCGGAGATGACCTTCAGCTGTTCTCTGAGTATGTTTTCTCTCTGCAATTTTTCAATATTGCTTCTCACCTGCATATCTATTTTACGCTTTATGCCAAGAACATTGTTTTCGCCCTTTAAAATTTTTAAAAGCTCTAAAGCCCTTGCTTTAAGGGGCATTGTTTCCAGAAGTCTTTGCTTGTCTGAAATGCGCAGATTGAGCCTTGCGCCCATTACATTTATTGCAAGACCCAAGTTGTTTATCTTCAGAAGCTCATCTATAAATTCGGGGTTCATGCCGTTTGAGTTAAGACAATATTTTTCAAATTCTTCTTTTAAAAGATCCTCTACTGCCTTTTTTTCATCATCTCCCGAAAAGTCGTTTTCTCCGGGAGACGGTTCTGTGCATATAACGGTGAAAAAAGGCACGTGAGTAAGGACTGTTGTAAGTACGATGCGTTTTGTACAAAGAGCAACTACTCTTTCAACACCGGGGGCTATTTTATAAACCTGTTTTATGCTTGCAAGCACACCGACTCTATATAGATCATTTTCCGTAATGTCCTCTTGAGAAGGGTCTTTTTGCGCAATAAGCGCTATCCTTCTGTCGTTTTTCATTGCTTCGGAAATCGCAGCGGAGGATATGGTTCTCTTTATATCAAACATAAATTCCACTCCGGGAAAAGCAACTACGCCTCTCAGAGGAATAAGGGGCAGCCTGTATATTTCTGTCATATCAATAATCACCCTATTTTATAATTATACTATTATAATAACAAATTTTAAAAAAACTTACAAGCCCTTTATTAAATATTTGCCTCAAGCCCCGGGGCGTCGAAGCCGAGGGCAGGGATGGGGAGATGAGCTCATACGCCCTTGGGATGCTTTAGCTTCCCAAGGGCGTATGAGCTCATCTCCCATCCCTGCCCTCGGCCCCCATTGGTTCGCCCTATTTTTCATACTTGCTATGAAAAATAGGGTGGAGCCACAATAATTATAATGGAATTTTTATTGAAAAGTTTATTTTTTTGTGTTATAATTATAATAGGATTTTATAATTGAATTGCAGGTGAATTATATGAATTATATTTTGGAAAGTTTTTATGAAGCATTTTCAAATTTTGCTATTTCAAGCATTTTAAACATAAGAATAACAGATATTTTAGACATAATAATTGTTGCGGCAATAATATATTGGGTAATAGTCTGGGTAAGAGAAACAAGAGCGTGGTTTTTGCTTAAGGGCATAATAGTTCTTGGCATAATAAGCCTGTTTGCAAATCTTTTCAATTTATATGCTGTTTCGTGGATCATTGAAAAAACGCTCTCCGTAGGCATTATAGCAATTATAATCCTTTTCCAGCCGGAATTCAGAAAGGCTCTTGAAAATCTGGGAAAGGGAAGTATGTTTACAAAGGTATTTTCTTCTGAAACACGTCTTGCGGAGCTTAGTGAAAAAACAGCGGCAGAAATAGTAGATGCCGTAAAAAGAATGTCAAATGAAAAAACAGGGGCATTGATAGTAATAGAAAATGATGTACCTTTGGGAGATTTTGAAGAGAGGGGAGTTACTATAGATGCCGAGGTGTCAAGTCAGCTTCTTACCAACATATTTGTAAACAAAACGCCTCTTCATGACGGCGCAGTTATTATAAGAGATAACAGGATAGCTTCGGCAGCCTGTATTCTGCCTCTTACTCAGGCGGTACTTAACAGCGATTTTGGAACAAGACACAGAGCAGCCATTGGCGCAAGTGAGGTTTCTGATGCCTACATTGTAGTCGTATCGGAAGAAACGGGTAAAATATCTGTAGCTCACGAGGGAAGAATAAACCAAAACCTAACGCCTCAGAAGCTTATGGATATTCTCACACCTGTGCATAAAAACGGTTATATGCCATTCTCGGCTTTGTGGAAAGGACTGCATAACAACAATGAAAGCAAATAAAATAACAGCAAGGATAAAAATTTTTTTCAGTACAAATTTAAAACTTAAGGTTTTTTCTGTTATAGCTGCCTTTATAGTCTGGTTTGTGGTTATGGGAACGCTGAACCCTGCGGAAACACATATTTTTAATATAAATGTAAGCGTGGCAGGTGAAGACCAGCTTAAGGAAAATAATCTTATCTGCACAAATTTAGACAGCATAAAGGATCAGAACATAAGTGTAAGGGTCAAGGCAACAAGAGCCGACCTGAATGTATTGACCTCAGGTAAAAACAGTGTCAGCGCAACGATCGATCTTGGGAGGTTTTCAGACTATTATAATGAAGATCTGTCAAACCCCTTCTACACCTCTGTTATACCCAACATTTCGGTTTACAGCAATGCTTATGAAATAGTGGGCTATACTCCTTCGGGGCTTAATGTGGAGCTTGACAGGCTGACACAGTTTGAAGTCCCTGTAAGAGTAGTTATAGAAAAGGATATAGAAGAAGGCTATGTGAGGGATGAGCTTATACCTTCTGCTGAAACAGTAACCGTAAGAGGGCCGGAAAAACTTGCCGACAGCATAAGCTATGCCGGGCTTCCGGTGGATCTTTCGTCCATAAGCGGAGAAAGAGTGCTTCACGTAAGACCTGTTCTCTATACCGATGAAGGAGTTTTGGCAAACGATAACTTTGAGGTTCTTAGTCCTGCCATAGAGGTAAGCGCCGTTGTGCGTAAGGAGGGAGAAATAGTAATTAATACTCCCGGTACTACAGGAGAGCCTGCGCCGGGCTATAAGGTGGCTGAAGTATCGGTGTCACCCAACACAATAGGCGTAGTTTCCGACAGAGAAAACGTAAGCGAAGACCCTATAGAGCTTCTTCCCATAGATGTCAGCGGAGCTAACAAAAGCTTTACCACAGTTGTTGGTTTAGACGAAATACTTGCGGCAAGAGGACTCAAGCCGGCGGCTGAAAATGCCGAGGTCACCGTTTCGGTCACCCTTGAGAAGGAGGGCACAACAGTAGCCAATATCAAAGGCTCTAATATAAATGTTATTGGGCTTGGTCAAGGTCTTCAGCTTGCTCATAGCCCCGGTGATGTTGCATTTGAGGTCTACGGCAGCGAAGCTTTGGTTAAAAATGCCACAATTACCGGCAGTATAGACCTTGGAGGTCTTGGAGAGGGCGTGCATACGGTAGACGTTATACCTGTGCTGCCGCCGGGCGTTATATCAAGCGGAAGGATAAGAACTCAGATAGAGCTTGTGAAAACTCCTCAGAGTGAGACGGCAGACAAAAACACACAAAATGCTACTCAAAGCGAGCAGCCAAATAATTCTGCGACAGGCTCCGATGTTGACAATACTTCAAACGATAACGGCTCTGACACACAAGAGGCGGGTGCCGTTCAGACACCGGAAAGCCCGAATGAATAACAAATTGCGGAGGGAAATTTATGTCATCCGACAGACAAAAATATATAAGAAATTTCAGCATTATAGCCCATATAGACCACGGTAAAAGCACGCTTGCCGACAGGCTCATACAAAGATGCGGACTGCTTACTGAAAGAGAAATGCAGGAGCAGGTTCTTGACAATATGGAGCTTGAAAGAGAAAGAGGCATAACCATTAAAAGTCAGGCTGTCCGCCTTATATACACAAATGCCGCAGGGGAGGAGTATACCTTCAACCTTATAGACACTCCCGGGCATGTGGATTTTAACTACGAGGTCTCAAGAAGTCTTGCTGCCTGTGACGGCGCAGTGCTTGTGGTGGATGCTGCCCAGGGTGTAGAAGCTCAGACGCTTGCCAATGTATATCTTGCACTTGACAATAACCTCGAGGTTTTGCCTGTCATAAACAAAATTGACCTGCCAAGTGCAGAACCAGAGAGAGTAAAGCAGGAGATAGAGGATATTATAGGCCTTGATACCTCCGAAGCTCCTCTTATATCAGCAAAAAATAATATTAATATAGAAGATGTATTTGAAAAAATAACGGAGCTTTTGCCCCCTCCCGAGGGTGATGAAAACGCTCCGCTGAAAGCACTTATATTCGACAGTGTATATGACAGCTATAAAGGTGTTATAGTGTTTATGCGAGTTTTTGACGGCACTCTCAAAAAAGGCGACAGAATACGCTTTATGGCGACAAATAAAGAATTTGATGTTGTTGAGGTGGGAGTATTCGGAGCAGGTCGTTTTATACCCTGCGACGGACTTATGTCAGGAGATGTTGGCTATCTTACAGCCAGCATAAAGAATGTTAAGGACACTCGTATAGGCGATACCATTACATTGGTAAACAACCCCGTTAAGGAAATGCTTCCCGGTTATAAAAAAGTTCAGTCAATGGTCTACTGCGGTATATTCCCTGCAGACGGCTCTAAATATCAAGACTTAAGAGATGCGCTTGATAAACTCAACTTAAATGATGCCGCTCTTGTGTTTGAACCGGAGACCTCGGTGGCGCTTGGCTTTGGCTTCAGATGCGGCTTTTTGGGTCTTCTTCATTTAGAAATAATACAGGAAAGACTTGAAAGAGAATATAATCTGGATCTTGTGACAACAGCGCCAAGCGTTATTTATCACATATACCTTACCGACGGCACAAAAATGGTATTGTCAAATCCCAACGATTTTCCCGACCCTACGATTATAGAGCATATGGAAGAGCCATGGGTAAAGGCTGAGATATTCCTTCCTACAGAATATATAGGTACAGTTATGGAGCTTTGCCAGCAAAGACGAGGGGTTTATGTAAGTATGGAATATCTTGAAACTACAAGAGCTATGCTCCACTATAGGCTGCCTCTTAATGAAATAATATACGACTTTTTCGATGTATTAAAGTCCAGAACAAGGGGCTATGCTTCGCTGGATTACGAGCTTGACGGCTATGAACCAAGCAAGCTTGTTAAGCTTGATATATTGGTAAACAGAGAAGCCGTGGACGCTCTTTCATTTATAGTACATGAGTCAGGCGCCGTAGAAAGAGGGCGTAAAATAGTTGAAAAACTGAAAAAAGAGATACCAAGACACTTATTTGAAATTCCTCTTCAGGCGGCAATAGGCAATAAAATTATTGCAAGACAGACCATAAGCGCCTACAGAAAGGACGTGCTTGCAAAGTGCTACGGCGGCGATATCTCCCGTAAGAAAAAGCTTCTTGAAAAGCAAAAGGAAGGTAAAAAGCGTATGCGCCAGGTAGGAAATGTAGATGTGCCCCAGGCAGCTTTTATGAGTGTGCTTAAGTTAGATGACGAATAATATTATAAAATCGTATATTATTAACAAAGAAAATGGAAATAGTTGATAATATTTTTACAAAATAACCTAAATTAACTTGCAATTTATTTGCTCGGATGTTATAATTAACTAAAGTGTACTACAATAAATAAAGAGGAGGTATATTTATGGAGATAAAAGATTTTATTCCTAATGGCAGAGGCAGACGTTTTGACCTCGTAAGCTTTGGTGAGGTTATGTTAAGACTTTCTGCACCTGATAAAGAAAAGATCTCCTATGGCGAGGTCTTCGACAAAAATGCAGGCGGTTCAGAGCTTAATGTGGCTTCCGGCGCAGCATATCTCGGCGCAAAAACAGCCATCATAACAAAGCTGCCTGACAATAAAATAGGACGTTTCATACAGTATAACATAAGATATGGCGCTGTAACGGACAGATATGTGGTTTTTGATAAATCACCGCAAAAGCGTCTTGGTGTTTATTATTATGAGTCAGGAGCATATCCTCGTAAATCTTCGGTTGTTTATGATAGAGCAAATTCATCATTCACAACCATTACATTTGACGAAATAGACCCTGAGGTTTACCGCAATACAAGACTTTTCCATGTAAGCGGTATTACCCTTGCTCTTGCTCCCAGTCTTAGAGAAACCACACTCAAAATGATAAAGGAATTTAAAAAGAACGGCGCTGCTGTTTCCTTCGACTTTAACTACAGAGCAACACTCTGGAGCGAAGAAGAAGCAAGAGAAACAATAGTAAAGCTCCTTCCATATGTAGATGTTCTTTTTGTATCGGAAGAAACATCAAGAAGAATGATGCAGAAGACAGGTACTCTTGAAGAAATTATGAAGAGCTATTCCGATGAATACGGCTGCAAGATAGTAGCAACTACACGCCGTATTGCTATCAGCCCCACAAGACATAATTTCGGCTGCAAGATCTATTTCGACGGCAAATTCTATGAAGAAGATCATTATAAGGAAATAGAGGTTGTAGACCGTATAGGTTCAGGCGATGCTTTTGTAGGCGGAGCACTGTATGCTATACTTAAGAAGGGCAATATTCAGGCTGCTGTAGAATATGGCGATGCTATGTCGGCAGTTAAAAATACTGTTTACGGAGATATGCCTCGTTCTTCACTTGAAGAGATCAACGGCGTAATAGAAAATCATAAATCAACAGGACCTCAGTCCGAAATGAACAGATAATATCAAGCTCCCCAACAGGCTTTGTTGGGGAGCTTTTTAGGTTTGCTCGGTCATCAGGCTCGATATCGCTTATAGCGATATCGAGCCTGATGACCGACCCGCGGGGGCAAAATGCCAAAGAGGGCAGCGAAGCTGCCCTCTTTGGCATTTTGCCCCCGCGGCTCGGGTAGCACAAAGGGGAGTTTGGCAAAGCCAAACTCCCCTTTGTGCTACCCGAGCAAAAAAAATACTCCATATTAAAATTAAAATTTTTGATGATTGCGCGGGCTTTTAACTCGATATCGCTTACAGCGATATCGAGTTAAAAGCCCGCGCCGTGGGGGAAAATCAGCCAAGGGGCGGCAAAGCCGCCCCTTGGCTGATTTTCCCCCACGGCACAGGCATACCAACGGAATGATTGGCTTTGCCAATCATTCCGTTGGTATGCCTGTGCATTAAATACTTCCTATTCTTTTGTTTGTTAAAATAACTTTATCAAATTATGTGCTTTATAATCGCTCGGTCGCCCGGTTCGATATCGCTGTGAGCGATATCGAACCGGGCGACCGACCCGCGGGGCAAGAAGCAAAAGAGGGCGGCGAAGCCGCCCTCTTTTGCTTCTTGCCCCGCGGGTCGGTCATAACAAACGGGTGCTTGGCAAAGCCAAGCACCCGTTTGTTATGACCGAGCAGAGAAAGTTCTATATTATTCATCAAAAATAGATACAATTTCACCGTCGAGGATTCTATTCATATTTTTAACGGCACAGAAGTTTCCGCACATGGTACAGGTATCTTCTTTTTCCGGCTTGGACTCGGCTCTGTAACGGCGAGCCTTTTCGGGATCAATAGCAAGATCAAACATTGCTTCCCAATCAAGCTTTTTACGTGCATAGCTCATCTTATAATCCCAGTCCTTTGCGCCCTTTACACCCTTTGCAATGTCGGCTGCATGAGCGGCGATCTTTGAAGCTATAATTCCTTCCTTCACATCATCAAGGGTTGGCAGGCGAAGGTGTTCCGCAGGGGTTACATAGCAGAGGAAAGAAGCTCCGTATGTAGCTGCTATTGCTCCGCCTATAGCGGATGTTATGTGGTCATATCCCGGAGCAACGTCTGTAACAAGGGGTCCGAGTACATAGAAGGGAGCGCCATGGCAGAGTGTCTGCTGTATTTTCATGTTTGCTTCTATCTGATCCAGCGGCATATGACCAGGACCTTCTATCATTACCTGTACATCCTTCTCCCATGCTCTTTTTGTAAGCTCTCCTAAGGCGATAAGCTCTTCTATCTGGCTTGTGTCGGAAGCATCCTCTATACAACCGGGACGGCAGGCATCGCCAAGGCTAAGTGTTATATCATATTCACGGCAAATGTCAAGTATCTCGTCAAATCTTTCATAGAAAGGATTTTCATTTCCTGTCATTTCCATCCATGCAAATATGATAGAGCCGCCTCTTGAAACTATGTTGGTGAGTCTTTTGTTCCTCTTAAATCTTTCTGCTGTTTCCTTATTTATACCGCAGTGGATAGTCATAAAATCCACACCGTCTTCAGCGTGCATTCTTACTATGTCGATCCATTCGTCTGTGGTTATCTTTCCCAGTGCCTTATGATAGTAAACAACGGCATCATAAATAGGTACAGTACCTATTATTGCAGGACACTCGGAGGTGAGTTTTTTTCTGAACTTTCTTGTGTCGCCGAAGGAGCTTAAGTCCATGATGGATTCTGCGCCCATAGCCACTGCTGAATTTACCTTGCCTATTTCAACGTCCATATCCTTGCAGTCTCTTGAAATTCCAAGATTTACGTTGATTTTTGTTTTAAGGGCAAAGCCTATGCCGTTAGGCTCTATGCAAGTGTGTACCTTGTTGCAGGGTATGCAAACCTGTCCCTTTGCCACAAGCTCCATAAGTTCTTTTTCATCAAAATTTTCTTTCTTAGCTACCTTCTTAAGTTCTTCTGTCAAAATGCCTTGTCTTGCAGCGTCCATTTGTGTAGTATAACTCATGATATACCTCCTCGATATAATATAAAAAAGTGTATCGCAAATTCGATACACCACGCCGTCAAAAAACATATTTATAGAAATGCGGTTATCTTCCTACGACGGCATTATCCGTATCAGGTCACGGGTCGGAAAAATCCCTCTCAGCCGATTGGCTCCCCGGATATTTGCAATTATAATAATTATATACCATCACCGCCTGATTGTCAATCTGTAATGGAAAAATTTAAGGGATATGAGGGTTTACTTTTTTTGAAATTTTTTTTAAAAAGTACTTGACAAAATACTTTTTTATATGATATTATTAATAAGCTGTCGCACAGAAAGGCGATGGCAATTTTGAACATTGAAAACCGAATAAAAGAAAGACGAAATT